>CAZPUL010000031.1:0-56078 GCA_964589735.1 uncultured Verrucomicrobiota bacterium | reverse complement strand
AGTGCCGCAGAACAGGATGCTACTGTGAGAGTGTCACATCAAACAAACTGGATGGTAGGCTGCTTCGAGGGAGTAATTGCATTACGGGCCTATGATTGCATCACGGGCCAGTAGTTGCACTACGGGCCCATGGGGAACAGGCGGTTCGTTAAAGCGTTAAAAGGGTTGAATCGGGAAGCGATTCAACGGTTCAGCCTTTTTAACGATTTAACGGGTTCAGGCCGAGATCAGCGGTGGCGGAAGGTGATGCGGGCTTTGCTGAGGTCGTAGGGGGACATTTCGACGTTCACGCGGTCGCCGACGTTGATGCGGATGAAATGTTTGCGCATCTTGCCGGAAATGTGGGCGAGGACTTCGTGGCCGGTGTGCAAGGCGACGCGAAACATCGTCCCCGGTAACACCTGGGTAACGGTACCCTCAATCTCAATCGGCTCTTCTTTCGCCATGCAAAAAGGTGAGTTGATGCAATAACGGTTGGTTATTGGAGGGAAAAGGGGTTGGAAATCAAGCCCTTTTGAAGTGGAACGGGGGCGGAGCGCCTAGGCAAAAGGGGTGAGGAGGAAGGGGTGGAAGCTCAAAACTCAAAGTTCAAAGCTCAAAAGAAGTTCCCATGGGAAAGCGTCCGTTTTGAACTTTTTCCGTGCGTTTCCCGGGCTTCCTTCCTATGTTCGCGGTCCATTTTTAAGAAATATGGCTACTCTGAAACCGTTTGCTGCGCTGCGTCCGAAACCTGAACTGGCTGCCCAGATCTGTGAGCTGCCTTACGACGTGATGTCGTCGGAAGAGGCGCGTGAGATGGCGGCGGGGAATCCGCTCAGCTTTCTGCACGTGAGCAAGCCGGAGATTGATCTGCCACCGGGGACGGATCTTTATTCGGCACCGGTTTATGCGAAGGGGGCGGAGAACTTCGCCAAGATGATCAGCAGCGGTGCCCTGGTGCAGGACAAGCAGCCGTGCTTCTACCTGTATCGCCAGATCATGGGCGGGCATAGCCAGACGGGATTGGTGGCGGCGGCGAGTTGCCAGGAGTATCTGGATGGAGTCATCAAGAAGCATGAGTTCACGCGGCCGGACAAGGAAGACGATCGCGTGCGCCATATCGAGACATTGAATTCCCAGACGGGGCCGGTGTTCCTCACTTACAAGGCGGTTGCGGCGCTCGATGTGCTGGTGGCGAAGAAGACGGCGCAAGCACCGAACATCGACATCACGGTAAAGGATGGGGTGCGGCACACGGCGTGGGTGATCGAGGACGCGGAGACGATCCAGTTCATCGAGGCGGAGTTCGCGAAGATCCCGTATCTCTACATCGCGGACGGGCATCATCGCAGCGCGGCGGCGGGTCGGGTGTTTCAATCGCGCAAGGGTGCTGGGCACAGTGGCGGGTTCCTGACGGTGATCTTCCCGCATAACCAGATGCAGATCTTGCCTTACAACCGGGTGTTGAAGGAGATGAATGGTAACACGGTGGAGCAGCTTATGGAGAAGCTGGACAAGGTGTTCATCATCACGCCGAAGGGTGCGGCCAAGCCGACGCGCAAGCATGAGCTGGGCTTCTTCATCGGCGGGCATTGGTACACGCTGCATTTCCGTCCGCACTTCGCGGCGACGAATGATCCGATCGAGAAGCTGGACGTGACCCTCTTGCAGAAGTATGTGCTGGCGCCGATCTTCGGCATCGACGATCCGCGCACGAGCAAGAAGGTGAATTTCGTGGGCGGCATCCGCGGTACGGCGGAGCTGGAGAAGCTGGTGAACAGCGGGGAGTACGCCTGCGCGTTCAGCATGTTCCCGACGAGCATCGAGGACTTGATGACCATCGCGGATGCGGGTGGCATCATGCCGCCGAAGAGCACGTGGTTCGAGCCGAAGCTGCGGGACGCTATGTTCTGCCACATGATCTAGGCCGGTTGCACCGTGGGCCAATGATAGGGAAGTTTTAACCGCAGATGGGCGCAGATGGGGAATAGGCAGTGAACCGTCTCGGGCATCAGCCGGGAAGTCCGCCCTTCGGATTTCACCCTTTGGATCTTGCTATAAGCCCGCTTGCTTTGGCGGTCCCGGACCTGTTTAATCTCCCGCCGTGTTACAACAGCAGACAATCAAGCACCCGGTGTCCTATGAGGGGACGGGGTTGCATAGCGGGAACCGGGTGAAGATGACCTTCCTCCCGGCGGAGCCGAACACCGGTTTGCGCTTCCGCCGCACGGACTTGGAGGGCAAACCCGAGGTGGAGGCGCGCGTCGAGAACGTGACGGAGACGAACCGCTCGACGACGCTGGGCAAAGGCAATGTGCGCATCCACACGGTGGAGCATATCCTGGCGGCCTTCGCGGGGTATAACATCGATAACGCCATCATCGAGATTGATGCCAATGAACCGCCCATCGCGGACGGCAGTTCCCGGGCGTATTGCGAGTTGCTGGACAAGGCGGGCACGGTGACGCAGACGGAGAAGCGCGAGCCCTACAAGGTCACGGAGCCGCTGCAGTTCGCGCAGGGCGAGACGATCATCTCCATTTTTCCGAGTGATACGCTGCGCATTACCTGCACAAGTGCAGGGCAGGGGGGGCGTTTCACCCAATACTTCTCCACAGAGATCACGACCGCGACATGGAAGAAGGAACTCTCGCACGCGCGGACGTTCTGCTACTTCGAGGAGATCGAGTATCTCATCAAGAACGGCTTGATCAAAGGTGGCAGTCTGGAGAACGCGGTGGTCATCCGTGATGACGCGGTGCTGACGACGGAGCCGCTGCGGTATCCGGAAGAATTCGTGCGGCACAAGATGCTGGATATCCTGGGTGATGTGACGTTGCTGGGGCGTCCGGTCATCGGGCATATCATCGCGATAAAGCCGAGCCATGGTGGCAATGTGGAACTGACGAAGCTGATCTCCGCCCAGATGCGCAAGCCGCTGGTGCAGGCACAGACTTTTACACCGCCGCCGGAGCCGGTCGTGGCCAAGCCGGTGGCGCCTGTCAAAGAGAAGGCGAAGGAATCCAAGGAAGCAGCGCCGGCGGGTGAGAATCTCGTCCAGGACGGAGCCTCGCTGGACACGATGCAAGTGATGAAGGTGCTGCCGCACCGGTATCCTTTCCTGATGGTGGACCGTGTCACGAAGATCGACGGCTACAAGATCGTTGCCGAGAAGTACGTGACAATGAACGAACAGTATTTCCAGGGGCACTTCCCCGGTCATCCGGTGATGCCGGGTGTGCTGCAACTGGAGGCCATCGCGCAGGTAGCGGGTATTTTGATGCTCAAACAGGCGGAGAACGCGGGCAAGATCGCCTACTTCATGGCGGCGGAGAGCGTTAAGTGGCGCAAGCCGGTGCGACCGGGATCGGTCATCATCATCGATGTGGAACTCACGAAATGGCGCGGCAAGATCGGCAAGGCCAAGGGCGTCTGCAGTGTGTCCGGCGAAGTTGTTAGCGAAGCGGAAGTGACCTTCATGGTCTTGGACCCTTAAGTGACCATGACGACGACGATTCATCCTACCGCAGTCATCCATCCCGGAGCGAAGATCGGCGAGGGCTGCCAGATCGGGCCTTATTGCGTCATCGGCGAGCACGTGACTTTGGGCGCGAACTGCAAGCTGCACGCGCATGTGGTCATCGATGGACATACGACCTTGGGCAGTGGGAACGACATTTTTCCCTTCGCAAGCATCGGCCTGAAAACGCAGGACCTGAAGTGGAAGGGCGGCACCACATGGACGCGCATCGGGGACAACAACACATTCCGCGAATACGTGACAGTCCATAGCGCGACGTCTGATGGTGATGCAACGGTGATCGGTTCGGAGAATCATATCCTGGCGTATTGCCACATCGCGCATGATTGTCAGTTGGGCAATCACATCGTGATGTCAAATGTAGGCACGCTTGCCGGCCATGTGAAGGTGGAAGACCATGCGATTGTCGGTGGTCTGGCGGCGGTGCATCAATTCTGCCGTATCGGCACGATGGCGATCATCGGCGGTTGTTCCAAGGTGGTGCAAGATGTGCCGCCCTACATGCTGGCGGATGGCAATCCGGCCGAGACGCGCACGGTGAACAAGGTGGGGTTGGAACGCAACGGTGTTTCAGAAGAAGCCCAGGCGGCGCTCAAGCAGGCTTACAAGATCATCTTCCGCGACGGATTGACCATCAGCAACGCGCTGGTGCGCATCGAGGCGGAACTGCCCATGCTGCCTGAGGTGTTGCATCTGCTGGAGTTTGCGCGGACGAGCGAGCGGGGCTTGAGCAAGTAGGCTGGGTGGAAGGTTTTGCGATTGGGGAATTACGATTTACAGAGGTATTTCTGATCGAGCAGCACTTGACGTGAAGGGGCTTAGGGTGGATGTTGTTGCCGCTGGCTAATGGGGGCGTACTGGTTTCGACCATGTGAACGCATCAGAAGCGGCATGCCGAGGATGATCTGTTGGCCTCGTTAATCACTCAGGTCAAAAAATTAGTTGCCAACGAAGAACTGGCCCTCGCAGCCTAAGTTGCTGTGACGTCCGCCACTAGACACCGACTATGGTGGATGGACGCAACAGTCGGTTAGATTGAAGCGGAGACTGCGCGACTTTCAATCGAATCTTATACCATGCAGACTAAGCAGTGTGTTTCGCTGTCAGGACGCAAGCACATAGCCGACAATATTTCCTGGCTAAGCATGTAGTCGTGACTGGTAGCTTTGCCTGGCACGCGGGTTCAACTCCCGCCGCCTCCACCAGTGTTTGCGGGCTCTTTGCAAGTGACGGGACGGATACGGGACAGTTTCGCGGTTGAACTCGCGCAAACCCCCGAGAGCCTCCGTTCCGATGGTCATTAAGGAAGGCAGCGTTTCCGTCTCCATTTATTCCACGGTCAACAGCATTGCCGATTGCCAAGGCACCAAATGCGTCAAAAAGAAGTGCACCGACCTTACCAAGGCCATGCTTGGAGCCGAAGCCGTGGTTCTGAAGCTCACCAATCGCGAGACCGAAGCATTGAAGTTGTCGCCCCTCCGGCCGGCAGCAAGCTCGCCAAGAACCTCCACAAGTCAGACCATCCCGTCAACCCCTCTTTCCCTCCGGCCACACCTAACCCGCCCTCGGCTCCCCGCCTGCAACACCCTGAGGCTAAACCCCCGTCCGTTCTGATACCCCTCGACCGTCGGACTGATTTCCAGCACCGGATATCGCATAGTGCTATTGCCTCTGACCGATCCAAACGTATCAATCGTTTGCACTCATTCGCTCCGAATTGCACCCAGGATTCATCGGATGCATTAGGAAGCAAAAACGGGAACACGGCGAGGGGCGGCGAATATCGTCATCCACGCCGCTTACATTTCCTTCACTTCGCAGACTCTCCCAAGACCTTGCTGGACACCCCTCCTTTATAGAATCTTAACGTTCTTCAACCCCTTCTTAATTATCCCGTTCGTCCGACCCGTGGCAGACTTTTGCCATGGTTGGGATGCAGTGATGGCAGAAAAACTCCCGCTGCCGCCTTTTCGCATCCAGCCGTGAGTTTATGAAACGTGATGTGGTCGTTTTTTTGGTGATGTCTGGCCTGCTTTTCTCAACGCCGCTTCTGGCGTGTTTGCTGACGAAGCTGGGCTGGACGCAAACGCCCCCGACGAAAGGCAAGATAGGGTTAGTAAACGCCCACAAGGCAGTTCAGCTTCACTGGTGAAGCGGCCGAAAAAATGAACCAGCACTCATCCTGAAAAGGAAAATTTATGAACGATCTCATCTGTTTGGCAGTCGTCGTCGTCTTCTTTGTCCTGAGCGGTCTTTACGCCGGTTTCTGCGAAAAACTTTGACGCTAATTTGTATGGAAAACCTCATGACAGGCTTCATCGCCATTTTGCTGTTTGCCTACTTGGTTGTGGCCATGCTCCGGCCGGAAAAATTCTAAGGAATCACTATGCAAACCCTCGATTGGTTACAGTTGTTTTTGTTCGTCGCCATCCTGGCGTTGATCACCAAGCCGCTCGGGCTGTATTTGGTGCAAGTGCTGGACGCGGCTGGCAAGACCTGGCTCGATCCCGTCATCAGGCCGCTGGAGCGTCTTACCTATCGCCTGATGGGCACAAACCCGGGCCAGGAACAGGATTGGAAGCAATACACGCTTGCCATGCTGCTCTTCAGCTTCATCGGCTGCCTGTTCACCTATGCGATCCTGCGGTTGCAACACCTGTTGCCGCTCAACCCGCAGGGCTTGGGACCGCTCTCGTCTCACCTGGCGTTCAACACCGCCATCAGCTTCACCACGAATACGAACTGGCAGAGCTATGGCGGTGAATCCACCATGTCCTATTTTTCCCAAATGGTGGGGCTGACGATTCATAACTTCGCCTCGGCGGCCACTGGTATCGCGATCGCGGCCGCGTTGGTGCGGGCGATTTCCCGTCATTCCATGCAAACGCTCGGCAACTTCTGGGTGGATCTGGTGCGCATAACTTACTACCTCTTGCTGCCGGTCTGCCTCGTATTCGCCATCTTCCTTGTGTCGCAAGGTATGATCCAGAATTTCAATCCTTACACGAAAGCCAAGCTGGTCGAATCCTACAAAATCCAGGTGGAAAAGAAGAACGACAAGGGCGAAACCGTCTTGGGCACTGATGGCAAGGCGGTGATGGAAGAACAGGTAGTCGATGAGCAAACCATGGCCCAAGGGCCTATGGCCTCGCAGGTGGCCATCAAGATGCTCGGCACGAATGGCGGCGGCTACGTGAATGCCAATGCTGCGCATCCCTTCGAGAATCCTACGCCGCTCGTTAACTTCATCCAGATGCTCTCCATCTTCGCCATTGGCAGCGGGCTCACCTATTACCTCGGGTGTATGACGAAGAATCAGGCACATGGCTGGACCGTCTGGGGGGCGATGATGACCATGTTCCTCATCGGTGTACTGGTCTGCTGGGGGGCAGAAGCCGCAGGCAATCCGATCCATCAGAAACTCGGTATCGCCTTGGCCGATGGCAATATGGAAGGTAAAGAAGTTCGCTTTGGCATCTTCAATTCTGCCTTGTTCGCCACCATCACCACGGCGGCGTCCTGCGGTGCGGTCAACTCGATGCACGACTCCTTCACCGCGCTCGGCGGATTAGTGCCCTTGTTCAATATTGAACTCGGCGAAGTGGTCATCGGCGGTGTCGGTGCCGGTCTTTACGGGATGCTCGTATTTGTCGTCCTCGCGGTATTTATCGCTGGCCTGATGGTCGGGCGCACACCGGAGTATCTTGGCAAGAAGATCCAAGCCTACGACGTGAAGATGGCCATGCTTTCACTGCTCGTGCTGTGCTTTTCCATCCTCGGTTTTTCGGCGTGGGCTTCCGTCAGTGACTGGGGCCTGGCCGGCTTGAACAACACCGGGCCGCATGGCTTTAGCGAGATTCTCTACGCTTACAGTTCGGCCACGGGCAATAATGGCAGCGCCTTCGCCGGCCTGACCGCCAATACGCCCTGGTATAACACCACTCTAGGTCTGGCGATGCTTATCGGACGATTCTTGATGATTGTGCCTATCATGGCCTTGGCCGGATCACTGGTCCAAAAGAAGATTGCTCCTGCCAATGCCGGTTCCTTCCCGGTATCCGGCTTTACCTTCATGGTGCTGCTGATCGGCACCGTTTTACTGATCGGCGCTTTGAACTTCCTGCCCGCACTGGCCTTGGGACCAGTCGTCGAGCATTTCCTGATGGGCCAGGGGAAGCTGTTTTAATCACCAAAGCCAAAATTTATGACGCACAAGAATCCTTCACTTTTCGATGGCAAGATCGTGGGACCGGCCATCGGCGAAGCTTTCAAGAAATTGGACCCGCGCTTGATGGTGAAAAACCCGGTGATGTTTGTCACCTTGGTGGGCGCAGTGCTGGCTACAACTAGCATCTTCACTACGCCAGCAGAACGCGGTTTCATCACTCAACTTGCCGTCTGGTTGTGGTTCACGGTTCTGTTCGCAAACTTCGCGGAAGCCGTGGCCGAAGGCCGGGGCAAGGCGCAGGCCGACAGCTTACGCAAAGCCCGCAAAGATACGATGGCCCGCCGCCTTCGTAACGGCAAAGAAGAGCGTGTCGCTGCACCAGAACTGCAGAAAGGCGACCTCGTGGTTTGCGAAACTGGTGATGTGATTCCCGCCGATGGTGAAGTCATCGAAGGCATCGCCAGCGTGGATGAGGCCGCCATCACCGGAGAATCTGCCCCGGTCATCCGTGAGAGCGGTGGTGACCGCAGTGCGGTGACGGGCGGCACGCGTGTCATCAGCGACCGGATCGTCATCCGTGTGACTTCTGAAAAAGGCCATGCATTCCTGGACCGTATGATCGCGATGGTGGAAGGCGCGAAACGTCAGAAGACACCGAACGAGATCGCGCTCACGATTCTACTCTCAGCCCTTACGCTGGTATTCCTGCTGGTGGTTGTCACCTTGAAGCCCATCGGCATTTATTCCGGCATCAACTTTTCAGTGCCGGTGCTCATTGCACTGCTCGTCTGTCTTATCCCGACGACCATTGGGGGTTTGCTCAGTGCCATCGGTATCAGCGGAATTGATCGCCTGATCCGCCGTAACGTCATGGCCACCAGCGGTCGCGCTGTGGAAGCTGCGGGCGATGTCGATGTGCTGCTGCTCGACAAGACCGGCACCATCACCCTCGGCAACCGCATGGCCTCGGCCTTTCTGCCCGCACCCACGGTGAAACCGGAGCGTCTTGCCGATGCCGCGCAACTGGCTTCGCTCGCCGATGAGACGCCGGAAGGCCGCAGCATTGTTGTCCTGGCCAAGGAGAAGTTCTCTCTACGTGCCCGCGAAGTGGCTGAATCGCACGCCCATTTCGTTCCCTTCACGGCCCAGACGCGCATGAGCGGGGTGGATTTCCCAGCTCAAGATGGTCAGCCTGCACGCATCATCCGCAAAGGTGCTGCCGAATCCATCAAACAGCATGTGCAACAACAGGGTGGCACTTTCCCGCAAGCGGTCACACAGCTTGTGGAAGATGTCTCCCGCTCCGGCGGCACACCGCTGGTAGTCGTCGAAGGCAAAGAAGTGCTAGGTGTAGTACACCTCAAAGATATGGTGAAAGGCGGCATCAAGGAACGCTTTGCCCAGCTTCGCAAGATGGGTATCCGCACCGTGATGATCACAGGCGACAATCCACTCACCGCTGCCGCGATCGCAGCAGAGGCCGGCGTGGATGATTTCATGGCTCAGGCCACGCCGGAGCAGAAACTGCAACGCATCCGGGAGGAGCAAGCCGCCGGGCATCTGGTGGCGATGACCGGTGACGGCACGAACGATGCACCCGCATTGGCCCAAGCCGACGTTGGCGTAGCGATGAACACCGGCACCCAAGCAGCCCGTGAAGCGGGTAACATGGTGGATCTGGACAGTAATCCTACAAAGCTCATCGAGATTGTGGAAATCGGCAAACAACTGTTGATGACCCGTGGTTCCCTCACGACCTTCAGCATCGCGAACGATGTGGCCAAATACTTCGCCATCATCCCCGCCATGCTCATTCTGGCGTTTCCCGCCATCGCACCGCTGAACATCATGCGCCTGCACAGTCCTAACAGCGCCATCCTGAGTGCCATCATCTTCAACGCACTCATCATCATCGCGCTCATCCCGCTGGCCTTGCGCGGTGTGGAGTATAAGCCCATCGGCGCACTCGCCATCCTCCAACGCAACCTGCTCATCTACGGATTGGGCGGTATCGTGGTGCCGTTTGTGGGTATCAAACTGATTGACGTCATCATCATCTCTCTGAACCTTGTTTAAGCCTATGAAAGCATTCCTCACTGAAATCCGTGGCGCAGTCGTTTCCACCGCAGTTTTGGCCGCCGTCTGCTGTGGGATTTACCCCGTAGTGGTCTATGGCGTGGGGCAGCTTTTCTTTGCCGAAAAAGCGAATGGCAGCCTGATTTTGGATAAGGACGGCACTGTTCGTGGTTCCCGATTGCTGGGGCAAAGTTTCTCCGGTGAAAGATACTTTCACTCCCGGCCTTCAGCCGCAGGCAGTGGCTATGACGCCGCCAGCTCCAGTGGCAGTAATCTTGGCCCAATCTCGCAAAAGCTGAATGATGCCATCAAAGACCGCATCGCCGCCTACCGTCAGGAAAACGGCCTGCCAGCCGACGCAGAAGTCCCCGCTGACGCGGTGACAGCTTCTGGCAGCGGGCTTGACCCGCACATCAGCCTGCAAAATGCCGAATTACAAGCATCCCGCGTAGCCAAGGCCAGGAGCTTAAACTTCGAACAGATCGCCGCGCTGATCCAGCAAAACACCGACACCGCTGACGGCGGGATTCTTGGCCAATCCGGTGTCAACGTTTTGAAGCTGAATTTGGCCCTGGATCAAGTAAAGTAGCCCTGTGACCGAAGGTTCCAGACCAGATCCTGATGCGCTGCTCGCAGCCATTCAGAAGGAAACCGCCCGAGAGGCACACGGTCGCCTGAAGGTCTTTCTCGGCATGTGCCCCGGTGTGGGCAAGACCTATGCGATGTTGGAGGCGGCGCAACGGGAAGTGAAGGCTGGGCGCGATGTCGTAATCGGTTATGTAGAGACTCATCGGCGCAAGGAGACGGAGGCGCTCACCCAAGGCTTGCCGCAGATCACGCGGGCCACGCTTGACCACAAATGGGTGGCCCTGACGGAATTTGATTTGGATGCCGCGCTGACGCGCAAACCGCAACTGTTGCTGGTGGATGAACTGGCGCATACCAATGCCCCCGGCTCGCGACATCCCAAGCGCTGGCAGGACGTGCAGGAATTGTTGGAGGCGGGCATCAATGTTTTTACCACCCTCAATGTGCAACACGTGGAAAGCCGGGCGGACGTGGTGCGCCAGATCACCGGGGTGGACATCCGGGAAACGGTGCCCGACCTGTTGCTGGATGGTTCTGTGATCGAGTTGGTGGACTTGCCGCCAGCCGAATTGAGGCAGCGTCTGGCCGAGGGCAAAGTCTATGTGCCGGACCGGGCCGCCCTGGCTGCGCAGAATTTCTTCCGGGAAGCCAACCTGACCGCGCTGCGGGAACTGGCCTTGCGTCTGGTCGCGGACCATGTGGGTGAGGATACCCAGGAAATGCGGCAGATACAAAGCGGAGCCCGCACCTGGAAAACCGCGCATCGATTGCTGGTGGCGGTAGGCCCAAGTCCGCTTTCCGAACCGCTTATCCGCTGGACCCGGCGCATGGCCGATGGGCTGCAATGCCGCTGGCTGGCGGTTCATGTGGAGGGTTCCCAGCCGTTGCCTGCCGGTGCGCAGGCGCAACTGGCCAAAAATCTGGCTACGGCCAAAGAATTGGGGGCTGAGGTCTTGACCACCACGGATGATGACCTGGTGCGTGGACTGCTGCGAACGGCGCAGAGCCGGAACGCAACTCAGATTGTGTTCGGCAAACCCGGCACGACCAATTGGTGGGACTGGGTTCGCAGCGGACGGATTCTGCGCCGGTTGGTGCGGGAAAGTGGCGAAGTTGACCTCCACGTGGTGCGTGCGGACAAAGGAGACAACGAGCCGGATGGCAGATCATGGCGGCCAAGGTTCGTTTCCGAATGGGAGCAATACCTGTTTGTGATAGCGGCTGTGGCCGTGACCGGTCTCACCAATCTTGCGCTGATGTCCTTGGCGGGGCCACGTGTGCCAGGTCTCCTTTTCCTGCTCATGGTGGTGCTGCTCGCATTGTTCGTGGGGCGTGGCCCGATGCTGTTGGCAGGCGCATTAAGCGCACTGGTCTGGAACTTCTTCTTTCTGCCACCCAGATTGACCTTCGTCATCGGCCAAGTCGAAGACGCCATTCTCTTTGTTGCGTATTTCGTGGTTGCCGTGGTGCTGGGGCAGTTGATCGCCCGCATTCGTGCCCAGGAACAGGCCGAACGCCGACGTGAGGCGCGGGCTACCGCATTGTACGAGCTGATGCGTGACTTGGCGAACACGGCATCAGCCGACGAGGTGGTCTGGATTCTGGTCGCCCAAATGGACCAGGTCTTCAAGGTTCCCGCAGCGGTATGTTTGATGAGAGACGACCGTTTGGCCTCCCATCCTGACAGTCCTCTGCCTCTTTCAGAAAAGGAACTGGGCGTTGCCGAATGGGCATTCCGCCATCGGAAAGCGGCCGGTCGCTATACCGATAATCTGCCTGGTGCGGGTCTGTTTCATCTGCCGCTTTTCACGGAACGGAAGGCCTTTGGCACCATCGCGGTTGAGCTTCGGGAATCTCAAATGACCATGGCCCAGCGAGACCTTTTGGAAGCTTTTGCCCGTCAGGCTGCCCTCATGCTGGACGCAATCGAACTTCGCAAGAATGCCGAACAGACCTTATTGCTGGCCGAATCGGAACGTCTGGCCCGGGTCTTGTTAAACTCCATCTCCCATGAATTGCGAACGCCGCTTTCGGCCAGCACCAGCGCCGCCAGCGCCTTGGCCGAGGCGGAGAACGCGCCGCCAGAAGTTCGCCGTACATTGGTGGCGGAGATCCAGGAAGCCAATGGCCGCCTGAACCGGGTGGTTGGCAACCTGCTGGATATCGCGCGCTTGGAATCCGGCAAGGTACAACCCCGGATTGACTGGTACGATGCCCGTGATCTCGTGCAAACCACGCTTCGTGACCTGAAAAATGAGCTGGCCGGTCATCCGGTGAAGGTGGAGATGCCTTCGTCCCCGTTGCTCATAAGGATCGATTTCTCGTTGATGCAACATGCGGTGGCCAACCTGCTGCTGAACGCGACCGTGCATACCCCGGTTGGTACACGCATCGAACTGAAGGTCTGGCGCACGGAGGGTGCCTTGGACATCGCGGTGGCCGATGATGGTCCAGGAATTCCCGCCGATCTGCTTCCCCGTATTTTTGACAAATTCTTTCGCGCCCCCAGTGCCCCTGCCGGTGGAAGCGGCTTGGGATTGACCATCGCCCGGGGCTTTGTTGAAGCTCACGGAGGAAGCATAACAGCTTCCAATGGACCGCTACATGGCGCTTGTTTTACCATCACCCTGCCACAGACTGTGCCGCTGCCTGATAATCAATGAGCGAAACTGAAAAGTTGAACTTGCCTCTGATTCTGATCATCGATGATGAGCCGCAGATCCGACGCCTCTTGCGAGTGACGCTCGAAACCGGAGGCTGCCGGGTGATTGATGCGGCGACAGGGATGGAAGGAATTGCCCAAACCGCGCAACGCCGTCCGGAAGTCATCTTGCTGGACCTCGGCTTGCCCGATGTCGGAGGTCTGGAAGTGCTCAAACGATTGCGCGAATGGACACAAATTCCGGTCATTGTGCTTAGCGTTCAGGACCGTGAAGACGAGAAAATCGCTGCTTTGGATGCTGGTGCCGATGACTATGTCACCAAACCATTTGCTTCAGGTGAGTTGTTAGCCCGCATCCGGGCCACCCTTCGGCATTCGCGCGTTCACGAGCCAGAAGCTGTTTTTCACGCTGACACATTGGAGGTGGATTTGACAGCCCGCACCGTTCGCAAACGAGGGGAGGAGGTGAAACTGACCCCCATAGAGTATGCCCTATTGCGTTTGCTGGTGACCCACTCAGGCAAGGTGTTAACGCACCGCCAGCTTCTCAATGAAGTTTGGGGACCGAAGGCAGTTGAGCAAACTCAATACCTTCGGGTGCATGTTGCGCATTTGCGGGAGAAGCTAGAGGATAATCCTGCCGAGCCGCGACTGATCCTCACAGAATCTGGCGTTGGTTACCGGTTTATCGGGTGATCGGTGATCTCATTCTTAATGAGTTTACCCCTTGGCCAAAGACTCCCGGAAATACGAAACTGGAGTGAAATTGGCGTCCATTCATAACCATCTTTGAGAGATGTCGCGTTTCTTCCCTCGTTACACTTGCCCCATCCATGCGTCCACTCTTTCAGGGGAGCGTCACTTTTGGATTCCTTGCAGGATGCCATTTGCTTCCTGCTGGAGCCGTAATATCGTCCCTACGTGTCTGACCTCCTCAGTCATACTGCACATCGTCCATGGCCCATGCCGCCACGGAGGTGGATCATGTCCATGCGGTGGGAGGATTTGCTCTTCATGCACTGGCCGCTGACGGCTTCAGTGGTGAGAGATAAAGTGCCGGCTGGACTGGAACTGGATTTATTTGCCGGAGAAGCTTGGCTGGGGGTTGTTCCCTTCCGTATGGAGGATACGAGGTTATGCTATTCTCCGCCGCTACCGTTCACCAGTTCGTTTCCGGAGTTAAACGTTCGCACTTATGTGCGTCACAGGGGTAAACCGGGCGTCTGGTTTTTCAGCCTGGATGCTGCCAGTTGGCTGGCAGTGGAGACCGCACGCCGATTTTTTCATCTACCCTACGAACATGCCCGCATGTCGGCAAATACTGAGGCGAGCAGTATCCAATATCAAAGTGCGCGGCTTGATGGCAGGGCTGAATTTGGCGCCAGTTATCAGGCGGTTGGTCCGGTCAGCTTGACCACGCCGGGCACACTTGATCATTGGCTAACGGAACGTTATTGCTTGTATTCAGCCGATGAGAAGGGTGGTTTGTGGCGAGGTGAAATCCAGCACATGCCCTGGCCTTTGCAGCCAGCCGCCGTGGAGGTAAGGGGGAACACCATGACGCTGCCGCTGGGCATCACTTTGCCGGACACCAAGCCTTTGCTGCACTTTGCCCGCTCGTTGGATGTGGTCGCTTGGAGCATTGAAAGATGCTGACCGATCCAGATGGCTTGGCTTGATCTGGTCCAAGCCCGACAGAGCCGCTCTGCCATTCTTCCTGCTGACAACAGGCATTAGCTCTTCAAGTAATCACCGACTTGATCACTTGCGCGCCTTCCACACCCGTAAGCCGGGCGTCTAGTCCTTGGAATTTATAGCTGAGCCGGTTGTGGTCGATGCCCATCAGGCGGAGCATGGTGGCGTGGAGGTCGTAGATGCTCACCGGATCGCGGACGATGTTGTAGCTGTAGTCATCGGTCTCGCCGATGGAGACGCCGGGCTTGATGCCGCCGCCGGCCATGAAGACGGTGAAGCAGCGGGGGTGATGGTCGCGGCCGTAATTGGTCGGTGTCAATGTGCCTTGTGAGTAGATGGTGCGACCGAATTCGCCGCCCCAGACGATGAGCGTGTCGTCGAGCAAGCCGCGTTGCTTGAGGTCCTTGATGAGTGCGGTGGTCGGCTGATCGGTATCGCTGCATTGGCCTTTGATGGCATTCGGCAGACCGCCATGATGATCCCAGCCCATGTGGAAGAGTTGGACGAAGCGCACGTCACGTTCGGCCAAGCGGCGGGCGAGCAGGCAGTTTGCCGCATACGTGCCGGGCGTCTTAACATTCGGGCCATACATCTCCAAAACGCTCGCGGGTTCCTTCGAGATGTCAGTGAGATCGGGCACGCTGGCCTGCATGCGGAAGGCCATCTCGTATTGCGCGATGCGCGTCTGAATCTCGGGATCGCCGATGGACGCATGTCGGTGGCGGTTGAGCGTGTTCAACTCATCCAAGGTTTCGCGCCGTGTGTCACGGTCCACACCTGGTGGATTCGAGAGGTAAAGCACCGGGTCGCCGGTGTTGCGGAACTTCACACCGGCGTGATGCGTGGGCAGGAAGCCGCTGCTCCAGAGGCGGTCATAGAGCGGTTGGTCATCCTTACGGCCCGTGCCGAAAGAGGTGAGCACCACGTAAGCGGGCAGGTCTTTGCACTCGCTGCCCAAGCCGTAGCTGAGCCAGGAGCCCATGCTGGGGAAGCCGGCCAGTTGGCGTCCGGTCTGGAAGAAGGTGATTGCCGGGTCGTGATTGATGGCATCCGTGTGCATCGATTTAATGAAGCACACATCGTCCGCGATGGTCGCGAGGTGGGGCATCAGTTCGCTAATCCAGGCACCGCTGTTACCGTGTTGTGCGAATTGGAAAATGCTCGGAGCCACCGGAAAATTCTTCTGACCCGAGGTCATGGTCGTCAGCCGCTGGCCTTGTCGGATGGATTCCGGAAGTTCCTGACCACGCTTCTCGGCGAGCATGGGTTTCGGATCGAATAGATCCATCTGCGAGGGCGCGCCTGATTGGAAAAGATAGATCACGCGCTTGGCTTTGACCGGGAAATGAGGCCAGCCGGGCAGTGCGCTTGTGGCTGATGGACCGGCGGCGAAAAGGCGGTTATCCAAGAGCGAGCCGAGTGCAGCGAGGCCGAGTCCAGCGGCTGAACGCGACAGGAAAGTGCGGCGCGTGAGCGCCATTTGCGCGGCGTGGTCGAGGCCTAAGAATTGGCGGTCATTGCAGTTCATGGCATCATTCTTTGGTCACGACTTCATCGAGGTTCAGCAGCACATTGGCCGTCAGGGTGTAGGCGGCGAGCTCGGCCGGGTCCAGTTTCGCATCTGGTTTGGATTCACCTTGCGTGATGAGCTTGGTGGCAGCTTCCTTATCCGTGCGGAAACGGGTGAGACGTTTGTCCAGGCCATCGGCCAACACTTTCAAATCGGTGGCGTCTGGTGTGCGACTGGTGACACGGCGGAAGGCCCAGTTGATGCGGTCGGTGGGAGTAGAGCCACCTTCCGAGAGCATGCGTTCGGCGAGTTTGCGGGCGGCTTCTACGTAAGTGACTTCGTTGAGCAGGGCCAAGGCTTGCAAAGGTGTGTTGGTGCGGGCGCGTTTTACGGAACAAATCTCGCGGGAAGGCGAATCGAACATCAGCATGGTCGGCGGTGCCGCAGTGCGTTTCCAGATGGTATAGAGCGTCCGGCGATAGAGGCCGTCACCTTTATCTGATTTGTAGCCGCGCAGATCGCCATACTTGCTGGTCTCGTCCCAGACGCCTTCCGGCATGTAGGGTCGCACGCTGGGGCCGCCTAGTTTCTCTACCAGCAATCCGCTCGCAGCGAGTGCCTGGTCGCGGATGAGTTCAGCGGGCAGGCGGAAGCGGGGGCCACGGGCGAGCAGACGGTTCTCAGGATCGAGTTCCAACAACGCAGGAGTGACCTTGGACGATTGCCGGTAGGTGGCGCTCATCACGATCAGCTTCTGCAACGCTTTCATATCCCAGCCCTGCCGCACGAATTCCGTGGCGAGCCAGTCAAGCAATTCGGGATGACTCGGCGGATCGGATTGCATGCCGAAATTCTCGCTCGTCTTCACGATACCCGTGCCGAAGAAGCGTTCCCACTGGCGATTCACCCATACGCGGGAGGTCAGCGGGTGCGAAGGCTCGACGAGCCACTTGGCGAGGCCGAGTCGATTACTCGGTGCGCCAGCGGGCATAGGCGGAAGCATGGCGGGGAGGGCGGGGAAGACTTGTTCGCCCTTTTTGTCGTACTCGCCCCGTTTGAGTAAGAACGCATCGCGAGGTTTGGCCAGTTCCTTCATGACCATCACGGTCGGCAACTTGTCGGAGTAATCTTTAACCGCTTTGTTCGCGGCAGCAAGCGCGGCATCCGCACGTTTCACCGGATTGTCCACGTTTGTGCGGAAGTATTTCTCCAGTTCGGTGCGCTGGGCGGCAGAGCGCTGATCCGCTGCCACCGCAAGGGCGTTTTTGATTGCGGCCGGCACGCCGCTGGAACCGTCCAGCTTCACCATCGACGGTGGCTGGGCGGTCATGGAAAGGCGGAAACGGCCGATGTTGTGGTTGTTCAAGGCCTCGTGCTTGAGGCGGATGGTGAGGGTCGCATCAGCGGGGACATCCAGGGGTTTGTCTGCCAGGAGCATCGCTTTGCGCGGCTCTTTCTTGGTCGGGCCATCCACCGCCCAGCCTTTTCCACGATTCGAGGCGGGGGCATTTTTGGTTTTCGCTTTGGCTTTGGCCTTGGTGGCTGCCTCGGCCGCGGGGATCAGCGATTCGATTCCCCAGTCCTTCTGAGAGTAGTCCGCCTCGGCAATGTTGAAAGACACTTTGACCGGTTCCGCGAGTTCTGGCGCGGAGATTTCTGCTTCCACCTTGCTCAGGACGAAGTTGCCATTGCCATTCCGGCCCAAACTTTTCTCCGGCAGACTCGCATCCGGGAAAGCTTCGAGCAGCAAGCCGCTGAATCGGCCGGTGGTGATGGGCGTGGTGATGACGTAGGTGTCCTTGGCTGGATTGATGCCACTGGCGAGATAGGTGCCGTCTGTCTGACGAGTCAGAGTGGCACCGCCGGTGGATTTCACTTCTTTCGGTTCAAGGGGGATCCATGGGCTTGTTTCGGCTTCCAGCTTGGCGCGGAAGCCGGGTTCCCAGGCGGCGACGAGGGCGGGCAGTTGCTTCTGGGCCTCATTTACCTTGGCTTGCGCGGCTTTGGCTTTCTCTTCGAGCAGGGCGAGTTGGGCGGTCTGCTCAGGCGAGGGGACTTTCACGAAGGGATCGGGGTTGCCTCCGGAGCGGTTTGATGCGCCGCGGATCACACCGGTCTCTTCCACGTTATTGAAGAAGGCGAAGAACTGGTAGAATTCCTTTTGGGTGATCGGGTCGTATTTGTGGTCGTGGCAACGGGTGCAGTTCAGGGTCAGGGCCATCCAGGTGGCACCGGTCGTTTCCACGCGGTCGATGATGTTCTCGACGCGCCATTCTTCATCGATGATGCCGCCTTCACCGTTGATGCGGTGATTGCGATTGAAGCCGGTGGCGACGATCTGAGGGAGCGTGGGTGCAGGCAGAAGATCACCCGCGATCTGCTCGACGGTGAATTGGTCGAAGGGTTTATTCTCGTTGAAAGCGTTGATGACCCAGTCGCGCCAAGGCCACATCTGACGGCTGCTATCCGTTTGGAAGCCGTGGCTGTCGGCATAGCGTGCGTAGTCCAGCCATTGCATGGCCATGCGCTCGCCATAGCGCGGCGAAGCGAACAAGCGGTCCACGAGCTTCTCGTAAGCGTTGGGAGATTTGTCCGATAAAAACGCGTCCACTTCAGCAGGCGTGGGCGGAATGCCCGTCAGATCAAAAGAAAGGCGGCGGATGAGCGTGATGCGATCGGCTTCCGGGGCCAGTTGAAGTTTTTCCTGACCCAGCCGGGCGAGGATGAAATTATCAATCGGGTTCTGAACGGGTGAACTCTTGCCGGTAACTTTTGGCACCTCGGGCCGCTTGGGAGCGGTGAAGGCCCAATGGCTTTGGTACTCGGCACCTTCGGCGACCCAGCGGCGGAAGAGTTCCTTTTGCGCGGGCGTCAGGTCCTTGTGCGCGGACTTGGGCGGCATCACATCGTCTTCATCCGTGGCGAAGATGCGTTTGATGATCTCGGATTTCTCGGGTTTGCCGGGAACCACTGCGAGTTCGCCTGATTTGCCGGCCTTAAGCGACTCTTCACGGCTATCCAGACGGAGGCCGCCTTTGCGTGATTTGGCGTCGAAACCGTGGCAGTGAAAGCACGTATCCGACATGATGGGCCGGATATCGCGGTTGAAGTCCACCTTGGACGGACTGGCGCCCTGCACGTTTGACAGCGTGAGGAGTAAACCAGCCAGGGCGATCAAAGCTTTACATGGCATTTGCATAAGCAAATCACGGGCAACCAACAGCCCGGGACAATGTTTTACCAACTTACTACCGCTGTTCAAACAGGCAATGGATAGGCCTGTCTGGTTCCATGTAATATGCTGCTGACGCTTCTTTAAGGCAGCTTGGGCTTGGCCGGAGCCCCGGTGGTTTTGTCTACTGGATAAACCGCGCCCTGTTTCTCCAGGCCGGTGATGAGGCCTTGCATCATACGCCTAAGTTCCGAGGTCTCCACGGCGGCGAGATTCTTTTGCTCGAAGGGGTCTTTCGCGAGGTTGAAGAGCTGGTAGTGTGAGTTCTCCGATACTTCTGAGGGGAAGTAATGATAGATAACCTTCCACTCGCCGTTACGATACGTGGTGAAGTAGTCGGTGCGATGCGGCGAGTGAGGGTAGTGCATGAGGAAGGTTTCTTCCCGGGCGGAGTCGCGCTTGCCGGTTAGGAGACTATCGAGCTTGATGCCATCCACGGCGTGGTTGGCCGGAGCGGATTTGCCCGCCTGAGCGAGAATGGTGGGGAACAGGTCATAGACGGCAGCTTGCTGGCTCTGGATGGCATTGGTCGCGATCGGTAGTTTCTTCTGGAGCGGATTGCTCGCATTCGGTTTTGCCCAGGCAGCGATAAAGGGCACGCGCATGCCGCCTTCATAGTGAGAACCTTTCTTGCCGCGCAAGGGAGCGGCGCAGGCGACGGCGTGTTCATGGCCCAGAGGAGCATCGGAGCCGTTGTCACCGAGGAAGAAGATGAGTGTGTTTTCAGCGACGCCAAGTTTGTCCAAGTTATCGAGTACATCGCCGAGGGATTTGTCCATGCCTTCGACGAGTGTAGCGAAGGCCTGGGCGTTGGCGGGTTTGCCGGAATCTTTGTAGTTAGCGGCAAAGCGTGGGTCGGAATTGAAGGGCGCGTGAACGGCGTATTGCGCGAAGTAGAGGAAGAAGGGTTTGTCGGCCTTTACAGCGTCCGCGACGTGGGCGTTGGCCTCTAATGTGAGCGCTTCGGTAAGGAAGATATCCTGACCGTGATATTTTTCCAAACCGAGGACGGCAGCTTTGCTACGGTTGCCTTTGCCAGCAAAGTTCTCTTTGCCGTAATAGCTCGCGGGCGCGCCGATGGAGGCGCCACCGACGTTCACGTCGAAGCCGAGGTTGGCCGGGTTGGCGCCCTCGTATTCGCGTGGAGCGAAGTGGCCTTTACCGACGTGGATGGTACGGTAGCCGCTGGCTTGCAGCAGGCCGGGCAAAGTGACATCACCTTTCTTCAAACCCTGCCAGTTCCATTGGGGGGGGCCGCTGGGGCCAGCGTTGTTGGTGTCCGGATTGATCCAGTTGGTTGTGCGATGGCGCGCGGCGTTCTGACCCGTGAGGATGGAGATGCGGGTGGGCGAGCAGACGCTCATGGCGCAGAAGTTGTTGAAGCGAATGCCACGCGCGGCCAGCCGCTCCATGTTGGGCGTGCGGTAATATTCATTGAGCGGGTACTTCTTCGGCTTGCCGGTCTCATCCGTCAGGAAGGGCAGGGAAGTGTCCATGACTCCCATGTCATCCACGAGCATGACGATGATGTTCGGCTTGCTTTGGGCGGCGTGCGTGGAGGAAATGATGACGCAGCAGAGCAGAGTGAGGAGCAACTTGTTCATGGGTATATGTCCAGAGGATAGCTGGATCCTATCTGAATGTCACGATGGCAAGTTTCCTGTGCCGATTTGGTTCAGCGTTTGTTAAAAATCCCAGCGCTTGGGTTTTCCCGTGCTGGTTATCTCGATCCAATCCAATTCCACAGGTTGCTTTTGGGCCGGGAGATAGAGGCGCACGATCCCGAGCGGACCTTCGGCAGGAATTTGGGCGGTGATTTCCTGCCATTCACCAGCGGTGAAATTGAGCGGAATGGATTTGGCAGAGGCGGCAGCCGTGGCGGAGGGGAGCCATTCCACTTTGCCGCTTCCACCAGTGGCGGGACGAACGCGCATTTTGACTGTCGCCGGACCGCTCACGCCAGCGGCGACGCCCAGGAAGGGCGCTTCTCCAGTGCCAGTCACGGTGATGATACCGGCCTTTGCCGTGGCGGTGCAGGCGCGGGCTTTCCAACCTTGCAGCGCATCCTCGTTTTCCACCTTCGTCGGCGCTTTGGCGGCAGCTTTCGATTTGGCTTTGGGCTGTTGTTTGCCTTCGAGTTCAGGCTGATATTTGGCGGGATTGAAAGCGGGATTGGGGATGGGGACAACAGCTTTGGTGTCGCTGAGGAAATTTTCGATGAGGGCATCCATCTGCCTGACCCGCGCTGGCTGGCTGGCCGCGAGGTTGTTCTTTTCGCCGAGGTCTTCATTCAGATTATACAGCAAGTGGCGATGCGCCCCTTTTTCACCACCGTGAAAGATGCGGATAAGTTTCCAATCTCCCTGATGGACAGAGACGGCGGGTGGCAGCCAATCGGGCACGCCGGGATTGTGCGGGAAGTATTGGAAGAGGGCTTCGCGTGCCAAGGTGCCGCCTTTCAAGGCAGGCAAGATGTTCGTGCCATCAAAGCGCTGCTCGGGCAACGGCTTGAGGCCCAGTCCGGCCAGCAGGGTTGGATAATAGTCTTCACTCTGGATCGGCACAGCACTACGGCTTCCAGCCTTGGTGAGGTCGGGCCAGGCGATGACGCAAGGAACGCGGGTGCCGCCCTCAAACATCGTGGCCTTGCCGCCGCGTAATGGGGCATTGCTGGTGGGCGTGGTGCCGTCGATCTCGTTATACATGTTCCCGCCGTTATCGGACGTGAAAATGATGATGGTGCGATCAGCGAGCTTCAGGCGGTCCAACGTATCCAACAGCGTGCCGATCGCATCGTCCATGCTCTCGATCATGGCAGCGTAAGTGGGGCTGCGTTGCGGGTCGGCCGGGTTCACGCGCGCCCGATGTTTTTCAATCAGGGCTTTCTTCGCGTCGAAGGGAGCATGCACGCTGAACATCCAGTAGTTGAGATAAAATGGTTTGTCTTTGTGTCGCTCCATGAAGGCGGTGGCTTCCTTGGCCATGCGGTCCTCGATGTGCTGATCCGGTACGTTTGGGTCAGGATCGAAGTCCTTGAACTTCCAAGGGGCGACGTAGCTGCCTGCGGGGCCTGGGCCAGCCGTATGCGGCAGATCGACATCGAAGCCTTGTTGCAGGGGGGAATAGGGATCCGGTCCAAGATGCCACTTGCCGAAGTGGCCGGTGGCGTAACCGGCTTCTTTCAGGGACTCCGCCAGCGTGCGGTATTCAGTTTTCAACCGGGTTGGTGGGGCGGGTTGGATGGCTTTCTGATGGGGCGGCGCAGATTTGCCGGGTGTGGCCTCGAGAACGACTTGGGGCAGATGGCAGTTCGGCGTGGTGATGCCGGTGCGAGCCGGACTGAGCCCGGTGAGGATGGCGGAGCGGGTGGGTGAACAAAGCGGACTGGCTGAATAGGCGCGGGTGAAAGTCATCCCGCGTTTCGCCAGGCGGTCGAGATTGGGAGTCTGATGAAACTTTGTATGGCCGTAGAGCGTTGTGTCCGCCCAGCCGAGGTCATCCGCGAGGATGAAGAGGACATTGGGCGGACGTTCCGCAGCCTGCGAACTCACACACAACAGAAATAGAACGGCAAGAAACGGCGCGGTCAGTCTCATGGGGTAGTGATTTTCAAATTGGTGATGGTGCCTTGGAACTCTGCCTTGCCCGCGTAGCTGGTGAGAGGTTTGCCATTATCATGGCCGAGGCAGAAATCTTCCACGGGCTGACGAGCGATGAGCTTGGCCGACTTGCCGGTGACGACTGGCTGATCGTTCACCTGCAGCGACATCGTACCATCGGCTGCCAGCGAGGCGGTTATGCGTGTGCTGCCGACGGGCTCAGACGGATTGACAATCTCCGTGAAGGACTCTCCGCCACCGGTGCGGACCAGAAAGGCAACGCGGCCATTCTTCAGATGCAAGGCGTAGCCCGCGCTCAGGCCACCGTGCGCCAGCAGGACGGCATCACGTTGTTCGGTCTCGGCGATCAGGGAAACGGTAAAGGCTTTGCCACCCACTTGCGGAGCGCTGGCGGAGTCCAGCGTCTGGCCGGGTTTCAGGTTGCCAAGTTTGATTACGATTTCATTCGCGGCGGCTTTGGTTGTTTTTTTGGTTTCCTTGGTGTTAGGACGGCTATCTTCCGAGGGATAGAGTGTTTTTGGGTTTTCCACCTGGCCAGCCGGACGGCGTGCCGTCGGTGAAGTGCCTCCGATCTCCGCCGCCATCTTGTCGGCGAGCGCTTTCAGCTTGGCGACGATCGCCGGATGCTTGTCCGCAAGGTTGGTCTGCTCGCCGATCTCATCTGCCAGATTGTACAGGCGAAGACCTTTGCCATCGGCATCATCCGCAGCTTGCTTGCCCATGGACTCGCGTTGGGCGGTGAGGGCGAGTTTCCAAGGTCCTTGTCGGACGGCCTGCAGATTGTAACTGGCGAAATAGTAGTGCGCTTCCCGGGGGGAGTCCTTGGTCTTTCCAAAGAGCAAGGGCGAGAGGTCGCGACCATCGATGACCGGTTCGGATGAAACCGAACCGCCGGCGAGCGAGACGGCAGTGGGCATCAGATCAATGGTTCCGGCTACGGCATCACTGACACTGCCGGGAGCGATTTTTCCGGGCCACCAGGCCAAGGCAGGTACGCGCACGCCACCTTCCCAAGTGCTGCCTTTGCCGCCGCGCAAAGGACCGGCGTTGCCACCATCCGGTCCCTTCACCAGCCATGGGCCATTATCGCTCGTGAAGACCACCAGCGTGCGCTCGTGCAGCTTCAGTTCGCGCAAGGTGTCAAGCACGCGGCCGACGCTCCAATCAACCTCCTCCACCCAGTCGCCGAAGCGGCCATTGGCGGATTTTCCGCGAAAAGCTGCGCCGGGCCAGATCGGCGTGTGGACCGCAGTATGAGGCAGGTAAAGTAGGAATGGCTGGTTCTGGTTGGCACGGATGAAGCCCAAGGCTTCATCGGTATAACGCTCGACGATGCGGCTCTGGGCTTCGTCCGTCAGTAACTCAGCCACCTTCTCATCCCGCAACAAAGGGACGACACGGGCACCGGTCTCGGTGGATTTGCGTTGCATGTCATTGGAGTAGGGGATGCCGAAGTAATGATCGAAGCCTTGCTTGGTGGGCAGGAATTCCGGTTGATCGCCTACGTGCCATTTGCCGATGCACATGGTCGCATAGCCACGCTCTTTCAACCGTTCGGCGATGGTTTTTTCAACCGGATTGAGGCCGTTGCGGCTGCCGGGGCCATAGACGCCAGGCACGGACACCCGCGCACCGTAGCAGCCGGTGAGCAACTGGGCGCGCGAGACGGAGCAAACCGGTGCGGCGTAGAAGCTGGTGAGCTTCATGCCTTCGCGGGCCATGCGATCGAGATTGGGGGTCTTTTGCTTGGTGGCCCCGAATGGTCCGATGTCGCCGTAACCCAGATCGTCGATGAAGATGATGACGATGTTAGGTTTCGTGGCTGGTGTCACATCATCAGCTTGGAGCGTGGACCAGGCGGCCAGCAATTGGGCAAGAAGCAGGAAGAGGAGGCGGTTCATTTGGGTGCGGGGGCTGGGGACTTCGCTTTCGGTGGGCGTGGCTGGGGTTCGAGCGCGGCTGGGGCGAACTCACTCAGTGCGGGCAGGGTGGTTTGAACGCCGCTGGCGGGCACGTCGAGTTTCGCCGTCCACACGATGCCATTCAGGATGTAGCGGCGAAGGTCTTCGTGTTTCCAATTGCGATAGAAGTGCGGCATCACGATGGCGAAACCGCGACCTTTATCGGAGCGCTCGATGCACCAGGAGACGGTTTCTTGCTTTGGAGCAGCCGGTGGCAGCATGGAGGTGGCCAGCACGGTGACATTCTTTGCGGGTTTGTTGCCGTCCCGGCTGAAGTAGTTGTTGGTGTAAGGCTCGTCGTTCACGGTGAATTCACGGCAGCCGCGCCAGACGGGATGACCGGCAACGGCAGGTTTGATCACGGCCTCAGGATAGATCTTGGCGAAGGATTCGTGATGCGGGCAGGAGCGGTTCGCAAAGTAGCCGCCCAGCCAACGCAGCAAAGGATGGTCGCCGTCTGGTTTCACATCGGCACCGAGGAGTCCGGTGGCGTAATGCAAGCACACAATGCCGCAGCCGCGCTGCATCATCTCAGCCAGCTCGGCGAGATTCTGTTCGGGATTAGGCAGGCGGTTGGGCGGGAAGGTGTCCCCGATGAAGACGATGGTGGACGCAGCCTCACGCACGGCCTTGTCCTTGGGCCATTCGTAGAAAAGATCCACTTTGACGCCGGAAACATTGGCCATGTTATCGAGGCAATGTTTCAGCACCCGGCCGCCAGCGGCCACTTCATGAGTGCCGGGCGGATGGTCCGTGGGCCCGACGACGATCAAAATGCGGGCGGGTTCGGCGGCCGGAACCGAGCCGATAAACAGGGTGAAAAGCAAAACGGCCAGGAGATGTCGCAGGGTGTTCATTTGGTGGCGTTAAACTTCCAGACTTGCAGGCGGCTGTCACGACCTTGCAGGGCGATGGACTGGATCTCGATACCGGAACTGCTCCGGGCGGGTGAGAGGCGAAGGTGTATCAGTTGGCCTTGGACGGGCAGTGCCACTTTGACGTCCTGCCAATCAGAAGCGGCTGGCCAATCAAAACTGACGGAGTTCTCCGGGCTGAAGTCTTTCATCGCTTTTGTGCGCCAACTGAAGCTGCTTGGGCCGCCTTGTTTTGCGCGGACCCGGAGAGTGGCGGTGAGCGGTCCGGGGAGATCGATGCCGGTGCACGCGAGGAAAGGGGCACCTTTGGCGTTGGAATCCGGTGTGATGGTCAGGGCGCCGTCCTTGATCGCGAGGCTACCGTTGCGGCATACCCAGCCTTGAATGCTGCCATCGGCCACCGGTGCGGGAGAGGTTGGATTGGCGGGAGCGCGGTTTTTGGAAACTTGATCGAGAGTTTTCTCCACGTGGGCAGCATAGAACTTGTTGTCCTGATCATTGTTCGGTTCCGGCGGGCCAGGGGGCTGCAAGGTGGCGCTCCAAGTCTTAAACTTGGCGTCGAGCCGGGCGACGATCTCCGGGTGCTTGGTGGCGAGATTGTTCGTCTCGCCATGCGGATGAGTGACGTTGAACAAGTAATGTTCGTTGGTGCCGAGGCGGATGAGTTTCCAGGGGAATTCCAACACGGCGGACTGCGAACGCCAGCGCCAATAGAGGGCATCGTGCGGTGCGCTCTTGTTATCGCCGGTGAGGTAGGGGATAAGGTTCACACCATCAAGCTTTTGATCGTGCGGCAGACCGGCGAGGGCGACGGCGGTGGCGGCGGCATCCAGAGCACTGACGGGATGCTCGTAGACCTGGCCGGCGGGGAGCTTGCCAGGCCAGGCGGCGAGGAATGGCACACGCACGCCGCCATCGGTCAGCATGCCTTTTTCGCCGATGAGCGGGAGGTTCAAGGAGCCATTCCAGGCACCTTGTTTCAAAGGTGCACCGTTATCGCCGATGAAGAAGATGAGGGTATCTTTTTCCGCGCCGATGGCCTTGAGCTTGGCGCGGATGCGGCCGATGCCATCATCCATGGTGGCCATCATGGCAAGCGCCTGGCGTCGCTCTTTGGGCAGATGTGCGGGTGTCTGTGAGAACCAAGGCTCGGGCGAGTCAAGCGGGACGTGTGGGGTGAAATAAGCGAGGTAGAGGAACCAAGGCTGTTCCGGCTTTGACGCGCGGCGATCGAGGAAGGAAAGAGCAGCCTCCGTCTGCACGACGACGCGGAAGCGGTCATCACTCACGATCTTGGGAGCATCGGGATAGGGCTGCCCCTTCAAGTCGTGCGAGGCGATGAACTGGCGTGTTTCACCGCGCCAGTATTCATCGAACCCCTGGCCATGAGGCATGTGCGCAGGTTGGGCGCGTTGCACCCGGGCACCGCCCGTTTCTTTGTTACCCAAGTCCAGATGCCATTTGCCCACCTGGCCACTGACATAACCGGCGGGCTTGAGGCGTTCAGCGATGGTCAGCTCAGCCAATGGTAACGGTCCTTTGCCGTTATCCTCGACACCGAACTTGTTCTGGTGCCGGCCAGTCAATACTCCGGCGCGGGATGGAACGCATTGCGGAGCGGTGACGTAACCGCGGGTGAAGCGGACGCCATCGCGGGCGAGTTGGTCCAGATTCGGAGTGCGGATGTCCTTATCCGCTGCTTGCACGCCCAGATCAGCCCAGCCGTGATCGTCGGAATAGATCAGGAGAATATTGGGCTTGCGGGCGTCCGCTGCTTCCAAAGCTATGGTAAGTGCGGACAGCAGGATGAGGAGGGTAAAGATTTTTGAGGAATGACGCATAGCGCTCATTTCTTTTTGGAATTGCGATCAGTCTTGAGGAGTTCCACCGCGACGTCGTTGGATTGCTTGGGACCGGGGGTGCTGCGGCCATGGGTGACGTAGCTTTCGAGCAACGCGCGCAAGCGGTTGACCACGGCGGTTTCTTTATCGGCGAGGTTCTTTGTTTCGGCCGGGTCGTCGCTGAGGTTGTAGAGCTGCACTTCGGGCAGGCCTTGTTGCTTCGCCTCGTTGTCACCAGGTTTACCCCAGCCGCCGGAACCGGGGCAGAGTTCCAGTTTCCACGGACCTTGGCGGATGGCGAACTTGCCACTGATGCTGTGATGCACGGTGGCTTCGTGCAGGGGTTTCTTATCCTTGCCCAGCAGGGCGGGGAGGATGCTGACGCTGTCTTCAGCGGCGGTGGCGGGAAGCTTGGCCCCGAGCATATCGGCGCAGGTGGCCAGAAGGTCCGTATGGCAAATGGTTTGGCCGCTCTGCGAACCGGGCTTGACCTTGCTTGGCCAGCGCACCAGGAAAGGTACGCGATGGCCACCTTCCCAGATGTCGGCCTTGTAACCGCGATACTGGGCGCTAGCGAAATGCCCCTGTTTCTCCAGTGCGTCCACCTTGGCGGCGGGTGAGCAACCGTTGTCACTGGTGAAGATGACGAGGGTGTTGTTTGCCACGCCGGCGGAATCCAGGGCAGCCAGCACCGCACCCACGGTGGCGTCCGTTTGCATGACGAAGTCAGCATATTCGCCCATACCGCTTTTGCCCTGCCATTCTTTAGACGGGACGATGGGTGTGTGGGGCGAACTGAGCGGAAGATAGAGGAAGAAGGGCTGGCCGGTCTTCGCCCGTTCGGTGATGTAGCTGACGGCCCGAGTGCCGAGAGCGGGCAGGGCGTCCACGGGTTCGACGAGCTGGGTCACGCGATCATTCTCAAAGAAAGAGCGCATCATGCGGGCGTGATGGAAACCGTAGAAGAGTTCGAAGCCACGGGTGATGGGGCCATCACGAGTGATCGCCCCGATGGGTGCGCCCATCATGGGGGTTTTCTTGGATTCTTTGCCGCCGCCATCTTTTCCCGCCCCGACGATGGTGTAGCCGAGATGCCATTTGCCGATGCAGGCGGTGTGATAACCCTGTTGTTTCAGGAAGGCGGGCACGGTCAAGCGGTCAGCGGCGATGAGCGGTTCTACGTAGCCGTCCAGGACGCCGCTTTGCAGGCGGGTGCGCCAGGCATAGCGGCCGGTCAACAAACCATAGCGCGTGGGCGTGCAGACGGCGGAGCCGCTGTGCGCGTCGGTGAAGGTCATGCCTTGGGCGGCAAGTTTGTCGAGATGCGGCGTCTTGATCTTGCCGCGCTGCGGATTCAGCGCCTGGACATCGCCGTAGCCGAGGTCATCCGCGAGGATGTAAACGATGTTCGGCTTGGTCGCAGCGAGGAGATTCCCGCTGAGAGCGCAGAGCAACAACAGAAGCGACAGGCGGAGTTTCATTTTGCCGGGGTGGTTTGCAAGGCGCGCTGGATGAAGGCGAAAAGCTCAATGGTCGAGGGATCATCAGGGATGCCGAGATTGGCGTTGATGCGGGTGTGGTTAGTTTCCTTGGCACCGTAAGCTTTGGAAGGAATCTTGGCTTCGGTGAGCTTGGTGTTCAGGCGTTTGGCCTGGGCGGTGTTATCCGGATGATCGGCCACATGCAGGATGAGGAAGGGCGGAATATTTTTGCCGGGAGCGATGTGGGTGATGGCGGAGTAATCGATGTGTTTGGCGGGGTCGTTGCCGAATTTCAGGCGGTGACCGTAATTCGGCTGAGGGAGGCCATGCACGCGATTGCGGGTCTCGGCGGTCTCGATCATGGCGGGGATGTCGTAGGTGTCGCCATCGACGGGGACGCAGCCTTTGATGAAAGAGAGGTCGAGGCCCTCGGCTTTCAGGTAGCGGTCATCGATGGAAATGAGGGCGGCGAGTTGTGCGCCCGCGGAATGGCCCATGACGAGGATACGCTTGGGGTCGCCACCGTGCTGGGCGATGTTGCGATGAGTCCAAGCGAGGGATTTGGCGATGTCCTTGATGATGGCGTCCATCTCCACGTGCGGCAGCAGACGGTAGTTGGTGGAGACGAAGACAAAGCCCTTATCCACGAACGCCTGCGGCTTCAATTGGACGCTGGTCTTGTCACCGCCTTGCCAGCCGCCGCCGTGAATCCAGAACACCACAGGCAGGTTCTTCGCGCCAGCGGGGGCATGGACATCCAGTATCTGACGTTCGTGACCGTTAGGCACGTAAGGGATATTGCTGGTGAGCTTGGAGCCGCTCTCCTGAGCGATGGCTGGGGTGAGCATCCAACCGACGAAGAGGAGGCTGAGAATCGTTTTCATGGCGTGAGGGTGAAAAGTTTGGATGGACCGGGCGGCATTGGGTTCAGTCAACGAAAGGTCAATCCAACACTAAGGTCAAGCCTAAGCGCGGCAGTGTTTACTGGGGAGGTTTGACGGATAGGCATTTGACAGAGATAAACTTGCCAGACGGAATGAGCGGGTTGGAGGTATCAGATAAAATGCCGGATGGGACGGGTTTATTTTCAAACGGTACCAACTCCCAGTTTGCACTCGGCGGGACTTCTGCTCTAATCATTCCCAAGTCCTATGAAAATTTTGCTCAAGTGTGCTGCCCTGACGCTGACATTCGGTCTGTTGACCGCCTCTGCCCAAAATGCGGCGGAATCCAAACAGAAGGAGAAGGCCAAGAAGGCCGCGCCGCGCCAGACGGCCGGGCCGGCGGTGAATGAGAACAAGGCCACGCCGGTCTCGCGCATCAAGGCGATGAAGGATTTTCAGGTGGAGCTGCTTTACTCGGTGCCATCGGCGGAGGAAGGATCATGGGTGAACCTCTGCACCGATGGGAAGGGGCGCATCATCGCGAGCGATCAATACGGCGGGCTGTATCGTTTCGCGCCACCCGCGCCGGGCCAGCCTTTACAGGCCGCGAGCATTGAGAAGATCCCGGCGGCCATCCGGGCGGTGAACGGTCTGCTTTGGTTCAATAACGGGCTTTATGCGGCGGTGAACGATTACGAGAACAAGATCCCGAGCGGGCTCTACCGCATCACGTCCTCCAAGGGAGACGACACGCTGGACAAGGTGGAGCTACTGCGGGAGATGCAGGCGCGCGGCGATCATGGCGTACATGCCATCGTGCCCGCACCGGATAACAAATCACTCTTCCTCATCACGGGCAACGGTACGAAGCCGACGCAGTTCAATTCTTCCCGTATCCCGCTGGTGTGGGGTGAGGACCATGTGCTGCCACGCATGCCGGATGGGCGCGGGTTCATGCGCGAGGTGCTGGGACCGGGTGGCATCATCTACCGCGTGTCGTTGGATGGTAAAAATTTTGAGGCTTACTCCTCGGGTTACCGCAATATCTTCGACGGGGCGTTCAACCGGGATGGTGAGCTGTTCACGTATGACGCGGACATGGAGTATGACTTCAACACGCCTTGGTACCGGCCCACACGCGTGAATCACGTGACCAGCGGCAGTGAATATGGCTGGCGCAACGGCGCAGGCAAACGGCCGGAGTGGTATCCGGACAATCTGGGAGCGGTGGTGAACATCGGGCCGGGCTCGCCGACGGGCGTGACGTTTGGTTATGGCGCGAAGTTCCCGGCGAAGTATCAGGACGCGCTCTACATCCTCGACTGGAGCTGGGGCAAGCTCTACGCAGTGCATCTGAAGCCGGATGGTTCCAGCTATACGGCCACGAGGGAGGAATTCATCTCCGGCGCGCCGCTGCCGCTCACAGATGCAATCATTCATCCGGGAGATGGGGCGATGTATTTCGCCATCGGCGGGCGCAAGGTGCAGTCCGGGCTTTATCGTGTGACTTATAAGGGCAACGAATCCACAGCACCGGTATCCGCCAAGGCGGAGGCGACGGCCGCCAAGGCACGGGCAGTGCGGCATTCGTTGGAAGCATATCATGGCAAGGCGGACCCGAAGGCCATCACGGCGGCGTGGCCGCACCTGGACAGCAGCGACCGGTATCTGCGCTGGGCGGCCCGCACGGCACTGGAGTGGCAGCCGTATGCCGCGTGGGCGGACAAGGCCTTGAGCGAGAAGAACACGGGCAAGCAGGTGGAGGCGTTGCTGGGATTGGCGCGCATCACGGGCATCGACCCGCAGCATCGCAAACCGACGGACCCGCCGGTGGATGCGGCCATCGCGGCGAAGATCTATGGCGCGCTGGACAAGCTCGACTGGAAGAAGCTCAGCCAGGAGCAACGCTTGTCGATGCTCCGCACGTATGAAATCTGTCTAGTGCGTTTCGGACAACCGGACACGGCCACGAAGCAGCGCATCATCGCGAAGCTGGACCCGCTTTTCCCGGCGGAGAACTTCCCGCTGAACTGGATGCTGTGCGAGACGCTGGTGGCGGTGCAGTCACCGACCATCGCGGCGAAGGGCATGGCGGCGATCAAGGCGGCGCCCGGCCAGGAAGAGCAGATGGAGTATGCACGGTCCCTGCGCATGCTGAAGACGGGCTGGACCAAAGAACTGCGCACAGAACAATTCAACTGGTTCCTGCGCGCGGCGAATTATCGTGGCGGAGCGAGCTTCGAGAAATTCATCGAATTCATCCGCAATGATTCCGAGGCGACCTTGAGCCCGGCAGAGAAGATGGAACTGGCCGAATTGCTGGCGAAGAAGCCGGTGAAGAAATCGCCGCTGGAAGCCTTGGCGGAGGCGTTTGCCGGGCGCAGCATGGTGAAGGAATGGACGATGAAAGATGTGACGGCGCTAGCAAGCAAAGAACTCAAGGGCCGCAACTTCGAGAACGGGCGCAAGATGTTCGGGGCGGGTGCGTGCTTTGCGTGCCATCGCTTCGGCAACGAAGGCGGGATGACCGGTCCGGACCTCACGGGTGCGGGTGGCCGCTATAATACGCGCGATTTCCTGGAACAGATCATCGATCCGAGCAAGGAGATCAACGAGCAGTTCGTGCCGGTGGTCTTGACCAAGGCCGATGGCGAGACCATCTCCGGCATCATCGTGAACCTGAACGGCGACACGGTGCAGGTGAACACCGACCTGACCGATCCGAACCAGCGCATCGGCGTGGACCGCAAACAGGTGGTGAAGATGGAGCACGCCAAGGTGTCCCCGATGCCGGAGGGGTTGCTGAACATGCTCAAGGAAGAGGAAATCCTCGATCTCGCCGCCTACGTGTTGAGCGGGGGTGATCCGAAGAACAAAATGTTCAAGTGAGTCTGGCGTAAGTAGCCAAAGTTTTTCATCCCTCTACGCTCATGGTTTCGAGGTGAGCGAGAGGGATGAAGCTTGTACCGGGCGAGACGGCAGGTAACTTACGCTGGTTGGATTTTTTTTGCGATTTTTTCAGATTCTGGTGTCATTTTTAATGCAAGTTGTTCGGGTGGAGTTAGTTGTGAATTTATAAAATATTTTTCGAAAAAGGGAGGTAGGACAGCGGTTGTCCTAGTGCCCTTGGTAAGGTGTGTGGCAGAAAAGTTGAAGTGGGACAGAAAATGAAGAAGGCGGAAGGACGGAAAATGAGAAACAGCGAAGAGCGGGAGGCGGTAAACAGGGGCGACAGGATGGCACATTTGGTTGGCGGGATTTTGCATGTTCCTTTCGCGGTTTCTGGCTATATTGAGGGCATTAAACCTGATTGTCTGAACATGGCTCATAAAGGCTTCATAGCTGGTCTGGTGTTGCTGGCGGCGGGCGTGATGTCGGCCGAGGCAGCGGTGGATTATGTGAAGGAGGTAAAACCCATCCTTGCAAGGAATTGCTACAAATGCCATGGGGCAGCAGAGCAAAAATCGGAGATGCGGCTGGATACGGTGGCATTCGCGCTCAAAGGGGGAAAGCACGGACCCGCCATCGTGCCGGGCAAGAGCAGTGAGAGCCGGATGATCCAGGCGGTGCGCGGCATCGCGCCGGAACTGAAACAGATGCCGTTGAAGATGTCGCCGCTCGCAGAAGCGGACATTGCCACGATCGCGAAGTGGATCGATGAAGGGGCGGTGGCGCCAGCAAACGATACACCTCAAGATATGTATGCGTCCGCCAAGGCGCATTGGGCGTATCAAGTGCCGCAACGTCCGGCGATCCCGGCGGTGAAGGACAAGGGCTGGGCCAAGAACCCGATCGATTTCTTCATCCTCGCGAAGCTGGAAGAGAAGGGGATCAAACCTTCGCCAGAAGCGGAGAAAGTGACGCTGATGCGGCGGGCGGCGTTTGACCTGACGGGTTTGCCGCCGACGTTGAACGAGGTCGAGGCGTATCTGGGCAACTCGAGCGGGCAGGCATACGAGGAGTGGGTGAAGCAACTGATGGCTTCACCGCATTTCGGGGAGCGCTGGGCAAGGCATTGGCTCGACGCAGCCCGATATGGGGATTCGAACGGGTACAGCATCGATGCACCCCGCCAGATCTGGAAGTATCGTGACTGGGTGATCAACGCGTACAACAGCGACATGCCGTTCGACCAGTTCACCATCGAGCAGATCGCGGGCGACATGCTGCCGAATGCGACACCGGAACAGAAGGTGGCGACGGGCTTTCATCGCAACACCCAGATCAATCAGGAAGGCGGCATCGACAAGGAACAGTTCCGTATCGAGTCCATCTTTGACCGGGTGGCGACGACGAGCACGGTGTTCCTGGGGCTGACGGTTTCGTGCGCGCAGTGTCACGATCACAAGTTCGATCCGATCTCGCACAAGGAGTATTACCAATTGTTCGCGTTCCTAAATAATGCGGATGAGCCGACACTGAACCTGCCGTCGCCAGAAGAAGAAAAGAAACTCGCGGAACATCGGGAGAAGGTGAAGAAGGCAGATGCCGAGCTGGCCACGCAAGTGAAAGCGGCCGAAGGCAAGCTGGCGGAGTGGGAAGCCAGCCTGGATGAGGCGGCGCGGAAGAAGCTGAAGGCGGACGTGCAGAAGGCGCTGGAGGTGCCGGCCGAGAAACGCACGGCGGCGCAGAAGAAATTACTGGCCGAAGCGATGCTGGTGGAAGATGCGGGCTACAAGAAGAAGCAGGCGGATGTGGCGAGATTGAAGAAGGCCGCGCCGGGCGTTACGACGACGCTGGTGATGCAGGAACGCAAGGAACCGCGCGATACGTTCTTGTTCATCAAGGGCGATTTCACGCGGCCAGCGGACAAGATGTCGCCGGGTGTGCTGAAAGTGTTGCATCCGCTTAAAGCGGAGAAGCCCAACCGGCTGGACTTCGCGCGGTGGCTGGTGGACAAGCAGAATCCGCTCGCGGCGCGGGTGGCGGTGAACCGCATCTGGCAGGTGTATTTCGGCAGCGGCATCGTGGAGACGGAGAATGACTTCGGCTCGCAAGGCGCGTTGCCGAAGAACCAGGCATTGCTCGATTGGCTGGCGGTGGAGTTCATGGAGCATGGCTGGAGCCAGAAACATATCCACCAGCTCATCGCGACCTCGGCGACGTATCGGCAGGCGTCCAATGTGCGCAAGGATCTGGAGACGGTGGACCCGACGAACAAACTGCTGGCGCGGCAGAATCGCCTGCGGCTGGAAGCGGAACTGGTACGCGATTCAGCATTATCGGCGAGCGGATTGCTGTCGCGCAAGGTGGGTGGACCGAGTGTGTTCCCACCGCAGCCGGATGGGGTGATGTCGTTGGGGCAGATGAAGCGCGAGTGGGTGCCCAGCACAGGTGAGGACCGGTATCGGCGCGGGATGTATACGTTCTTTTGGCGGGCGACGCCGAATCCGGCGCTGATGGTGTTTGATGCGCCGGATGGCTTCAGTGCTTGCACGCGGAGGCCGCGTTCGAATACGCCATTGCAAGCGCTGACGTTGCTGAATGACCAGGCGTATTATGAACTGGCGCAGGCGCTGGCGGAGCGGGTGATGCGGGATGGTCCGCTGGAAGACGCGGGGAAGATCGAGTATGCCTTCAAGCTGTGCACATCGCGGGCCCCCGATATGGTGGAGCGGCAGCGGCTGGCTGACTTGTTGAAGTTGGAGAAGGCGGCATTTGCGCAGACGCCGAATGAAGCGAAGGAATTGGTCGGTGCGAAAGCGAAGCATGATTCCGTGCAGTTCGCAGCGTGGATGACGGTATCGCGTGTGCTGCTTAACCTTGATGAAACGATTACCCGTGAATAAGCGATGAAGCCTGTTTCTACAAATCCATTGCACGACATCACCCGGCGGCATTTCTTCAGCCGGTGCGGGATGGGGCTCGGCTCCATCGCCCTTGCGGGTTTGCTTGGTGGGCAGAAAGCTTTCGCCGAGGGATTGAAGCTGAAGAATCCTTTGGCGCCAAAGGAGCCGCATTTCACACCCAAGGCGAAGAACGTCATCTTTCTTTTCATGGCGGGGGGGCCATCGCAGCTCGAGTTGTTCGATTACAAGCCGAAGCTGATCGATCTGAGCGGGCAACCAATCCCGCAGTCGTTCATCGAGGGCAAGCGGTTCGCTTTCATGGACAGCAGCCATCGCACGAACCTTTTGGGCACGCGGCGCGAGTTCAAACGGCATGGCAAGAGCGGCATGTGGGTGTCCGATGCGTTCCCGTACACGGCGGGCATCGTGGACGACATCACGATGGTGAAATCTTGCGCGACGAATCTCTTCAACCACGCGCCGGCGAAGCTCTTCATGAACACAGGCTCGGGCATCTTCGGACGGCCGAGCATGGGGTCGTGGGTCACTTATGGGATCGGCAGTGAATCGAATGATCTGCCGGGTTTTGTGGTGCTGCAATCGGGCCCGCGCGGTCCGCGTGGCGGTTCGGTGAATTGGGCTTCGGGGTTTTTGCCGAGCACGTATCAGGGTGTGCCTTTGCGTGGGCAAGGGGAGCCGATCCTGAATCTGAACAGTCCGCTGGGAATCTCCGCAGAGCGGCAACGACGTACCATCGATGCGGTGCGCGACATGAATCTTAAGCGGCTCGTGGAGACGGGCGATGATGAGATCGCGACACGTATCTCGGCGTATGAGATGGCGTATCGCATGCAGACAAGCGGGCCGGAACTGATCGACATCTCGGGAGAGTCGAAGGCGACGCTGGACATGTATGGTATCGATCCGTACAAACCGTCCTTCGCCAGGAATTGCCTGCTGGCTCGGCGCCTGGTGGAGCGGGGTGTGCGTTTCGTGCAGCTTTATCACACGAATTGGGACAGTCACGGTGGTCCGGGCGAGAATTTGCAGGAAGATTTCGAGCGCGTGACGAAGGAAGTGGATCAGGGTGGCGCGGCGCTGGTGAAGGACTTGAAGGCGCGCGGTTTGCTTGATGACACGCTGGTCATCTGGGGTGGTGAATTTGGGCGCACGCCGATGGGTGAGGTGCGCGAGAAGACCGGGCGTAATCATCATATCGATGCGTTCACGATGTGGTTCGCCGGTGGCGGCGTGAAGCAGGGTTACGTGCTGGGCGAGACGGATGAGCTGGGCTTCAACGCGGTGCAGGATAAAGCGCATGTGCATGATCTGCACGCGACGATCTTGCATCTGCTGGGATTGGAGCACACGAAGCTGACGTTCCGTTTCCAAGGACGCGATTTCCGATTAACGGATGTGGAGGGTGAGATATTGCACAAGATGTTAGCTTAGGTCGGGCCGGTTACACCGGCGGGAAATTTTTGGGGTGTGCCATAGGGAACACTCCAGCAACACTTTGACAGCTAGGAGGATTGCGGGCTAACTGCCCCGACGTGGATACACTGGTCACTAAAGTGCGGAAGAATGTGCGATCGCATGGCCTCATCAAGAAAGGCGATGCGGTGATGGTGGCAGTTTCAGGCGGGGTGGATTCGATGGTGCTGCTCGATGTATTGCGGCAGTTGGCGGAGGTGGATGGGTTCATGATCGCGGTGGCGCATTTCAATCATCAGTTGCGCGGGCGGGCGAGTGAGCTGGACGAGAAGCTGGTGCAGAAGTATTGCGCACAGCATGGGCTGCGATTTGAGGCGGGCAGGGGAGATGTGAAGGCATTGGCGAAGGAGAAGAAAATTTCCATCGAGATGGCAGCTCGCGAGTTGCGGCTGAATTTCCTGAGAAAGACGGCGAAACGGTTGAAGTGCGGGCAGGTCGTGTTGGCGCATCATGCAGATGATCAGGTGGAGCTGTTTTTCATCCGGCTCTTTCGCGGGAGCGGAGGGGATGGGCTGGCGGGGATGGAATGGCTGGGGAATTTCCCGGGCGCGAAAGAGCTTAAGCTGGTCCGGCCGTTACTGGATTTGGAGAAGGCGCAGTTGCTGGAATACGCGAAACAGCAGCAGGTGCCGTATCGGGAGGATGCGACGAACCAAGATGCTGAGATCCAGCGTAATCGCATCCGGAACAAGCTGGTCCCTTATATCACGAGTCAGTTCGGACGGGCGACGATGTCCGCCGTGTCAAGGACCATGGAGGTTGTGGGAGCGGAGGCGGATTTGGTAAAGCAACAAGCGGTTGGGTGGTTGGGAAGTAACCGGCGAAAATCTTTCGAGCGGCTGCACTTGGCAGTTCAGCGTCAGGTCATTCGTCAGCAGCTTTGGGGGCTGGGGGTACAGGACTCATTTGATTTGGTGGAGGCCTTGCGGGGGCAAGCGGGCATTTGGGTGCAGGTGGATGCCGAAACTTTTTTATGCCGCCAGCCCAGCGGGTTGGTGGAGCAGCGGGCTCCGCAAGATGCCGCTTTTCACCAAGGCGAGCGGGAGTGCGAAATGGTGGAAGCACTTGGGGTGGTAAAATTTGCTGCTTTGGGAATCACTTGGGAAAGGAGCAAAGCCCCGAAAAGATTTACGAAGCCAAAGCGGGTTAATGGTCTGGAAGTCTTTGATGCGGAGAAGGTTGGCCGTGTTTTCAAGCTGCGACATTGGCAGGCTGGAGACCGGTTTCAGCCCTTGGGCATGCCGCAGCCGGTAAAGTTACAGGACTGGTTCGTGAACCGTAAGGTGCCCATGGAGCGGCGGCGGCAGTTGGTGGTTGCGGAGACGGAGGATGGGCGCATTTTCTGGGTGGAAGGCGAGCGGATCGGGGAGCAATTCAAACTCGACAAGGCTTCCCGGCAAAGGTTGAAATGGCAGTGGCAAGCAGTGAGTTCCCCGTAAGTGTTCTCAGTGAATCCTCCCGGGTAATCCAAAGTATTGGCAGAAGGCCGGTTGCTAGGTGTCAGACAGCATGCTACTGTGTGCCAAAATTAACAAATGTCGGACGATAACAAGAATTTCGATAACGGCCGGGGCGGAAGCAACGGCGATTTCAAAGCCCCGCCCAAGACGTGGCTGTATTGGTTGCTGATCATCAGCATCATACCGGCGCTTATCCTGATCCAGGGCAAGGGACAGACGAAGGTTGAACCGCTTTCGCATACGCAGTTTGTGGAGCTGGTGGAACAGGACAAGATCATCTCAGCCGAGATCAACTACCACCCGCAGTCGCCCGATCTGCGCGAGATCGTGGGCAAATACACGGTCGAGGACAAAACGGCCCCAGGTGGCAAGGCGGAGAAGAGTTTCCGTATCAAGACCCGCTTGAATGAGCCGCTGGAAGAAAGAATCCTCATGTCCGGCAAGTTCAAGACCGTGGAGCCGAACACCTTCATGATGGGCTTGATGCTCACCTTGCTCCCGTTTCTGTTGATCGCGGTGCTGGTCTATTTCTTCCTCTTCCGCCAGATCAAGAATGCGGGCAAGAACGCCATGAGCTTCGGCAAGAGCAAGGCGCGCATGCTGAGCAAGGAGAAAAACAAGACGACCTTCAAGGACGTGGCCGGTGTGGAAGAGGCGAAGGAAGAAGTCTCCGAGTTGGTCGAGTTCCTGAAAGATCCGAAGAAATTCCAGAAGTTGGGCGGACGTATCCCTAAGGGCATCTTGATGGTCGGTTCACCCGGTACTGGCAAAACCTTGTTGGCGAAGGCCATCGCGGGCGAGGCCGATGCTTCGTTCTTCAGCATCAGCGGTTCGGACTTTGTGGAGATGTTCGTGGGTGTCGGTGCCAGCCGAGTGCGCGATATGTTCGAGCAGGCGCGCAAGAGCACGCCCTGCCTCATCTTCATCGACGAAATTGATGCCGTGGGTCGCAGTCGCGGTCATGGATTTGGCGGGGGCAACGACGAGCGCGAGCAGACGTTGAACGCCTTGCTCGTGGAGATGGACGGTTTCGATACGCAGGAAGGTATCATCATCATCGCGGCGACGAACCGTCCGGATGTGCTGGACCCCGCTTTGCTGCGCCCCGGCCGGTTTGACCGCCAGATCGTGGTGAACCTGCCCGATGTGCGTGGGCGTGAAGCGATTCTCAAGGTGCATGCCAAGAACGTGAAGTTGGACCCCTTGGCCGATCTGTCGGTGATTGCCCGGGCTACGCCAGGTTACTCTGGCGCCGACTTGGCCAATCTGCTGAACGAAGCTGCCTTGTTGGCGGCGCGGGCCAGCAAGAAGGCCGTGACCATGGCCGATCTTGAGGAGGCGCGCGTGAAGGTCCGTTGGGGCCGTGAGCGCCGCAGCCTGGCCATGACGGATGATAACAAGAAGCTGACCGCCTGGCATGAGGCTGGTCATGCGCTGGTGAACGTCCTGCTGGAGCACGCGAACCCGTTGCACAAAGTGACGATCATTCCGCGCGGGCAATCGTTGGGCTCCACTTGGTCCTTGCCGAAGGAAGACCAGTTGAACCATGGCCGTCTGGAGATGCTGGACATCATCACCATGACCATGGCAGGACGCATCGCGGAAGAGATGATCTCGGGTGACATTTCCAGCGGTGCCGCCGGTGATATCAACCAGGCCACCAATCTCGCCCGGGCGATGGTTTGCCAGTGGGGCATGAGTGACAAGCTGGGCATGGTGCAATACGGCAACGACAACGAGAACGTATTCATCGGTCGCGACATGGCGACGCGCAAGGATTACAGCGAACGCACGGCGCAGGAGATCGACGAAGAGGTGCGCCGTATCATCACCGAGGCGTATAACAAATCGAAGAGCCTGCTGGAATCGCATCGCGACAAGCTGGAGATCATCGCGAACGCCTTGCTGGAGTATGAGACTCTGGATGGGGCGCAGGTGATGGACATCTTGAAGACTGGCAAGTTCACGCCGCCGCCGGCACCCGGACCCGGTGAGCCGCCCTTTGGTGCGCAGGCCGTGACTCCGCTGCCGGAAGTGCCGAAGTCCACGCCACCGAAGCTGGACCCGGGACTGGGTTCCGCTGCCCCGGCACCGGCATAAAGGTCCAGATATATTTGCAGGACCGCCCAAGGTTTCGGCCTTGGGCGGTTTTCTTTTGTTTACGGAAGGAGGAAGTTGTTTCAACGTGTTCCTATTCCATAACCATGAAGACACGAGTGTTTTTATTCTTCGTCTTGGTCTGTGCGTCACTGGTTGATTTGCAGGCTCAGAATCCGCCGCCCGCTTCAGCTTCGACGAACACAAGCGTTTATCCCCAGGTGAATCTGGCTGCCTGGTATGTGGTGGACCCGGCCTGGCCAAAGCGGGCGCCTGGCATTCATTGGGCAGCGGTGTCGGCCATTGCCATTGATCCGAAGGACAACGTGTGGATCTTTACGCGCACGAATCCGGCTGTGCAGGTCTATGCTGCCGACGGGCGTTACTTGAAAGGGTGGTGGGATAATCCCAAAACTGTGGCGCACGGACTCAAGCTGGATCGCGACGGTCATGTCTGGTTGGTGGACGTCGGCACGCATACGGTGCGGAAGCATGACGCGGATGGTAAAGTGCTTTTGACCTTGGGGACAGATGGTGTGCCCGGTGAGGATGCACAGCATTTCAACAAACCGACGGACGTCGCTTTCGGCCCCAAGGGTGACATCTTTGTGAGCGATGGTTACGGGAACAATCGCATCGTGCATTTCGATGCGAAGGGCAAGTTCATCAAGGCCTGGGGCACCATGGGCACGGAGCCAGCCCGCTTCAGCATACCGCATGCGATCGCGACAGATTCCAAGGGGCGTATCTACGTGGCCGACCGGAACAATGTGCGGGTGCAAGTCTTCAACAGTGACGGAAAGCTGCTGGACTCATGGGATAACATCATTGTGCCGTGGAGCTTTTGGGTGACGGCTCAGGATGAGATCTGGATCTGCGGATCTTCCCCGATGCCGTGGCGATTTGATCCGAAGTATCCGACCGCGCCCTTGGGTTGTCCGCCGAAAGATCAGGTGTTCATGAAGTTTAATACCGCAGGCAAACTGTTGCAGCTCTGGACGGCACCGAAAGCGGAGGATGGCAAGGAACAGCCCGGTGAATTGAACTGGTTGCACACCATGGCGCTGGATTCCCAAGGGAACATCTATGCTGGCGACATCATCGGCAAGCGGCTCCAGAAGTTCGTCCGCCAGAAATGAAGTGGGCGGGGATGAGCCTCGCCTGTGAAAAATGATCTGCTGGCGGCTGCTTACGCCAGTTCCGCGCGGACCTTTTCCAGCAGGGCGATGGTCTTGTGGATGCCTTCAAATTCCCCGATTTCCTTGCCCTCGTATTCGATGCCGACATACCCGCGATAGCTGGCGGCTTTCACGATCTTGAGCATGCGACGGTAATCGGTGTGCCGTTCGTTGCCTTGCGCGTCGAAGTCGTGGGTCTTGGCGCTGACGCCTTTGGCGAAGGGCATGAGTTCCGTCACGCCCAGATAACGGTCGTATTGTTCGTTCTTCACCCGGTCGATGTAAAAGTTGCCGAAGTCGGGCAGGGTGCCGCAGTTGGGATGCCCCACCAGCTTCATCACACCAGACAGCCAGGCCCCATTGGAGGAAAGGCCGCCGTGATTCTCTACGATGGTGTTGATGCCGATCTTGGCGGTGTATTCGGTGAGCCGGTGCAAGCCATCAGCCGCCCGCTTTTGCTGTTCATCAAACGAACCGATATTGCCGGTAGCGGCGTTCACACGGATGGAATGGCAGCCGAGGAATTTGGCGGCATCAGCCCATTTGTGATGGTTATCAACTGCCAGCACCCGTTTCTTGACATCAAAGTCACCTAGGTTGCCTTCGCGGTCGCACATGATGAGCACGCTGCGGACGCCTTCACCGTCGCATATGTTCTTCAGTTCGGTGAGGTAGGCAGTGTCCTTGGCCTTGTCCATGAACATCTGGTTCACGTATTCCACCGCGCCCAGCTTGAACTCGCGCCGGGTAACTTTCGGAAAATCGAGATTGGTCATTTCCCGTTTGGTGAGGATGGCGACGTGCAGGGACCATTCGGCCAAAGAGATCTCAAACCAAGGTTTCTTGGCGGAGATACTGCCGGTCTTGCAGCCAGCGAGGCTGCCGAGGCTCAAACCGGCCAGGGCAAGTGAGGATTGTTTGAGAAACGAGCGGCGGTTCAATGAGTGCGTCATAAGAGCAAATATATCCGTGGATCGTCTGAACGCAAAGCCACGCTCAATGCTTCACACCACCATTCGCTGCCGGAGGAGGATTGCGGAACAGCATCACGAACAGCACCAGGATGATGGCAGCAAAAGCAGCGGGTTTGCCCCAAAGTGGTTTCCACTCGATCGCTTTCAACTCCTGTTTGCGAAGATTCTGCTTTTCCTCCTCGAGTTTGGCGATTTGTGGCTCCAGCAGGGCTTTCGCGGCTGGATCGGCGGTGGCCAACTGGCCCTTGGCTTCATCCAGAGCTTTGCCGGCAGCGACCAGTTGCGTGGCGTACTGTTTGGAGGCATCCGGCGTATGTTGGGCCTCGACCTTGCCGGCGACTTGCGCGCCGATGAACATGCCCAAACCTAAAGTGAAGAGCACCAAGAGGCCTTGAGCCTGGCCGCGGATTTCTTTGGGCGCGACCTGGTCGGTATAAATCTGGCCGGTGACGAAGAAGAAGTCATAGCAGATGCCGTGGATCACCACGCCTGCCAGAATCATCCAGCGGACTTCATCCGTGGCACCCAGTGAGAACAAAGCGTAGCGGGCGACCCAGGCCAGCATGCCGACAGCCAGCATCCACTTGATACCCAAGCGCACAAAGAAAAGCGGCATCACCAGCATGAAGAAGATTTCTGACATCTGGCCGTAGGACATGGTTCGTCCCACGGGCAGACCGGTCATCTCCACCACGCGGCTGGTGATCTGGTAATAGAAAGCGAGCGGGATACAGATCAGCATCGAAGAGACCAGGAAAATGAGATAGGATTTGTTCTTCAGCAGCACCAAGGCGTCCAGTCCAAGGATTTGCCGGGCCGAGATCGGGCCGGTGGAAGCTGCTGGCGGTGTGTGCGGCAGGACAAAGCTAAAGAGGCCCAATGCCAGTGAAGCACCCGCCGTAAGGTAGAACATGCTGATCTGGTTGTCCCACTTCAATGCGGTGAGAGTTAAGCCGGCGGCAATCCAGCCGATAGTGCCGAGAACACGGATGCCGGGGAATTCTTTCTCCGGGTTGCTCATGTTTTTCATGGCCAGCGTGTTCGTCAGCGCCAGAGTCGGGAAGTAGGTAAGCATGTAGGCGAAGAAACAGGCATTGATGACGTTGGGATTCGGCGTGGCCGCAGTCATCTGGGTGGTGGCCAGGAACATGAAGGCGGCACCCAAGAGATGCATGGCAGCCAGGACCCGTTGCGCGGCAAAAAAACGGTCGGCGATCATACCTACGAAGAATGGCGAGATCATGCCTGCGATGGGGCCGACCGAATACATCCAGCCGAAGTCACTGGCACCAAACCCGATGGTGCTCAGATAGTTTGGACCGGTGACATACCAGGCTCCCCAGATGAAGAATTGCAGGAACATCATCACGGAAAGCTGAAGGCGGACGTTTGTATTCATATGGAATTAGCTTCGCGACAAGATAGGGAATACATGGGAAAGGAGGCAAGCGGCTTTGCTGGGATATTGTCAGGTCACCAAAAGCGTGATTTCGCTGCTTTCAAGGTGGAGTGAAGTGGGTTAATTAGACGGCACGCTATTACCGCGCCATAGTGAGTCCATCAAACCGAAACCAGAAATGGATGGCCTTCCGGGAGAAATTGCCCCGGCTGGCGAGGGGGGCATTTGCCCGGCCGACTTGGTTATGGCGAGTCTTGCTGCTCGTCTGTCTCCCGCTGACTTTGCTGGCGGTGACGCTGGATGAATTGCTGACCGCGGAGAAGATGACGCCCCGCAAGTTCGCCGGGTATTTCAAGGATTTCGAATACAAGTTTCATGCAGACATCCAGCCACCCGAAGTCTTTCTGGAGACAAAGAATGGGGATTGTGATGATTACGCGCTTTTGGCAGATAGGGTACTCCGTAAGCACGGCTTCACCACCCGGCTGGTGTCCATCCGCATGCCGGGCCTGCTCACACATGTGGTTTGCTACGTGGCCGAGGAAAAGGTTTACTTGGACTTCAACAACCGGGTTTATCTGTCCCGTACGGAAAAGTCGGACCCGGATCTGCGGGCGATCGCCCAAAAAGTGGCGCGGTCATTCGAGGCGAACTGGACTTCCGTCTCCGAGTTCACGTATCGCGACGGAGTGAAAGAATTGGTGCAGACAGTCTCTAAGACGGATGCCTACGCGGACAAAGAAGAAGACAAGAGGCCGGTCACACCGGATAAGAAGAAGATCATAATCGACTTTTGAACCAACCTGACGATGAAAGACAACATCGAGCAAAGAATGATGGCGCTGTTCGGCACGGTGGCCGCGCTGCTGGTTTTCGTGGCGGTGATCGCCCTGAAGAACGCGCGCGAGTCCGAGATCAGCAGCGACTGGGTGAACAGCACCCATGCGGTCATCCTGGAAGCCGTGGCCATCGAAACCGCCTTGCAGACGGCCGAAGCGAACCTGCGCAACTACGTGCTCTCCGGAGATGAGCGGGACCAGGCGAGTTATCGCGAGGCGTTTTCGGAGATGGTGGAACATCTGGAGGTGGCCAAGTCCATGACCAAGGGTAATGAACAACAGCAGCAAAGGGTGACAGAACTGGAAGGTCTGGCGGGCAAACGGGTGGAGTTCGCCCGCAAGGTGGTGGCCGCCCAGAAGGACGAAGGTTTTGAAGCGGCCAAGAAATTGATCAGTTCGGATGCGGCGGACCAGACCCTGCGGGAGATCAAGCGGCTGGTCGTGAAGTTTAAGGATGAACAGGCGCAACTGTTGCAACAGCGGGATCGCGAGAACTTCCAGGCAGCCCAGTCCACGCGCTGGACCGTGTATGTGGTGGCGGGTGTGAATGTGGGGTTGATCGCCCTGATCTTCTGGCTGATCCGGGATGATCTAAGATCTCGCAGGCTCGCCGCGGACGCCATGCGGCTGGCGAACGAGCAGCTTGAGGAAAAGGTCACCGCCCGCACGGAGGAGATCATCAAGATCAACGACACGCTGACCTTGGAAAACCTCGAACGCAAATGGTCGCAGTCCATTTTGGAACGGCAGTTCCGGCATTTTGAGCAGATCTTGCATTCCATCGGCGATGCCATTTTTGTTATCAGTCGGACGGGGCGCATCATCCGGGTGAATTCGCCGGCGGCCAAGATGTCCGGGATGACGGTGAACGATCTGATCGGTGAGCCATTGGCCAATGTGGTACGGGCGGAGCCGGGCGGTGAGGTGTCTCCTTTTGTGACGGCTTTGAAGGAAGGCCGTGATTTAACCGGGGTGCCGGCAACCTTGATGGTGCATGGCGGACCCTCGTTCAAGGTCGTTGCCCGGGCTTTCCCGGTGCGGGACAATGACCGGGTGGTGGGTTCGGTCGTCGTTTGTGAACGGGCCTGAGGGTGGCAGGATCCGCCCAGCTCCGGCCAATCCAGCATTGGACCTTTGAGCCAAGAACGGCTAAATTTGGCGCATGAACGTCGCGTTTAAAGAATGGGCCATCGTGGTGGATGCCTTGGGGCGGGGGGAACAGATCATCCTGCTGCGCAAGGGCGGGATCAGTGAAGGGCGGGGCGGGTTTCAGGTGGAGCACCCGCGATTTCTTTTTTGGCCCACGCTCTTTCATCAACAGCGGGATAATGTGATCGCGAGTGCCCAAAGCCGTTTTGATGAGATCGCCCCGGGCCTGCCCGCGCCCGAGGTCTTGCGGCTGGAATATTGCGCGGAGGTTGTGCATTGGGAACGGCTGGAATCTTTGGCAGCAGCCCGGCAGTTGCAGGGGCAGCATATCTGGCGCGAGGAAGTGATCGCGGACCGTTTCGACTGGGGTAAACAAAAAGCAATCTTTGCATTGGCGGTGCGCGTATCCAAGCTGCCACAGCGGATCGAACTGCCGGTCCGGCCGGAATATGGCGGGTGCAAATCATGGATTGAATTGGTGGAAGATGTCTCTCCGGCCGGGGCGCAACCTGTGCTTTCAGATGAGGTCTTTGCACGGAAGTTGCTTCAATTCAGGCAGACGCTAGAAACGGTGACAAGTTAAGGGTACACATGAAGGCAAAGAAACTGCCACCCATCATCCTGGCTTCCGGCTCCCCCCGGCGTTCCTCGCTGATGCGCTTGCTGGACCTTGATTTTACGGTGGTGGTCTCCGCTGCCCCGGAATGTGATGCGGCGCACTTCTCGCCGCATGAGGTTTGCCAGTTGAATGCGCACCGCAAGGCGCGCACGGTGGCCAAACACCATCCCGATGCCTTGGTGATCGGGGCGGACACCGAGGTGGCACTGGAAACACAGATCTTTGGCAAACCCGAGACCAAGAAGCAGGCAGAGGAGATGCTCCTAAAATTGCAAGGGCGTACACACGAAGTGGTGACTGGGGTGTGCTTTTTGCAGTTGAGAAACCATAAGGAACTGCTTTTCACGGTCAGCACCCGGGTGAAGTTTCATCCGCTGACACGAAAACAGGTCCAAGACTATTTGGGGCGGATCAATCCCTTGGACAAAGCCGGAGCCTATGCCATCCAAGAACATGGGGAATTGATAGTGGAATCGATTGACGGTTCTTTGACCAATGTGGTGGGGCTACCGGTGGAGGCGCTGCGGGAAGAACTCGCCAGATGGTAAATCTGGTGGTGATGGGGTGGGGAGCTGCTGCCCGCGAGGTGTCTTTTTTTTAGAGTAGGGCCGAATGGCTTAAAGAAGCGCTCAATTTATGCAAAGTCCTGATTTTCAGCACATCAAGCAGGTGAAATTGGCCGGGTAGTGATGCGACATTGTTTGACAATGGGTGGCAAAACTGGCATTTAACGAACCCGTGATTCGCACATGCTCTACCAATCCAGCGGCCTGTTTCGGGATCGATTCCCGACCGTTGTTTGGGAAGGGTCTTAATTTCGTACAAGTTGAGGGGCGCTCACGCTGAACATGTCCACTCACCCGCCAGAGGAAGAGTATAAATACTGGGCGTTTATCAGCTACAGTCATGCCGACCAGAATTGGGCGGACTGGCTGCACAAATCGCTGGAAACCTATGGTGTGCCGAAGGTTCTGGTAGGCCGCACCTCCAAGGTGGGTGTCGTACCCAAGCGGGCATACCCCATTTTCCGTGACCGTGATGAGCTGCCGAGTTCCGCCGATTTGGGCGAGAAACTGACCCAGGCGCTCATGCAATCGCGCTTCCTGATCGTCGTCTGCTCGCCCCGCGCCGTGGCTTCCCGCTGGGTGAACGAGGAGATCAAGTCCTTCAAATCCATCGGCCGGGAAGACCGTGTATTGTGTCTTATCGTTGATGGCGAACCGTATGCTTCCGAGCATCCGGAACTGGGCCTGGAAGAATGTTTTCCGGAGCCGGTGCGTTACAAGGTGGATGCCAACAAACGCATCACCGAGGAACGCACGGAGCCGATCGCGGCGGATGCGCGCCGGGGCAAGGATGGTCGGGAGAATGCGAAGCTGAAGCTTCTGGCTGGCATGTTCGGCGTGAACTTCAGCGATCTGAAGCAGCGGGATGCGGAACGCCGTCATCGCCGGATGCAGCTGGCGATGGTGGTGGTGATGCTGGTCATGTGCGGCTTTCTGGTGCTGGCCGGTCAGGCGATTTTGGCTAAGCGCGAAGCGGAGGGCGCGCGGGCATCGGCCGAGCGCCAGCGGGAAGAGGCCATCATTCAGCGGCAGAAAGCTGATGTGGCCCGAGCCGTCGCCGAAGAGGAAAAAAAGAAGGCTGAAGTGGCGCTGAAGAGCGAGGAAGAGCAGCGCAAAAAAGCAGTGGCGGCAAATGATGCTGCTGAAAAAGCCCGTCAAGAGGCCGAGAAGTCGGCCGATTTGGCCAACGAACGTCTTAAGGAAGCGGTACTGGCCCGAGCTGAGGAAAAGAAACAGCGTGAGGCAGCGGACAAGGCCAAGCAGGATGCCGTGGAGGCGGCGAACGCTGCGCAACGCGCGCGAGCAGCGGCGGAACAGAGCGAACGCCAGGTTTCCAAGGCGCTGTCGGTCTCTTACTTCGTGGAAGCCAGCCGGTTGATCGGTGATAACCGTCAGGCGCAAGGCATGGCGTATCTGTCCACTTCTTTGGCCCGTGCGGCCGACAATGCCTCGGCTCAGGCAAGAATCCTTTCTTTGTTGGCCAATCGCAACTGGCCTTTGCCACGTTACGCGGCGGTAAAGCATGAGGCTCCTGTGGTGATGACGAGGTTCAGCCCGGATGCCAAGACATTGCTGACCGTATCAGGCAAAGAGGCGGTGCTGTGGGAGACGGGTGAGAAAGCTTTGACCAAGAAGCTGACGCTGTCCTCGAGCAAGGATATTCGGTACGCCCAGTTCAGTCCGGATGGGGAGTTGATCGTGACCGCTTCGGACGATGGCTCGGCCCAGCTTTGGAAAGCGGCCACGGGTCAGAAGCAAGGTGCGCCGATGAAGCACGGGGATTGGGTGTATGCTGCCAGTTTCAGTGCGGATGGCAAATCGGTCATCACTGCCTCGCATGACAAGAGTGCCCGGGTCTGGAATGCCGCTACCGGCCAACCAATTACGGAAGCTTTGAAACAGACGGGTTCGGTGCGCTGGGCGACCTTGAGTCACGACGGCAAGCTGGCGTTGACGACCTCGGACAGCACGGCGCAGGTATGGGATGCCGCCACCGGTCAGCCGACGGGCCAGCCGCTGACGCACGATGGTGGTGTCTATTACGCTTCCTTCAGTCCGGATGCAAAATTTGTAGCGACGGCTTCGGGTGACAAGACGGCCAAGATCTGGGGGATGGGCAGCACCAATGCGGCACCGCAGATCTTGAAGCATGATGACTGGGTGAATCAGGTGAAGTTCACCCAGGATGGCCGGCACGTGGTGACTTGTTCCAGTGACGGGACGGCGAAAGTCTGGGAAGTGCCCACGGGTAAACAGATAGGCCAGACGATCCGGCATGGTGCAGCCATCAACATGATCGCCATCAGCCCGAATGTGCGGGTCTTGGCCACTGCCTCAGCAGATCGGACGGCGAGACTTTGGGATCTGAAAACCGGTTTGCCCTTGAGTGAGCCCATGGAGCTGGCGGGTGATGTGAAATGGGTGGATTTCAGCCCGGACGGTCTCTGGATCAGCGCAGGTTGTGCCGACGGAGCGGGCGGGATGACACGCGTCTGGAGCGCCGTGGAACGGCGTCCCTTGTCTTTGGCGCTTAATCACGACACGCAGCTTACGCAAGCAGTCTTCAACCGTGCGGGTGACCGGGTTCTGACCGTGGCGGATGACCGTACGGTGCGGGTGTGGGATGTCGCCACGGGCCAGTTGGTGGGCAGTCCGTTGAAGCATGATTACCGTGTCACCATGGCGATCTTCAGCGCCGATGGCCGTTATGTAGCTACGGCGGCGGACCGTTATGGTCGTGTTTGGAAGACGGATACCGGCGAAGTGGTAGGCCAGCCAGTGATGCATGACCGGCAGGTGAATACCGTGGCTTTCCGGCAGGATGGTTCGGTCTTGCTGACGGCCTCTGAAGACGGCACGGCGAAATTGTGGAACACAGCGGATGGGAAGCAGATCGGGGAAGCCATGAAGCATGATCGTGCTGTCCGGATGGCTTCTTTCAGTGCCGACGGGAAAACGGTGTTGACGGCCTCCGCAGACAAGACGGCCAAAGTCTGGAATGCGGCCAGCGGTCAGGCGCTCGGTCCCGTGTTCGCGCACAAAGGCGAATTGCGTTCCGCCATATTCAGTCCCGATGGCCGTATGGTCGCCACCGCCTCGGATGACAAGACCGCCCGGGTCTGGCTGACGGCCAGCGGTGAACCGTTAACCCCGGAATTACGGCATGATGCGGCCGTCAATGCCGTGGCTTTCAGTTCCAACCAGCGATTTGTGGTCAGTGTCTCGGAGGACAAGACGGCCCGCGTCTGGACGGCTGATGCCGGAAAAGCGGCGGCTGAACCGCTGCGGCATGATGCTGAAGTGCGCGCCGTGAGCTTTAGTGCCAACGGTTCGTTCCTGGTGACCGTTTCAAAATCCAATGCCGCCATGATCTGGGATACGGCGAGCTGGAAACCGGTGACCGAGCCATTACGCCACGATGGGCTTGTTCGTGATGCCAACTTCAGCAGTGATGGACGCTTCATCGTCACCGCTTCAGAAGACAAGACTGCCCGGCTGTGGCTGGTGGCGTTGCCGGGGACGGTCCCAGACTGGTTCCGCAGTCTCACCGAAGGTGTGGCCGGTTATCAACTTGGTGAAGAAGGTGGTGCCAATGCGCTGCCTGATTCATGGACCAATCTGGCGGCCGTGAGGCAAGCGATCGACGCGGCTCCCGCTGATAATCTTTATGCCACTTGGGCCAAATGGTATCTGAAAGACCCTGTGGACCGCACGGTGATGGCGTTCACCCAGTTGAACACGAAGGATTATCTGGCCCAGCGGCTGGCTGCGGATGATGCCGCCATCGACAATGTCCTGCTTATCCAGCCCAACCATGGTTTGGCGCTGGCACGGCATGGCCGGTCATTGAAGGATCCGGCGGCGGCGGATTATTTCACCAGGCTGGCATTGCGTTATGAGCCGCAAAATCCTGAGGTGCTCTGGTTGCGCGCAGGGGTATTGCAGGCGGCCAACCAGTTCGAACCGGCATATGAGTTGATGAACAAGGCCATGGGGCTTGACGCGCGGGCGATGGCGGCCATCGGCGGCGATGGAGCCGAGATCAATCTGCGCAACCGGGACAACAATGCTTCGCATGGCTGGCTGCCGAAAGGCTGGGTGGACCGGAATCGTGCACTGGCAATGTCGGTGGAGTATGCCAAACTGACTGAAGGACCGACTCCGGGAGCAACTGCCTTGGGCATCAAGACAACGGGCAGTCTGACGGTGCAAAGCCAGTTGGCCGGGCCACGTTTTGTGGTCCGCAACCGGGAGAAGCAGACAGTACGCATTTGGGCTAAATCCGATAAAAATACGGCCTTCTTGCTTTCGGCGCGTTCTTTCCTCGACCCCAGTGAGCGGGTCTTTGATTTGCAGGTGCGCCCAACGGACAAGTGGCAGGAGTTCAAATTGCCTGTCTCGCCGGCCAAAGATTTTGCGGGTGAAGTGCTCATCCTTGTGCCGGGTGACGGCTCGGTGCAGATCGGCGGCATCCAGATCGGCAAGGAATAAGGCGCGGTTTTTTTTGACGCCTGCAACCTCCTCCCGTACCTTGCTGCCGTGGCCCAGACTCCAGCAACGGCACCAGAACGAAATTCCCTATTCCGGCTGCCCGGCCGGATGCTTCGGGTTTATTTAGATCTGGTCGGCCGCGCCATCTTGGGACTCGTCGAAACTGGCCGGGGAGTGGGTGCGTTCGCTCTCATCACCCTCGGCACCACATTGTCCAAATTCGGATCATCGAAGGCCGTCATCCGTCCGCTGATACGTGCCCAGATCTATGAATCCGGATTGCGCCTGCTGCCGATGATCGCTTTCCTTGGGGTGGCTTTGGGTTTCGTCATTGTTGGTCAGACAGTGGCTTTGCTGACCCGGGTGGGGGCACAAGAATTTACCGGACCGGTGATGGTCGCGGTGGTAGTCCGTGAACTGGGGCCGCTGACCACCGCACTGATTGTGCTGGCCCGCATCGGTACTACCACAGTCATTGAACTGGGCATGTCCCGCGCTACCGGTGAGATCGAGGCGCTGGAAGCGTTGGCTATCGATCCGATCCATTTGCTGGTCGTGCCACGGGTCATCGGGCAGGCGGTGGCGATTTTTGCACTGACGATCTATCTCATCCTGGTCGCGCTGCTCAGCGGCTATGCGTTTATCCTGGTGCAGAATGTGCCGCTGACACCGGCGGCTTATGCGGAACAGATTGCTTCGGCGCTCACCTGGCAGGATTTTGTTTTGGTGGCGCTCAAGACAGTTTCTTTCGGAGCGATCATCGCGGTGGTCACCTGCTATCAGGGCCTGGCCCAACCGTTAAGGCTGGAGCAGGTGGCCCAGGCGACTTCCCGGGCGGTGGTGTCCGGCACGATCGGTTGTGTCCTGGTGGATGCCATCTTCATCACCCTGTTTTTGCTCGTGTAGATCATGGCTGAGACCAAACCACAGAATGCGGCAGTAGCTTGCTTGAAATTGCAGGCTGCGGATCTGGGCTTGGAAGGCCGGGGGGAGGGTCCGTTACTGAAAGGCGTGGAACTGCAGGTGAACAGGGGCGAGTTCTGGGTGGTGGGCGGGATGCATCGCAGTGGCAAGAGCACGTTGCTGGCCTCGCTGGCCATGTTGCAGAAGCCGTTGTGCGGCCAGATCGAGGTGTTCGGAGCGGATCCTTGGGCGGTGGGCGAGGCGAACTTGATGAAGCAGCGTCTGCGGGTGGGGCTGGTCTTTGAAGCCGGGGCCCGTCTGTTGCATAAACTGACGGTCGCGGAGAACATCGCGCTACCGGTGTGCTATCATCGGGACTGCCGGGTGGAAGAGGCCCAGGAACGGGTGGATGAACTGTTGAAGTTCGCGGGGATCGAGAGCATGGCCGGGCAATTGCCCGGGGCGTTGACCCGGACTGACCGGCAACGGGCGAGTCTGGCGCGGGCACTGGCGATGTCGCCGGAATTGCTTTTGCTCGACAATCCGCTGGCAGGTGTGGATTTCAGTGAGCGGGATTGGTGGCAGGAAACCGTCAATGCACTCTGGCGCGGGCACCCGGTCGTGGGCGGCAAACCCATGACCATCGTGGTCGTGACGAATCATCTGTCGCCCTGGGTGGCGGCGGACCGGCAGTTTGCCCTGTTGCATGAGGCCACCTGGCGGCGGATCGGTGGCATGTCTGAATTGCACGCCAGTGAAGACCCGCTGCTGCGTGATGTGCTGCGAGAAAATTGATTGATGGAACAATATTATGGCGTTGCAGGATTTGACACCGCGATTGCGCACCCGTTTGAGCCGGCTCGAATGGACGGTGGGATTGTTCGTGGCGCTGGCCACGCTGATCCTGCTGGCCGGTTTTGGCTTCTATTTCCGGAGCACGGCGGAGAAGCGAGGCTGGTTCAAGACCAAGGTGAAGTATTTCACTTTCGTGAATTCGGCGGCGGGTCTGAAGGAAGGCGACCAGGTCCGGATGATGGGATTTGACGTGGGAGAGATCACAGCCATCAGGGCGCAGCCACCGGATGATTACTTTTACAATGTCTATGTGGAATTCGAGGTGAAGGAGCCGCATTTTGGTTACTTGTGGACCACGGGATCGGTAGCGAAAGTGGCGGCCGATGGTTTCTTGGGCAACCGGTTCATCGAGGTCACCAAGGGTACCGGCGGCAAGGCGACCTATAAGGAAAAGCTCGTCACCAACTGGTTTTTCGGGCAACGCGTCAAGACCGTGGCCACGGACGTCTGGGATCCGAAAGCGGAAGGCGGGAAAGGGGGCTACGTGCCGAAGAAAATGGATTCTACGTATTGGCTGCCTGCGGAGGAAGCTCCGGCCATCAATGACCGCCTGGAGAAATTGGCGAAACAAGTGGAGGCTGCTTTGCCGAATATCTTGGGACTGACCAACCAGCTCGCCGCCACGTTGAACAGCAGCAGTGCGGCCATGTCGAACGCGAACCATATCATCGTGGATATCCGTCCCGTGGCTTCGAACATCGTGTTCATCTCCGAGAATCTGAAGAATCCGAAAGGTTCTTTGGGCGAGTGGCTTATTCCGACGAATATCAGCAGCGAACTGGAGCTGACGATCACGGCGACCAAGAACACGCTGACGAACGCCAATGTCGTCCTGACGCAACTGGACAAGACGCTGGTGACGGCGAATGGAACGGTGGGCTCAGTGAACCAGATCGTGACGAATGCGAACGATCATGTGGCGCTGCTGGTCTCCAACCTGAATGTTTCGCTGACGCATCTGGCCTCCATCACCAGCAATCTGAACGCGCAGGTGCAGGCGAACACGAACATCCTTTCGGAGATTTCCTCCACGGTGACGAATGCGGATTTCATGCTGCAGGGACTGCGGAAACACTGGTTCCTGCGAGGGGCTTTCAAGGAAGATAAAAAGAAAGACGAGAAACCTAAGGAGAAGGGGACGAATGCGCCCAGCCGGGGTTCCTTGATACCGAGGATGCGGGAGCAGCAGCGATGAAGGAGACGAGGCGCCAAGCCGCCTTGGTGCTAAAGCTGTGGCAAGCCACAGCACTCCAAAGGACTAAGCCCAAGCGGGCTTGGCGGTCTCGTACGTGACGCGCTGGTGGAGGAGTGGATGTTTGAAGTTGATCTTCCACGCATGGAGGCAGAGCGGCTGATCTTCGATGGTGATGGTTTGGACATCGCCGAGTTTCTTGCCGGGGAGATAGACTTGATCGCCGCAGATGGGGAAGCCGAGTTCCCAGAGATGGACACGGATCTGATTGGTGCGGCCAGTCAAGGGGCGGGCTTCCAGCAGTGAGGTGCCATCGGCGAGGCGGGCGAGGGTTTTGAACTCCGTGCGCGAGGGCAGGCCGTTAGCTTCATCCACTTCGCGATTGCCGACTTCACCGGGCTCGGTACTGATGGGGGCATCGCAGTAGAAGGAGTCTGCTGCGGGATGGCCGAGGGCTTTGACGAGGTAGATCTTTTCCACTTCACCACGGGCGAATTGCGGCTGAAGTTTTCCAGCGAAATGACGGGTGCGGGTGAAGACGACTACGCCGCTCGTGTTGGCATCCAGGCGATGGCCGGGGCGTGGCTTCTGCGGATGATAGACGGTGTGCAGGATGGATTGCAGCGTGTTGCGATTGTAGCGACCGCTGGGGTGCAAGGGCAGGGGCGCGGGCTTCTCCACCACGATGATGGCTTCATCCTCATGCAGGATGCGGATGTCGGCATTCACGTCCGGTTCCGTGATGGCGGGGAGCAGGTGCAGGTAGCGCTCACCGGTGCGAACGATGTGCTCTGCCGTAACGGGCAGGCGCAGGTGGTTCAGGATGCGTCCTTGGGAGAGCGCGCCCAGCCATTCCTCACGGGGGATGTGATCGAGAATGGTGCAGAGGAAATCGAGGACGGTCAGGCCATCGCAAGTGGTCGGCACGCTGACGGGGCGGTAGTTGTCGTAGGCGATGCT
>CAZPUL010000030.1:0-56553 GCA_964589735.1 uncultured Verrucomicrobiota bacterium | reverse complement strand
CATCCCAGAACCCACCGGACCCACCAGCGCCACTCCGATCGCCGCCCCCACCGCACCACCCAATTGTCGCAGCGTCGCATTCACCGCATTCCCCACGCCCAATCTCGCCGGTGGTAACCCCGTGACTGCCGCCGCCGCAAATCCCGGCAACATCAGCCCGATACCGATTGCGCCGACCAGTTGACCCGGCAACCAGATATGCAAGTAATCCGCCGCGCCACTAAGCTGCGTGGTGAACCACAGATTGCTCACCGCAAACACGATTCCACCCACTCGCAATAGCACCTTTGAATCCTTCCCGGCCATCAATCGTGAAGTGACCGCGATGACCACGATCACGCCCAACGGTCCCGCTGTCGCCGCCAACCCCGCGCGTAAAGGCGAGTAACCCCAGATGCTCGTCATGAACAGATAGAACGAAAGAAACATCAGGCTCATCGCCGCGCCGAGCAGGAACGTCCCTGCATTCGCCCAGCGCACCGCCACATTCGCGAACACCTCCGGCCACGGCGTCACCCTTCCGCCATTCCGTTCCCGCACCACAAACGCCGTCAGCAAAACACTGCCGAAACCGAGTGATGCCATCATCGACTGCGCCGTCCCGCTCTTCTCTCCGAAGTGCGCGATCCCGCACGCCAGCACCCCCACCGCCGCCATCAGCAGCACACTCCCCGCAATATCCGGAGCTGCCGTATCCATGGTTGGATTCGATTTCGGCAAAGACTTCCACGCCTGCCACGCCGCCCAGATTCCCACCGGCACATTGATCAGAAAAATCCACTGCCAGCCCGCCAGGGTCAGCACCACCGCCCCCATGGAAGGCCCCAACGCCACCGCCAGTGCTCCCACCGCCGTCCACGCGCTCACCACTTTCCTGCGTTCCTCCAGCGACCGTCCCTCCAGCAAAAGCGCCAGCGAAGCCGGCGTGACCGCCGCCGCCCCGATCGCCTGAAGAATGCGCGTGACGATCAGTAACTTCGCATCCGGTGCAAATGCCGCTCCCGCCGAAGCAAGCGTGAACACGGCGAGCCCTGATTGAAATACCCACGCGCGTCCCGCCCGATCCGCCCACTGCCCCATCGGAATAAGCAGCGCCGCATATACAATCGTGTAAGCATTCAACACCCACGAAAGCTCCGCCGTCGAAGCCGTAGCAAAATGCGCCCGCAATGCCGGAAATGCCGCGATCACCACCGTCGAATCCAGCGCCACCATGAACACCACCGTCACCGCCACCAAAATAACTGCCCGTTCTTGTTTCATAAACTCTCTATTGATTAGGCTTTCCATGAATTATAGTGGTGAAATGAACATCACAGCTATCACCCTCGCCCCTCGGAAGGGAGAGGGCCGGGGTGAGGGGTGCCCGTTTTAGCTTGTCCATGTTGATCTAGTTTTAAGACAGACCCGCAATGATCGCCTTAATCTGTCGCCGATGCAGTTGCATGTGGAAACCCGCCATGAAATGCCACCCCGCCGCATCTAGCGGACCGAACCACGGATGCGCATAACGAGCCGATGTCTTCAGATCCGCGACTCCCGCCACCGTCTTCGAGAACAGATCACAACCCTGCTCAAACTTCTCGATGATCCCCGCATCCACCTCGGGCGAAGGCTTCACCGCCGCCGTGCTGGCTGTTCGCACTGGCACCTCTCCGCGCGAGAGCGATCGTATAGCCTCCATGCAGCCAAAGTTCACGATCCGCAGATGATCCAGCGTCATATATACCGACCAATAGCGGCTGCTGTCTTCCAACCCGCGCAGCCGCTTGATCAAAACACGCTGGCTCCCCTGCTCGGCGCTACAACCACGCGCCAAGCGCACCACCGCCTGCCGCTGCCCCTCGAAAAGCGCCTGCGCCGATTCTCGCGATGCCAACACCCTCTTGCCATGGAACAACAGCCGCGCCGCGAGCAGTTCCGGATAAGGCAATCCCGCTCCGGGAGCCTCCAACTTGGGTTCAGCTTCAATGACCGAATTCATATTACTTGCAATTTAAAAGTAACTTACTTGTTGATTGCAAGTAAAATAAACTGCTAGGGTGGGCATGAAATTATGGCAGCCAAAAAAAACGCCTCAACCGGGACCGAACGCCGTTCCCCCTGCCCGGTCGCCTGCAGTCTCGATATCTTTGGCGACCGCTGGACGCTCCTCGTCATCCGCGACCTCGTCTTGGGCCGCTCCCGCTTCAAAGATTTCACCGCCTCCCCGGAAGGGATTCCCACGAACATCCTCAGCGACCGCCTCGAGCGCCTGCAAACCCACGGCATCATCACCCAGATCACGCCGCCCGATGGCTCGAAACACCGTGCCTATCAACTGACCACCAAAGGCGAATCCCTCCGCCCCATCCTCGCCGCCATGCGCGACTGGGGCCTGACCTGGGAAAAAGGCACCAAGGTCATGCTGCAACCACCTCCCCCGCCCACCATTCTCCCCAAGCCCAAAAAACAAAGCCGCCCTGCCTGAGCAAGACGGCCCTTTGGAGTGCTGAGGCTTGCCTCAGCTTTCACCCCGACGCGGCTTGACGCGTCGACGTCCCCTTCATCGGATAGACATCACTTCATCGAGTGCAGCCCCACCACATTCCCCTCAGAATCCTTGATGATCCCGACGAACCCATGCTCACCGATACCAGTGCGTGGCTTGATGATCGTCCCTCCGCACTTGGCCGCCCGATCCAGCACCCCATCCAGATCCCCTTCCACATTCAGATAGATGAGCGTCCCGCCCCCGCCAGGAGAGCAGCCCGCCATCTCGGTTAAGGCACCGCCGATCCCCTCCTTGCTGTCATACGGGAACACCGCCATCCGAGACCCGCTGAAGTTGTATTCCTGCATGCTCACCTTGAGGATGGCCTCATAGAAACGCTTCGCCCGCGCGTAATCCGCCACGAAAAGCTCGAACCAGTTAACCGCATTCTTATTCATGATAGTTTGTATCGTTGATTGTTTGTTTTTATCGAACAAACCCAGGCTATCGCAGACCACTGACAATCCTATGTCAGGAGACACTTCCCTAAAAAATCTGCCTCTTAATTTCCCATGCTTGAGTTTGTACCGGCTGGAAGCATACTGCTGCCATGTCGGCACCCGTCAGCAGCCCTGAAATCCTGCGACCGTTCTGGGAAATTGTGATCGAGAAAATCGGGCAGCATCCGGAAGTTCTGGAGATTGCCCGGCAGAACATCATTCGCTGGCGTCAACAGGGACAGAGCGCACCTCACCGGTTGGACACTTGGGAGCGTCTGATCCTTTCCGCTCAAACCAGCGAATCGGGCCGCCAACAACTTCTGTCTACACTGGCGGGCACGGATGAGGAGAACCAACGCCTGCGGGATTTTCATCCCTTTGCTGGCGTCCTGACCCGGGAAGAAAGACGGCACGCACGAGAGCTATGCGGCTACCGGCATTGATTCATTTATTGGAGGCTACCCGGGCGCTCAGCCATTGTGAGCGGATCGTAGTCTTGGGTTCCAGCTCCCTCCTCGCCTCTTTTCCACATCTCGGCGAAACCGGCCAACCCCTTGAGGTTTCCTACGATGCCGACCTGTTACTGGAACCGGCTGACGAAAGCATTGCTTCCATGCTGCATGAAGCCGTTGGCGAAGGCAGCTTGTTTGCCGGGCGGACCGGTTATTTCGCCGACATCTTGCGACCTGAGATAACTGAAACATTACCACCCGGCTGGAATGCGCGCTTGGTCAAAGTGGGCTCTTCTGGTGAAAACTTCGCGTTATCGACCGCAGATCTGGCTGTGGTCAAACTTTCGATCGGCCGCTCAAAGGATCTGGAATTGTGTCGGCATTTAATCACCCAAAAGCTGCTGACACCGGCACAGCTTCGCGAACGCTTGGATGCCACGCCACTGCTTGAATCCGAAATCGTCAAAACATACCGACGATTGGAAGAAGTCTGTCGCCCTTAGTTCAACTACTTCTCCTGTGCCGCCTTCAATTTCGGATCATCTAGATCCAGCCGGTAGATCATCTGATTGTAGTCGTAGCGCGGCGTGAACTCCTTGCCGTCACTGAACTCCTTCGTGTAGGTCCCCTCGAAGATCAGGATGGGCGAACCCTCCGGCGTGAATTCCGGATGCAAACGTGGATTGTAAAACGTGTAGTGATCATGCGTCAGCACCTTCACCGCCTTGCCCCACGGACCCGTCGGCGCATCTGCTTCCGCATACCATAACTCGCCAAACGCCGAAGGCTTGCCAAAAGCCTCCATGAACACCGTCACCCACCGCTTGCGGAAACTGTTCCATGCGATGGACCCCGTATGCGGCTTCACCGCCTTGCCATCCGCTGCCGAAGCAAAACTCTCCTGCGGTTTCAAAACCTCCCAGGCCGAAGGATCTTGCCACGCCTCAAACGTCGCGAGACAACGCACCTTCGGCAACGGATCGCCGAAGTAAACCCACTCCTTCCCCTGCGCATCTTTCACGAAAGCCGGATGCCCATTGGGCATGGCCGGTTGCGTCGGTTGCGCAGCGGATTTGGTCCACAACACCTTGAGCTGATCGAAGCTCTGTTTCTCGTCATTCCACACACACAAGCCCGCTTCGTAAGCCTCCAGATGTCCCTTAATCTTCACGTAATTGCCCACCAACCGTTGCTTACCCGTCTTGTCCGGCAATGCCACATACGAACTCACCCACGTCGGCCCGCTACCCGGCATCTTCGCTACACCACGCACTCGTCCCTTATCATCACGGAAATAATCTAATTTCAGCTTCAACGGCGGCTCGAATGATTTCAACGGTTGGATCGCCGTGGTGGCGCTGCTCATGTCATAGATGCCCAGCGGATAATTCGCCATCGAAGTGTCGCCCCACGCCCAAAACATTTTTCCCTGATACACCGCGTTCTGCACGCTGTCGCTCCCCACCATGCCAGATTCCTGCCAGTCGAGGTCCTTGCCCGTCTTCTGGCTCTCCGCAAAAAGGCCCGCACCCGTCAACCGCCCCAATCGCTTCGCGATATTCACCCGTTCCACCTCCACCTTCACTGTCTTGCCCGGCTGCGGCGTGATGCGTACTCCGCGAAAACCAAAAACATCCTTCTTTGCCTCATACCCATGACTGCTGACGTGCAACCACGTCTCCTTACCCATCAATTCTGGCAAATCGAAGGCCACTACCCCCGCATTATCCGAGATGAACCGCACCTGATGCACCGTACGCAGTTCCACCAGCGGCACCGGCCAGCCCGTCCCTGTTTCTACCACCTCGATGCGGCAGGGTTCGCCTGCATCCAGAGAGACTACTATTCCCAGCCATGCGCAAACCAGTGATATATGACGCATAATATTGAACAGAAACTAGGTGGATTGCGCCCCGTTTACCAGCGGTGGCATCGGGCAATCCAGCGCATCCGCTACGGCACGCAGCAATTCGCCTTCGGCCGGATGTATCTGATCATCCGCAGCTACCACTTCTACGCCAGCCTGCAGGATGGTGCGCTTCACGGACGGCCCTGCTTCACGGATGTTGTTCAATGCCGCTTCGAGCGTATTCAGGGAACACTGATCTGCGGGCAACAAACGTAAGGTGAACTGCGTGGAGTTGATGCTCTTCACACCTTTATCGAACGCTTCCTGCCGCCACGCAAGTTGTCCCACGCTGGCTAGAGCTGAGAGCAGCACAGAGACATCCCCGGCCAAAGCCTTCACCGTATGATAACGGATTTCTGTCGAAGGCTTGCCAAGAAAATGTGCACCCAAGTGACGTCGCAAGATGTGCTGCAGTGCGAACTCGAACACATCCAATTCCTGATCTGCCATCACCAGTTTGCGGATCAACTGGTCAAAAGTGCGATACGCCTCGGCACTCATGCCGCGCAAAGCGGGCAAGGCCAATTCCACCAGCGGGATACGGGCATGAGCGGGCAGCTTGGCGACCAGTTCATGCAGCTGTGTTGTCTGCGTGACTGCCGTTTCATTCTCCGCCTGTTTCACCCCCTCGAGTTGCAGCGTGCGCACGCTTGGGTCCGAGGACAGTAACAAGGCGAACATCAGCGCCTTGGCCCGCTCCGTATCATGCGCTGCGGATTTCAATTCCTCCGGCAAAGATTCGAGCAGCTTCGTCGCAAACACCAGATGCTCCGCCATCGGCATACCGACCTGGGCTAGAGCTTCCGAGGCGGACGTGACAACCGGCGGCAGTGGCAGGTCCGTGCTCATTTGCTGCAAGATGGGCGGACGTTGCACCGTGATGCTGTCTTTGGCCTTGGGCTTGGGTGCTGGCTGTTTGCCCTCCTCCAACCGCATGGCCTCCGTCTCTTTTTTCGCGATCTCCGCATGAGATGGGGCCCGCCCCATCATGTTACGGACTCGGTTGATCCGTTCACCGATCGGCGGATGCGTGGAGAGAAAGAGGAAAAACTGATCGCCCTGCAACGCATCAGCAAAGAACATGTGACTCGCCTCTTCCGCATGCGGGCAGACCACCTTGGCCCCGTCGGGCCACTTCTGCACTTTTTCGAAGGCGCCAGCCAGTCCTTCCGGATAGCGCGTGTACTGCACCGCTGCCGCATCCGCCAAATGCTCACGCTGACGGGAGACAGCCGCCTTGATCATCCGCCCAAATACCGCACCGTGCCAGCCGATGAAGCTGAGGATGAACCCCACGATGGAGATGAAGATGTCCGCGAACATTTGTCCGCCCGAGAGCTTCACCTCCCCGGTATTGGCGAACTCGCGGTCAAAACTGGCATTGCGCCGGTCCATCACCCAGTCGGCGATGGCCGTCACCGCAAAGAGCCCATGCACCCAGCCCATCAGGCGCATCTTCAACGCCATGTCACCGTTGAAGATATGGCTGTATTCATGCGCGATGATGCCCTGCAATTCATCCCGCGTCAGATACTTCACGGCGCCACCGGTCACCCCCACGATCATGTCATCGATGGAATGACCGGCCACGAAGGCATTGATGGAGGATTCGCGTTCAAGGATATAAACATCCGGCACCGGCACCCCGGAAGCCACGGACATCTCCTCCACCACATTCAGCAGGCGACGCTTGTCCGGTTCTTCAGTGCCTGGATTGACCCGTTTGGCCCCCAGCAAGGCTGCCACTGCCCGGCCACCTTCCCGCAGTTGCAAGGTCTTGCGGATGCTGTTGTAGAGAAACAGGACGAGCACGATCAGCGCGATGACAATGGCGCGATCCGTCTCCCAGAACTGAAAATGATAAGACAAACCTTCTTGAAACACTCCCCGCCAGAAATAAATGAAACCGCTGACAACTAGGGCGATGACCGTGAAGACCACATACACCGCCACCATCACCCCCATGATCGCCAGCAGAAACAGCGGTATGAGCCGCATGCTGCTGGTGCGGGCCTCTTCCTGCCGTTGGAAAAAATTCTTGGGAGCCGATTCCATATTAGACTCTGGGGCAAACTTAACCTTCCCGCCACCGCCTGCCCATTGGAAATTCGCCCTCGATATGTAATATGAGGAGACCGGCTTGAAGTTCCTGCACAAAGCGGACAGACTGCGCCATGGACGAACGCCCTGAACGAAATCTGCTCTGGTGGCTCATTCCCGGCGTCCTTGCGGGCATGCCCATGCCTTATCTCCACACGGAGCGTCGCCTAAATCCCGGTGCCGGACTGCGAGATTATGAAGATGAACTGCCGGTGCTGCACGATGCCGGTATCCGGGCCGTAGTGTCACTCTTGAATATCCCGTCAGATATCGCCGTATACCAGCCTGCCGGACTGGATTACCGGTGTTTGCCGATCGCCGATGGCTTGGCCCCTGATTTTACCCAAGCAGACGAATTCGTCCGTTTTGTGCAAACTCACCAAGCAGCCGGACACGCCGTGGCGGTTCACTGCTATGCAGGATTGGGACGCACTGGGACCATGCTGGCAGCTTACCTCATCGCAGAAGGAGCCGATGCCACCCGTGCGCTGCTAAAAGTGCGGGCCGCCGAACCCGCCGCCATCGAAACACGCCAACAGGTGAAGTTCCTGGACGACTATGAGATGCACAGACGACTGCTCGAATCGAAATGAAATGAACAAGCGAATCGGCAGCCAAAGGTAACTGCTCACTGCTTGGCAGCCGCAGCTGCATCCAGGGCCTTCAGTTTCCGTTGGGCATCGCTGTTGCCATTCAGTGCCGCCTTCTCCAGCCACTCGCGGCCTTTGGTGGCATCCTGCTCAACCCCCCGCCCTTCCAGATAGCGCAACCCCAGCTCATACTGGGCATAGCCGGAACCTTTCTCAGCCTGCTGTTTCTGGAACTCCAACACTTTGCGTTCCGTCTCTTCAGCCGTTTGCCTGGCAGGAGATGTCTTGCGTACTGCTGTCGGCTGGTTGGCACCGGGTGAAGCCGCCATTTTCGCTTTCTTATCGTAAGCTTCCGGCAGTACGCCCAAACCACCCGGCATCTCCTTGACCGAGCGGGTGGCACGGATGTCATCATCAGTCCCCCACTGCGCATCAGGTCCAGCACTCAGGACTTCAAAACCGTACGTGACCACTTTCAGCTTGTAGGGCGTGCCCCAAGGATCCTTGGAACGGTCCCGCGTTTGCTGCCCTTTTCCGGTCTGCGTATTCGCCGCGAGGAACTTGCTGAAATCATCCGCTGGCAGGCGGCCTTCCTCCAGAAACTCCGAGACGACGAGGTCGCAAATGCCTTCCACTTCGAGTCCGGAAGTGGTCGCGGTCTGCACTTTACCTACGACATCTAGGTTGTCTTTCACTGCCCCTTTGCTCAGGAAAATCGCCACCCCAACAGCGATGATGGGCAGTATCCGGAACAGGCTCATGCATCCCTCCCGGCTTGCCCGCTGCGCGTGACTACCGTCGATTCAATGGTCAGCCCGGTCAGAAAATCGCGGCTCACCAGTCGCAGGAAACTGTCCTTCGCCAGACGCAGGCAGCGTGCCTTCTCCATCGCCACCACTTCGGCGGTGGCCGGAATATTCCGCAGCAAACTGATTTCCCCGCAGAAATCACCCGGCACCAACGTCGCCAGCTTCTTGCCCTTTTGCTTCACGGCAAACTCGCCATCATAGACCATGTAGAATGAATCATTGGTCTGCCCCTCTTTGATGACCGGTCGGCCGGGCTCGCATTCCAGCAGGACAAATTCGCGCGAGACTTGCAGCAGTGCCTGCGGATGCCACCGGGCAAAGAGCGCATTGCGCCGCAGGAATGCCGAGACCTGGATGAGCGTCTTGATCTGGGCGGAACCGAGATTGCTTACGAGGATGCGCTCGAAGTCCGCCCGTGACAGCACCAGCAAGGCCGTCTTCTCCAGCGCCTTGACCGAACTGGTCCGGGGCACCTTGTCAAGCAACGCGATCTCGCCGAAGGCATCGCCCCGGCCCAGTCGGGCGACATGCTGGTCATGGCCCGACTCATCCTCCTTCAAAACCTCCACAAGGCCGCGATAGACGAGGAACATGGAATCGCCCGCATCACGCTCGCGGATGATGGTCGTCCCCTCATCGACCAGAACGTACTGCATCGTCCGCGCCAGTTCGCCACGCACCTCGGCTGACAATTCGCCACAAAGCAATGTCTCTCCCAGGAAGGTGTTGAGGTCGCTATCCTGCGGACGGGAAGCGGTTGCCGACTGGCGGATCTTGGATTCCGCGTGGAAAAGATTCGGCGCCACCGCCCGGTAAATCCCACGCAGCACCAGCCAGACGAGGTAAGCCACGATCGCCAGCAGCACGATGGCCAGCAACCAATAGACCACCAGTGATAGCGAAGTCGCTTCCCCCACCCGGCGATGGCTTAATTGTTGGAACACAAAACGGCCGTGCTCCGCCATGAGCTGATTCGCAAACCGGAAAGTGACTCCCAGCCACAGGATCGCATAGGTGCAGTAGCCAAGGAAGTAGCGCTCCTCCTGCAGCTTCGTCTTCCAGTTGAACAGCGTCGCCAGCAGCTTGGTGTTCAGGAACTGATCCGCACAATGAGGCAGCTCATACTCCTTACGCAAAAGCGCATGCAGCAACGTATGCGCAGGCGTGGTCCCAAACGGCGAACCAAGAACCACGGCCGTTAACGCACTGGCGAGCAAGGCCGTGTCGGAACCGCTCAGCCAGGCAAAGACCGCCATCAGAAACGGCGCAGCGAAAGCCTGGGCAGCCACACTCACCTCGCACAGCCGGCCCCCCATGAAGGCATCCCGCGTGTCCACGGAAAAGAACGGCACCAACCGGTCCAGCCGGAAGCGGGGATGATAAGCGATCCGCCCAAAAGCATCCAAGGCCGCCGCCGCCCAAGCACTGCTGAGCGACAGCCCCAAGGCGATGAACAGCAGCACTTGAAACCAGCCGCTCAATTCGGTGATGGGTTGCCATTTGCCGGCCACCAACGCCCACCCGCCCAGCAAGCTCACCACGGCCGCGGCAGCGATCCCGCCCCAGATGCGCTTGCCGGCATCCGATTTTCGGGTGAGCAAGGTAGTGGCGTCCACTGCCCCGCTCTCGATGAGAAATCCGCGGTTGATGGACGTGAGGACCAGATCGTAAAAACCGCGGATATCCGGGTGATGCTCCTGCTGCAACAATTCATGCAGGATGGCTTCCACCGTCCGGCGGCCGTCGAATAGCTTGAGGATGCCCTGCTGCGACGGATTCAGCGCCAGATATTCGGTACGGGCGAGCTGTTTGAGCAGACGGGTGCCGTCGGGCAAATCACGAACTTCAATTTGCGACGACAAAGTGAATACTTTGCCGGTAATGTCTTGCATGGCGGAGAGCGAACGAGATCGTTTTAGCGAAGTTGAATGGTAATAGCAAGTCTGCCACGCACATAGTATCCGCCGCTTTCATTCTTTCACCGTTACGTTACAAGTGACGCATGCCGTTTACGCCACCCATCACCTGCCGGTTGGAAGTGCTGCCGGGAACCAGTGTCGTCGAGAAGGTCTCGAATGCACAGCGCTATGGCTTTGCCGGCATCGCCCTGCCCGGACGCTTTCTCAAATCGTGGCTCACAGAAGCACGCGCTTTCAAGGCGGACAGCCCCCTGCCCTTTGTCAGCCTTTCGCTGGGTTTTGAAGGTTCGCTGCTTAGTCCGCATGCAGTGGTGCGGCAGCAGTGCCGCGACAGCATCCTGCGGCTCTTGGATATTTGCGCAGAATTCAACGCCCATCTCTTCAACATCCCGCCCGTACTCATCCAGGACAATCCTGAGCGATTGAAGGACCGCGCGCAACAGGACGCGCTTTTCATCGAACAATTACCGGCACTGGGTGATGCCGCGAAGGCACGCGGGGTGACATTCCTTGTCGAACCGGTAAACCGTTATGAGAGTGATTACCTGCATTCGGTGGAACACGCCGCGCAGCTTTGTGCGCAGGTGAATCATCCGGCCATCGCGCTGACGGCCGATTTCTTTCACATGCAATTGGAGGAACTGCACGCGGATGCAGCGTTGGCCCAAGCGGGTAGCTGGACCAAGCATGTGCATGTCGCCGAGAACACTCGCGTAGAGCCTGGTCCGGGCACGCTTAATTTCGCGCCTGGCTTTCGCGCCTTGAAACAGCTTGGCTATCGAGGGTTGATCGAGGTGGAATGCCGCTCGCTCTCCGGTCCTGGCGAGGTGGTTCTGCCGCGTTCAGTTGCGTATCTGCAGCAGGTATGGCAAGAGGCATGAAGCATCCATGAAACGCCTGCTCGTACTCACACTCGCGCTCATCTGCCTCCTGACTTGGACCTGCCAAGCGGCTGAAACCCGGCCACGTCTGCTCGTGCTGACAGACATCGGCGGCGATCCCGATGACCAGCAGTCCCTGATCCGGTTGTTGCTGTATGCGAATGAATTCGACATCGAAGGGCTCATCGCCAGCGCGTCCGGCACACCGGGCGAACTCAAAGAGAAGGTCACCAAACTCGAACTCATCCGGCAGACCGTGGAGGCTTACGGCAAGGTACGGTCCAAGCTGGTGCAGCATGCCGAGGGCTATCCGACCGCAGAGCATCTTCTCTCAGTAATCAAATCTGGCAACCCGAATCGTGGACGGGAAGCCATCGGTGAAGGCAAGGATACCGAAGGCTCTCGCTGGATCATCAGCGTGGCTGACAAAGAGGATGCACGCCCGTTGAACATCAGCATCTGGGGCGGGCAGACGGATTTCGCGCAAGCACTCTGGCGCGTGCGAAAGGATCGGGGCAACGCGGGCTTGAAGACTTTCATGAGCAAGCTGCGCGTCTATGACATCAACGATCAGGACAAGATTGTGAACTGGGTCTTCAGCGAGTTTCCTGACCTGTGGTATATCCTGGCCCAAGCACCGGATGGTCAGGACAAGCGCACCGGGGCCTATCGCGGCGTCTATCTCGGAGGCGATGAATCACTTACCTCCCCGGCTTGGATCAATGAGCATGTGAAGGAGAATCATGGGCCACTGGGTGCGCTATACCCGATGAAGACTTACACCGCGCCCAATCCGCACAAAACGATGAAAGAGGGCGATACGCCCTCGTGGTTTTACTTCCTCGCCAATGGACTGGGTGAGGCTGCTCATCCTGAATGGGGCGGCTGGGGTGGCCGGTTTCGCAGCGAGACGGCCAGCATCTATCGGGACGCTGCGGATTCCTTGAACGGCGTGACCGAACCACGCGTCTCCGTCTGGCGTTGGCGTCCGGCCTTCCAGAATGACTTCGCCGCGCGCATGGACTGGTGTGTGAAAGATTTCGCTGAGGCCAACCATGCACCGAAGGTGGTCGTAAATGGCAGTCAAAGTGCAGAACCTCTCAGGTTGACGGCCAAACCCGGTGAAGACGTGAAACTCGATGCCACCGGCACCTCTGATCCGGATAAAGATGCCCTGCGCTATCGGTGGTGGATCTATGCGGAAGCCTCCACACTGGCCGCCGGCAAAATCGAAAATTCCATTTCAACACAGGCCAAACTTGCTATCCCCAAGGCAAATTCCAGTGGCGATATCCATATCATCCTGGAAGTAACGGACGGAGGCATGCCAGCACTGATTTCTTATCGTCGTATCATTGTCACGGTAAAGCCCTGACGCCCGGGTTACTTACGCTTTGCCAAGGCGGCAAAATTGCGGCATTCTCCAGAAGCGCTGTCCATACAGCAGATGATAATCGCCGTCGCTCGTCATGAAACATTTTATCATTTTCACGCTGATCGCTGCCATGATCGCCGGCACCTGGTCGGCTTTTGCCGCGACCAAGGCTGAGCCCGCCCCCCTCGCGCAGAAGGAAACCAAGTCCGACGGCAAGACGCCCGGCATGGCAGCCGCCACGGCGCTTTCCACCATCACCGGGGTGGCCATCTCGCCGCTGCTTGGCGTCAGCGCGGTAGGCGCCTACACCTATTTTCAGACGGCCAAAGAGAACCGCAGCAAGCTCTCCTGGTATGCCCAGCCCTGGTTTTGGGTGACGGCCCTGATCCTCGTGGGCCTGTGCTTTGCGAAAGACACGGTGGGGACAGCGCTGCCGACCGTCTTGAAAAAGCCGCTGGATATCGCGGATGCGGTGGAGAACAAGATCAGCGGACTCGTGGCGGTGGGGGCTTTTGTACCGATGGTTGCGTCCGTGTTCCCCTCGCTCATCTCCAATGACCACGCGAATCTCGCCGCGCCCTGGTTCATGGCCGTCATCAATCCGGCGGGCTTGCTGAATTTCATCCTCGTGCCCATCGCGATGATTTCCTTCGTCATCGTCTGGCTGGCGGCCCATTCCATCAACATCCTCATCCTGCTCAGCCCGTTCACAACGGTGGACGCTGCTCTAAAATCCTTTCGACTGTTCCTGCTCTCCTTCGTCACGGGCGGCTCCCTGATGGACCCCATGATCGGCGCGGGCATCTCGCTCATCATCATTTTCATCGCGTATTTCATCGCGGGCTGGTCCTTCCGCGTCACCTCTTTGGGCAGCATCTACATCTGGGATGTGCTCACGCTCAAGCGCACTCGGACCAAACCGCTGCTGAACGAAGTCTGGGGCTTCCTCTCCGTGGAATTGAGCAAAGTACCTGTCCGCACTTATGGCAAACTGGTGCGGGATCCCGGTGGACGCCTGACTTTCGAATATCGTCCGTGGCTGTTCCTGCCCAAACGCACCTTGGTCCTGCCCTTGGGCGAATATTCAGTGGGCGAAGGGCTCATCAACTCCTTCATCGTGAAGAATGAAGGGGATGACGAATACGAACTGGTCACCCTGCCTCCGCGTTATCGCACACATGAAGAGGCGGTCGCCCGGGCCTATGAACTGGCCGGAGTGCGGGACATCGGTTTCGTGAAAGGCTTCAAATCCATCCTCAAAGCCCTCTTCGGTGGCTCGGATGAACCGGTGAAAGCAACCTGAGTTTTTAGTTCAAGCTGTCGAGCGCCGGGAACGGGAAATCCGCTGAATTCACGTGCTGCTCGCGCATGATCTTCTCCAGCTTCGCCACGATGTCCGGATGCTGGGCGGAGACGTCCTTGGTCTCGGCGCGATCCGTCGCCAGATTGTAGAGTTCGATGCGATAGTCCGGTTTCCCCTTCGGAAGCAGGTTTCGACGGATGCCCTTCCAATCACCCATACGAACGCTTTGCTGCCCGGTGTAACCCGGAAACTCGCGGTAAAGAAAACCCCGCTCCGGCTGCTTCTTGCCGAGCAACGTGGGCGCGAAAGAAATGCCATCCAGGCCCTTGGGTGTCTTGGCCTGGGCATCAGCCAGTTCAAGCAACGTGGGCATCCAATCTTCGAAGCCGGTCACACGATCACTGACGCCGGGTTTGATCTTCCCCTTCCAGCGGATGATACCGGGCACTCGATAGCCGCCTTCATAGAGCGTGCCCTTACCATCTCGCAGTCCGCCAGAGGAATTAAAGAAAGCGCAATCTGTCCCGGCCAGACCTTGGTGCGTGCCGCTGACAGCTCCGTTATCACTGGTGAAGATGAAGATGGTGTTCTCATCCAGGCCAAGCTCAGCGATGAGCTTCATCAGGCTGCCGATCTCACGGTCCATGCGCGTGATCATGGCGGCATAGGCGGCCTTGGGCTTGAAGTGTGGGAGGTAGCCCTTGCCGCCCGGATACGGCGGATCGTTCCAGAGACCGAGATACTCCTTCAGCGAATCATCCGGCACCTGCAACGCGACGTGTGGCACCGTCGTGGGCCAATATAGGAAGAACGGGCGGGACTTGTTCTCGCGCACGAAGTCGCGGGCTTTCTCAGCGATCAAGTCCGCAGAATACTCGGTGCCTTGGAAACGTTTATAGCTCTCCGGCTTCGTCGGATCTTCCTCCGGGGTGAGTTTATCATTGGAAGCAAACGGCGGATTCTTCAAGTCGATGGTCTTGTCGTTGTCCCACAAATAAGTCGGATAAAAATTATGTGCTACGCCCTGGCAATTATAGCCGAACCAGCGCTTGAAACCCTGCTTCAGCGGTTCACCCGTGCTGCCGGGACCGCCCAAGCCCCATTTGCCGAAGCCGCCGGTGACATAGCCTTGCGCTTGGAGCACCTCGGCCATCGTCACGGTTGCGTCCGGAATGGGATGCTGGCCTTCGGTGGTAGGCTTGCCAGCTTTGTAAGACGTCGCCCCGGCCATCTGGCGGTTATTGCGGATAAAGGCGTGGCCGGGATGCAGCCCGGTCATCAACACGCAGCGCGAAGGGGCACAGACGGCATTGCCGGAGTAATGCTGCGTGAGGCGCATCCCTTCCGCTGCCATGCGGTCGATGTTTGGCGTCTTGATCTTAGTCTGACCGTAGGCGCCGATATCGCCATAGCCCAGGTCATCGGCGATGATGAAGACGATGTTCGGCTGCTTGCTGGCGGCGTGGGCATGGAGGGAGAAGATCAACAGCAGGAAACACACTGCCCGGCGGAAGTGCGGGGTAATCATGCCCAAAATAATAACCGGCCTGAAATGACGAAGCAACCCTGACTAATGCCAGGCTGTTGACAATTCAACCCGTTACGGCTGACTCTGGAGCCAGCCAATCCATACTGCAATGCGCCACTATTTCGCCTGCCTGATCGTCTTTAGCCTGCTGACCATCGGCTGTGCTTCACCCCAAGCACAGCCTGTCACGCCAGCAACTGCCACCACCCCAGCCCGCGCCACGATACCGAAACTCAGCGCCAAACTGACCATTGATGGCAAGCTGGATGAACCCGTCTGGAAACGTGCGCTCCTGCTGAACCCGCTCACTCCGAATCGCGGTGAAGGAAAAGATACCGAAGGCACCGAGATCCGCGCGTTTTACGACGATACCGCCATCTATCTCAGTTGGGTCTGCACGGACCACGACATCCAGTCCACGTTCACCAATCGCGACAGCATGTTCTGGAATGAAGAAGTCGCCGAACTCTTCCTCGCCCCCGACAAGCTCGACAAATATTACGAACTGCAATGGAATCCGCTCGGTGCCGTGTTCGACGCCATCATCCACAACACGCTGGGACCCGATGGCATCTCCAAGAAGATCGATGGCGACTGGGCCTACACCGCCAAGGGCATGCGCAGCGCGGTAAAAGTCGATGGCACGGTGGCGAATGCCGCGGATGTGGACCGGTCATGGACCGTTGAAGCCGTCATCCCGTTCGCCGACTTCGGCCTCACCGCACCCAAACCTGGCACCGTATGGCGGGCCAACTTCTATCGCTTCTCCCGGGGCAAGAATAAGCCTGAACTGCAACTGAGCTGGTCCCCTACCCGCCTGCCGAGTTTCCATCAGCCAAACAAGTTTGGTTACTTGGAATTCGGGGAATAGACCCGTCAAAAATTATGAGGCTCTTCATCAAGACTTGGACGATATTGATACTGACGATGATGCAGCTTGATGCCGCCAACCCCATCAAGCTCCATCCGGCCAATCCCCATTACTTTGAATGGCGTGGCAAGCCCACCGTGCTCATCACCTCGGCCGAGCACTACGGCGCACTGGTGAACTTGGATTTCAACTACTACACCTACTTGCGTACGCTGGAACGGGATGGCCTGAACAACACGCGCGTCTTCAGTGGCGCGTATTGCGAAAATCCAACGGCCTTCAACATCACCAGCAACACCCTCGCGCCATTGAGTGGCCGCTTCGTCGCTCCTTGGGCGCGCGGCAACAAGCCCGGGTATGCGAATGGCGGCAACAAGTTCGACCTCAACGAATGGGACCCGGTCTATTTCCTGCGCCTGAAAGATTTCATGCGCGAGGCGGGCAAACGTGGCATCGTCGTGGAGTTCACTTTGTTCTGCCCTTTCTACAAGGATGACATGTGGGCGCTCAGCCCGATGAATTCCGCGAACAATGTCAACGGCATCGGCTCGGTGAACCGCACGAATGTCTATACCCTCGACAAGCATGGCGGACTGCTGGCGGTGCAGGAAGCGCTGGTGCACAAGCTCGTCACCGAATTGAAGGACTGCGATAATCTCATGTGGGAGATCTGCAATGAACCCTACTTCGGCGGCGTGACGATGGAATGGCAGCATCGCATCGCTGATGTGATTGTGGACGCAGAGAAGAGCTTCAAACGCAAACATCTCATCACGCAGAACATCGCGAACGGCAAAAAGAAGATCGAAAATCCGCACCCGGCCATTTCTGTCTTCAACTTTCACTACGCCAGTCCGCCCGATGCGGTCCCGATGAACTATGGGTTGAACAAGGTCATTGGGGACAATGAAACCGGCTTCAAAGGCACCGGTGACGCACATTACCGCATGGAGGCCTGGGAATTTATCCTCGCCGGTGGCGCACTCTACAACAATTTGGACTACTCCTTCGCCTTGGGCCATGAGGATGGCACTTACCAGTATCCGCCCAAGCAACCCGGCGGCGGCAATCCCGTTTTCCGCCAGCAGATGAAGACCTTGAAAGATTTCATCCACAGCTTCGATTTCGTGCGGATGAAGCCCGACAAATCATTCATCAAAGCCGGCATCCCTGAAAAAGCCCGCGTGCAAGCGCTCGCTGAATCCGGCAAACAATACGCCGCTTACCTCAAGGGAGACGGCATTGGAGCCATCACCCTGAATCTGCCCAAAGGCCCCTATCGCACAGAATGGATCGATGTCCTTACTGGGGAGTCGATTGCACCAGCGGTCATCAATCATACGGGCGGACCGATGACCGTGGTTGCACCTCCAGGAACCAAGGAAATCGCTTTTCGGGCCAAAGCACGCTGATGAGTTGAACCGTGCCGATCACACGACGGCCCAACACCGTCGATTGCGAGTCCATTTCAGGCAACGGGCTGCAAACTCAGCGCTTCCCACCGCCGTTGTCCAGGAGGGCAATCGCACATCACAGCATCTTTTTTTGTAACTATTGAGCCGGAATGCTTAAGTATAAAGGTGAAGCACTATGAATCTTAAAACCATCCTAGCCATCTCCTTGGGGGCGAACGTTTTGCTCGCGGCACTTGCGCTCCGCAACCCCACACCCGCCCCGGTTACAGCAGTAACCGAGGCACCATCAGCACCCGTTGCACCGCAGTCCAAGGTGGTGAAACAGACAGTCACCAATACGATAACCAAGCAAATCACCTGGGAGTTGGTAGAATCGGCGGATTACAAGGAATACATCGCCAACCTGCGATCCATCGGCTGCCCGGAGGAAACGATCCGCGACATCATCATCGCCGATGTGAACAAGCTCTACGACAAGAAGAAGAAGGAGGTCCGGGGGGAGCCAAAGAAATTCGAATACTGGAAGTCCGGCAATCCATTCGTGGCCGCGATGGACACAGGCCTGATGAACAAGCTGAAAGCCTTGGACGAGGAGAAGAACGCCGTGTTGCGGGCCTTGGGTATCACGCCTGACGCCAAAACCGAACTGACACAGGCAATGGTCGTGAATCCGTTTGAGATGATGATGGATTTTTTGCCGGATGACAAGAAGGCCCGGGTTGTGAAAATCATGTCTGACATGCAATCCAAGATGATGGAAGCCAGCAAAGACGGGGCGGACACGGAAGCCATGGGTAAAGCCATGCAGGACATGGAAACGGCGCTCAAAGGCGTGCTCACTCCCCAAGAATACCTGGACTACCAGTTGCGGTTCTCCATGACCGCCAACATGTTACGGAACCAGGTGGCCGGATTTGACCCGAACGAGGAGGAGTTCATGAGGGTCTTCAAGCTCCGGGAGGCTTTCGACAGCGAGTATTCGCCCATGACGCGGGGCAACGAATCCGATGATCAGCGAAAAAGCCGGGAGGCGGCAGAGAAGAGGCTTAAGGAGGACATCAAGGCATCCCTCGGACCGGAGCGTTATGCCGACTATGAGCGGGCGCAGGACTGGAGCTTTCAGCAGATATACCGGGCCGCCAAGAAGGCCGATCTGGATACAGCCGAAGCGGTGAAGGTTTATGACATGAAAAAAGCGGCCGAGCAGGCGACAACCGAAGTGCGCAATAACAAGGACCTGACACAAGAACAAAGGAATCAGGCACTGCAAGGCATCCAACAGCAGACGGAATCTTCGGTGAAAGCGGTCTTAGGTGAAAAAGGCTGGGATCAATACAACCGGGGCAACAACACCTATTGGATCAAGAATATACACCGCTAACTGGTGCTGCAGGTGTTGCATCTCCTGTAAAAATCAGTTTTCCAAAAATTGCTCACTTAAGCGGACGGCTTCAACATTTCCAGCTGCAGCCGCCTTGAATATCCAGTTTGCGGCTTCTTTTTGATCTTTGGGAACGCGGTCTCCTGAAAGAAACATTTTCCCAAGCTTGAGCTGCATCTCCGGTCCGCTGCTTTCGGCGGCGAGCCGAATCCACTTGAGACCTTTTGGAACATCCCGAGTGACACCCATGCCGTCAAAGTAGCATTCAGCCAAACAGACCTGCGCTTCGAGCATCCCTTTTTTGGCAGCTCGCTCGTACAATTCAGCCGCTTTGGCTGGATCCTTTGTTGTACCCAGGCCTTTTTCATAAAGCTTGGCCAATTCAAAGAAGCCTTCATCCACATCCTCCTTGGCAGCCGCGGCGAACCAGCGGGTCGCCTTCCGATAATCGGTCACGGAATTCTCACTGGAGTAGATCTTCCCCAATTTAAGCATGGCTTCCTCTGAACGTAGCTTTAAGGCTGCTTGCGTATACCAATTCACTGCTTCAGGAATATTGGCGGAAATGTCTCCCAAACCTTTGAGATAAATATCACCAAGCATCAAATACGCTTTGACGTTACGGCCCTTCGTGGCAGCAATCAGAAAATGGCGGCGAGCCTCAGTCCAATTGGTAGCCATGCCTTTACCTTTTGCATAGTAGTTCCCCAAAATAAAATGCGCCTCTGGATGCTGTTGGTTCGCCGCCAACTCCAACCATTTGATAGCCTCCAGATGATTAGTGGTATAGGAATTGAACCAAGCACCGACCTCATACTGCGCCTGACTCACCCCCTTCTCCGCCGCTTTTTTGTACCATTCCAATGCCGTCACGTTGTTGAATGGAGTTCCCCAGCCAAACATATATGAATCTCCGACCATCCGTTGAGCCTCGGTATGTCCCTGCTCTGCTGCCTTCAAGTACCATTTGAAGGATTCCTTGGCGTCCGCCGGCATTAATTCTTCATTCTGATACGCCATGCCCAGTCTCACTTGGGCGTCAACATTCCCCGCTTCTGCCGCCGACTTCAATTGGGTCAGAATCGGGTTCTCTTTAAGGGCGGTACGAATCCTTTTTTGACGGATGCTTTGGATCAATTCCACAATATCGGCCATCCCCATTTTTTTTGCTTCTGATTCTGCTGAGAATGGGAAGTATTTGCCGATCCGTGCCCAAGTATCGGGATCAGCGCCTGCTTCCAACAATATGCGGGCGTTTGCTGCGCGATAGTTTTGGATCGCGATCATCAGTGGAGAAAATCCGTTTCTGTCGCTTGCTTCCAGATCCGCTTTGGCCGTGATCAGCGATTTTAAGATGACGGTATTGTCAAATTTGGACGCCAGCATCAGCGGAGTCCACCCATCTTTGTTGGTCGTCTCCAGATCGACATTCTTGGACAAGGCAACCTGCACACCGTTTTGATCTCCCTGGCCGATGGCTCGAAAGAATGCATCTTCAAGTTCACCGCCAGTGGCTACTGGAACACTGGCCACCAGTAAGGCGCCAACAAGCAGCACGGCTAAATTTTTCGCCTGGAAAAACATCAAAATCAGCCTCTTCACGTTCATATCAAAACCTAAGGTTTAGGACCAGCGCCTGGAAATTGAACTCCAGGAAACCGCGCCGGGCCTGCTGTTGTCCTTCCTAATGCCGGCGTAAAGCGGGGTGGCACGCCGATGCGATTATTTGTCTGAACGGCCTGCTGCATGATGGTTTGGGCTTCGTCCGCCTCGATCACTCCATTGCGATTCAAGTCGAAACGCATCAGTTCGGTGGGGGCGAAACCCATATCATAGGGCTTGGCGTAAATCTGCCAGACTCCGATCTCCAGTTGATCGAAGGTCTTGTTGCCATCAAAGTCATAGTGTTCCATCAGCCGGGTGATGCGTTGGTCCAGAATAGTCTTGAGTTCAGCGGCTTCGTCCGCTTGATACTCGGGGTCGGCGCGCATCTTGGCCACTTCATCAGGCATCAGCCAACCGTCCCGGTTTAGGTCGTATTTCTGCCGGACGACAAATTCCCGACGTGAGGGTCCAGCGCCAGCCATCTGTTTGCTCAAATAGGATTGAAGCTGGTTCTCCGACAAAATCCAAATGGTGGAGTCTCCCTTGCCAGCCATCTGCTTTGCTGTGGGAGACATAATGATGAATGCATAGCCGGTTCCGACATCGATGATCCGGGCGTAGGACAAGGCCACGGACTGATCATACTCGGTCAATTTACGAGCTGGGGAGAACACCAAGGGCACCTCGAACGGTTTGTCCCAACGGTCGTCAAAAAGCCAAAGGTGATCAGTGGATTCCCCATTCTGCTGAAGCTGCCATACAGCCAGACTCTCACCTTTCAAGGTCGAAGGAGCATTTACGACTGGAGGCGTCGGCGGCAACCACCATGACCAACGGGTGATTGATGACGCATTGGCTCCCGGCAAGTATAGCGGCATTGGTGACGGGAGCGGTCCAGCCAGATAAAGCATATTGAGCGCCTGCATGGGGTAGGTCCGACGGATAAACAACCCTTTTTCGCCAAGCTGCACCAAGTTCCAGGTCCCGGGATCGCTGCTGGTCTGACGCCAGTCACGCTTGGCTGAATCGTAGAAGTAACATTTCCCCTGAATAAGTGCCCGGATGTCACCAGTCTCATCGGCAAACAAGGATGGCTGTCGATAAGCGGACAAGTTATCGAGGGTTGTCGTGGCTGGACGGCGACGGCTACTGGCAAGAACTTCGGTTTCCCCAGATCCAGGATCTAGCGTCAGAATGGTATCCACACCACCCAGCAAGACTTTGGAACCGGTCGCGAAAACTGTCGCATCTTCGGTGATCGGCAGCGAAATGGTCTTCCATACTTTGCGTTCGCGATCATAGCAGGCCAGTGCCCCAGAGGCACTGACATATATATGGCGCTTGGTGACATCAAATCCATGCTGCATCTGAGTCTGGTGATACAAGCCGGCCGCCCCGGGTAGAAGTAATGCCTCTGTCTCAAAGGTTGACGGATCGATCGAAAAAAGCGCGGCCTGCGGAACCAAGGTCATCTGGCTGGCTCTCGTGCCATCCGGGAATCGTATGCTTTTGGGAATCGAACCTTCCGCACCATAACCCGAAAACTTGCAAAGAACCCAAAGCCTGCCTTCGCGATATCTTACGGATACGATGTCATTGGGGGGTATGGAATCATCCAGGCCTAGGAGTGCGAAGTTCGGTCGCCAGGCTCTCGTGACACGGAGCGTTCGGTCATTCGCACCCGTCGCAGTCGCCTGCGGGACAGGTTGGTCTTTCGTAAAAGTCTTGGCCATTTTCTGGATTGGCGGTGTTGGCGTGGACAGACTATCGGCAGGCACGACTGATACGGTTGCGGGAGGAGATTTTTCATGCGAAGCAATCACATTCTTCAGGCCATTCATCAAAGCGACCACTTTGAAGCCGTTTCTACCGATCCGTTTTTGATATTGCTCCAGTAACGGAAGCATTTCACGAGCTTGCTCGAGCGAGTAATTGATCCTCGAGTAGGTCTCAAAGAAGTCCGAATCATAGGTATTGCTAGAGACAACAAAGTCCCGCAGATGTTTGAATTGATAAATGGGTTTACGTTCACTCACAACGCGGTTGAACTCGTCGTGCAACAACCCCATTTCCTGCCGGGAAGCTACCGAAGCCGGGTGTCGTTGCGCCCAGAAATAGAGCGAGTCCACCGCTTCATGCATGGCCAATGGGTCATAATTCAGCAAGATATTCTCCTCATGCTGCTTCAGCACGTAATCCATAAATGCCTTATAGTGCTGATTCCACTCGGGCCATCCTTCCGGGTTGGAAGGCATGCTTTCATGCAACCGCAACGCTCGCGCTTCAAACAACACCCGCTGATTCGTTGAACTTTGCCAGCGCTCGACAAAGCTCTTCCAAACTTTAGGCAGACGGGCTTCATCTTCAGCGTGCCAGGCAGTAAGCAGGTTAGTTCCGCCCATCAATCCCACGCGGATAGCGGATATCTTGCTGGAAACCAGCAAGCTGGTGTAATGCGGAAATGCATCTTCCGGCTGCTCGCACCAGTGTTTGACATATCTTGCTTTTGTAAACGCCCAGCCGCCTTCCAAATCTGGAAAATTCGCCATCGTATCCACGGAAGCGGCCACGCCCCTAACCATTCTTCGCAAGTCTGCCAGTCGCTCGTCATACTTTGCGCGCACATCAGGAACCCGCCGGTACCATTCATGATAATAGCCGATCCGGCTGGCAGCGGCATCTACCAATTCCGCACCGGCAGTCAACAAAGCCTTATTAGTGGAAATTTGCGCGACCGGAATATTTCTCGCGTAATCGAGATAAACCTCCAGCGCGTGCCTCGTCGGTTCCAGCCGTCTGGGATCAGGAGGACGCAAGAAACGGATGACTGGAGCTGCTCGGGTGACTTCGTAGTCAGCCAGTCGAATATCCGGGAAATAGCTGCGTATCCGAAAAGTAGCTAGATCAAGACTGCGGCCGCCTAACGCCCAAGCCGTTTCGGCAGCGATTTGACTGTCTTCCACCAGCCCCCAACGGCTGGACCAACGTGCTTCCAAAAAATATTGGTTTGCCTCATCGTCAGCCCGCCATCCCGAGCCGGATACAGGCTTGTTTAAAGCTTCCATCACTTTGCGTGACAGAGTTTCCACTACTTCGCCGGTTTTCGAGCGCGGGCCACTGACTTCAATAACAATCGGATCGGCCCCTTCGGGAGGCCGCAGACGCACACTTACATGCACCGTGTCTGGACGGAAGCCTTGCGCATCCAACGTCCCTTCCAGCAGATAACGTCCGTTCCAAAAAGCATCTTCATCCTGCAGAAAATCTTTTTCACGTTGCAATCCCAACAATCCTCGGCGTTCCAAGACGAAAATGTTGTTTTCTTCACTCAGGCGGGAAATCAGCAGGGCCGTCATGGTATTTTCAAACTGGACAGATACGGGGTCTTTTGAAGGGGAACGGAAATTCAAAATGGAAACGGGAACAACATCTTTTGGCCGAACCGACAGTTTGGTGAGAAATGGAGAGAATTGACGCCAGATCATGTCCATCCACTCGTTCTGTTCCGCAGGGCCTGGGGTTGACTGGCGAGAGCTTCTGAGCACGACACCTTGATTTACCGCGGCGAGACGGATGTCGAAAAACTTCCCTTCACCGCTTTGTGCCGGTGAAATCACGAGCAAACCTTCAGCTCCCAACAGCTGTCCTGCTTTCAACAGGTTCTTTTCTGCCCCGGCAATCGATTGTTCTTGGTAAATCCGGTCGATCTCCGAGCGTTCCAGTAGAATCAGTTCTTTGGATAGTGAAAATCTGGCCGTCAGGAGGTCCGCAACATTTCGAGTCTCTGCTCCTTCAGAAATCACGGCGATCCGGGCTTGCTGGGCATGAAGCACACCTTGCAAAAGCAGCAAACAGATCAATACCCGCAGCCCTTGTCTGCTCAATCGATTCATAGTCAATCCTTCTGCTGCAAATGCAGGAAAATCTCTCTGGCTTTGATGAAAACTAAACATCAATCAACAGTTAAGACAACTCCAGGACGACAAAGCTTGGAACTATTTGATATTAATTCAGTCTGCCATGAGCACCTCGATCTCCTCCACTTCCACGGGAATATCGGCCATGAGGTCCACGGGGCCATCCGCAGTGATGAGGATGTCATTCTCCAGGCGCACACCGATTCCTTCTTCTGGGATGTAGATGCCCGGCTCCACCGTCATCACCCACCCAGCCGCCATCGGTTCCGTGGTGAAGCCCACATCATGCACATCCAAGCCCATGGGATGTCCTAAGCCGTGCATGAAATACTTGCGGCAGGCGGGATTCTCCGGGTCTTGCTTCTTGATGTCTGAAGCTTTCAACAAGCCCAGCTTAAGCAACTCCTCGTTCATCATGTCCCATGATTCGCGCTGCCAGTCGCGAACGAGCTTGCCCGCCACCGCGCCCTTGATGCTCGCCCGCATCACTCGCAGCACGGCGTTATAGACCTGTTTCTGCCGCCGCGTGAACTTGCCGCTCACCGGGATCGTCCGCGTCAGGTCGGAGTTGTAATTCGCATACGCCGCCGCGACATCCAGCAGCAACAGGTCGCCCTTCTTGCACACCTGATCATTCTGATGATAATGCAACACGCAGGCATTCGCACCAGAGGCGATGATCGGCCCGTAGGCAAACGTCGCGCGATTCCGCGTGAACTCATGAATAAACTCCGCTTCGATCTCGTATTCGGTGACACCCGGCTTCACAAAATTCAGCACCCGCCGAAAGCCCTTCTCTGTTATGGCGCTCGCGTGTTTGATGAGTTCCACCTCGAGCTTCGACTTCACCACACGCAAGGGATGCATCACACGCGCGAGCCGCTGATAATCATGCAGCGGATACTTCGCCTGGATATCCCGGATGAACCGAGCGTCACGCGTCTCCACCTCCACCACGGCGCGCTTGTGCTCGTTCGTGTTCAGATACACGTGCTCCACCTCACACATCAGCATGTGCAGCACCGAGCGTAATTCCGAGAGCCACTTCACCGTCTTGATGCCGGAGATCTGCTGCGCCGCTTCCTTGGAGTGCTTGTGTCCCTCCCAGACCTTCAGGTGCTCATTCGGTTCGCGCAGGAAGAGCACCTCGCGCAGCTTGGGATCGAAGGCATTGGGTGCGATGAGCAAGAGCGATTCCTCCTGCTCGATACCTGTGAGATAGAACAGGTCAGCATTCGCCACCAACGGAAGCGAGCCATCCGCATTCGTCGGCAGCACGTCATTCGCATTCACCACGGCAAGGGAGTTCGGCAAAAGGAGTCTTTTCAACCGCTCGCGGTTCTCAGCGAACAAAGCAGACTCTATGGGGGCGTGACGCATGCCGAAACGGTGCGTGATTTCAGGCCAAAAGACAATAGGGATAAACCACAGGATACGCTTAAGACACGGAAGAAGATCAAGGCGCGAAGGTTGTATACGACTGCTGGAGAGTCTATGCTGGATTCAGCGATGAAACTTCCGGCCAAGCTAAAATGGGCGCTCACGGGCGTAGTGCTCGCAGGCTTGGCCATCTTTGCCGGAATCAGGATCCATGCCTGGCTGAATCCGCCGCCGATGCATCAGGGCCGACCAGTCTCCCAGTGGGTGCGCGAGCTGGGTGATGCGGATTATCAAATCGCCCATCGGGCGCAAACCACCGTTCCGGAGATCGGTGCGGCGGCGACGCCTTATCTCATCGTCCTGCTGGAGCATCCGGAAAGCCGACTGGATACTTTTCGCAATGGGATTGCCCGCCGTTTTCCTTGGTTAAAGTTGAAACCTTATGACTTTCCGCGCGCCCGCTCCACCGCCATGCAGTTGCTCGGACAGATGGGCGCTGGTGATACCAATGCGGTTCCCGCCTTAGTACGGGCCTTGAGCGACAAGGATCAGGCCCTGGCTGTGGCTGCCCGTGAATCATTATCCCAGGCCGGCGAAGCGGCGGTGCGGCCACTCATCCAGGTGCTCAAGCATGAATCTGCCTCCGTCCGTTTCCTCGCGATATCCGCACTGGCCGACCTTGGACCGAACACATCCGACGCGGTACCAGCATTACTGGAAACATTACGTGATGAAGTGCCGGAACTGCGCAGTGCAGCCATCGTGGCCTTGAGCCGCAGTGGCGCGGCGGTGGACACTCTGCTGCCTGCTTTCGTGCGGGCCACGGGGGATAAAATCGTCACGGTGCGACTGGATGCCATCAATGCCATCGCAGCGTTTCAGGCGGATGCGGTCTTGGCCACGTTGCCGCTGGCCCGGCTCTTAAAGGATGAGGAGCAATGGGTGCGCAGCAGTGCGGCCTTTGCTTTGGGACAAATCGGTTCTGCAGCGAAGGAAGCCATGCCCGCTTTGCGGGAAGCGCTCAAAGACTCCTCCGCGCATGTGCGCGTGACAGCCGGGAATGCGTTGTGGAAAATCACGGGCAAGAGCGATGGACTGGTGCCAGTATTTCTCGCCGCACTGAAGGAATCCGATCTGCGTCTGCGCAACTACGCCACGCAAGGTCTGCTCCAACTCGGGCCCCCGGCTTATCCGCATGTGCAGGAAGTGTTCGCGGTGCTGAAGGAGGAATTCGAGCCGGGGCGGTATCACTCAGCCTTGCGTCTGCTGGGCGATGCGGATGAAACCCTGTTGCCGTACCTGACCCCGGCCATGCAAGATGCCGATACGCGCATCCGTGGTGCGTGCGTCTTCGTACTGAGCCGCCTGGCTGAACATCAACCGGCAGCCCGGAAACTGCTGCAGAACGCCGCAGAGGATAGTGATGCAGGCGTGCGGGAAGCGGCGGAACGGGCCTTGCGGAACTTGGGAGCGAATGGCGGGACGGGCGGGAATTAGGGCGGCTTCGTTCCGCCTTAGACATTTTGCCGGACTTTGATTAAACTTTTGCCCGGTTTCGGCTGTCAGAATAAACAGCAGATTTCGATTGAATCGCGGAGCAGGTTGGCACGGAATAGACACCTTACTTATGAAGTTGGACGACGCACAGAAAAAGACGGTCATCGGCTGGATCGAGCAGGGTTTGAAGCTGGCCGAGATCCAGAAGAAACTGGGCACCGAGATGGGCCTGAACCCCACGTACATAGAGGTGCGTTTCCTGGTGGATGACCTGAAGGTTTTGCCGAAGGACCCGGAGCCGCCCAAGAAGGCTGAACCCGTGCCGACCGCCAAGGCTGCAGGACCGGTGGGCGAAGACGATTTCGCGGAGGAACCCGCAGACGGTCCAACCCCGGACGCTTCCGCCGAACCGGCTCCGGTCGGCACTGGCCAGGTGTCGGTGAGCCTGGACCAGATCACCCGCCCCGGCGCGATGATCAGCGGCAAGGTGACCTTCAGCGATGGCAACACGGCCGAGTGGTACTTGGACCAGATGGGCCGTCTCGGTGTCGTGCCTGCCGTGAAAGGTTACAAACCCTCACAGGAAGATGTGCAAGCCTTCCAGATGGAATTGCAACGGCAACTCCAGAAGATGGGCTTTTAACGAACCGGCACTGCGCAAGAAAGGTTGTGCGATAAGCAACCTAGCTGTTTCGAGCGACCAGCAATCTGTTTGAGTAACCGGCACAATTTGAACGTCACAGTAATCAAAGATTTATGGACCTGACCCGCACCGCTTACGGCACCTGGAATGGTGGCCGCTTCATGCACTTCGGCGAACCGGTGACCGATGAGCGCTTCATCTCGCTCATCCGTCTCGCTTATGACTCCGGCATCCGCACGTTCGTCACTGCCGATGTCTATGGCACCGGCGCCGCTGATGAGATGCTCGGCAAGGCACTCGTCGGCATTCCGCGCGACAGCTACTGCCTCGTGGGCACCATCGGGCACGACTTCTACGAAGGCAAACGCGACGGCTCGAAGGGATTTCCGCGCTTCACGCATCCGGCGTTGCGCGGACCGGAGAAGTATGCGGACTATGTGAAGTTCGCCACAGAAAAGGCGCTCGCCCGCTGTCAGGCGTCCAAGTTCGACCTGCTGTTCCTGCACAACCCCGACTCTATCGGCTACACGAGTGAAGCCGTTTGGAAGGCGATGGAAAGCATGAAAGCTCAAGGTCTCACGGATCGCCTCGGCGTTGCTCCTGGGCCTGCGAATGGCTTCAGCCTCGATATCATCAATTGCTTCGAGAAGTTCGATGGCCTGATCGATTGGGCCATGATCATTCTCAATCCGCTCGAGCCGTGGCCGGGCCGCTATGTGTTGCCTGCCGCGGAAAAGCATAATGTGAAGATCCTCACCCGCGTGGTGGATTACGGCGGGATTTTCCATGATGACGTGAAGCCCGGCCATCAATTTGCCGAGTGGGATCATCGCACTTACCGCCCCGCTGGTTGGGTGGAAGCCGGCGTTGGCAAAGTGGATCAGATGCGCTCCATCGCGCAGAACCACGGCCTCACGATGCTGCAACTCGCCTCCGCTTGGAACCTCACTCACCCGAGCGTGAAGAGTGTCATCCCGACTCTCGTTCAAGAAATCGATCCCAAGTCCAAACCGATTGAAGCAAAGGTGAAAGAACTCGCGGCCTTGCCCGACGTGAAACTCACCGCGGAAGAGATGGAGACCATCAACCGCATCGGTGACAACACCAACTGCATGGCGCTCAAGGGCGGCAACCCCGATCACCAAGGCGACAGCCTGCCCGATCGCTGGTCCATCACGCCGGAACTCATCGAGGTCGGCAAGCGCTGGAACATCCAGCCCGAGCGCGATCTGATCTGCAAACATCACTGAGCCGCAGCATGACCTCCACGCTCGCCCTGCGCATCACCGGCATCAGCGGCTTCGTCGCTGTCTGCCTTGGCGCGTTCGGCGCGCATGGTTTGAAAAACCTGCTGGAACAAAACGGCCGCCTTTCCAACTGGGAAACCGCCGTGCTCTATCATCTTGTGCATACGGTCGTCATGCTGTTCGTGTGCTTGCGCTCACCATTTTTCCCCAAGCAATGGTGGGCGTTTTTTATCGGCAACCTCATCTTCTCCGGCAGCCTCTACATCTTAAGCCTCACCAACCTCACCAAGCTCGGCATGGTCACGCCCTTCGGCGGACTCGCCTTTCTCGCGGGTTGGCTCATGCTGGCCTTTCAAAAATCCCCCGCGCCAAACGCTCAATAATTCTCACGCCCCGACGTTCTTCTTGATCTCCTTCAGTTTCGCGAACTCCGGTTTCTGCGTGTAATACTTGTCCAGCGGATAGCACCCGCTGATGAGTCCATTCCGCGGCGCCGTCGTGCAATCACTGAACGTCCGGCAGATCAACTTCGTCGTCAGCTCGCCTTTCTGCACCGCATCCGCGATCATCGTCGGATAGCTCAACACCACGCGGCCGATGCCGATCATGTCCGCCCAACCATTCCGGATCACATACTGCGCCACGTGCGGCAAATATTCCTGCAAATAACTATATCCGGAACCAACGATGACCATCGCGCCATCAGTCTTCCCCGATTTAACCCTTTCACGATTCAACGATTCAACGTGCTGTTTCAGTTGCCGCACCACCTGGATCTGCCGTTCTACATCGATCAACGGATCGTACGCCGGCTGATAACCATCGCTCGGCGGATACGCCGCCGGCCGTTGCAGATTCGGCGTGTAATACGGCGAACCCGCGGTGGTGTTGATGATCTTCACGCCCAGCTCCGCGCACAGCTCGAGGAACTTAAACGTCTCCGCGATGTCGATCTGCGTCGGGTCCTGCTGATTCACGCCGAAGCCATACACATACGGCAGACAATGCGCGTGCTCCTCCGGAATGCCCGGCCCCAGCTTGCCTGGCTGCGACAGTGCCGGGTCCGGCCGATACGGCACCTTGTCAAACGTGCTCAGGCGCACGCCGAACTCGATCTTGTTCCCGCTCGCGCGAATGCCCTCGATGATCTCGCGCAACACGCGCGTGCGATTCTCGAAGCTCCCGCCGTACTTGCCCGGTCGCGTATGCGCCCCGAGAAATTCGTGCAGCAAGTAACCGTGGCAATGCTTGATGTCCACAAAGTCCGCGCCCACATCCCACGCGATCTTCGCCGCGCGGATGTAGCACTGGATGAGCTCCTCGATCTCCGCATCCGTGAACACCTGCGCATCGCTCGTCACATTAAATTTCTTGTCCAGGATCGGATGCCGGAACGCGATGCGCGATTCCCACTTCTTCTTGTCCACCGGCCGGCAGAAGCGTCCCGAGTGCGTGAGCTGAAAACCGATCACCAAGTCATCCGTAGTGCCATACTTCTCCAGATGCGCCTTTTTCAGGATGCCCATGAGCTCCGCCAGACCCGCCTTGTTCTCCTCCACGATGATGATCTGGTTCGGATTCGCGCGCCCATCCGCGCGCACCGCCATCGCCTCCGCGCCACAGATCAGCTTGGACCCGCTCTCGCCGAAGCGCTGCCAGCGCCGCCGCATCTCCTCCGTCACCCCGCCCGTCGTCGTGCCATCCCACCCTTCCATCGGATGGATCGCATACCGGTTCCCGATCTTCTTCCCGTTCACCGTCACATTTGTGATCGGCTGCGCGAGTGGCGAATCCCCCGCCGCGATGGTATCCTCGCAAGGAATATTGATTCCCAACGTCTCGTTGAACTTGCGAAATTCATCCACCGTCTTGAGCGTCGCAACGCGTGTGATCTTAAAAGGCTCGGCCATAAAATTATCCTATTAGTCCTATATGTCCTATTCGACCTATTCCTTAAACCGGCAACCGCTTCACAATATCCGCCAAAATCTCCCGGTCCGCATCCGGCCGCTTCGCCGATTTCGGATGCGTATCATCGCAGCCCAGCCACCCGCGCAGCTTCAGGAACATCGCCGCGGAATGCTTGTAAGCCGGCACTGGCGGACGAAACGCCAGGAAGCCCAGATACTGCATCAGATCGTTCAATTCATAGAACGACGCATCACCCTTCTCCCAGGCCGCATCGCGCTTCGCGAAGACATCCGGCGCGAACGTACTCAGGCCGAGCAGATAATCGCTACCATACATCACCATATCGATCGCCAGATCGTTCCCCGTATACACGCGGAAATCCGACCGCGTCGCATCACGCAGGATGAGCCGTTGCCATTCCAGATCGCGCCGCAGCGAAGAATGTTTCGCACCAATACACGCCTTGATGCCCATCAACCCTTTGTAAACCTCCAGCGAATAAATCTTCCCGAACGGCGCGAACATGTTCCCCAGCTCAAACCCGATGAACCGCGAGCTGTGCTGCGCCAGCTTCTCATACGACGCCACGATGCCCTCATCCGACTGCCCCGTGAGCCCGTATGATTGAAAGATCACCGGCGTCCCCCCGCGCTGCTGGATCATCTCCATCTGCTTCGCGTAAGCGTCGAGATTGAAAGCCGCCCCCTGCTGATCCAGGACAAACGCCCCTGCCACGAAATTCCCATTGCCCAATTCCGCGCGCGTCAGATCCAGCGCCTTGCTGCGGATGCTGTCATCGATGAGATTGCCGAACCCCGTATCCATGTTCACCGCTGGCGCCAGCCCCGCCGCCGCCGTCCGCCGCACATGCGCTTTGAACCCCTCCCAATCCACCTCCCCATTCGCCTGAAACGGCAGCAGGATCGCCGAGATCCCTTCGATCTTCCGGCGCGGCTTGATCATCTTCAACGGGTCAATCGCATTGATATCAATATTCTGGCTCATAAAATTTAAATCGGGCTTTCCCCATATATTGGGGCAGGTGCCCTCGCCTGCCAAGTCGAACAGCCGCCCTCGGCTGTTACTTTTTTCTAATCCTTCTCATCCTCATCGCCGTCCTCGCTCTTAACCCGTAGCCGCCGACATTAGTCGGCGCTAACCACCCTCTCTCGATGTTCAGAGTTCGATGTTGGATGTTCGATGTTTCCCTATCTCTTTTGTTCCTTCCCCATTCCCTTTTCGCCTATTCCGCGTATTTCGCGGTTGCTCCCCTCATCTTTTCTCTTTGCGCCTCTTTGCGGCCAACCTCTTCGGTTCTCATTTCGCGGTCATCTTTCCCGCCCTCTCTTCTTACTTGCCCAAACTCTATCATCTACCTCACAATCTGAAAAATATTGTTTTCAGATAGTCACTATCTTTTTTTCCGATGGAACTCTACCAGCTCGAATACTTCCTCGCCGTCGCCCGTCACGGGAACATCACCCATGCCGCCCGATCCCTTCACCTGGCCCAGGGCGCACTCAGTGAACAAATCAAGAAGCTCGAGGAAGACCTCGAGACCAAACTCATCATCCGCGACCGCCCCCGCATCCGCCTCACTTCGGCCGGCGAACTCCTGCATCAGCGCGCCCAGCTCATCCTCGACATGGCCCGCCAGACCCGCAAAGCCGTGAGCGACGTGAACGAACTCAAGCGTGGTCGCCTGACCCTCTGCGCCATCCCCTCCCTCATCGGCTGCTGGCTCCCGCCCGTCATCGAGAAATACCGCGCCAAATATCCCGACATCGAACTCACCCTCCTCGAAAACAGCTCCTCCGGCGTCGCCGAATCCGTCGCCTCTGGCCTCGCCGACCTCGGTTTCCTGCAACTCCCCACCGATCAACGCAAGTTTGAAGTCCACGGCCTCATCCGCGAGCCCTTCAATCTCCTTGTGCGCAAAGACCAGGCGAAAGGCATAGACTCCGCCCGCCTCGTGGACTACCGCGATCACTCCTTCATCTTCTACAAAGGCCGCGCCCGCGACGTCGCCATCGACGCCTGCCGCCGCTCCGGCTTCGAGCCCAAGATCGCCTGCGAATCCGGCGAACTCGACACCATCCGTGCCCTCGTGAATGCCCGCCTCGGTGTCGCGTTGCTGCCCAACCTCGCCTTCACCGCCAAACTCCCTTCCACTCTGAAAGGCCTCGACATCACCCACCCCAAGATCAACCGCCTGCTCGGCTACATCAACGCCAAGAACCGTACCCTCAACCCCGCCGCCTCCGCCTTCGCCAAAGAAGTCAACGACCACCTCATCATCCAATGCTTCGGCTACATCCCCGACGTCCAAGTGTAACAATCGTCCTCGCCCCTACTCCTCGTAGCGCACGCTTCTAGCGTGCGGGTTACGCGGCATCATGCCGCGAATCTTCTCGAAGCCCCAATCTCCAATCCGGCGTGTCACAGCCAACCTTGTCATCTTGTTACAAATCTAATAACCTGCTCTCACAATATCCGCCAAAGAGAAATGAACCCGGTCATCACTTCCATCGAACACGTCACCCGCTCGCAACCTTGCCAGGTCGTGTTCAGTCGTTTCGGCCGGCATCACTTCGGCGGCAAATTGAAGAATTTCAAATACACCGGCAAACCGGTTCCAGCCCCTATCCATCATTTTCTGACCATCGATACCGATTCCAGCCCAACTCCGGTCCTGTTCGAAAAATCGCGCTACCTGCCACTGATTTACCCGCTTGGCTACTCCATGGGCGGAGGTGAGATCAAATATCGCATCATCGATGATACCACCCTCGAAATAATCCATCTCTCCGACTACAATCCTAACGATTCTCCATATATCCAGATAGAGCAATTGCCAGAACGACGGGCTTCTCTGCGGCCAATGAGCTATGCCGAACGCCGCATCTTGGGCAACACCATGATCGGTGAAGAATCCTTTCTCGATCGCTGGCGCATGAAACGCCTTTGGAATGGTCAATGCTTTCGCGTCGCGGGCATCCGTGAAACCAGAGACATCCCTGGCAATTGCTGCGACATCGAAGGCAAAAAGAAAGACCACTGCCATATATGGATTTTCGCCAAATTCCCAGCCACTCAAATTCCGTTCGGCGACATCTGGTATGAGTATTCCTGGACCGTCGATTTCTGTTTCGGCATCTGCTTCCAATGCGGCTGTATCCACGCTTTCAACCAATGTGATTAGGATTCCCTCCGCAGCCATTTCCCCAATTCGTGCCAATTCGTGAATTTCGTGTCTTCTCCCTTCCCCATCTGCGCCAATCCGCGTCCATCTGCGGTTAAATTCCACCTCCCAATCCCATCTGTGTGAATCTGTGTCCATCTGTGGTTAAACTGCCCCCTCTCCGCGCCCTCCGTGCCTCCGTGGTAAAAAATCCGTGTGATTCCGTGTTTGATCCGTGGCTAAAAACTCATTTACCGAAAATCTTCCCACCCACAAACGCCACCAGATAAACCCCGCCCAACAAAACCACATCCGCCGGTCCCACCGGGAAATCCCACCGGTACGCGATCCAGAAACCTGCAAACGCCACCACCCCGCCCAGCACCGACGACGCCACGGCAAACTGCCGCATGTTCCGCGCGAACGGATGCACGATCAACGGCGGCAACAGCAGAAACGCAAACGTGATCAACGGCCCCACCGTCAGCACCGCTATGGAGATCGTCAGCCCGATCAGCAGATAGATCCCCACATCCCACAGCAGCACATTCTTCTTCAGCGTCACCGCCATCTCCCGGTCGAACGACACCAGCAGGAACTCCCGCCGGAAGAACAGCAGCACCGCCACCACGATCGCCATCACACTCGCCGTCAATGCCAGGTCTCCCGCCGATACCGAGATGATCTGCCCCTTGAAAAGATTCATCCACCCCTGTTCCGCCTGCGGACACTTTGAAAGCAGCATCAAGCTCAGTCCCAGCGACACCACATACAGCATCCCGATCCGCCCCTCCACATACCCCTTCCCCTTCCGCTCCAGGAACGCCAGCGCGAAGATTGTTCCCAGCGAAAAAATGATCGAGCCCGCGATCGCCGCCAGCCTCTCCTCATCCCCGTGCGCATTGCTGAAATGCCCCGACCAAACATGCAGCGACAACGCCAGCGCCACCCCGGTCGAAGAGATCTGCGGTAGCGCGACTCCCAGAAAAACCATCCGCCGCAACACCAGGAACACCCCCACCAGCGGACACGCGAACCCCACGATCAAGCTCACGTAAACCGAGTTACGCAGCAGGAAATTCGGGTCCAATATTTCACGCAGTGATTCCATGGCTTCAATGGCTCCCCGCCAGCAATCCCATCATCCGCTCCGCATTCAGCAATTCGTTCACCGGGCCATGATTCGCCTTCCCGTTCGCCAGCCACACCACCTGCTGCGCCAGCTCCCGCACCACCGGCAGATCATGATTCACCATCAAGATCGTCATGCCGCCCCGGTTCAGCTTGCGCAAAAGTTCCACGATCGCCCGGCTCGCCGCCGCATCCACCCCCGCCGTCGGTTCATCCAGCACCAGCACATCCGGATTCGTCGCCAGCGCCCGCGCGATAAGTATCCGTTGCTTCTGCCCACCCGAAAGATGCGAAAACCGCTCCTCACAAAAGCCCAGCGCCTCCACCTCTTTCAGGCATTCCTCCACCCGCACATACTCCTGGTCCGGCACCCTGCTGCCCGCCTTCACCCGCGCACACACCCCCATCTCCGCCACCTCGCGACCGGAAAAAAGATAGATCGGATCCAGCGTATCCCGCTGCGGCACATACCCCACCACCGGCACCTTGCCGCCTTGCTCCGTCCAAGTGAACTTCCCCTCCAGCGCCGGGATGATCCCCAGCAACGTCTTCAATAAAGTGGATTTCCCCGAACCATTGCTGCCCAGCAATCCCGTAAAGCTCCCCTGGTTCAGCGAGAAAGAAACCTCCCCCACAACGACACTCCGCCCATACCCGGCCGAGAGCCGGTCAAGAGTGAGCAAAGCATTCGCAGACATTTCCGTGCAGTATGGGAATGAAACCAAGACCGTCCAACCAAAATACCAGCCAGCGTGATCGTCCTCGTTCTCGTCGTCGTCCTCGATTTCCCTTTCTTCCCGCTTCGCTTACTTTGCGCCCTTCTGTTATAAATCCCTTTTCGCGACTTTGGCGTGTTTCGCGGGTGGCCTCATTCCTTAGTCATCGCATAGCTCACGCCGTTCTCCGCACCAGAAACACCGGTATCGCCCCGTACTTCTTCGCCAATTGCTTCGTCCCCACGTAATCGCACGTGAACGTCGAGATCCCCTCGGACGCCGACAACGCCGCGAACGCCTCCGACGCGTAGATCTGGCCTTCCTCCGCGATCGGTTCGATGCGCGCCGTCCGGTTCACATGCGCGCCATTGTAGGTCAGCTTGCGCAACACCGGATCATAACAGGTGAATACGGGCCCGGCGTTCAGCGCGATGCGGATGTTCAGCTCCGGCAGATCATACTGGCTCCAGTCCGTCCCCCGCACCAGATCCCGCATGTTCAGCGCAAAATTGCCCGCATCCTCCACCCGGTCGAACACCGCGCACACCGCATCACCCCAGGTGTTCTGGTGGATGGCCGGACGCTCCATCCGCTCCATCAGGTCCGCCACCTTGCCCAGGAACTTGTGCACAAAGCTCGGTATCTGCACTTCGCTGAGCTTCGTATACCCCACGATGTCCGTGAAGATCATCGCCTTGATCTCCTGCCCTGTGGCGATGACTTCCCGTGAAGGCACGATGGCCGGGGCGACCACTGCTGGCAGTGCCGCCTGCTTCGTCTCTTCCGCCGTCATCTGGACCGCCGGCAGATAATCCGCCAGCGCCACGACCTCCACATGCGCCTTCTGCTTGTTCTGCCAGTAATCCACGAACGATTGCGTGCCTCCGCGTCCATCACCGATCTTCCCGTCCCACACCACGATCGGCACCACGTCCATCCCCAGGAACCGGCTCTTCAGGATCGCCAGCCCGCTCAGCGCCTGGTTGCAAAAATCATACGCCGCCCCGTCATTCGCATCCCCCAGTTCGCTCAGCACCGTCACCGTCGCCGCATTGTCGATGATGCGGTCAAAGCGTGCTCCCCAATCCTGCCCGCCCACGATGTCCACGCTCGCCTTCTTGAAATCATCCTTCTTGAACGGCAGCACGATGTTCACCTCGCCCCCCCGCTCCAGCAGTGCCTCGGCGAAGATGATGTCCCCGCCGCAGGCCAGCGAGGAATAGCCCACCTGTGCCTTCACCAGCTCCAGCCGTTTCACGATGTCCGCCCGCACTTCCGCCTCGATCGCATGCGGAAAGCGCGGATTCTTCCGCCCCGGCCGGTCGAACATGTGCCCCGAGAACACCGCGATGCGCGGCAGCGAGAAGCAGTGGTCCATCTGGTGCGCATTGCCCGCGATATACTCCGACAACAGCCGCGCCTGGGAACGCGTGCGGCTCAGCACGACCGAGCTTACCCCGCCCGTGCTGCCCCGCTTGTAATACTCCTCCGCCTTCACCATGTCCCCCAGGATCAGGTACGCTTCCGCCAGCGTCGCCTCCAACCAGTAAGCCTCATCCGATTCCGGCCCCAGCGCCGCCAGTTTGCTCAGGCACATGTCCACCACTTCCTGCGCGATGCCCTGCGCCGCCTCGCGCTCGCCATAGATCAGCCCCATGGACGCCGCGTTGATGCCCGTGTAATACCCGGTGTTCCGCTTGTAACCTTCCAGGTACAGCTCGTAACTGGTCTTGAGATGCTTCCGCTTCTCCTCCGGATCCGCCGCGAGCTGCCAGAAATCCTTATGCGTCCGCGCCAGGATGCCCAACGTCTCCTCATCCTTGTGACCAGACAGGCGCAACTGTTCCAAGATAGCGTTCGCCCGCCGTGTCGCCCCCGTGCGCGCCAGCGCCAGCGCCTGCAACTGGATCAGCCGCAAGTCTCCTGGAAACGCTTGCAATCCCTCCTCCGCGATGTCGAACGCCACGAACGCCTCGCCCAGTTTCAACGCATTGTCCACCGCCCGGCGGTAAACCTGCTCGTTCTGGAACCAAACCAGTTGCAACCGCTCCTCCCAGATGCGTCGTAGCTCCGCGATCGTCAGCTTGGGATTCTTCAGCTTGTTGATGACCTCATTCGCGCGCTGCTTCAGATCATCGCTCGCCACCAGCGATTCCCGCGCCACCTTGTCCTTCTTGTAACCCAGCGAGATGAGCGTCTTCACCGTCTCCAATGCCGTCTTGCGGTCATACTCCTTCTCGCTCTCCGGCAGTTGCTCGTAGGGGATCAGGGAGGGATGCTGCTTCTTCTCGTCATTCCGCTCCGGCCCGTAAGTCCACCCCTCCAACGTGCGCTGCTGCGCCCACACATCATGCGCATTCGCCGCAAAAAGCTCCGTCAACCGGATGATCTCATCCGTCAACTGCACCTTGCTCGTATCGAGCGGCTTGGGAATGTACTGCTCGCCTGCCATGATTTCAAAAAAGTCCGGCCAAAGCCCTTCGTTAAAGCTCTCAGCCCAAACGCGCGACATTGTTGAACCAACCCGCTCCCGGAATCAACGGCAAAGGCAGCTTCCTTTGCAAAACGCACGCTCCCGCTCAGCCCCAGTTCGGATTCAAAAGCAAGAACCGGAGTTTCACTCGCCCGCAACAGCACTAGGTTGTCTCCCAGCATGAAAACAGCTATCACCATCACCGTGCGCACTCCGTCGAAATCGGCCCGGCGAAAATATGCCAGCGACTCAGCTCGCTGGACCGCCGTCGTCACCCGCGATTCGCAGGCCGACGGCCAGTTCTGCTACTCCGTGAAGACTACCGGTGTTTACTGCCGCCCCTCCTGCCCCTCCCGTCAAGCCAGACGTGAGAACGTCCAGTTCCACGACTCCTGCGCTGAAGCCGAGCGCGCCGGTTTCCGCCCTTGCCGCCGCTGCCAGCCAAACGGCCCTAAACTGACCGATCAATACGCGACCATCATCACTACCGCCTGCCGCACCATCGAAACTTCAGAGACTCCGCCCGCCCTCGACGCCTTGGCCCGGGCCGCCGGTCTGAGCCGGTTCCATTTCCACCGCCTCTTCAAGCAGCACACCGGCCTCACGCCCAAGGCCTACGCCACCGCTCATCGCGACGCCGCAATGCGCCGGGCTCTGCCCCAACGCGCCACCGTCACCGAGGCCATCTACGAAGCCGGCTTCAACTCCAACAGCCGCTTCTACGAAAAATCCTCCCAGACCCTCGGCATGGCTCCCCAAAGCTTTCGCACCGGCGGCCCCGGTGAAACCATCCGCTTCGCCCTCGCCGAATGCTCGCTCGGCTCCCTCCTCGTCGCCTCTTCGGCCAAAGGCATCTGTGCCCTCGCCCTCGGCGATAACCCCGATCAACTGCTCCGCGACCTCCAAGACCAGTTCCCGAAGGCTCAACTGCTCGGCGGCGATCAAGCATTTGAGCAAACCGTCGCTCAAGTCATCGCCTTCGTGGAAGCACCCCAGCTCGGCCTCGCTCTCCCGCTTGATATCCGCGGCACCGCCTTCCAGCAACGCGTCTGGCAGGCCCTGCGCCAAATCCCCGCTGGCACCACTGTCAGCTACACGCAACTCGCCGAACGTATCGGCTCGCCGCAAGCCGTGCGCGCCGTCGCCAGTGCCTGCGCCGCCAACAGCATTGCCATCGCCATCCCCTGCCATCGCGTCGTCCGGATTGGTGGCGATCTCTCCGGTTACCGCTGGGGCATCAAACGCAAACGTTCCCTGCTCGACCGCGAAGCCGCATGAGTTCCACCAGTCTCAATCTGTTCCATCACGACCCGTTGGCCAATCTCCTGCCCGCTGATGGTATCGTCCATTATCACGGCCCCGTTCTTCCGCCCGTTGCTGCCTGGCGCTATCACGATGCCTTGCTCAAAAGCATTCCTTGGAAAAACGACGAAGCCATCATCTTCGGCAAACACATCATCACCGCCCGCAAGGTCGCCTGGTATGGCGACCGCGAGTATGCCTACACCTACTCCGGCACCACCAAACAGGCTCTCGTTTGGACGCCCGAATTGCGCGAACTGAAAACCCTCGTCGAAAAATTGTGCGGCGACACTTTCAACTCCTGCCTCCTCAATCTCTACCACGACGGCAACGAGGGCATGGCCTGGCACAGTGACGACGAGAAATCCCTCGGCAAAAACACCACCATCGCCTCTCTCAGTTTCGGGGCCGAAAGAAAATTCGCCTTTAAACACAAGCGCACAGGCGAAACCGTCGCGCAGATCCTCGAGCACGGCAGCCTGCTCATCATGAAAGGCACCTGCCAGACCCACTGGCTCCACCGCCTGCCCCCGACCAAGAAAATCACCACCCCGCGCATCAATCTCACTTTCCGCACCATCGTTCTCACATAATGGGAGAAGTGACGACTCACTTGGTTATTGCCTCATTTCACCCGGCTTGCACAAGCACAACACTCCCTTCATCATTCCACGCATGTGGTCCTCTTGGTATCTATCAGCCTTGCTCGTCATACTGGCTTACCCTGTCCGCTCCGCAGAATTGACGCCCACTGAAGCGAAACTGCAGAAGATTTTAGGCCAGGGCACTCCTGACCCGGTTCCACTATGGCCGGGCAAACCGCCCCGCTTCACAGAAAATGCACCGATCGAAACCGTCGATGACAAACCCACTATCAAATCCGTCAGCATCCCTTCCATGACCGTGTATCTTCCGCCCAAAGAAAAAGCCACCGGCAGAGCGCTCATCATCTGTGCTGGCGGCGGCTATGGCGGGCTGGACTGGCGCACTCATGTTGTTTACGCCGCTCAAGTCTTCACCAATCAAGGCATCGCCGTCATCGGCTTGAAGTATCGCCTTCGCCCGCCGAATGGCACTTCCAACGAAGCCATCCAAGCAATCACTCTCCTCGATGCCAAACGCGCCATCCGTCTGGTACGTCACCGTGCCGCCGAGTGGAACCTGGACCCGCGTCAAATCGGGATGGCAGGTTATTCAGCCGGGGCCAACCTCACCATGAACCTCGCCGCGAACTTCGACCTCGGTGATCCGCAAGCATCAGACCCGATCGAGCGCCAAAGCAGTCGCCCCGATTTCGTAGTCGGTCTGGCTACGTGGCATTGGCGTCAAAAAGAATCCCCCTTCGTCTTTAAGAAAGACAGCCCGCCGGTTTTCCTCGTGCATGCCACAAACGATGGCATTACTGGCGGAGCCCCTATCGAACTGCCTCGCGCCATCAAAGCCGACCTCGAGAAACTCGGCGTGCCAGTGCATATGGCCACTTTCAACGAAGGCGCCCACGGCGTCGGCAACCTCATCCCACAACGTGTGAAGAGCGGTTTCCCTCCGGCGAAATGGCCACAACTATTGGATGATTGGCTGAAGACGCTCCCACCCTCATCCCAGTGAGACAGACTACTCATATCGGTTGTGGCTTATGTCGCCACTTGTGATTTGCACAAACCATCTCAAACCGCTTTCCTAAGACCGTCACCATGAAAGCTGCTACCTCCCACACACGCCGCCGTTTCATCCAGACCGCCGCCACAGTCGCTACCGTATCTGCATTGCCCGCCCTGCACGCCGCGGAGTCCACTGGCAAATCCAAATCGGTACGAACCATCAAGACGGACGTCCTCGTCTGCGGAGGTGGCTGTGCTGGCAGTGCGGCTGCCCTTGCTGCGGCCCGTGCGGGAGCCAAGGTGCTGCTTGTGGAGAAAGCCCCTTTCGCCGGCGGCATCATCACCAGTGTCGGCCTGCCCTACTTCGATGGCATCGCCCACATCTCCACGAATCGCGTCGTCGTGCGCGGCATCGCGCTGGAACTGCTTTCCAAATCCGGCGTCTGCGCCTCTGATGCGAAAACCGTCTCGCGCCACAACCCCACCATCCCGAACACGTTTGAATTCAAGCTGCTCCTCGACCGCCTCTTTCAGCAACAATCCGCCAACCTCAGCGTCCTATACAACTCTTTCGTCTGCGATGTCCGCACCAGCGGTGGCCGCATCGATTCCGTCACTCTCGCGAACAAAGACGGCCTCGTCACCGTGAAGCCCAAGACCGTCATCGATTGCACCGGCGATGCCGATGTCGCCGCCTGGGCTGGTGCGCCGTTCGAGCAGAATGCCGAAGTGCAACCGCTCACCCTTCACTTCCGCATCGGCAATGTGCAGAACGTTCCCGGCCTCAGCGCCCAATGCCGCACTGCCTTGGCGGCGGCGCAAAAGCGTGGTGAACTTCCCTTCTACTACGGTCCCGGCGTGATGTTCCTTTTCGGCAAGAATGAGATCTACGTGCACGGCGTCCGCGTCCCTGCCGATCCCACCAATGCCGCCGACCTGTCTCGCGCCGAGATGCAAGGCCGCGCCGATGCCCACGCCATGTTCCGCGCATGGAAGCAGGATGTGCCCGCCTTTGCCGACAGCTATTTCCAGGAAGCTTACCCGTGGATCGGCGTGCGCGAATCCCGCCGCATCATCGGCCAGCATGTCTTGAACGAAGATGATTTGATGAAGTCCCGGCGTTTCGATGACGCCATCGCCACCGGCTGCTGGTATCTGGACCTGCATCCCAACAAAACCGTCATCGGCAGTGCGAACGACTTCGACCCCAAGAAAGTCCAGCCTGAGCCCTACGACATTCCCTACCGCTCCCTCGTACCGCAGAAGGTCGAAAACCTGCTCGTCGCCGGTCGCTGCCACTCTGCGACACGCGGGGCGCACGCCTCCAGCCGCGTCACGGTCACCGCGATGGCCTTGGGCGAAGCCGCCGGTTGCGCCGCTGCGATGTCACTGAAAGGCAAATCCTCCGTCGCCACCTTGAACGGCGCGAAAGTCCGCGAAAAACTCACCCAACAAAACGCCGGCCCCTTCACCGACGCCTAATGCGGTTGCGGCTTGACGGAAACAGCGGGTGCCCAAATGCTGGCGGTGTTACCTATGCCAAAACGCCCCTTGCTTAGCGGGTTCGTGCTCACCCTATTTCTAACCGTCGCAAATCTCGCTGCCTCTTTCACGACCGCTCTGGCAGCAGGGTCTCAAGAGGAATTCCGGACAGTGGAGACTGCCATCCGCGCGACCATCCGCCCCTCCACTTCAACGAACAAAACTGAAGAGGTCGGTCTCACCCCCTATCTCGGCCTCACGGTAAACACCAATCCGAAGAGGCAGTTAACTGTGGAAAGAATCGCCCACGAATCTCCGGCTGCCAAAGCAGGCTTACAAATTAACGACACGTTGGAAAAAGTTTCCGGCAAGACCTTCCGTGATGCGGAATCGCTCCGCACCTGGCTCCACGAACAGTCGCCGGGCGATAAAGTGGAACTGGTGGTGAAGCGCAGCGGGAAATCGGTCACCCTTACCGCCACCCTTGATACCGTCAGCCAACCGCTCAAGGCCAGTCAGGGCCGCGGCTATGTGGGCCTGTCCTACAATGAACCGGATGACGTCGGTGCTTCCATCCGCTCCGTGGCCACAAAATCTCCGGCCGAAAAAGCGGGCATCAAAACGGGCGATGTGATCGTCCGCGTTGGCAACACGCCGATGAGTTCGACCTCCACCCTCAACGATGCTCTGACGGAAAAGAACCCGGGCGAACAGTTGGAGTTCACCCTGCTCAGCAACGGAGCGGAACGCCGGGTGAATGTCACCCTGGGCACAGCCGCCAGCACGGAACCAACCGCCCCCTTGCCTTCGATCTGGAAGCGCAACACTTACAAACTCGCCGTGATCAGCATCGCGTTTCCGGACACCGCCATGAACCCGCAGATCACCACCTCTGCGTGGGAAGACTCGCTGTTCAGTTCTGGCACCTACACCAACACGACCAATGCGACCGGGCAGCGGGTTTACGGCAGTCTCGCTGATTACTACCAGGAAGCGTCTTGTGGCAAGCTGAGCATCAGCGGCAAAGCGTTCGCGCCGGTGGTCGTCGGCAACAATCGTATCGATTATGCCGGAGCTACCCGGCAATCCGACAAGACCAAGCTGCTCACCGAGGCTTTGGACAAATTGATCGCCCGCGAAGGCAAAGGGGCGCTGAAAGATTTCGATGGCTTGATCTTCATTTACGCGGGGAACCGTTATCCCGGCGCCAATCGCGGCACGATCTACTGGCCGCATCGCTCCAGCATCACCTACAATGGCAGGCGTTGGTCCTACTACATCTGTGCTGAAGGCGGGAAAACGATGACCTCCATCAGCGTGTTCTGCCATGAGTTCGGGCACATGCTGGGCTTGCCCGACCTCTATGCCCGCCCGGAGAATCCCGGCTCCGAGGGCGTGGGCGTCTGGTGCCTGATGTCCAATGAACGCGGCGGTGGCCGCCCGCAACATCCCTCGGCCTGGTGCAAGGAACAGCTTGGCTGGCTCACCCCCACGGTCATTGATTCCACCGTCCGTCAAAAACTCAAGTTATCGCCCGTAGCCGGTTCCACCAACCAATGCTTCAAAGTGCTCGTCCGTCCCGATGCCAGCGAATACTTGCTGCTGGAGAACCGTCGCAAAACAGGTTTCGACGCCAGTCTGCCCGGGGAAGGATTGATGATCTGGCGTGTCGTCGGGAAGCGCCCGATCTTGGAAGAATCCCACGGCGTGGAAGGCCCGGTTGGACCAAGGGTGTATCTCAGCAACGTGCCCTACCCGAGCCCGTCGAATGATTCCTTCACACCTTACACCATCCCTTCAAGTCGGGCTCAGCTTGGTGGCGGATCGCCGGTGTTTCTGACCAATATCCACCGGCATACGGATGGCAGCATCACGTTTGAGATCGGCTACGAGTACCAGTGATCCATCTGATTTGGACCACCGATAAACCTCAGCCTATCGCTTTCATTTCGCGCTCGGTCTTAAGCCGGAGCTGCCCGCATGCCGCATCAATATCATGTCCCTTTTCGCGCCTTAGCGTCGCGATCACATCCTGCTCCTCCAACGCCGCCAGAAAAGCCTCCTGCACTTCTTCCTCTGGCCGCACCCACGGCAGATCTTCCACCTTGTTATAGGGGATGAGATTCACCTTCGCATGCAGGCGCTTCGCCAAAGCCGCCAGCGGCTTCGTTTCGCTGAGCATGTCGTTCACTCCGGCGATGAGGATATACTCCAGCGTGATCATCTTGCTCTTGCGCTGCTGGTAGTAGTCACACGCTGCCGCCAATTCCGCCACGGGATATTTCTTGTTCACCGGCATGATGCGGCTGCGCACCTCATCTGTCGCTCCATGCAAGGAAATCGCTAACCGGAATTGCTCCGGCTCATCCGCCAGCTTGCGGATCTGCGGTGCCAGACCGCTCGTAGAGATCGTGATCTTGCGCGCCCCGATGCCTCCACCCCATGGCGCATTCAACAAGCGCAGTGCCTTCAGCAAATTATCATAATTCGACAACGGCTCGCCCATGCCCATGATGACCAGGTTGTTCACCACGCGATCCGCCTTCGGCGTGCCATCCACCTGCTCCATCTCCTCCGGTTGATCATCATGCCACCGCTCCGTCGCGATGATCTGCTCCACGATCTCATCCGGACGCAAATTCCGCTTCCAGCCCTCCAGCCCGCTCGCGCAGAACTTGCACCCATACGCGCAGCCCACCTGCGTGGACACACACAGCGTATGCCGGTCGCTCCGCTCACCATAAAGCGAGGGATTCGCCGGGATCAGCACGCTCTCGATGAGCGCCCCATCCTGCAATTGCCACAAAAACTTCTGCGTCGTGTCCCGCGACCCCTGCTTGCGCGCGATCTTGTGCGTGTGCAGCGTGAACTCCTCCGCCAGCTTGGCGCGCAACGCCTTCGGCAGGTTCGTCATCGCGTCCCACGAAGGCGCACGCCGCACATAGAGCCAGTTCAGCAACTGGTCCACGCGATACGCCGGCTCGCCCAGCTCGACGAATTTCGCCGCGATCTCATCCCGCGTCAGCGCCTTGATGTCTATTTTGACTTCTTTCACGAACTGTCAGTTATGCTGCTTTTTCAGCGAACCCCAAAGGGGTTCTATAAATCAGCCCAGGGTTGTCACGCGCAAGCGGGACTACCCTGGGTGGATGGCCAATAAGCCTCTACCCTGAAAGGGTTGCGTCAGGACGCACTCATATCAAGCGGCAAATATCCGCCGCCACACCTCAAGTGCAACCTCCTCGGTGACCGCACAGCCAAGAAACCAACGAAAAGCTCCCTCTGCTTACCAATCCCCCGCCGTCAGCGTCTCCAACACCACTTCCACCACCAGTTCCGCAGCGCCTTCGACGGAGGTTTCCGCGATGGATTGCCGCCACTTCGCCTGATACGCCGTCGGTGCTTTTCTGGCCGGGTTACGGAGGTGACTGACCAGCTTTCCACCCATCGTCTGGAGCGTGTGCTGGCCGTAGGCTTTCACCAACCGCTGCATTTCCCCGCCATCAAACCAGCAGCCGTCACACTGCGGGCAGCGGTCGATCTCGATGCCCCGGATGACCCGGGGCACCAGCGGGGTCTGGCATTTCACGGAGCAAACGCGCTTCGCCGTTGTGCCCGGCGGACTGGCAGTGACCTCACTCGCCACCGCAGTGGCGCTTTTCGCCTGCTCGGACGCCAGCGTCGCGAGCTGCTCCCGCCCCACCCACAAGCCCCGGCAGCGGGGGCAGCCCAGCACTTGCGCCCGGCCGAGCTGCACCTTGATCAACGTCTGCCCATCGGCCGGACATGTGGGTGTCATAGCATCACTTCTGGATGTAATACTTGTTCGCGTAATCCTGCACCATGCGCCACGTGCCATACTGCGGCACCAGCGTGACCATCGCCCGGCGGATGCGCTGGATCCACTGGCGCGGTATGCCGTTCGCATCGCGGTTGAAGTAGCTCGGGATGACTTCTTCCGTCAGCGCCTTGTACAGGTTCTCGCTGTCGCGCTTGTCCTGCTCTTCCACGTTCGCCGGATGCGTGTCGTCACCGATGGAGAAACCGTTCGTGCCGTCGTAGCCCTCGCGCCACCAGCCGTCCATGATGCTCAGGTTCAGGCAGCCGTGCACCCCGCACTTTTGACCGCTCGTGCCGGAGGCCTCCAGCGGACGCCGCGGATTGTTCAGCCACACATCGCAACCAGACACCATCATACGTGCCACGTGGATGTCATAATTCTCGATGAACACCAGGTGCCCGGTCAGCTCCGAGTGCTTGCTCAGGTGGATGACTTTCTGGATGTAACGCTTGCCTTCATCATCCCGCGGATGCGCCTTGCCGGCGAAGATGAACTGCACCGGGCGCTCCTTGTCCTTCACCAGCTTCACCACGTTCTCATACTGGTCGAAGATCAGCGGAGCGCGCTTGTAGGTCGCAAAACGCCGCGCGAACCCGATGGTCAGCGCACTCGGGTTCAGCAAATGGTCCAGCGTGATGAAATCGCTCTGGGAATAGCTCTTGCCCTGGATCTGCAACCGGCGCCGGGCGAACTCGATCAGCTCGCGCCGCAGCTTGAAGCGCAGTGCCCAGATCTCCTCGTCCGAGACGAACTCCGGGTCCGCCATCTGCGCCCAGAATTCCGGCCGGTTCACCTCGTTCTCCAGGTGCAACGCCGGCTTCTTGCTCCAGAAGGCCGTCTCCTCGCCCGTCGGCATCGTCATCTTTTCCGCCGCCAGCTTGCGCCGCCAGAAACGCCGCACCGTGCCCTTCATCCATCCCAGCGTATGGACGCCGTTCGTAACATGCCCGATGGGGACCTGGTCCACCGTTCCGTTCGGATACATGCAGTGCCACATCTCGCGGCTCACCTGCCCATGCAGTTCGCTCACGCCGTTCGCCGACCGCGATCCGCGCAAGGCCAGCACCGTCATGCAGAAGAGTTCGTTCGCGTCCGCCGGATTCACGCGGCCCAGGCCCATGAACTGCTCGCCGGAGAGCCCCAGGCTCTGGGTGACCTTCAGCATCGCGTAATTCACCAGATCGCGGCTGAACCGGTCATGCCCCGCCGGCACCGGCGTATGCGTCGTGAAGATGCATTCCTGTTTCGAGGATTGCAGCGCCTGCTCAAATTTCATTCCCGTCGCCATCTTCTCGCGCGCCAGCTCCAGCACGAGGAACGCCGCATGGCCTTCATTCATGTGGAAGGTGGAAGGCTGCACACCCAGCGCCCGCAGCAGTCGCACACCACCGATGCCCAAAAGTATTTCCTGCAAGATGCGCGTCGTGCTGTCGCCACCATAAACGCGCAGCGTCAGGTCACGGTAATGCTGCTCGTTCTCCGGCAGATTCGTATCGAGCAGATACACCGGCACGCGGCCCACATTCACGCGCCAGGCCCGGAAGGACACTTGCGAGGTCGCCATCCACACCGAGCAGACCACCGGCTCGCCCTTCGCATTCAGTACCGGCTCGAGCGGCAGGTTCTTCGGATTCAGCAGCGTGTAATACTCCGTCTGCCAGTTCTCCGGATTGATGGCCTGCTGGAAATATCCTTCGCGATAGAACAGGCTGATGCCCACGAAACCCAAGCCCAGATCGCTGACCGCCTTGGTGTGGTCACCGGCCAGAATGCCCAGACCGCCCGCCGCGATCGGCAAGGTCTCGTGAAAACCGAACTCGGCGGAGAAATACGCCACCGGATTCTTGATCAGCTTGGGCGCATTGTTCGCCCCCCACGTGTCCTTGTCTCCCAGATACCGCTTGAAATTCTCCAACACCTCATGCACCCGGCGCGCGAACTCATGGTCCTGCAACCGCACGCGCATCTCATAGTCCGACACCTCATGCATCACCGCCACCGCGTTGTGATACAGGTTTTGCCAGCTCCGGGGGGACAGCTCCTGAAAGATCTCCTGCGCTTCCTGGTTCCAGGTCCACCATAGATTGCGGGCCAGTTGGTTCAGCCCGTTGACCATGTCCGTGATTTCCGCACTCGAAAATGATGTTTTGCTCATAGCGATAAGATGTCCGGCACCAAAGTGGTCCGCCGTTGGCGAACGTCTCCAACGCTAGTCAGACCGTCACTCATGGGCAACCCTCAACTTCAGTCGTTTTCCTGATCCATCTCGAAAGTTCGATGAAGAAAACGCACAATTCCCGTTTGTCACCTGCTTTGTCATCAGCTAAGATAATCTTGTCTCCGTTGGAGCAATTTGTCGTGCGCATAAAACCTCTCATCACCTTTCTGCTTTTTCTTGGCGTCTCTCTTGCCCAGGCCCAGACCGGCAGCCGCCCGCTCTCGCTCGACCTTTCGCAAACCAACTCCCCGAGCATCACCCCCACGAACGCCCCCGCCAAACCGCCGCTCAAAGAGATTTCTCCCGGCGTTTTCGAACTCGGCAAAGTTCGCCTGGATAAGAACGCCAAGACCGTCTCTTTCCCCGCCGTCGTGAACATGCGCGGTGAAGACATCGTGGAATACTGGCTCGTCAACAACGGCGGTAAGATCCACGAGAGCGTGCTGAAGACCGAGGCCGAGCCTTACCACATCCACCTCGCCATGCTGCTCATCGGTGCCAAGGGTCGCCCAAACATCACGCCCGCCCAGCGCGTCGAGGACAAGACCACCGCCGGTGATACCATCAAACTTTCGTTCGCGTATCAGGATGAAAAAGGCCAGGTGAAACGCAGCGCGGAAGAGACCATTCACGACAAATCCGCCAAAGCCACCATGACCAAAGGCGATTGGACCTATAACGGCTCCTGGATCTTCAACGGCGCCTTCGTCGCCCAGCGCGAACTCTCCATCGTCGCCAACATCCACGACCACGATGCCCTCATCAACAATCCCCGCCCCCGCCGCGAGAACGATGAAAATTGGCTGGCCGAGACCAAGAACCTGCCCCCCATCGGCACCTCTGTCACCGTTACCATTGAATTGCTCAAACCTTATGTTAAACCTGATGCTCATGAAACCAAGCCGTAACCCCTTTCTGTTTCTGTCCGCCGCCCTCTCGCTGCTGCTGCCCACGGTCGCGTTCACCCAGCCCTTGCCGGACAAGACCCGCGATGTCTCGCTCGCGCACGAAGTCCAGCGCGCAATCGATCGCGGCCTCGAATATCTCGCCAAGCAACAGACCCCCGAAGGCCATTGGGCGCCCGCCGAACATCCGGCCATCACCGCTCTCGCCGTCACCGCCATCCAGGGCGACCCCTCCGGTGCCTGGCCCAAGAAGGACGCCGCCAAGCTCAAACTCGCCTATCAGTTCATCCTGAAGAATGCGAAGGAAGACGGCAGCATCCACGCCAACAAGCTGATGACCTACAACACCTCGCTCTCGCTGATGGCGCTCGTCCTCGCGAAAGACCCCGAGTACCGCCCGGCCATCGAGCGTGCGCGTGGTTATCTCATCGCCACCCAGTTCGACCTGAATGAAAAGGGCAAGATCGATTCCCCGCACGACGGCGGATTCAGCTACGGCCATATCTTCGAGAAAGGCGATATGAGCCAAACCATGGTGGCCCTGCAGGCCATGTATTATTCCAAGGCCATCGTCAAAGACGGCGAAAAAAGCGCTGTCAAAGATCTCAATTGGGAAGCCGCGCTGAAGTTCATTGAGAACTGCCAGGACCTGCCGAAGAAGGGTGAGACCAGTGTCGCCGAGAACAACGGTCCCGGCGGCTTCACCTACGGTCCCTTGGAATCGAAAGCTCCCTCTATCACCAACGCCGTCACCGGCAAGGTTTCCCTGCGCACCTACGGCAGCATGACTTACGCCGGCGTGCTCAGCTACATCTACGCCGACCTGAAGAAAAACGACCCGCGCATCACCACCGCCGTGAGCTGGCTGGAGCATAACTACACCTTGAAGGAAAACCCCGCCCTGGGCTCCCAAGGCCTCTACTACTACTACCACCTCATGGCCAAGGCACTGCAAACCTACGGCATCGACGAACTCAAGACCAAGGACGGCCAAACCATCAACTGGCGCAAAGACCTCGCCCTGCACCTCATGAACCAGCAACAGACCGACGGCTCCTGGATCAACCAGGAGAACGCCCGCTGGTGGGAAAAAGAACCCGTCCTCGTCACCGCCTACACCGTGATGGCCCTTGAATTCGTCCACCGCGGTCTGCAGTGAATTGACCGATGACCAAGCACGAATGACGAAAGAATGATTTGATGACGAAACCACGTTGACCGTTACCCATTGTGAATTCGACCATTCCTTCGTCATTCGGATTTTGTCATTCGTCATTCCGCACCGCCCTGATCGGATTGTTTCTCTTCCTCGCATTCTCAGCGCCTGCGGCCGACCTCCGCATCGCCACCTACAACGTCCAGAACTACATCGACCACTCCGCCAACGGCCGCGAACTCAAATCCGCCGAATCCAAAGCCAAGATCCGCGCTTCCCTCAAAGCCCTGAACCCCGACGTCCTCGCCCTCCAGGAGATGGGCCTCCCCTCCGCCCTCATGGAACTCCGCTCCTCCCTGAAAGCCGAGGGCCTCGACTATCCCTACTGGGAACACGTGCGCGGCTTTGACACGAACATCTTCGTCGCCGTCCTCAGCAAACATCCCTTCACGGCAAAACGCCCGCACACCAACGCCAGCTACCTCGTGAACGGTCGCCGCCTCCAGATGAGCCGTGGCATCGCGGAAGTGGACATCAAAATCGGCAACACCTACACCTTCACCCTCCTCACCGCCCACCTGAAATCCAAACGCCCTGTCGGCGTCGCCAGCGAAGCCGACATGCGCGAAGAAGAAGCCCGCCTCCTGCGCGGCCTCGTGGATGAACGGCTGAAAGCCAACCCCAACGCCAACCTCGTCATCCTCGGCGACCTCAACGACACCAAGGACTCGCGCCCCATCAAGAACCTCATCGGCCGCGGCAAAACCAAACTCACCGACACCCGCCCCGCCGAACGCAACGGCGACAACCTCCCGCCCGAACGATCCGGCTACGACCCGCGCAACATCACCTGGACCCACTTCTACGGTGCCGAGGACACCTACTCCCGCCTCGACTACATCCTCCTCAGTCCCGGCATGGCCCGCGAATGGAATCCTGCTGAAAGTTACGTCCTCGCCACCCCCAACTGGGGCCTCGCCTCCGACCACCGCCCCCTCCTCATCACCGTGACCCCGACGGACAAATAACCAACTCCTCCCATTCACCGCTGAATTTCTTCCCCCTTCATACCTCATAATTCATACCTCAAAATTTCCCCTACTCCTTCTCTGGCACCTCGATCACATCCCCATCCCGCAGCCAGAGGTCATCCGGCGAGCTTTGCACCGCACCAATGTCATAGACCATCTCCTTGGTTTCGCCTGTTCCGGGTAACTTACGGATCACTTTGATGCGCTTGGTATCCGAACTAGCCAGCAAGGCCTTGGATTCAAAAACCACTTGGCTAAGCCGACAACCGAGCAAAAGGGTGACCACCTCAGTATTACGTGCCACCACTGATCCCGGGACAGACGGCACACCAGGCCTCGGGACACGCGACCTGATCACTGCCGGGTGTAAATCCACAATATGGCTCTGTCCTTTCACCTTTAGCGCCACGCTTCTCTTGCAGCAATTGGACAAAGCCTTACGAATGGCATCATTGAATCCCGGCCACTGTTCGTATCGGCTGTGGTCTAACTCCGGAATCTCCACTACATCACCCCACTCCAGCCAGATATCTCCCTGGCAATCACCCGTTTCTAACGCAGCGAGGAGATTGACGGATACGCTCGTTACTTGCTTTCCCTCCAAACGGTTGATGGTGATCCCGGCCAAATCAGGAAACTCCAGCCCATTTGCATTCATATAATCACCCATTTTGATAGCCAACAACTCATAGAGGCTGAACCGGTTCACCTTGTTTGCATCCGCATAAAAAACCGTTTGCTCATGCTGCTTCGCCGTGCGGGTTACCGTGATTGTCTTTCTCCGCTTGAAAAACTCATCCCCTCCATGCTCCACCAGCAGTTTCACGATCTCTTCAAACTTGGCCTTTATCTCTTGCTCGGTGAGCCTTACACCTGTGGATGTGAACATACCCGGGACCGTCCTCGCTGAACGTGCGGGAAGCGCTCTGCTTGATCTTTCAGGATCGTCCAAATCTATAACCTTGCCTCCCTGCGCCAACGTCACCGGCGTCTCCCCACTGCCAGGATGCACCGCGTTCGGATCCGCCTTGTGCTTCACCAGCAACTCCACCATCGGCACATTCATCGCCGCCACCGCGTAATGCAATGAGGTGTAACCTTTGTCATTCGTCACCGACAGGTCCGCCCCGTGATCGATCAACGCCTTCAACATCTCAACTTCCGTCTGCTTGGCCGCCACCACCACCGGATGCTGCCAGAGCGCAGCCCCCGGCAATAATTCCGTCTTGGCCTTGTTGGCCAGCAGCAACCGCACCATGTCCGCATTCTTCGACGAGATGGCCGACAGCAGCGGCGACATCCCATCACGCGGCAGCACATTCGGATCTGCTCCATGCTCCAGCAACAGCTTTGCCACGGCTATGTTTTCAGTCTGCACCGCGCTGATCAACGGTGTGCTTCCCTTATCATCCGCCACATTCACCACCGCCCCGGCTTGCAACAGTTGCCCGACCAGTTCCGCTGTCGTGGTCTTCTTGATGAAATGAAGTATCGAGTAATTACCCAAACTTCTCACCCGCACATCCGCCTTCGCGTCCAGCAACCTTTTGAGTATGTTTCCAGTTCCTTCGCTAAACGCCTGAACCAAAGGTGTCCATCCATTCGCATCCTGCGCATTCACCTCCGCCCCCGCTGCCAGCAACCCGCTCACCACTGCTGGATTGTTTGCCTTCACCGCCAGATGCAGCGGTGTCGCCCCCTTTTCATCTTTTCTGTTCTCCCATCTCGTAACTGTGGTTTTCAGCTTTGGATCTGCCTTCGCCTTCAAAAGCTGCTCCGTCATCTCATAATTGCCCGCAGCAGCCGCATAATGTAGCGCCGAATATCCCCCACCATCTTGTGCGTTGACATTTGCCCCCGCCCCGATCAACTCGCCCACTACACTACGAAAGCCTCGGCTCGCCGCTTCGATTAACGAGGTCTGGCCGTTGTTGTCCGTTGCCTCTTTATTCGCCCCCGCTTTAAGCAGCAGTTCTGCCATCGCTTTATGGCCTTTCTGGGCAGCCACAAACAAAGGTGTCCATTGCAACCCGCCAGCCTGCCGGTTGACGTCCGCTCCATTTTTGATGAGGAACTCTGCCACCGCCAACTGCCCTGCTCCGGCCGCCTTGATCAACAATGTGGAATTGCCCTCGACCGGCGCATTGATCAAATCCGGGCTGTTTTTCAACATCGCCTGCAACCGCTCGATCTCCGCCTGCTCCTCCGCCGGTATCTGTGGTGCTGTGGCCACCATTACATCCTGTCCGGGCACTCGCTGCGGCCTCGTAGCAATGGACCCGGCCTGAGCCATCGAATCCAACTGCTCCCGCAGCAGCTTCACCTTTTCCTCCAGTTGCTGCACATACACCTGCACGTTCGTCGTTATCAGTTTTTCGTTCACCTTCAAGGCCGCCTCCAGTTTCTGCAACTCCGGATGCCCGGGCGCATATTCCTTCAACCGGATGGCTTTGCTCATTCTGAGTTCGTCGCGAGCTTTCAGGAGACTATTCAACTGCTCATCGTAAGCCGTCCGCATGACCGTCAACGCCAGGTCCTCCCAGTTCAGCTTCCTCAAGCCCGCGAGTTGCGCCTCCCGCATCCGCAGATCACTCCTCAGATACAGCTCGATTTTCTCGTCAGGAATCTTTGCCGCCAGCAGATCCGACACCGAAGATTTCCCTAGCTCGAAACCCAGTTGCTTGCTCGCCGCCCCCGCCAGCGCCAGTTGATCCGCGAACTCGAACACCACCCGCTCATACTGCGCCCGCGCCTCGTTCGTCTTGCCCAGCTTCTGATACGTCTCCGCCAACCGGAACACCGCCGTCGCCGCCGCCTGGCGATTCGTGTCGTATGCCGCCACCGCCGCCTGATACGCCTTCAGTGCCGCGTTGTAATCCCGGTGCGCCTCCTCCGCCAGCAGCCCCTTCAGCAACTGCAGACTCAACTCATCCGCCGCTTGCACCTGCCCTGACCAAGCCAGCGCCAGCAACACCGTTGCCGTCATCACCAGCAGTCTCCTCAAGCTGATCTCAAAATACTTTTTCATATTTTTAAACTCCCTGGCGTCTGCCGCCATTTCCTTCAACACCACCACTCTGCCAAAATCTCGCTCCCCCAATTGTCACACTTTTGTCATAACTTCATCCATCCTGTAGCAGCCGACGTAAGGAGGCTCTAACCCCTCCTCTCGATGCTTCCCCTCATTGGCCCGCCGGTGCAACCGGCTCCAAACGGTATCCCACCCCATACACCGTCTTGATCCACTTCGGCGCCTCCGGATTCACCTCCACCTTCGCCCGCAAACTCATGATGTGATTATCCACCGTCCGCGTCGTCGGAAACGCCCCATAACCCCACACCACATCCAAAAACTTTTCGCGCGTCACCGGTTCCCCCTCCGCCTCCGCCAGCAACCGCAGCATCGCAAATTCCTTGGCCGACAGCACCAGCGCCTGTTTCCCCTTCATCGCCGTCTGCTTGATCAGATCCACCTGTACATTCCCCAACTGCAACACCGCCACCCCCTTCATCGCGCGTTGCGCCCGTCGCAACAGCGCCCGCACCCGCGCCAGCAATTCCTCCGTGCTGAACGGCTTCACCAGATAATCATCCGCCCCCGCATCCAGCCCGTTCACCCGATCCTCCACCTGCCCCTTCGCCGTCAGCATCAGCACCGGCACCTCCGACCCCGTACGACGCAGCTCCGCGCACACCGCGTAGCCATCCAGCTTCGGCATCATCACATCCAGCAACACCAGATCCGGCTTCTCAGCTAGCACCTGCTTCAACCCCTCTGCCCCATCCGCCGCCGTAAGCACGCGATACCCC
>CAZPUL010000029.1:0-58635 GCA_964589735.1 uncultured Verrucomicrobiota bacterium | reverse complement strand
TTCAGGAATTCCACCCCGCTCTGGTCCTTGAGCCGCAGGTCCCGCAGATGAAACGTCCCCGCCGGATACCCCTGCGCCGCCCTGAACGCCTCCAAGTCCGGATACAACTGCCACGGACTCGCCGACACGTAGTGGAATACCGCCCCTAGCTCCGCCCACTCCGAATAGACCTGCGCCATCCCCTCCGCCGGCTGGAACGCCCGGCAGAACGTATTCCGCACCAGCGCCTCCTTGTTCCGCACCTCCGTCACCTTGATCGTGTCATCGATATCCGATACCACCGTCCACCCTTCCTCACCCACCAGATGCACCGCACCTTGGATGATGCGTTTGTCCTTCTCGGCCAGTTTCAAGGTCACGACGTTAGTTCCGGCTTGAAGAGTTAATTCAGGACTGCGATGCACGGAATATACCAGATTTGTGCCCAACCAATCCGACAACACTGTAACTTTCGCATGCCCATTCGCCTCTGTCTTACCCAAATCAATTGAAAGCCCTTCGACGGTCACCAGCAGATTTTTCCCCCGCTCGTTATCCACCAGGAACCACCGCGAACGCTCCTTGAAATATTTTTTCTCCTCCGCGCTCAAGTCATCGACCTTCAACCCCAGCATCTTCTGCAAGACCGCCACCGAGGCTCGCCGCGGTTCCTGCTCATACACCCAGCCATGGAATTCGATCAGCCAGCCATCGCCCAAAGGATTGCGCCAGCCCAACGCCGGAAACAACGTCGCCGACTCATCGCTTTTCAGTTTCGTCACGGCCTCTCCCGCTGCCAGCGAGTTCAACGCCAACCACGAAATCATGATATACCTCCACAGTCTCACACCTTCACCTTTTTCAAATACTCCTCATACATTACCTCACACGCGTGCTGTGCCGCTCCGGCACGTCCCAGCTTCAGCGCCTTCTCCGACATCTCATTCAGCCGCTTCCCGCCCAGCAACTCATCGATCCTGAACGCCACATCCTCCGCGCGATTCACCTTCGTCGCCGCGCCATGTTCCAATAGGAAATCACTGTTCGCCGCTTCTTGACCGGGGATCGGATTCAAAATGAACAACGGCTTGCCCAGCGCCAGCGCCTCCGATGTCGTGAGCCCGCCCGGCTTGCTCACGATCAGTGCCGACACCGCCATCAGCTCGTGCATATTCGTCACGAAGCCGAACACCCGCGTGGGATGCTTCTGCTCCATCACCGCCAGTTCGCGTCGCAGCTCCTCGTTCCGCCCCGCCACCACCAACACCTGCACCGGCGTCTTCACCTGGTTCATCTGCTGGAGGATTTCCGCCACCGGCCCCATACCAAACCCGCCGCCCAGCACCAGCACCACCGGCAGATCATCGCGGATGCCCAGGCTCTTCCGCACCGCCGCCGTATCGATCGGTTTGCCGAACCGCAACCCGATCGGAATCCCCGTCACCGCGATTTTTTCCTCCGCCACTCCCCGCGCCACCAGACTCTTCCGCGTATCCTCCGCCGCCACACAATAGAAATCCACCCCCGGCTCCATCCACAGCGCATGCGCCTCGAAATCTGTCACCACACAACCCACGAACGGCCTCTTCACTCCCTCGGGAAACTTCAACCCGCCCAAGATCTCCGGCGGCTGGAAGTGCGTGCTCAAGACCATATCCGGGGCGAACTCCTGCAGATACTTCACGAACTTCCGGTTCGTCTGCTTCGCGAAACCCCGGCGCAATGTCGCCAGCTTCTGCCACAACGCGGGCTTGTCCGTCTTCTTGAACACCATCCCCCACACCTCCGGCGCATGCCCCACGAACTTCACGTAACCATCCGAGTAAACCTTCTTCTGCAGCTTCGGCACGAAATCCAAAAGGTCCACGCGCACCACCTCATCCGCCGGACGCCACGCCTGCCACGCCTCCTCCAGCGCCGCCGCCGCCTGCAGATGCCCCGCCCCCGCCGTCACTGTGGCTATCAAGACACGCATAATTGAATTCCCCGGATCATACCCCGCCTCTTCCGCTCCCGCGAGCCGATTCGATACCCCTTCCCCATCGTCCTCGTTCTCGACATTATTCCCTCCCCAGTTTGAGCTTTGAGTTTTGAACTTTGAGATTCTAGCCAGTCCTTTCTCATCTGCTCAAACTCTATCCCAAAACCAACCATCCGCATAATAGTACGTTTCAATAGCGACTATAGTATTTTTTAATAGTAGCCTCGACACCTTGGAGCGCAGCTCGCACGAGCTGACCTGGAGCAGCAAGTTCACGAACCCTGCAGGCAACTCGAATCAAAACAAAAATCTGATAAACACAAACCATCTCCCACCTTGCCCCGAATGGGACAAACGCCAGTAGCCACGGGTGACCAACGGGAACCCGTGGTATGCTGCATAGAGAGGACACCGACCCGGAGAGGGCGGATGAAGTCAGCGAACAACCCCAACGCTTGCGTTTCAAAACAGCCCGCATACGTTAGTCCACACACAGACATGGACCCCTCCCCTTCAAACAATTGGTTCGGCATCCGCGCCATCTACCTCTTCGGCCGGAAGAAAGACGGCACCAACATCTTTGAGGAACGTATCGTCGTCTTCTCAGCAGCAAACGAGGATGAAGCCTTCACCAAAGCCGAACGCGAAGCCGATGAATACGCCCGCACACTCAACCTGCAGCGGCACCCTTATCTGGAGGCTTACTATCAGGATGGCGATGCGCTCATAGATGGCTACGAAGTCTGGTCGCAGTGCTATCAATCGTCACTAGATTTGGAATCGTTCGTGAAAGCTCGGTATGGCCAATACGAGTATCATTCCGACCCCTAAATGCCCTCACGCATGATATCTTCATTGAAATGCGAACACATATGCAGATGTCACGAAAAACACTCGTTACCTTGATTGGCTGCACGATTCTCGTCGCCGTCATGGTTGTCCCTTGGCTGCGCGCTGAGCGGCGTTGGGCGGAGGTCAACAATCCGGCAGGAAAATTTACCACCGCGGTTGACTATCTCGCCACAGGTCGCTTGCCCAGCCGCGTCACCACCCTCAGCTCAAAAGGTGAAAGCTACTGGATCGCCTACGGCCCCTTGGATTACGGCCTAGCCATCCCTTCCGGCCCGGCGGCCTATGTTTTTGATGCCTCAGGCCACTTAATTGCCTGGTCACGCGATACTGGCGACGACAGCCGCTTCCAGCAAGCGTGGCCGCTGGCGCAACAGCAAGCGGCTACCATTGCTGATTTGCGCAAACTAGGAAGCCAACGTTAACCAGCTACCCGCCACCAAAACGACGTTACCACAACACTCCATGGCCCCACCCGCCCCGTTATCCGTTCGACACCGCTGCGCAAACCGTGTATCACCATCTCGCATCACCCCGACAGCCCGGCCGTCGCTCTGTTCAACAGGTGTGAACACACAGCAATATGGACATCCCAAAACTATCGTCCGCGGCTGAGGCCGGCAACGTCGTCGCCCAAGGCATCCTCGGCATTTCCTATCTCTACGGCGAATACGTCCCCAAAGATTACGCCACCGCCCTGCGCTGGTTGACACCCGCCGCCCAGCAAGGTGCCTCCCGCGCCAGCTTCCACCTCGGCCGCATGCATGAGGAAGGCTGGGGCGTGCCCGTGGATTACCAGCAGGCCAGCCAGCTTTACCAGCGCGCCGCCGATCAAAACGAATGGCTGGCCTATGTCCAGCTCGCCCGTATGCATCGCTACGGTCGCGGCATGACCATCAACGCCCAAGCCGCCCTCCATTGGTATGACGCCGCCGTTTCTGAATCCAAGCTGATCGCCCCCTGCCCCGAACTGGACGAAGCCCGCGAGTATGTCGCTGCCAACCATCGACCAGCCACCTGAGCCTGCGGGCTAAACCACCTCTCCGCGGCACAAACTGCCAGCCCCGCCATGGCCCTCTACTACCACCTCGCACACAATGGCAATCAGCAGTCGCCCGGTGATATCGGCGTCTGTTTCGAGGCGATCCCCTGCCCCATCTATATCACCGAGGGCATCGGGCAAGGTGCTGGCGGTTGTCCTCTGTCCGCTGCGGAAGCGCTGGAGCCAGGATGGCGTGCGAGTTTTGAGAAAGCCAAAGGGACTTGGCTTATCCCCTACATTGAGAACCTCGCCAAAGGCATCCCGCTGCCGCGCGAGGAGATGTTCTGGTTCTACCACCACTACCATGGTCAACCGCCCAAGCGCACCGACATTCCGCTCCCACCATGACCATCGATGAAATAGACGCCAGTTCGGATGACGAACTGTTTGCGTTACTGCGAAAAGAACTGGAGCAAAGGATCACTGCCCACCCAGGATCGCCTGAATTCATCGCCCAGATCCGCGGCCTTCCCGTCGGGCTGCGCGCCATGGCAGCCACCCATCAGCTGGATGTTTCAGTTGCATTGGATGACCTCGGCTGGCACTTCGGCAACTGGCATTCACTGGAACTGGCCGAGGAAACTTCCCTTGGACTCGACGAATTGAAAGCAGTCGAACTCGCCATGATTTTCCGGGAGGCCTTCCGGCTCGCTCAAAAATACTGGACTGAACTGGGCACGGAGAACTGGACCCAATGGTATCAAGGCTCGGAATTCCAACAGGTGATCGAACCGATCGATGAAAAAGCCCGGCGCATCCTGGATACGAGGAAACGCGGGCTTTTCGATTACTGGCTCAGCTATACCCGCCATTTTCCCGAGCGGGTTGGTGCCGTTGAAACCTGACGGACACCGGAAGTCCTTGGTTCAAATCATCACGCTATGCTCCACATCCGCCCCGACGACCTCACCGGCCCGGAGATCATCGCCCTCCTGCACGAACACCTCCGCTGCATGGCCGAGGCTTCGCCGCCGGAGAGCCGCCACGCCTTGAACCTCGATGGCTTGCGCCAGCCCGGCATCACCCTCTGGACCATCTGGCACGGCACCGAACTCGCCGGCTGCGGCGCCCTCAAGGAACTGGATGCGACCCATGGCGAGCTCAAATCCATGCGCACGGCCTACGCGTATCAACGCCAAGGCATCGCCTCCTGCATGCTGCAACACCTCATCGATGAAGCCAAACGTCGTGGCTACCGCAACCTCAGCTTGGAGACCGGGGCCATGGATTACTTCGCCCCCGCCCGGAAGCTCTATGCCAGTTTTGGGTTTACATCCTGCGGCCCTTTTGCAACCTACAAGGCCGACCCGAACAGCGTGTTCATGACCAAAGAACTTTGACCGATCGCACATGCTGAAATCCCGCTACAAGGTGATCGGTGCCTGCCTTGCCGCCGTCCTGTTCATGACGCTCATGTTCGTCGTAAAAGGCTACGAACAGGCATGGGAACTGTGGAATATCCCGCCCATGTCCCCCCACTTTTCCGACCTGCGCGTCATCACCCACGGTGCGGAATCGTATGCGGCCGGATTGGACCCCATGCTCGATAACCCCGCCGATCCGTGGCAGCGCAAACTCAACTACCCACGCGTCTGGCAGATGCTCTATCCGCTCGGCATAAACGCCTCCCACACCAACGCACTCGGCGTGGTCATCATCCTCTCCTTCCTGGTCGGCCTCTGCCTGACCCTGCCAAACCTCGATAATCGCACCTTGCTTCTGCTCCTCGCCGTCCTGCTCTCCCCGGCCACCCTGCTCGGCGTGGAGCGCGCCAACATCGATTTGCTCATGTTCTTCCTCGTCGCCCTAGCCCTCGTGGCCAGCCAATGGTCGCTCATCTCCGCCATGCTGGTCCTGCTGGCCGGGTTCGCCCTGAAACTGTTCCCCATCTTCGGCTGGACCATGCTGGTCAAGACCGGGAAATCCAGCTTCGTGAAATTCACCGGCATCGCCCTTTTCTTGGTCGGCCTGCACCTGGTCTCGACCGCCAGGGACCTGCAAGTGATCAGTGAAGGCACCCCGCGCAGCACCTTCCTCAGCTACGGCATGAACGTGTACTGGATGGCCCTCAGCGAAACGCATCCCGGCCAGAGCGCGATGGTGAAAACCTTCGCCTTCATCTGCGCCCCGCTCATCATCCTGCTCGCCCTCAGCGCCCTCTTTCGCCAGACCAGCCCGCCGGAGCCAGCCGCTGATTCGCTTTCCCTCGATGCCTTCCGGTCCGGTGCAGCCATCTACGTAGGCACCTTCCTCCTCGGCAACAACTGGGATTACCGGCTTATCTTCCTCATCCTCACCCTGCCCCAGTTGGTTGCGTGGACGAAACCGCCCGGCCGTCTCGCGCTCCTCGCCAAAGTCATCATCGCCGCCACCCTCCTCTCCTTCTGGCACATGCTCATCGTCAAACTCCTCCGCCCGGTGGATAACGGCTACCTCATCGGCCTGACGCTGGATGAATTGGCGAACTGGATGGTCTTCGCCGGACTGGCCTGGCTCCTTTTCTGGACCGCTCCCGCCTGGCTCAACGATCTCGCGCGAAAGCTACTACCACAGACCGGGCAACCGGCCTGACGACCATCTCCGCCGCGCTCCGTCACCACCCCTTCTTGTTCTGTGTATTCCGCGTATTCAGCGGTTTCACTCACCCCACGAACCAGAAGAACACGATCGCCACCGCCGTCGGTGGCAAAGCACCCAGGAACAAGCCCAGCGGGCTGATCCCCTCTTCGTTGAACGCCTTCGCATCCTGCAAGATGCCCACGCCCGCCGGATTTGGCGCATTCGCGATCACCGTCAGACCGCCGCCCGTCACCGCGCCCGCCACCAGCGCGTACTTCAGATCGTCCGAGATGCCCTCCACCAGCGTGCCCAAATAAGTCAGCGCCGCATTATCCGTTACGGCTGTCAGTGCCGTCGCGCCGAAATACAGGGAGGCACCGCTCAACCCTTCGATCAGCGGCTTCAACCAATACGCCTGCAACGAGCCCAGCGTCACCAACCCGGCGAGGAAGAATCCCACCAGCAACCCCTCCCGCAGTTTCAACGCATCCTGATACTCCTTCGTGGCCGTCACCAGACCGAGGAACAGCATGAACACGCCGAAGAACACATCCGGATGATGCGCGAATCCCACCACCGCCGCCAGGAACGCGATGTGCAGAAAAGTCAGCCATACAGGCATCGGGCTGCTGTCGCCCTTCATTACCGGCACTTGCTTCAACTCATGCCGGAAATAGTACGTCACCAGCGCGGTGGACACCACACAGCTCAGCGCCGCCCGCCAGCCGAAATGCGTCAGCATAAAGGTAGTGTTCCACTCCCACTTCGCCGCCACCATCAGTACCGGCGGTGCGGCGAAATGCGTCAACGTCCCGCCGATGGAGACGTTCACGAACAGCAGCCCTAGCGTGGCATACGCCAGCTTGTTGCTGATGCCCGCATCGAAATACCGCCGCTTCAGCACCAGCGCCAGCAACGTCATCGCCGCCGGCTCCGTGATGAACGATCCCAGTAACGCCCCGAACGACAACGCCGCCACATAAAAGGAAATGCTCTCGGCCAGGGGCATCAGCCGGGCGATGAAACTGATGAGCGCCTCCGCCAGCTTCACCACCGGCCGCGTCGCCGCCACCACCATCACCACCAGCACGAACTTCGGCTCCGTATAGTTCAGGCTCTCGATATATTCCACCGCGTCATGCAACGAGCCCTTCAACGCGGCGATGCCCACGAACAACGCCGCCGCCCACAACCCGAAGACCACCTCCGTCTCCGCCAGGAAATGCAGGATGTTCTCCTTGATGGAGCCCGGCGGATACTGGTGCGCCCAGTGGGCGAACCGCTTCACACAAAAGGTATGCAACACGGCGATCGCGAAGAGCACCGTGGCCAAGATTTCCATGGGACTGGCCGACATGCCGCATAAATTGGTTTCATTAGCGCAAGAGCGCAAGCAATCCCGACCCGATTCATAGTGAAATTCTTCAGCCCAAGGATTCGAGAAGTTAAGAAAATGGTGGGCCCAGCAGGATTTGAACCTGCGACCAAGGGATTATGAGTCCCCTGCTCTAACCGCTGAGCTATAGGCCCTGGAAGGCAAGGCGCCATGAACGACGTCCTTCTGGGCGCGTATTTTGCGTTTGAGCGGCCCAGCGGCAAGCTTATTCACCGCGACCTGCTTTTCTCAGATATAAAGACCCACATGCGTCTGCAGCAATGCACCCATCAAAAATCTGACCGCAGAGTGTTCAGGACACCGGGAACGCTGACGATGTTTCAATCACAGAACGCGCCACCAAAAGCTCACCGTGCCCGACCGCTTTTCGTCAGTCTCCAGCTTCAAGACCGGGCAATCACTTTGCCCGCCAACCGCAAAGGACGGACCAGATAATAGCCAAAGCCCAGCCAGCGAGGCAGTTTGATGACTGCCCGGTCCGCCGGGCCCGGAGTAAAGATTTGCCGTCCAAAAAGCCGCAACAAAGGCCAGCGATCCGGCATCGCTTCCCGCATCATCACTTGGAACCATGATTTCCGGAGCAGGATGCCGTGGTCATGCTCCTGCAGGAACAGCCACTCTTGCGCCTGCCGGGCGAGTTTCCCGGCGGTGACATCGGACCGCGCGTTTCGCAATGCCTCACCCGGCACCGTCCCGGCTGCCAGTCCTTCCGCGAGCAACAATCCCAGACGCAACATGCGTTCGGCCCGGCACTGCCGCGCATACTTCCACAGGCCGGACCAATCCAGACTGGGATATGCCCGGATGAACAAAACCACATCAAAGATCCAGATCAGCCTTTCCCAAACGTGCTTTGAACCATGGATGCAAAGCATCAAAAGCAGCTTTTCCGGTGCCGGCACCGGGATGCTGCCGCCCGGCGTCTTCACGGATGCGGCTCCTTGCATCAATTCATCCGCGTTCAAGGAAACCGAAAAATGCGGCTGCACCACCATCTGGTGCAGTTCCACGATCGTTTTGGGTGACTCCCGTTCGAGATTCCGGGTGTGTCCCCCGGTAGCCACCGCCATTTCCCGATATCCCATCCCCTCCAGCAGCGCGACCGCTGCATCCATTTTGGCCGGGTGAACCATGAGATCCAGATCCGCGCAAGGCCGCAAGCCGGGCTCCCCATAGACCGCCGCCGCCAACGTCGGCCCCTTCCAGGCCAGCACGCTCACTCCCCGCCCCTTCATCTCTCCCGTCAGCCTTCCCAACTCTTGGATGAGAAAAAAGTTATACGCCCTGACATTCGCCTGCTCTTGCCGGAGCTGCGCCAGCACTGGCGGTGGAACCTCCGCCGCCCGCCCCTCACAATAGCGGGCCAGACAGGGCCCCATGGCATGCAGTGAAGCCTGTCGCAAAAGCGAGTCCCACTGGATACCAGTCGCCGTAGGCACCTCGTCCGGCTGCCTGTCCAGCAACACCGCCTGCCCCGCCGCCAGAAGCCAGCGCTCTTCCAGCCGGGGCGCTGTCAGTCCAAGTTCATTCTGACGGTTGGAACTATTCAATGCCGTCAGCCTGCCTCAGCAAAAATCCTTTGCAAAGTCCGGAACCCAAAATCTGCCTCCCGCTTCCGTCGTGGGCTTGTTCTGCGGACAGGCCGCTGGTATCACCGACCTATGAAACCAACCGTGGCTTTGTGCATGATCGTCCGCGACGAACAGGCCACCCTGCCACGTTGTCTTGCCAGTGCCGCCGCGGCGGTGGACGCCATCTACCTCACCGATACCGGCTCCACGGATGCGACCGTGACGATTGCGAAACAATACGGGGCCCACATCCGGCACTACCCTTGGAGCCATGATTTTTCCGCTGCCCGCAATCACTCCATCCAGGCAGCAAAGGAAGACTGGCTCTTGATCTTGGATGCAGATGACTGTTTTCCCGCTGGCGAAGCAGCCCGGTTAAAGCCGTGGCTCGCCACCAGCGATGCGCTGGCGCTTACCTTGGAGTATACCGTCATGGCAGGTTACTCGCCCGCACCTACCCGGCGAGTCTTGCGCAATCATCGCGGACTTCGTTTTACCGGTTTTATTCACGAATCTGTCCGTGCCAGCCTTCCTGCTGCTGGCCATCATACCGTAGCGACGGATGTTCAGTTGCAACATCTCGGCTACTCGGAGGCTTCCTGGCCAGTCAAACTGCAACGCAACCTGCCCTTATTGCAGAAAGAATGGGAACGCTGCCAGTCCGCGGCCGAGGCAGGCCAACGGCTGCTGACCGGCAAGGAACTGGCCTACGCTTTGATCCAGCTTGGACAGCCTGCGGAAGGGGAAAAAATGTTGGTCCACTTGTTGGCTGCCTGGCCGGGTGGGGACACGGAGAATCAATTCGCCACTGAAGCGCTGGGGGCCCTGCTCTTCCACTATCACGCCACTGGCCGGGATGAGGCCGCCTGGACTTTCTGTGAGCACGTTCGGGCTAAACTTGCCGCCGAGCCGGCCTACTCCCTCTACCGCGGTCTGGCCGCGTTTCACGTCCGTCACTTTGCCGAGGCTTTGACCCAGTTGACGGCGTTCGAACAGCATTGGCTGTCGCAAGCGGTCAAAATCCCGGTGCCGCTGGCCTATACGGGTCTTGCCCTCTGGGACCTGCAAGGGCAGTGTCACCTGCACATGAACCGCGCCGCCGAAGCCGCCCGGCTCTTCACCCGCTGCCTCGAGGCCGGTGGTGACGTCAAAGAATACGGAATCAAACTGCATCTGGCCCGCCAGCTCGCCCCCTCATGACCGCCTTGGAAGCCAAACTCAAGCTGAACGCTGATTTCGTCTGGGAACCCATGCCTGACGGCTGCATCCTCTACTGTCAGGCCACCGGCCAGATCGTCACCGTCAATCCCGCCGCCGAACTCATCCTGACATATTGCGATGGCACCGCCTCACTTCAGGAAATCTACGACAAAGTGCTCGAGGACGTCTCCTTGCCTCCCGCCGAGTTCCAAGCGGCTGTGCAAAAGCTCCTTCACGAAAAAATCCTCCTGCCCGCGTGATTGTGAGTCGGCTTTTCATCTATTCCATCCAGAAGGTTGACCTGCATTTGCGGGTGGATGCCCCGGCTTTGCTGCCACTGGCAAACGCCCTGCACTCCTCCTGCTGCCGCGAAGCCATCGATTGCACTCCTGAGACCTTTGCCGAAATCATCTGGAATCTCGATGCCTCCGGCCGGCCGCTGCTTACGCTGGCTGGCCAGGCGGATGAAACGGTGGTCACAGAGGCGATACTTTTTTTCCTGAGCGAACACCGGCTGACCCAGCTTTTCGCCGAACGCCTGCAGCACCTTTTGCAACTTCACGCCGCAACCGTCGTCGATCCGCACGGAAACGGCTGGTTGATCTGCGGCCCTTCGCGGGCGGGCAAGACATCCCTGACCCTCGCCTTCATCCTGTCCGGCTGGCGTTGGCTTTCCGATGAGTATGCGCTCTTTCATCAAAAAGATCCGGGGACAATCCTGGGCTTCCCCCGGAATTTTAATTTGAAGGAAGGTTCCTTCCCGATCTTCCCGGAGACCGCCGGGCAACCCCATGCAGTCGAGTTTTTTTCTGCCGGCCGCCAGGTCCGCGTGCGCTTTCTGGACCCGCTTGATCTCGCTCCGGGAAGCTGGCAGGCACAGGCCCCCCTGATAGGTTTGATCTTGCCCAGATGGGAGGCGGAAGCCGTCACTCCGAGGATACAACCGTTGTCCGGCGTATCTGCCGCCCAAGTATTGTTGGGTGAAACCGCCTGCTGGCAACCTTGGGCGCTGCCCGTCATCACCACCTTGTGCCGGGATGTACCTGTATGGGAATTCGTTTACGCCAATCCGCGCACCATTGAGCCGCTTAAAACGGCCCTGCAACGTTGCTGACACTAAGGCACTTCAGGTGATCAGGGCGGCCTGATATCCATCGGTGCAATCCAGTTTGACCAGGTCGCCACAACTGACCTTGCGCGCGGCTGGGAACAACCTCACCACGTTACGCCAATGACAAGTTTCATCCACCAATCTGGGATTGGTGGAAAGCTGTATCCCTTCCGCAAGCACGGCGGTGAAAAAGAGCAGCATCCCATTCACCAGGCCATCCTGAGTGACCGGAATATCCGGCATCGTCGGACCGGAGACTTGCTCTCCGGCGACCATGTCTGCATCCAGCAATTTCACGGGCGCGGACAGCCATGGCCAATGGCGGGCCACCTGCGGAGATATCGAGAAGGTCGCGGCCGCGTCATCAGCTTGCAGGGCCGTGAACTTGATCCCATAGTTTTGCTCCCACTCCTTCAGCGAGTCCGCTTCAAAACGATGCATCGCCGTCACCGCTTGCGGAACCGCTACCAGTACCGACCACAGTTCAATCCGGGTCGGCAACACCTTCCCGCCCGGTTTGAGCAAACGCCTCACCCCGTCCCGGAAAACATCCAGGATATCTTCACCGAAAGGATCGTTCCCCAGCAATTCCCCCACCAGCACATCCACTGGCTCAGGCAGGGAAATCTGCGTGGACCAGCCTGGCACGAACACTATCCGGCCAGCCAGCCCGTTCTCCTCGAACAAAGCTTGCGCCTTGCGCCCCACCGCTCCTGCTTCGATCGCGTATACTTTACGCGCTCCCGCTTGTGCCGCCGCCACCGCCAGCACTCCGGTGCCCGTACCCAGGTCGGCCACCACATCACCCGGCCTGACCACCTGCCGGATCGCCTCCACAAATGCCTGCGTGCGCCGCCAGTCATGCAACATCGCGATATGGATCGAAGCCTGGTCAAACGGCGCGGCACTGGCTTGGACTTCGCCTTCAACCAGCACTCCGGCCGATTCCATTTGCTGCAGTGTCAGCAACGCCTGCACCCACTCCTGAGACCCCACCAAGGAAGGCTTCAGCAGTTCCATCGCCTCAGCCACCGCCATGGGCCGCGAGAAAATCTCCAGCAAGCGCAGCCCGTGCCGGCCAAAAACATGGGTTTTTCCCCTCAGATTGACGCTCACCTCGTTACGAGCATCAAGACTTAGTCTGACATCAGGAAGACGATGCAGCACGCGCGCAAGATTCATGACGTTCAGATGAAACCGTCATATCTGCAACTTCAAGCAATTTGCATGGCAGGGTAAGAAAAATGGCGAGCCATCCCGGCGTGCAGGGCTACCGATCAATGCCGTTGGATCTTAGATCCAACGGAACAAAATTGCCCCCCCCGAAAGCACCATTCTGATCTTTTCATAATCAGACTGCAAGGCATGCCGCAGCCAAGCTTTCCTGCGCTTCCCCCTTCTCATTCACCTTCCCACCCCCTACAGTCCCGCCGCCGTGTCTGCCACGCTATATGATCTGATCCCGCGCGATGAGAACCTCAGCAATGAGGCGCTCCTCGGCAAATTCCTCGATTACGCCGAAGGCCGCCGCTTGCAGCTCTATCCGGCCCAGGAGACCGCCATCCTCGAACTGTTCGAGGAAAAGAACGTCATCCTGAACACACCCACCGGCTCCGGCAAATCACTCGTGGCTGCCGCGCTGCACTTCAAAGCCATCGCCCAAGGGAAACGCTCCATCTATACCTGCCCCATCAAGGCGCTGGTGAATGAGAAATTCATGGCCCTCTGCCGTGAGTTCGGCCCGGAGAACGTCGGTCTGAGCACGGGCGACGCCACGGTGAATCACGATGCCCCCATCCTTTGTTGCACCGCCGAGATCCTCGCGAACATCGCCTTGGCCGAAGGCCCCGCCGCCAATGTCCGCGAGGTCATCATGGATGAGTTCCATTACTACGCCGATCGCGAACGCGGCGTGGCCTGGCAGATTCCCCTGCTCACCCTGCCGCAAGCCCGCTTTCTCCTCATGTCTGCCACGCTGGGTGAAACCGCCTTCTTCGAGGAGGAACTCACCAAACTGAATGGCCGCCCCAGCGTCACCGTTTCTTCCGTGGAACGCCCCGTGCCGTTGGAGTTCGCCTACTCGGAATTGCCGCTCGCCAAGACGTTGGAGAGCCTCGTCGCCGATGGAAAAGCCCCGGTTTACGTCGTCCACTTCACTCAGCTCGAAGCCGCCCAGAGCGCGCAAGATTTCACCAGTATCAATGTCTGCACCAAGGACGAGAAGGCCGCCATCGCGAACGCCATCGAAGGCTTCAAGTTCACCAGTCCCTACGGGCCCGACATCAAGAAATGGCTGCGCCACGGCATCGGTCTGCATCATGCCGGCTTGCTGCCCAAGTATCGCATCCTCATCGAACAACTTGCCCAGCGCGGCTTGCTGAAAGTCATCTGCGGCACGGACACGCTCGGTGTAGGAATCAATGTTCCCATCCGCACCGTGCTCTTCACGCGCCTGTGCAAGTTCGACGGGCAGAAAACCGGCATCCTCAGTGCGCGTGATTTCCATCAAGTGAGCGGTCGCGCCGGTCGCAAAGGCTTCGATGACCGCGGCTGGGTGGTCGCCCAAGCGCCGGAACACGTCATCGAAAACCTCAAGCTGGCCGAGAAATCCGCGCGTGACGGCAAGAAAGTCGTCAAACGCCAGCCGCCCGAGAAGAACTTCGTCAACTGGGACAAGAACACCTTCCTGCGCCTCATCGCCGCGCCACCAGAACGGCTCACCTCCCGTTTCCAAGTCACTCACGGCACCTTGCTGAATGTGCTCAGCCGCAAAGGCGACGGCTGCGTGGCGATGCGCGATTTGATCCATCGTTGCCACGAGACGCCCAAGGCGAAGAAGACTCACACCGCCCGTGCGTGGCAGTTGTTCCGCTCCCTGCTGGACCGCAAGATCATCGAGTTCATCACGCCGGAGCAGGCGCAAGCTCCCGGCCAGAAGCTCCGCGTGAACATCACGTTGCAGGAAGATTTCTCGATGGATCAGGCGCTCTCGCTCTACCTGCTGGACACCATCCCGCTGATGGACCCGCAGGCGCCCGATTACGCCCTCGTCCTGCTCACGCTCGTCGAATCCATCCTGGAAAATCCCGACATCATCCTCCGCAAACAGCTCGACCGCGTGAAGGACCAGAAGATGGCGGAGATGAAGATGGAAGGCATCGAATATGACAAGCGGATGGAGGAACTCGAGAAATGCGAGTATCCCAAGCCGAATCGCGAGTTCGTTTACTCCACCTTCAACGCTTTCGCGGACAAGCATCCGTGGGTGGGGCAGGAAAATATCCGCCCGAAATCCATCGTGCGCGAGATGTTTGAGGAATTCCGTTCCTTCGCCGATTACATCAAGCTCTACGAATTGCAGCGTGCCGAAGGTGTCCTGCTGCGTCACATCAACAGTGTCTTCAAGGTACTCGCCCAGACGGTGCCGGACACGGCGAAGAACGATCAGTTGCGCGAGATGGAGGTGTATCTCAGCACCATGATCAAGCAGGTGGACTCCAGCCTACTGGATGAATGGGAGAAGATGCGCAACCCGGATTACCAGCGCGCCGAGAGCAAGGAAATCCGCCCACCCGGTGCCGAGGAAGCTGCACGCGACATCACGCGTGATACGAAGGCCTTCACTGCTGCCATCCGCACCCGCATCTTCAGTTTCCTGCGCGGTGCCGTGAATGGTGATTACGAATCTGCCCTGAGCCTGCTCGCGTTCCCGGAAGATGCCGAAGGTTCACCCTGGACGAATGAGCGTCTCCACGCCGCCATCGAGGCCTACTTCGCCGTGCACGGTCACTTGCGCCTCGACCCCGAAGCCCGCAATGCCCGGCATACCTACGTGGCCGTGGCGGAGGACAAACAGACCTGGCGCATCCAGCAGATGCTGATCGATGCGGACGAGAGCAACGATTGGGTGGCGGAATTCAGCGTGGATATGGCGCAGTCACGGGCCAAGGAAGAGCCCGCGCTGCGCCTGATCAAGATCGGTACGCTGGTGTAGTGGGGCAGACGCCTTCGTCTGCCATAGTCGAACAGGCGCCCTCGCCTGTTGACTATTCCCCCACCTGCCGTTTGATGGCCGCACTGATCTGCTGGGACCACTTCTCCAGCGTGGCGCTGTCGCGGCCTTCGATGAGCAGGCGCGCTTTCGGCTCGGTGCCTGAATAACGAAGCAATACTCGCCCACCGGTCGGGGTCACTTCTGCTTCGGCCTGCTTAACCAGGTCCAGCACACCGTCCAGTTCTCCGAAAGGCAGTTTCTCGCGGACCCGGATGTTCGTGACCAGTTGCGGATAGCGCGTCCAGCAGCGGGAAAGCTCGGACAACGATTTGTCCTGCGCTTTCATGACCTTGAGCATCTGCAACGCGCTCACCAGACCGTCGCCCGTGGTGCTGTAATCGCGGAAGATCATGTGGCCGCTCTGTTCGCCACCAAGGTTGTAGCCGCCCTTCAGCATCTCATCGATGACGTTCTTGTCACCCACCGCCGTGCGGATGACTCTGCCGCCCGCCTTCACGATGGCCGCATCCAGACCGGCATTGCTCATCACCGTGGAGACGAGCGTCTTCTCCGAAAGGGTACCGTTCGCCAGCATGTCCAGCGAGGCGATGGCCATGATGTCGTCGCCATCAATCAAGCGGCCCTTCTCATCGCACAGGATCAGGCGGTCCGCATCACCGTCATGGGCGATGCCGATGTGCGCGCCGTGTTCTCGCACCTTCTGGCAAAGCTGCGACGGATGCATGGAACCGCAGTCCTTGTTGATGTTTTTGCCGTCCGGCTGGTTGCCGTAGATGTAAGTCTCCGCGCCCAGTTCCCGCAGCACGCAAGGCGTGGCCTTGTAAGCGGCGCCATGCGCGCAATCCACCACGATGCGCATGCCGTCCAGCGTCATGCCCTTGGGGATGGACGCCTTCGCATACTCGATATAGCGGCCCAACGCATCTTCGATACGCACCGCCTTGCCGATCTCATCCGCCGTGGGCCGGATGTTCTCGATCTCGCCGCTGAACACCAGGTTCTCAATGCGTTCCTCGATCGGGTCTTCCAGCTTGTAACCATCCGCACCGAAGAATTTGATGCCGTTGTCGTCGTACGGATTATGCGAAGCCGTGATGACGATGCCGGCGTCTGCGCGCAAACTGCGCGTCACATAAGCGACCCCAGGCGTGGGCAATGGCCCGATGAAAAGCACATCCACACCCATGGACAGGATGCCGGAGGAGATGGCGTTCTCCAGCATGTAGCCGGAGAGGCGCGTGTCCTTGCCGATGACGATGCGATGCCGGCCCCGGCTGCGGGACTGGCTTTCCAGATGCTTGAAGACGTGCGCGGCGGCCCGGCCCAGTTTCAGGGCGGTCTCCGCGGTCACCGGTTCCACGTTAGCACGGCCACGGACACCGTCCGTGCCGAAGATACGACGATTTGAAGAGGACATTAGTTTTTAGTTGAATCAGCTGCCGCCTGGGTTTCTGGCTGTGAAATCCTTTCCACCACCACGGACCTCGGCTCCACGGACATCAACTCCACACCGGGCGGGACGTAAACCTGCACCATCCGGCTGATCGGTCGTGTGTGAGCCGTTCCGTTTGCCTTTTCATTCATGTCGGTAACATCCACGAAGGCAAGGATTAGTTTGGGGTCCAAAGTCGTGATACGACCGCGTTCTCCTTTGACGATCACCCGCACTTCTGCCGGCTCCACCCGGAAAGCCCCGGTCACGTCCGGCCCACGCAGCACCGTGACCGGACGGCTTCTCGGCATACTTAAGGTCACATTGGTCACACTCCCGGATTCATTCAGGATGTGTACACCCGATTCATCCACCTCCAACCGGTCATCCAGCTTGCCGCCGAAGTTCGCCCAGATGAGCGTAGCCAGCACAAAGGCCAGAAACTTCCACCAGAAATCCTTCACGACGATGTCTTGGATGGCCATATCAGTGGCCTCCTTTCTTCGTCTGGGCAGCCACATTTTCCCGGATGCGCGCCCACGCCTGTTGCAGCCAATACTTGCGCGCCCGATGTTCCCGCCGCTTCACCAGGACCGAGGTCAGGAAAGAACGCAACACCTCCACGGTCACCTTGCGTTCCAAGTGTCCTTTGTAGGCGTAGGAGATGGCCCCGGTCTCCTCCGATACGGCAATCACGATGGCATCCGATTCCTCCGACAAACCGATCGCCGCACGATGCCGTGTGCCCATGGATTTCTCCAGACCCTGCTTCTGCGTGAGTGGGAAGATGCACGCCGCCTTGAGGATGCGGTCGCCTCGCATCACCACACCGCCGTCATGGATGGCATTGTTCGGGAAAAAGATCGTCTCCAGCATCTCCGGCGTGGCCTCGCAGTTCACGTTGATGCCCGACTCCACGATGTCCTCGAGCTGGATGGATTGCTCAATGGCGATCAACGCTCCGATGCGCACATCCGCCAGCCGCTCCACCGTCTCGATGATGACCTCGATGTTCTCGCGCTCCTCGCCCGGGTCGTTGAAGTATGGCTGATTGCCTAACTCCGCCAGCAATCGTCTCAGTTCAGGTTGGAAGATGACCAGCCCGGCGACGACGAAGAACGTGGAGAAAGTTCCCAATAACAGCCGCAAGACGCGCAGATCAAGGATGCTCGTGACCAAAGCCAAGGTCAGCAGCAAGGCCACGAAACCCGTGATGACCGCCCAGCCGCGCGTGCCCCGCAAGCCGCGCAAAAAGACCAGCAGGTAGTAGATCCCCACCGTCAGGATGAGGATCTCCAGCACCGGCCGCCAGATGAACTGGATGATGGTCCACATGCGCTATTTGCCCGTCGTTCGCCGCTGATTGATCGCCTCGGCCATGCGTATCGCCTGGCTGGTCGCCGCCACATCGTGCGTGCGGATGATGCCCGCCCCCTGCCCGATGGCATCCACCGTGCAGGCCAAGGCTGCGGGGAGGCGTTCATTCACTTCCAACCCCAGCAGACATCCCATGAAAGACTTCCGGGAGACGCCCACCAACAGCGGCCTCCGATGACCGTTAAAATGCCGCAGACCACCCAGCAATTGCAAGTTGTGTTCCAGAGTTTTGCCAAACCCGATGCCCACATCCAGGGCTGTCTGCTCAGGTAAAACACCCGCCGCCGCCATCCGTTTCAGACGATGCGCAAAAAACTCATTCACCTCCGCCACGACATCCGTGTAGTGCGGATTGGTCTGCATCGTCTGCGGCGTTCCCTGCATGTGCATGGCTACGTAACCGGCGCCAGTTTCCGCCACCAGCCGCCACATCGCATCGTCCTCCCGATTCGCCGCGATGTCATTTACAATATGCGCGCCCGATTCCAGCGCCGCCCGGGCCACTTCCACCTTCTGTGTATCAATGGAGATGACCGCCTGCGTCTCTGCCCGCAATCGTTCGATCACCGGCAAAACCCGCCTCTTTTCCTCCTCTACAGAGACTTCCGGCGCGCCCGGTCGCGTCGATTCCCCGCCGATGTCGATGATCTCCGCCCCCTCGCGGATCATCTCCTGGGCATGGGCGACCGATTTCGCCAGATCGATGAACTGGCCGCCGTCCGAGAAGGAATCAGGCGTGACGTTCAGTATCCCCATGACCAGCGCGGGTCTTGGGAAGACGAACTCAACCTGTCGGCAACGCCATTTCATCTCATTTCGTTTTCAAGCGACTGGCAGCTTCGACCAATTTCACCGCGATCGCGTTCACCAATTCATCCGGCACCCCGTTCTGCGGACTGGCCGTCTGCGTGAGCAAGTGGCACTGGTCGTTCACGTAATCGATCAGAAAAAACTCGCCGCTCTCCGTCTGGGCCACTTCGGTGGAAAAGAAATTCATGCCCGTGGCCTCCGCCAGCTTGCGGGCGATCTGATGCAAAGGCGTCAGCTTCAGCTCCGCCTCTTCCTGGGCGGTGACCAGCCGGTAACGGTCATTGTAGCAGTTCCACCAACTGAGCCAAGTGCTGCCGAAGACGTGATAAACACGGAAATAAGCCGGTTCCCCCACCAGATCGCGCGGCACGATCCGCTTCTGCAAAAGATACGGCCCCCAAGGCCAGGCTTCCGCCGCGCGTTTCAGGTCTTCAATGCCCGTCGCGTTCAAAATGATACCCTTCCGGCCATAGCCCAGCGCCGGTTTGATGACAAAAGGCGGCACCAGCAAAGCCAACTGCTCCGCTGTCAGCTCCGGCCATTGCCCGGCTGAGATCTGATCAAGGATCAACGTCGGGGGCAACTGGAGTCCGGCCGCCAGGAGCCGTTGATGCGCCATCGCCTTGTGACAGGCCGCCATGGCCACATCCGGCGGATCGATGACTTTGGCCCCCAGTTCATGCGAGCGGCGGATGATGCGGTGAAAGACCTCCCCCGGATCGTGGTGTTCGCTCTGCATGTTCAGCACCACGCGTGCCCAGACCTCTTTGCGCTCCAGCTTGGCCAGATACTCCTCCGCCCAAGCAGGTTCGATGAGGAAAAAGTTCAACCTGGCGCGGGCACAAGCCTCCTGCACGCGGTGAATGAAAAAATCATCCGCGTCCAGCTTGTGCGTCATCGCCAGATCATAAACTCTCGCCACAGTGGAAGTATCCCGAGGGAACAATGGAACTGTCAACCTTGTGGCCCCAGAATGATGAGATTAGGGCTGCTTCACACCCGCCTTGGGTGGAGCTAATGCCGCCTCCGCCGCCTTGCGCAAACGCTCACCCTTTTCCTTCGTGAGCGCCTCCAACTGGCGGCGGTAACGCTCCACAAACTCCGGATGCTCTTGGATCATCTTCACCGCCTCCAGGCGCGAAGCATAACCACCCTCACTCAGCCATTTCTTCAATGCTTCGTGGAGCTTGACGTTATCAGGCCTAACCTTGACCAGCGCTTTGGCCGCCTCGATCCGCAACCAGATATCGCCCGTTTCAAGCAGCGCTTCGAGTTCCGTCAGTGGCAGAGCCGGGTCATCTTGGGCAAAACGCCGGTAAGCTTGCACAGCTGCCAGGCGAACCCCCGGCGACTGATCGCTAAAAAGTTGAACGACCATTTTGGTTTCCACCAAGTCCAAGGGGTGAATCACCCGGGTGGAAGCGAAGGAAGTCAGGGCCAATTGCACCTCATAAAACTTATTTCCGCCCAAGTTGCCGCTCAGAACAGGCGGCAAAGTGTTCGTGTGAAGCCCGACATCGTGCATATAATTAATCGCGATTCCCCGCATCCAAGGGGACCGGTCAAAAGCCAGTTTGCGCATGACCGGCTCGGCTTGCGGGGCTTTCGCGCCTAATTCTTCCAACCGTTTGGCCGCACCCGCCTGAAGCATGAAATTCTTGGATTGCGCAGCCTTGATGAGCTCTTTGATGGCTGCCTCGTCTTGCTCGTTCAGTTTGGAGAGGCTCAGGGCCGCGCCCACCCTTTGTTCCTCCACACTCGATGCCCTTGCCTTTTCCAGAAACTCGAACACCGCTTTGGAAGGTGAGCGAAAATCCCCCAGCGCCCGCAAAATGTTATACTGCACCTGTGGAGCTGCCTGCGGAAATATCTCCAAAAGTAATCGCACGGTCTCATCGCTGTCTTTGGGCAGCTCGCCGAAATGATTGGAAACATTGCCGAGTATCCAGTTCTCGGAATCCTTCGCGGCCTTGGCAAGAATCTGCTGCATCAACGCATGGTCCTCCGATGCGATCTGTAGCAAGGCGCTGGCGGCGTGGCTGCGGACATTGGCGTCTTCGTCATCCAAGGCCGCGAGCAACGCCGGGATGGCTGGTTTGGCATCTTCCCGAAGATTAGCCAATGCAACTGCAGCACCGCTACCAGCATTCCAGGCAATGGGCGCCCCCCACTTTTTCCGGATGGGCTTTCCCATCACCTCGGGAAGATACTTGGTCACCCGGGTAACCCATTCTCTAATCTTCGGGTGTTTTCCTCGCCCGGTCACATTGACGGCCTTTTCCAGATAGGGCACGGCTTCCGGCCCGAGTTCGGCGATGACTGTTTGGGCACGAACTTGAACATCAACGTCCTTGGAGTTTAGTTCCGAAACCCACTCGCTGATTGGCCTCCCCTGATACTTTGGTTCATAAACGAGCCAGCAGAGAAAAACCCCTGCTAAAGCAGCCAAGGCAACCGCAATCGCGAGCCATTTCCTTTTTCCCCTCATGTCCCTCCCAGTGTTCTTGAGCACGGACGTTTACGCAAAGAACTTCTTCGGCGCCTGGATTAGCTCGATCTCATACCCCTCCGGCGCATCGATGAAGGCGAAGCCACCGTTGCCATCCGGCTTCATCGTTGGTCCGTCCGAATACTTCAGGCCGTGTTTCGCCAGGTGCTTGCCGAATTCCTCCAAACTATCCACCTCGAAGGCCAGATGCGTCAGATCCGTCTGCACCTGCACGGGGCCGCTGTCCGGGAAATAGCATAGCTCGATCAACTCCTCGCTCTCCGGGGTTTTCAGGAAAACGAGTTCCGAACCGCGCGGGGACTTGTGCCGCCGCACTTCTTCCAGGCCGAGGATGTCTTTGTAAAATTTCACCGACCGCTCCAGGTCGTTCAAGCGGTAACGGGTATGCAGTAATTTCTTGGCCAAGCTCATGCCTCAAGCTTATCCAGCTCGCCAGAATGTCCAATGCTGAAAAATCAAAGAAATGACGGAGGAAGCTCAAAATCCAAAGCTCAAAGTTCAAAAGAAGCTCCAACTCAAAAGCTCAAAGGTGCGATCGTCTGTATTGGATGAATCGCGATTTTTTGAGCTTTGAACTTTGAGTTTTGAACTTGGTTTCCGGCTTGCCCCTGACATCGCCTTGCGTTACCTCATCTTCGTGCTTTCGGGGAGCCCATATCGCCTGCTCGTCAGGCTGCTGCTGTTCACACTCATCGCCCCTCGTGTCTTCGCCCAGATCGACCCCGAGCCGCGCCAGTTGATCCAGGTGGGCTACAACCAGATGGTCACGGGCAAATCACCCATCGCAGGTTACGCCTATTACTATTGGAATCAGCCGGAATTCGTCCGCTCAAACCTCACCTTGCGCCTCGCCGTCGCCCCCGTTTATCTCGACTCCGAGCTGGGCATCAAAGGGGCCTTGGGCGAGCACACGGACATCGGCATCGGCCTGGCCGGCGGCGGCTTTGCCGATTCCTATTCCGAAGTGCGCCGGGGCAATTATCTCAAATCCGAGTCCTTCACCGGTCATGGCGGCGAGATCTCGGCCCATCTGTATCACCTCTTCAATCCCGGGGATCGCATTCCCTTGAACGGCATCTTGAGCGTGGCCGCGCACCAATCCTTCTACGAAACGGATGCCGACACTGCCCCCGGCTTTCAAGTGCCGGCGAACCAGACCGTGGTACATCTGCGCAGTGGGCTGCGCCTCGGCGGGCGCGAACCCACGCTTGCTCCCGATCTCGCCATGGAGGTCTCCCTCTGGCAGGAGACACAATTCCGGACGGAAGCGGGTAACTACGGTTTCGCCGGTGACCGGGCGCTGAAGGGTAACTCCCATCTTTTCTGGGGGCGGCTGCTATTCATCTACACGCTGGAGGAATGGAAGCATAACCTCAGTTTCAGCCTGACCGGTGGCGGCAGCATCAACGCGGACCGCTTCAACGCCTTTCGCCTCGGAGCCGTCATGCCGCTGGCATCGGAATTTCCGCTTGATCTGCCGGGTTATTATTTTCAGGAACTCACGGCGGAACGCTTCACCCACTTCAACCTGCAATACTCCCTCCCGCTCGACTCCAAGCGGCGCTGGAACCTGACAGCCCACTGCTCCACTGCCTTCGTGGATTACCTCCCGGGGCTGGACCAACCGGGCAAATGGCATACGGGCGCAGGTGGCGGGGTGATGTATCGTGCGCCTTCCGGCTCCTGGCTCATCATGGCCGGGTATGCCTATGGCTTTGATACCATCCGCTCGGATGGGCGCGGCTCCAGTTCCATCGGTTTCCTGTGCCAGTTTGATCTGGCGGCGGCGGGCAAGGCTTACAAGGCCCGTCAAGACCCCGATGCCGCTCCCCGCTCACGCGGCCTCTTTCGCATTTTCAATTAGCCCCGGTTCAGTTACAAACCTAGTCCATGTCAACCCGTTGTCTTGCCCTCGGTCTGGCGCTCCTGACCGCCAGCCCGCTTCTCGCTGCCCCTTTTGCTGATAATCTTGTGGTGCAAGGGGTGCCGGAAATCTCCCCCGATCTGCAAAAGGAAGTCGGTCGTTATCTGGAATTCCGCAGCGCGGGCATGGCCGATTGGCACCCGAAGAAGCGCGAGATGCTCATCGCCACCCGCTTTGCGGACACGCCCCAACTCCATTACGTGAAGTCCCCCGGTGGCGCCCGGACCCAGATGACCTTTTCCTCCGAACCAATCGGCAGCGGTTCATTCCGCCCCAAGACCGGCGAGTTCATCGTCTTCGCGCAGGACAAGGGCGGCAATGAGTTCTACCAATTCTACCGTTTTGACCTGAAGGATGGCCGCATCACGCTGCTCACCGATGGTGCCTCGCGCAACACCGGCGCCAAATGGTCCACCAGCGGCCAGCAGATCGCCTACACCTCCACGCGCCGGACCGGTCGCGACAACGACGTCTATCTCATCGACCCCGCGAATCCGAAGAGCGACCGCAAGCTCGTGGAACTAAAAGGCGGTGGCTGGGGCGTGATGGATTGGTCGCCCGATGATAAGAGCCTGCTGCTCGGTGAATACGTCTCCATCAACGAGAGCTACCTGCACCGGCTGGACATCGCCACCGGCAAGCTGGAACTCCTCACCCCAAAAGGTGCGACCAAGATCGCTTACGGTGACGCGAAGTTCACCAAAGACGGCAAAGGCCTCATCCTCACCACCGATCAAGATTCCGAGTTCCAACGCCTTGGCCGCTACGATCTCGCCACCAAAGCATTCACGCCCTACACGTCGCACATCAAGTGGGACGTGGATGAGTTCGAGTTGTCCAAGGACGGGAACACCATCGCGCTTGTCACGAATGAAGATGGTGCAGGCATCCTGCGCCTGATGGATGCCAAGACGGGCAAGGAGCTCAAGACACCTAAGCTGCCTATCGGCACGGTTTCCAGCCTGAACTGGCACGAGAACAATCGTGACCTCGCCTTCAACCTAAGTTCCTCCAAAGCGCCTTTCGATATCTATTCCCTCGATTTAAAGGACGGCAAGGTCGAGCGTTGGACGGAGAGCGAAACGGGCGGGCTGGATGCTTCCAAGTTCTCCGAACCTGAGATGATCCGGGTGAAGAGCTTCGATGGCTTGGAGGTCTCGGGCTTCATCTATCGCCCCGATGCGCAGAAGTTTCCCGGACCACGGCCTGTCATCGTCTATATCCACGGCGGACCGGAGAGCCAGTCGCGCCCGCGCTTTCAGGCTCGCTTGAACTATTATCTAAACGAGATGGGCATCGCCTTGCTCTACCCGAACGTGCGCGGCTCGGCGGGTTACGGCAAAACCTTCCTCACTTTGGATAACGGCTTCAAGCGCGAGGATTCGGTGAAGGACATCGGTGCGTTCCTCGACTGGATCGACCGCGATGCCAAGCTGGACAAGCAACGCATCGCCGTGATGGGCGGGAGCTATGGCGGCTACATGACGCTGGCGTGCATGGTGCATTACAACGACCGCTTGCGCTGCGGTAATGACATCGTGGGCATCTCGAACTTCGTCACCTTCCTGAACAACACGCAGGATTACCGTCGCGATCTGCGCCGCGTGGAATACGGCGACGAGCGCGACCCAAAGATGCGCGAACATCTGGAGAAGATTTCGCCCAATCGCAACGCGGACAAGATCAAGAAACCGCTCTTTGTGGTGCAAGGCCAGCAAGACCCGCGCGTGCCCTACACGGAAGCCGAGCAGATGGTGGAAGCCATCCGCAAAAACGGCGGCAAAGTCTGGTATATGATGGCCACGGACGAAGGCCACGGCTTCGCGAAGAAGAAAAACGCGGACACGCAATTCCTCGCGACGATCATGTTTTTGCAGGAGAATCTTTTGAAGTAAAACGCTTCAGTGAAAGCAGGCATCCAACAGCCGACCGCTCACGTTGCCGCATTATGCGGGAAATGTCACTCCCTCTCCCCAAGGGAGAGGGTAAGGGGTGAGGGGGAAGGGATTGTTCAAATTTTAGATACCGGTGCGATTGGTTCGCGAATATTCCCTTCCCCCTCATCCCGGCCTTCTCCCTTGGGGAGAAGGAGTCGCGTCAGTTTGATTTCATCAAGCTCTGAAATCTCTGGCTTCGACGACCGCTCTCAGCTTTCGTTATCAACATTCTGATCACTTTTATGCCGAACACACCGAAACGCACGCGCCACTTCGCCAGCGACAATTATGCAGGCATCTGCCCCGAGGCCTGGAAAGCGCTGGAGGAAGCGAACACCGGCCATTGCCCTGCTTACGGTGAGGACGAGTGGACGCGCAAGGCTTCCGATCTCATCCGCGAGATCTTTGAGACGGAGTGCGAGGTGTTCTTCGCCTTCAGCGGCACGGCGGCGAATTCCCTCTCGCTCGCGTCCACGTGCCAGTCGTATCACAGCATCATCTGCCATGAGACGGCGCACATCGAGACGCATGAGTGCGGCGCGCCAGAGTTCTTCTCCAACGGTACCAAGCTGCAGCTCGTCTCCGGGCCGAACGGTAAGATGACGGCGGCGGCCATCGAGCACGTCATCACGCGCCGGAACGACATCCACTATCCGAAGCCCAAGGCCATCAGTCTCACTCAATCCACCGAGTTCGGCGCGGTCTATACGCCGGACGATTTGAAGGCCATCTGGGCGGTGGCGCGGAAGCATCATGTGAAGATCCAGATGGACGGCGCGCGTTTCGCGAACGCCGTCGCCGCGTTGAAAGTCGCGCCAAAGGAGATCACGTGGCAGGCGGGCGTGGATGTGCTCTGCTTCGGCGGCACGAAGAACGGATTACACGTCGGGGAAGCGGTGGTGTTCTTCAACAAGGAGATGGCGCATGAGTTCGACTACCGGTGCAAGCAGGCCGGCCAACTTTGCTCCAAGATGCGTTTCATGTCCGCGCCGTGGCTGGGCGTTTTGCAAAACGGCGTGTGGCTCAAGCATGCGAATCACGCGAACGCCATGGCCAAGCTCCTCGAATCCAAGCTGCGCGATCTGCCCGACCTGCGGCTCGAAGTGAAGACGGAGACGAACATGGTCTTCGTGGAGATGCCCAAGCCGGTGATCGAGGCGATGTACGCGAAAGGGTGGAAATTCTACACCACCTTCGGCGATTGCGGCTGCCGCCTGGTCTGCTCGTGGGACACGACGCCGGAGGATATCGAATCCTTCATCGGCGATCTCACCCCGCTGCTCAACTAGTTAACGGCCGACCTCGAAGACATCGAGGATCTCGCGCGTGGCCTCCATGAGGCGCACGATCTTGCCACCGATGGTCACGGTGATGACGCCTTTCGGAGGAGGCGGGAGTTTTACCACCAGCTCAGGTGGCAGCGGGTGGCATTCCTTGTAAACTTCCACCGGCATGATCTGGCCTTGGACCATTTTCTTTTCCCAACCAGGCGGGAGCTGGCCGCCGCGCGCGACTTTCTTCTGCAAGCCCGGCGGCAACGTCTTCGCTTTCTTGCCTCGCTTCTTGGGCTGCTCGTAACTCTGCACGTAGGTGGTGATGACTTCGCGTTCGGGCCCGGAGATCTTCACATCCACCCACGGCTCCTTCGGTTTCTCGGCAGGCGGCGCGGGCTTGAGCTCTTTCGTTTCCTTGCCCGGCTTCTTGGGTTTCTCATTTCTGTCATCAGCCATGGCCGAATGGACCGAGAGCCACCCGACCAAACAGCCGGCCACACAGAGCTTCACCAACGATGATTTCTTCATAACAAGTTCAAAAGTTGAGTTTGTCGCTCAACAACGGTTCACCTTGCAATGAGCTTGCGCCGTGCCAAGCGGCCCACCCACAAAGGCCCTCTTCATTAAACTTTTTGCAAAACCCCGGTCCCCTGCTACCTTTGCCAGCCGAAGTAACGGCACGGCAACATGAGCGATACCCTGACGATGCAAAAGCATCAACTCCACGACAAACAGAACGAACGCGACCACCGCGAGCTCCGCATCGACAAGGTCGGCGTGCGCGGCCTGCGCTTTCCCATCGTCATCCGGGACAAGGCCCACAGCACCCAGAACACCATCGCCACCATCGGCATGTATGTGGACCTGCCCAAGGAGTTCAAGGGCACCCATATGAGCCGCTTCGTGGAGGTCCTGAACGCCCATGGAAACATCGTCCACGTGGAGAACATCACGGACATCCTCAAGGCCATGCAGGCCAAGCTCCACGCCCAGACCGCGCACCTCGAGATGGAGTTCCCCTTCTTCCTCACGAAGAAGGCGCCCGTCTCCGGGCTCGAGAGCGTGATGGATTACACTGCCCGTTTCGATGCCGCTGCCTGCGGGAAGGAAGTGAGCCTCATGCTCACCGTCATGATCCCCGTCACCACCCTTTGTCCCTGCTCCAAGGCCATCAGCAAATACGGCGCGCACAACCAGCGCGGCACCGTCACCGTGCAGATCAAGAGCGAGCAGATCATCTGGATCGAGGACGTCATCGCCCTCGTGGAAAGCTCTGCCAGCAGCGAGCTTTACTCCCTCCTCAAGCGCCAGGACGAAAAAGCCGTCACCGAACGCGCCTATGAGAACCCCGTCTTCGTGGAAGACCTCGTGCGCAACGTGGTGACCAAGCTCAACGGCATCAAAGACATCACCTGGTATAAAGTGGAAGCCGAGAACTACGAGAGCATCCACAACCACAACGCCTACGCCTGCATCGAGAAGGGCTAAGTAAGGGTTGAACCCCTCACTACCTCCATGCAACCATGAGGGACCGCGGGGGGCAGCTTATTGCCATAGAGCGGGGACTTTGAAGTGCCAGCGGCAAGACCCGAGCGCACATCGCGTGAGCGACAGGATGAATCACGCCATTCAGCGTATTTTCACCCCGAATCCAGTCGGGGGCTGAGGTTTATCAATGAGCCCTTAGGGCAACTACCCTTGCTGAAAAGGCCTTCTATCCGGTTTTTTCAATGTGAGACTCTCACAGTTACATCCTGTTTTGCAGCACTCTAGCCACCAGTCCACACCTCCCACACCCGCCCATGTGTCCACGATGTACCCAGTCCATACACCGTCTCGAGGGGAGGGTTAGGGAGGGGAGGCATTATCAATTCTTTTCACAAAAACTCCCAGATGATTTCCCGACGGCCGTTCCCGACCCGGTATTCGTGTGTGGATGGGGCAGTTCAACTGCCTCCACTGGCCCGGCTTCGTTTCCACCACCAGCGCCGTGGACCCGCCGCCATCCAGATTGATGGCTGAATACGCCCCGTGATCCACCAGCACCTGGATCAGCTCATAATAGTCCAGCCCCTCACTGTATCGGGGCTGGCGCCCATCCACCGCCACGAGGAAGAGCTTAGTCCCCTCCTTGTCGAAGCCGATCACCGTGCGCGGCTCCAACGAGTTCTTCTCCGGAACCGGCTCAGGGCCACGCTTCCCCTCGCGCACGAGAAAGATATTGCCCGAGATGGCGTTGTAGATTTCGTTGGTCGGCCGGATCAACGAAGGCCGGTTCTCCTTGCTCAGATACAGCGTCGGCGCGTCCCACTTGCGCTCGCCTTCTGTGTAAAGCGTGCCGCGTGAGGCGGCGACGCCATGGACGGTGACCGCATCACCCGATCGCGGATAAAAGTCCCACGGCCTATTCGAATACCACGGAGAAAAATAATCACCGTTGAGCGCCACCTGTGTTTTGAACTCGCGAGCAAACTCGCTCGTTGTCCGCGCCGTGAGCGGATGCATCTCGCCCGCTTTGCCAGGGGTGACCAGAAAACCAAGTCCGGCTGTTTTCAAGTCAACCGTCACCACATGGATGACAACCGGTCGCGGCACCTTGCGCACCTCCCGGACATAGGTGACCCCCTCAAAGAGGGTTTGCCTCACCGGAGCCGGTTGCGGGCGAAGATAATACCAGGCAACGACCGTGCAACTCGTCAAAACCAGCCCGATGACGAGCGAGCTAAGGACGAGGAGCCAGGTTTTCGGCTGATGCTGCCTGACCTTCTGAAACCAACGGCTCACCAGCCACCAAACGATGCCGACGGCACAAAGGAGACCAGCTAACAGGAACCACAAATTCTGCGGCCAGTTATTCACAGGCGTTGGGCCTTAGATCGAATACTCCGAGGCTTGTTCGGTAAGTTTTTGAAAGTTGATGCTGTTCGCCGCATCGTTAAACACCGTGCTCAGTTGCTGCCACACGCCACGCAATTCCGGCGGACAATGGGGATCGTTCATCGCCGGGGTATCGAGCAACGCCCCATGGATGCAGCGCAACACATCTCCTACCGTGATCTCGACCGGCGGTTTGGCCAGCAGATAGCCGCCCACCTTGCCGCGCACGCTCTTCACGATCTGTTGTGACTTCAGCTCGATGAGTATCTGCGTCAGGTAATTCGCCGGTATCCCCTGCTCCGCCGCCAGCGATTCCACCCGTTGCGCCTTGCCCGAGGCATAATGCCGCGCCAGCCCGAACACGGCCCGCATCGCATAATCACTTTTCACCGAGAGTTTCACGCCGCCAATCTACGGGCTGAATGGCTGGTGACAATCTCTTTGGCTGGGTATTTGGAGCCGGTTGACATCGCGGCCATGTCGGTTCACTTTGTTTTCAACAAATCTGCGACCCGGCCTGAACAAGCCGTGTTGCATAACATCGAGGAACAACACCCATGCGTCACATCATCGCGCTCATGCTGGCCGTCAGCACCATCACGCTGCAGGCTGAACCGGAGATCAAAGGTACTCCCACTGAACTGGGCAAATACCTGCAACCAGAGCCAGCCATTGTCACCCTTACCGGCGAGGGCCAGATCTATGTGCAGGCCGATCAGGCCATCGTCCGCATTCTGGTCACCACAGAGAGTAAAACGCTCAGTGAAGCCCTGCAAAAGAATGAAGGATTGCGCAGCAATCTGACCAAGACCCTGATCAGCAAGGGTGTTCCCGCCGATCGTATCATCACCAGTAAGTTTTCATCCACACCCGAGCAGAGCAATTGGTCGGACAAAATCAAAAATTATCGGGTGGAACATCAGGTAAAGGTGACCGTTGAGAACGGCCAGCAGTTCAGCGCCATCGCGGCACTGGTGGACCAATCTCAGGATATGCGTCTGCAATCGGTGCAGCCTGAACACAGTGACAAGGATGAACAGTCGGCCAAAGCCTTGACGGAAGCCTTCAAACAAGTGGAAAAACGCAAGGCGGTCTATGAGAAGAATCTCGGCCAGAAGCTTACTCCCAAAACCGCACGCGAAGGGTTTGCCCTCCAGCGGAGTGAAGCTCCCGAATCCATTACCCCAACCTTAACCGGAGCACGCTCCTACAAAATGACCACACCGATACCAGGCGCTGCTTCTGAGTCCTACTCCACTGGCTTTTTTGGTGAACTTACTTACCGCATAGTGGTTTCAGTCGATTACTACGTGGGCAGCAAGCCCAAGGTCATTTTCCCGTAAGCCCCTTGAGATACGCAAAAATCAGATTGGGCAGATCCCGGCTGTAACCGCCTTCCAGCACGTTGACGGTCGGGATGCCCAACTTGCGGAGGCTCTCGCCCATCCAGAGAAAATCCTCCACCTCCAACGTACCTTGCGCCAGCGGGTCCTGCGCATACGCATCGAATCCCGCCGAGATGCAGATGAGGTCCGGCTTGAACTTGCCCATGTCCGCCAAAGCCTTCGCCAGCACCTTACGCCATTCCTCCCGAGGCGTATGCGGTGCCACAGGATAGTTGAAGCAATTGTCCCCCACATTCTTCGTACCCGTCCCCGGATAGCACGGATGCTGATGGATGGAGTAGAACGCCGTATGCGGTTTACCCAGCAAGATGGCCTCCGTGCCGTTCCCGTGATGCACGTCAAAGTCATACACCGCCACCTTCTTCACCCCCAGTTTCTGCGCCTGCAAGGCCGCGATGGCGATCTGGTTGAAATAGCAAAAGCCCATCGCCCGATCCTGGGTGGCATGATGCCCCGGTGGCCGCAGGAGGCTGAAGGACAGCTCGCCCTTTTGCGCCAACTCCAGCCCACGCAAAGCCCCGCCGATGGACCGCTTCGCATGCTGGTCGATGTCCTTATGCGCCAGCGTATCTCCGTCGAAATCATACTTCGCCTCAGTGATCCGTTTGATATGCGCCTCCGTGTGCGCCAGCAGGATAGTCTTGTCCTCCACCGCCACTGGTTTGTCCCATGTCAGTTTGAGTTCCTCCTGCCCGCGCAGCTTCGTCAACGAGTCCGTGATACGCGCTGGCCGTTCTGGATGCCCATAGGACTCGTAACCGGTGCAACGTTCATCAGTGATCAAGTGCATGCAGGCATCTTGCCGCACTTCGATGAAAAACTCAAAAGCGGATTTCTATGAACTAATCACTAACGGCCTTTCGGCACAAAAGCATCAACCAAGCGGGCAAGCTGTCATAAAAAAACTCCCCGCCCGCGAACGGGCAGGGAGTTGGTAAGTTGCAGCTCAGGGGGTTGTTCCACCCCCTGGCAGTGAACCGCTATTCATCCAGTGGCGGTGTCACCTGGAGATTCCCTCCACCTGGTTTCCCGCCTCCCAGCACTCCACTGGCGGTGTAGCCGTCCGATAGCACAATTTCAAAAGTGTCATTCCGGCCCGGCTCGCCTTGATCGGACACAATCACTGTTGCGGTACCTGGCTCACCATCGATCTCCACGTCAAACTCGATCTGTCGAGTCTCATCGTCCACGATGGTATAGGCGGTCACCGCTACAGCGACCACATGCATACCGGTATCGTGATCCTTGTAGTTCAGTTCGCCAAACAGGACTGAATTGGTCGCCACACTGTTGGTGGAGACCCCCGCATAGATGCCGAAGTTGGCTTTGGCACCTGAGGGCGTACCTGTGATCCATCCCCCACCTGAGGCCTGGTCCACGATTTCATCCTGAGCTGCCGCGCTCGGCACCAACGATGCCGCGCAATTCAGCAATCCAACCAGCGCACATATGACCAATGTATTCAGTTTTTTCATGTTCATGGTTACTTCTGTGTTGTTGTTGTTGTTTGATTTGCTGACAAGCCGTCAGTGACCGCCAGCAAGGGTGGAAGAAGCTACCCGTGTAGCTGCCAGTTTACAGTGGGGTATGTGCCTGTCATTTGCACCGTCTACCACTCATCACCCTCGCACTGAATGGCCGTCCGGATGCGCTACAATGGCCATGTCCGTCCGGCCTTTTTGGCGGGAGTAATATCTGGATTTACATCCTGCACTTGAAAAAGCATTGCACCCTTTTGCTCAAGATTTCCCGGTATCCAGCTGATTGTGTCGGAAACCAGGTGGCGCAGTTCCGGTGATAAGTGGACTAAGTATGCCCTCCGGAAAAAATTCTGTGACAGCGGCACCTCCGGCATTTTCCCCGGCGACATCGCGGACGCGAACAGGCATGAAATTTTCCTGCCAGCGTTGCGGCAGAATCAACCCGATGCCATGTGGCCTGGCTGGCTGCAACCCCAGACGGAGAACCGTTCCATCACGTAAAAAGCATCAGTTTCATTTCAGACACACTGCATGTTCAATCACGCCTTTGGAAATGGCATACCGGGTAAGCCCGGCCACATCATGAAGGTTGAGCTTGTTCATGACCTGCTGGCGGTGTTTCTCCACGGTTTTTATGCTGATGCATAGTTCCGCCGCGATCTGCTTGTTCACCAGACCTTCCGCGATGAGTTGCAAGACCTCGTACTCGCGCGAAGTAAGCTGCTCGCCGGTCTTTTTCAACGGTTCCCCACGTACAAAAGCCTGCCGATACTGTTCCAGCAAACGCTTGGAGACAGAAGGGCTGAAGAAGGCATTGCCCTTCATCGCCTCACGGATAGCCTTTACCAGATCATCAACCGCAGCCTGTTTGATCAGATAGCCGGCAGCCCCCGCGTCGGTCAGTTGCTGGACGTATTCATCGTCATCGTGGCAGGAAAGGATGATCACTTTGCTGGAAGGGACTTCATGGACAATCTGCCGCGTGGCCTCCAGCCCGTTGAGCACGGGCATGGCGATGTCCATGATCACGATGTCAGGCTGATATTCCTTGGCCATCTGTACGGCCTGCCTGCCGTTCTCCGCTTCACCAATGATTTCTATGTCTTCCTCACTTTGCAGCAAAGCCCGCAAGCCCTGTCTAAGAAGCTTGTGATCGTCCACCAACAGAAGCGTGATTTTTCCCATATTAGCTTCCTTTGCTGTGGGATGATTTCGGTACATGACGGCTTGCTTTCCGCATCAAGCTTTTCAACGTTCGATATGGAACTAATAGCAATATGGATGCCAGCCTGCTGCCAGAAGCCCCTCATGCCAGCGCAGCGCGGATACCAAGGCCCAACCAGACTAAAATGTGTACGCGCGCTTCGTATGCAGCCTGAACGCGCCAAAGATGCCATGGTTTTTCGCACGAATTGACAGGCAGTCTGCAAGCTTTGCTGGCTGGCTCCAGAAAGGTGGGGCCACAAAGCCGTAGCAGATTGTCACTGTAACCCCATCCTCTCCTGCTCCGTCCAAACAACCATGAACACCCGTTCCATGCTTTCCGTAAGCACGCTGACGCTGGCTCTGCTTTGTCTCATCACCTTCTCGATCTCTGCCCAGGAAAAAGCGAAGAAGGCCGAGAAGAAAGCGGCCCCACCCAAGCTTCCCGCAGGTATAAAGAAACTCTCCGACCTGACCTTTAAGCAGGCTGGCAATACGCCCCTGAAACTTGACCTCTACCTGCCTGAGAAACCAGCGGGCAAGCTGCCCATCGTCGTCTGGGTGCATGGCGGCGGCTGGAACAAAGGCAGCAAGGACCGCTGCCCTGCTGTGTGGATGGTGACCAATGGTTTCGCAGTCGCCAGTGTCCAATATCGCCTCAGCACCGAAGCCCATTGGCCTGCCCAGATCAAAGACTGTCGTGATGCCGTCCGCTGGCTGCGTGAGCAGGCGACGAATTACCAGCTTGATCCAGATCACATCGGCGCATGGGGTTCTTCCGCTGGCGGACATCTCGTAGCTTTGATGGGCACCTTGGAGTTCGCCAAGGATGAAGGCACCTCAGCCCGCGTCCAGGCCGTCTGTGATTGGTTCGGCCCCAGCGATCTCCTGACCATGCCCGCAAATGTCGTCGGCAACGGCCGCACTGAAGAAGACGTCGCCAAATCCAACGGAGCCATCCTCCTTGGCACCCCGATCTACAAAGTGCCGGACACGGCCAAACTCGCCAGCGCCCTCTATCAGGTCAGCAAAGGCGACGCCCCTTTCCTCATCATGCACGGCGATGCCGATCCGCAAGTTCCGCTGGAGCAAAGCACCCGCCTGCACGAAAAGCTCAGAGCAGTGGGCGTCCCCTCCGAATACGTCATCATCAAAGGCGGCGCCCATGGCGGGCCTTTGTTCAACACGCCCGAAGTCCAGCAGCAGGTTCTCAAGTTCTTCGAACGAGAATTGAAGCCAAAGAAATGACTCCCTGTTGATGAGCTTTGCTGATGCACAACTACCGCAAGTGATACAGCAATTTTAGCAAAGCCAGCCTTGCGCCACTGACGTCTGTTATTGGCGTATGATCAATTTGACGAAGCTCTACTGCGGGGTTTCACAATCGGCGGATGCCCTGCGCTACGGCCACGGCCATGGCGCGCCCAATTCGGCGGCAGAACGCAAACCCATCGTCGTCTGGAACATCACCCGGCGTTGCAACCTCAAGTGCATCCATTGCTACTCGGATTCCGATGCACGCGAATACCCCGGCGAACTCACTTGGGAACAATGCCAATCCGTCATCGATGATCTCGCTGGCTACGGCATCCCCGCCCTGCTCCTCTCTGGCGGAGAGCCGCTCATCCATCCACGTTTCTTCGATATCGCCTCGTATGCCCGTCAGAAAGGCATCAAGCTCACGCTCTCCACCAATGGCACTCTGATTGATCACGCCACGGCTGCCCGGTTGAAAGCGCTCCAGTTCGCCTACGTCGGCATTTCCCTGGACGGCATCGGGGCGACGCACGATCACTTTCGCGGTCGCCAGGGCGCTTTTGAAAAAGCCGTCTCCGCCTTCCGCAACTGCAAAGCTGTCGGCCAAAAAGTCGGCCTGCGCCTGACGCTCTCGGCCAACAATATCGCCGACCTCGATAAGATTCTTGATTTCATCGAAAAGGAAGACATCGAGCGCGTTTGTTTTTATCACCTCGTTTACAGCGGTCGCGGCAGCAATGTCGTGGATGTCAGCCATGAACAGACCCGCGTGGCCATCGACAAGATCATCGACCGCACCGAGCAATGGAATGACGCCGGCAAACCCCGCGAAGTCCTGACCGTGGACCAACCTGCTGATGGTGCCTACCTCTACCTGCGCATGTTGCGCGAGAACCCGGACCGGGCCGAGGAAGTCCTGAATCTGCTCAAGTGGAACGGCGGCGGCACGAACAGCAGTGGACGTGGTATCGGGAATATCGACACGCAAGGCAATGTGCATCCGGACCAGTTCTGGCAATCGCTGACTTTGGGCAATGTAAAGGACCGTCCGTTCAGTGAGATCTGGCGCGACCAGAGCAACGGCACATTAGCCGCCCTGCGTGACCGCACCAAGAAACTGGAAGGCAAATGCGCCAACTGCCGTTTCCTGAACATCTGCGGCGGTGGCTTCCGAGTGCGGGCTGTGCAGGTGCATGGCAATCTCTGGGCACCCGACCCCGCTTGTTATCTGAGCAACGAAGAGATCGCAGCCTAGCTGGTTCTTAGTCTGGCAAAATCGCTGGACCATAGGCTTAAAGCGGACAAATATCCGCGCGTGACGCATCACACCCTTTTCACCCGCAGCATGCCCCTGCTGCTCGTGTTGGCCCTGATTACCAGCGGCTGTACGCTCCCCAAACGCTCCGGCACACCGCTCAAGCGCATCGGGGATGAGATCGTCGTCGCGGGCCAGCTCTTTCACACCGGCACCCGTGTCATCACCTGGATGGACCCCGGCGGTTATGACGCCTATCGCGTAGAGCGCCGCTTCGCGCCCTTTGACCAGTCCTCCTGGGAAACCTCCAAGGTCGCCGTCGCGGCCTTGAAGACCCCGAACCGCTACAGTCTGCGCAAAGACGGCCTGACCGAAGCGGAGATCGAACGCGTTCGCGGTGGCGGCTGGGATCTGAAGCTGTTGCAGGACAAGGTGGACCAGTTCGTTTATCACTACGACGTCGCCGGGACGTGCCGCCAATGCTTCCGTGTGCTCCATGACGCCCGCTGCCTCAGCGTGCATTTCATGGTGGATATCGACGGCACGATCTACCAGACGCTCGACCTCAAGGAACGCGCCTGGCACGCCACCACCTCGAATACTCGCAGCGTCGGAATCGAGATCGCGAATATGGGGGCCTACACCTCTCCGACGAACGCCACTCTCCAGCGCTGGTACAAAAAAGACCCGGACGGCCGTACGCGCATCACTATTCCGGAAAACTTGGGCGATGGCGGCATCCATACGAAAGACTTCATTGGCCGACCTTCTCGCAATGAACCCGTCTTCGGCATCGTCCAAGGCACCAAACTCTACCAGTACGACCTGACCGATGAGCAATACGACGCCCTCATCCGCCTCACGGCCACGCTCTGCAAGGTCTTCCCGAAGATCAAATGCGACTATCCGCGCGATGAGAAAGGCCAACTTATCCCTGGTGTGCTCTCGGAAGAAAAACTGGAATCCTACCAGGGCCTAATCGGCCATTATCATATCCAGAAGAACAAGACCGATCCCGGCCCGGCCTTCGACTGGAGCCGGATCGTTGAGGGAGCGCGGGTGAAGATGAAGCCGTAAGCCTCGTCCCGACGGCTTCTAGGCCTTCACGTATCCATTCGCCCGGAACCACTCCACCGCATCCGCCAGCGCCTGCCTTGGCGGCGTCTGCGGCAGCCCCAGTTCCTTCACCGCCTTCGCCGGATTGAAAAACATCTTGTACTTCGCCATACGCACACCGGCCAGAGGCGCCTTGGGTGGCTTGCCCGTGAACTTGGCGAAGAACTCATCAAAATGCGCCGCCGTCAGCGCGATGCCGTAAGGCACCTGAAAATTCGGTGCAGGCACGCCCGTGATCTCCTGCAACACGGCAAAGGCATCCTTCATGGTCCAATTGCCATCCATGCTGCCGAGGATGTAACGCTCGCCCAAACGTCCTTTCTCCGCCGCAAGGATATGGCCCACCGCCACATCCCGCACATGCGCCCAGTTCAGGCCGGTGTCCAGGTACGCCGGCATCTGCCGGTTCACGAAATCCACGATGACCTTGCCCGTAGGCGTCGGCTTCACATCCCGCGGCCCGATGGGCGCGCTGGGATTCACGATCACTATGGGCAAGCCCTTCGCCGCCAGCTCGCGCGCCACCACCTCCGCCTTCCACTTGGAGAGCTTATAATGGTTGCTCATCTGGGATTCCGCCACGGGCGTGGTTTCATCCGTCGGCTCCACCTTCCCATTCACTTCCTTAGGCAACCCGATGCATCCCACCGTGCTCGTGTACACGATCCGCGAGCAGCCCGCCTGATGCGCTGCGGTAAGAACATTGCGCGTCCCCTCGACATTCGCCGCATACATCGGCGCATAATCCGCCAGCCACAGGTGATAACTCGCCGCCACGTGGAAAGCCCAGTCACACCCCTGCAACCCCTTCGCCAGCGACGCCACATCCCCGACATCACCCGGCACCGCCTCATATTCCGCGCCCTTCAACCCGCGCACATCCGCCCCCGGCCGCAGCAGGCACTTCACGGAATGCCCGCGTGCATTCAGTTCATGCACGAGATTCGCGCCGATGAAACCCGACCCGCCGGTGACGAAACATTTCATTAGCCGGGCATGATTCGCGTTTGCGCCAGTATTTCAACCGAATTGTCCCGCGCAACCGCGCTTCCCGATCACCAATTCCTGCAAACCCACCGTAAGGTCTTCTACTGACATCGCGCTTCCTTGATTCTGTCCCTTGACGAAGTGCCCAAGGTCGTCTTGATTGGGGGCAGTGTTGTATGCCGAAAAAGCCCACGACCACTAAAATACTATCCCGCGCCGAGCGGCGCGACTTGGACATCGAGATCGGCTTCCTAGAAGGCGTGGTCCGCCGGGACCCGCAATACGAGGAAGCCCTCCAAGTATTGGGCGATGATTACACCGCCCGGGGCCGTGTTTCCGAAGGTCTCCACGTGGATGAGCAACTCGCCCAGTTGCGCCCGGAAGACCCGCTGGTCTTCTACAATCTTGCCTGCAGCTACGCGCTCATCAAAGAATACGAAAAAGCCGTCCAGACGCTCGACCACGCCATGGACCTCGGCTACCGCGATTTCAACTGGCTTTCCCGTGATGAAGACCTGAAAGAGCTGCGCAAGCATCCCCTCTTCAAGACCGTGCGTGAGCGCATCAAGAAGTTGAAGACCAAGCCGTCCAAGAAATAAGCGCGCATGAACGTACGCACGGGCCGCAAGGTCCAGCACTACCGGACGGTCGGCTTCGACGAAGCGAAGAACGCCGTGATCCTCATCGAGCAGCGCCTCCTTCCGCACGAGTTCCAGCTCATCCACACAAAGAATTTTCGCGACACCTCCGCCGCCATCCGTGACATGGTCGTGCGCGGGGCTGGGGCCATCGGTGCCACCGCCGCTTACGGCTTGGCCCAAGGTGCCCGCGCCTTCAAAGGTAAAGACCTCGTTGCTTTCCAGAAGCACGTCGATGAAGTTTTCGAAGTCCTGAAAGAAGCGCGCCCCACGGCAGTTGATCCCGTGAACGCCATGCTTGATGTCCGCGCTCAAATGGCTCTCGGTAACACCGTGGAGGAACAACAACTTCGCGCCCTCCACGCCGCGCATCACTTTGCCGATGATGATGTGGAGCACTGCCACGCCCTGGGCAAGCACGGCGCACCGCTCATCACTGAAGGCATGCGCGTGCTGACGCATTGCAACGCCGGCTGGCTCGCCTTCGTGGACATCGGCTCCGCCACCGCGCCCATGTATGAAGCGCAGGCGCAGGGCAAAAAATTTCACGTCTTCTGCGACGAGACGCGGCCCCGATGCCAAGGCGCTTCCCTCACTGCCTGGGAACTCGCACAACAAGGCATCAGCCACTCCGTCATCGCGGATAACGCCGCCGGCCACCTCATGCAACGCGGCGAGATCGACCTCGTGATCGTCGGCAGTGATCGCACGCTTGGGCGTACTGGTGAAGTCGCGAACAAGATCGGCACCTACACCAAGGCCGTCCTGGCCAGACGGCACAAGATCCCTTTCTACGTCGCTATCCCCCTTTCCACCATCGATTGGAGCATGCGCTCCGGTTTTGACATCCCCATCGAGGAACGTCACGAAAGTGAAGTCCTCGGTGCCTGGGGCATCGCCCAAAGTGCGAAGGGAAAAGTGCGCGGAGCGAAGCAAGGTGGCGAAAGAACCTACGTGCGCATCGGCAATCCCCAGAGTCACGCGCGCAATCCCGGCTTCGACGTGACGCCGCCCGACCTGATCACCGGCATCATCACCCCGGCCGGGATATTCAAGCCCAAGGAGTTATGGAAACGCCGGAAAGAGCTGGGCTATGTCGGCGACTGAACAATTTCTCAAAACAAGAGCTTGCGCTGGCGGGAGAGTTCCCTAGATTTCCCCGCACGCGTGACGGCGGGGTAGCCAAGTGGTAAGGCACGGCTCTGCAAAAGCTGCATTCGTCGGTTCGATTCCGACCCTCGCCTCCAAACGCCTGACAGACATCGGTTTACGCTGCAATTCTTCCAGCAGTTTTCGCTCTGAATCCCAAAGGGTGACTTTTAAAAACAGCTCCTTTGGAATTCTAGGCTTGGGCCGCCCCATCCAAACCGCAAGTGGTTGGATGCACATTGCTGAGCGGGAGAAAAAGGTCCCGGAAAAACTTTCCCGGTTGGCCGAAAAATAATTTGAGGAAAACCCCGGTTTCAGCGTCCATGTATTAACGCATGGATAATAAGCAGCCACTACTGGCCGGGGTTTGTATTGCCTGGATGGCACTGCTTTGCACTGCGCAAGCAGGGCTCACGGCCGAAACCGCCCGCCCGCTCAATTTCGTCAACGACATCGTTCCGATCCTGACCAAGTCCAGTTGCAATTCCGGTGGTTGCCACGCCAAGGCCGTGACCGGACAACGTGGCTTTCGACTTTCCCTGCTAGGCTTTGAACCGGAGGAAGATTACGAGCATATCGTTAAAGAAGGCAAAGGAAGGCGCGTTTTTCGACCAGCCCCGGAGCAAAGCCTCTTCCTCCTGAAGGCGGCGAATATCGTGCCCCACGGCGGCGGCAAGAAGCTTGATCCGAATTCCGAAAGCTACCGCACCATCGTCCGCTGGATCGGTCAGGGCATGCCCTACGGTTCAACCAATGACGCTCAGCTTGTTAGCATCGAAGTCTCTCCCAACCGGCTCTCGATGAAATCGAAGACCGAGCAGCAGCTCAAGGTCATCGCCCGCTACTCGGACGGCAGTGATCGCAATGTCACCCATATGGCGCTCTATGAGCCCAATGATAAGAGCATGGCCGAGACCACCGAGGAGGGCCTGATCAAGACTTCCGACATCCCCGGCAATGTCGCCGTGATGGTGCGCTATGCAGGCAAAGTATCCGTCTCCAGCATCTCCATTCCGCTCGGTGCGCCGGTGGATCGCTTGCCTCCGACCAAGAATTTCATCGATCAGCATGTTTTCGCCAACTTGAAGCAGATCGGCGTACCCCCTTCCCCGGTCTGCGATGACGCCACCTTCCTGCGGCGCGTCTCGCTGGATATCGCCGGCCGGTTGCCGACCACCGAGGAAACTCAGTCATTCCTTGCCAGCAAGGAACCAAATAAGCGCGATCTGGCCATCGAATCGCTGCTCAACAGTCCCGATTACGCCGATTACTTCGCCAACAAATGGACCGCCTTGCTCAAGAACAAGCGGGATGACACGGCGGACATCACCGCGAACTTCGCCTTTCACGCCTGGATGCGCGACAGCCTGCTGGCGAACAAGCGCTACGATGAACTGGTGCGCCAGATCCTCGGAGCCACCGGAACCATTGTCGCAAATCCGGCTGTGGCCTGGTATAAGCGCGTGAAGGAACCCACGCAGCAACTCGAAGACGTGGCGCAGCTCTTCCTGGGCGTCCGCATGCAATGCGCCCAGTGCCATCATCATCCCTTCGAGCGCTGGAGTCAGCAGGACTATTACAGCTTGTCGGCCTTCTTCAGCCAGGTCGGCCGCAAACCGACAGCCATCGCGGACGAAGACCTCATCTATCACAAGCGCGGCATCGCCCAGACCGAGAACAAGAAAACCCGCCTGCCCGTCAAGCCCGCCGGTTTGGGCCAGCCCACGCTCGACATCCCGCCTGACGAAGATCCGCGTCTGAAACTGGCCGACTGGATGAGCGAGAAATCAAATCCCTTCTTCGCCAAATCGCTGGTGAACCGTTACTGGAAACACTTCTTCAAGCGCGGCCTGATCGAACCGGAAGATGACATCCGCGATACCAATCCCGCCACGAACCCGGAATTGCTCGATGCCCTGGCGAAGCATTTCATCGAAAGCGGATTCGACCTGAAAGCGGTTGTCCGGGCAATTACTCAGAGTCAGACTTACCAACTAAGCGCCTTCCCGAACGAGCACAACGCCATCGACAGCCAGAATTTCTCCCACTACTACCCGAAGCGGATGCAAGCGGAGGTCTTGCTCGATGCCATCGACCAGGTCACTGGAGCAAAGTCCGACTTTGCCGACCTGCCCGCCGGCACTCGTGCCATCTCGCTGCCAGATAACAGCTACAACCGCGCCTCGCCCTTCCTGAAAGTCTTCGGCCGTCCCGAAGGCGCCAGCGTCTGTGAATGCGAGCGCGTGCAGTCCTCCAGCCTCGCCCAAAGCCTGCACCTGATGAACGCGTCCGATGTGAAGGCCAAGCTCACCGCCAGCAATGGCCGCGCCGAGCAACTGGCGAAGTCGGACAAACCCGATCCACAACGCATCCGGGAAATCTATCTGGCCGCCTTCTCGCGTGAACCCGCTCCGGAAGAAGTTCGCATCGCGGAAAACTATCTGAACCAGCCACGCACGGATGCCCAAGGCAAACCGCTCGACTCCTTGCGGGCCAAGCGCCAAGGCTACGAAGATCTGCTCTGGGCGATCATCAACACGAAAGAATTCCTCTACAACCACTGACCATGATTCCCAAATCTGCCATACCGCTCGCGTTGGGGTTGCTCACCCTCGCACTGCCCGCCGCCGTGGTCGCGCAGCAAGTCTGCCTGCCGTCGCCGCGCTTGCTGACGGTCATGCCGATGGGTGGCCAGGTCGGTTCCAGCGTGGAAGTCCGCATCACGGGCGAGAGCATCGAGGACATCAGCGAACTGCAATTCTCCACGCCCAAGATCTCGGCCAAACCTGTGCTCGGTCCGGATGGCCAACCGGTGGAAAACAAATTCCTTGTGACCATCGCGCCTGATGCGCCCATCGGCGTCCATGACGCTCGCGTGGTCTCCCGGCTCGGCATCTCCTCGGCCCGCGCCTTCTCGACCGGCAAGCTGCCGGAGAAAACCCGCGAGAAGTCGAACACCTCTGTGGAGACCGCCATGGCCTTGCCGGTCAATTCCATCTGCAACGCCACCATGACCAAGCGCGCGGTGGACTACTATTCCTTTCAAGGCGTGAAGGGTAAACGTGTGGTTGTCGATTGCGCCTCCGTGGGCATCGATTCAAAGCTCGTGCCGGTGGTGATCATCGCCGATGCGCAAGGCCGCGACCTCGTCCTGAACCGCACGGGCGGCGTGGTGGATTTCACCCCGCCTGCCGATGGAACTTATCTGGTGAAAGTCCACGGTCTCACCTTCTCCGGCGGAGCCGAGCACTTCTACCGTCTCGCACTGTTGGAAGCCCCCGGCAATGGACCGATCACACGTCAACCGGCCACCGCCACGGTCAGTTCCATGTCCTGGCCACCAGCCGGTCTGTCAGCCGAGGCTAAGGCCACTGAAGCCGAACCCAACAACCAGCACGTCCAGGCGCAGAAGATCACCTTGCCCTGCGATATTGCTGGCAGCTTTTTCCCGGCGGCCGATGTGGACACCTACGAGTTCACCGCCAAGAAAGGCGAGGTCTGGTGGGTGGAAGTGGCCTCGGAAAGGCTGGGCTTGAACACGGATGCCTTTGTGCTGGTGCAGCGGGTCACCAAGACGGGCGATAAGGAAACACTCACGGATGTAGCCGAGCTGAATGACATCGCCAGCCCGATGAAGGTCTCTAGCAACGGCTACTCCTACGATGGCCCACCCTACAATGCTGGTTCCCCTGACGTGCTGGGCAAAGTCGAGATCAAGGAAGACGGTATCTATCGTCTGCAAGTGCGCGACCTCTTCGGCGGCACGCGCAACGAACCGGGCAATGTTTATCGGCTCATCGTCCGTCAAGCCACACCGGATTTCACACTGGCGGCTTGGGCCGTCCACATGACTTTGCGCAACGGCGATCGCGCCGCGCTCTCCAAACCCGTCGCCTTGCGCGCTGGTGCCACCATGGCTATGGAAGTGGTCGTCGTCCGCCGGGATGGCTTCGACGGCGAGATCGAGCTGGCGATGGAAGGTCTCCCCTCCGGCGTCAGCGCCAGCGGCCTGAAGATTGCGAAAGGCAAATCCTACGGGCACATGATCATCAGCGCCGCCAGCGATGCCAAACCGGCCTCCTCTGTCGCTAAAATATTTGGCCGGGCCACGATCAATGGCAACACCATCACTCATCCCTGCCGCGTTGCTTCGATGGAATGGCCGGTCCGTGATGCCAAGCAGGAAATTCCCAGCCCCCGGCTCATGGCGGACCTGCCCGTTTCCGTCAGCGATTCCGAAGTCGCGCCGCTGACCATCGCCGCGGGAGAAAATAAAGTCTGGGAAGCCAAGCCGGGTGATGTACTGAAGATTCCGCTGAAGCTGATCTGGCGAGATGAATTCAGCGGTACGTCTGTCGCCCTGAAAGCGTATGGCGCGGGCTTTGAGGGAGTGAGGGAGTTTGAGATTCCCCTGAAGGCAGGCTCGCACGAGGCCGTGCTTGATCTGGGCGCGTTGAAAACGCCGCCTGGAGAATACACCATCGCCTTTTACGGCGGTGCCGTCAGCCGTTATCGCTATAACCCGGTCGCCGTGATGGCCGCTGAGCTCGCGCAGAAGAAAGCCGAGCAGGAAGCCGCAGCCGTGGCCGCGACGGCGAAGAAGCTGGCCGAGGAAGCCGCCAATGCTCCGACCGACAAGAAATCGGATGCGGCCAACGCAGCAAAGATCGCCGCTGAAAAACAAAAACAGGCCGAAGCAGCGACGGCGGAAGCAGCCAAACGGATGAAGACCCTCACCGCTGCGGCTGCACCAAAAGACACGGTGGATATCATCGTCTCCGAACCCATCCGCATCTCCGTCAAAGCTGCTCCGACTACGGCGGCCGTGACAGCCAAACCATGATGCTAACTACCCGACAGATCACCGGACGTCGCTGGTTGAAAAGCGCCCTGCTTTCCGCCGGCATCGGTCTGCTGTCCGTCGCCTCCGCCTCCGCAGCAAATGTTGATTATTACCGGGATGTTTACCCTTTCCTGAAGGCCAATTGCCTTGCCTGCCATAACAAGACCACGACCAAAGCGGGCTTGGATATGGAGACCCCGGAATCGATGCGCAAAGGCGGCGACTCCGGTCCGGCCATCGTGCCCGGCAAGAGCCGGGAGAGTCTCATCGTCCTGGCTTCCCTTCACCAGAAAGACATGGAGATGCCCCCGGCCAATAACAAATCGGGAGCAGTCAAGCTCACCTCCGCTGAGGTTTCTCTACTGAAGTCATGGATTGATCAAGGTGCGAAAGCTTCCGTCCAGCAGGAACGACAGGTCGTCTTTCAAGCACTGGCGGGTGGCGCACACCCCATCTACAGCGTGGCCATGACGAAAGATGGCCGCCATGCCGTCTGTGGTCGCTCCAACAATCTTTTCCTGTATGACCTGGCCACACGGCAGTTCGTGACCCAGATCGTGGATGAATCTCAGAAATCCGGCACTGCTCATCAGGCTATGGTGCAGTCGCTCGCCTTGAGTCCCGACGGCACGCGCCTGGCCTCCGGCAGCTTCCGCGAGGTGAAAATCTGGCGGGAAGAAAAAGTGAAAGGATTCACCCGCCCTGCTGATGCAAAACTCGGACTGCAGTTAACTGTCCTCTGTGACGATGGTAAACAGATCATCGGGGCCAGCGACAAAGGCGGACTGGTCGTTCTGGATGCGGTTAAGGGCAAATCCATCAAACGCCTCTCCAACGTAAATAAATCCGGCATCAAGCTTTTGAGTGTTTCCCCTGATGGCAGCAAAGCCGCGGTCTGGGGTAATGACGCCGTGCTGAGTGTCTGGACGTTGAAAAATGGCAAGCAGTTCGCCACTAAGTCCGAAGTGACCGGCATCCGTGCGTTGGACTGGTCCGTCGATGGCCTGTCCCTGTTCAGCGGTGGTGAAGATAAGCTCGTTCGCCTTTGGTCCCTCCCTGCCGCGGGCAGCACAGAACTTACCCTCGCCAAAGAACTCACCGGTGCCACTGGCGCAATCACCGCTGTGATTAGTGGGCCAACCCCAGATCAAGTCACCACTGCGAGTGAAGACGGCAAAGTCCGGTTTTGGAGCGTCAGCAAAGGCAGCGTGGTCCGCGAACTGGCCAGTGCTGGCATCTTGAATCTTACCCTGTCTCCTGATGGACGCCAGCTAGCTACCGGCGGAGCTGATGGCGTGGTTCGCATCTGGGATGTGGAAACCGGCAAGCAGCTCACTGAATTAAAAGGACGGCTCAAAGCAAATCAGCAGATCGAATCACTGGAATGGACTGTCGCTGCTCAAGGGCTGGAACAAACTTTTCAGAAAAGAGAAATCACACGCATCGAGGCTCAGAACAAAGCCTTGGATGAACTGCTCAAGAAAGCCAACGAAGCCATCGTGGCGATGAAGAAAGTGGTGCCGGAAAAGACCAAGGCCGTCAAACCCGCCCAAGACGCCAAAGCCGCCGCTCAAAAGGCAGTGGACGAAATCTTGGCCCTTATCGCCAAAACTCCCGAAGGCAAAGCCGATGCAGCCTTGGAAAAACAGCTCAAGGATGCCCAGGAAAAACTCGCACCCGTGACCATGGTAGAGACCTCCGCGCTTGCTGCCGTCTCCGCAGCCGAGAGCAATCTGAAAGACGCCGAAGACGACGTCGTCCGCATCACCGACACCAAGGCCAAAAACGGCACTGCACTCGAAACCGCCAAAGCTGCCATCGAGTCATCCAAGCAAACCTTGGACAAAGCGACCGCCGATCTCGCTTCCGCCAGGCAGTCCTTGACCAAACTGGCCGCGAAACCGTTATCACTGGCCTTTTCTGCCGACAATCAGCAGATCGCCGCCGTTTTCAATGATGGCTCACTGCAAGTCTGGGCGGTCGCTTCAGGAACCCCCATTGAACAGATTGATGGCGCTGTTAGCAGCACAGCCTCGCTGACTCGTGGCAGCAACGGCTCCTTCATCGCCAGCCTGCCTGATGGCACTGCTTCCGTCACCAGCTCAACACCTCGCTGGGTGCTCGAGCGTGTTCTCGGCCTCGGTAAAGATCGCACGCTCTTTGTCGATCGCGTGAACGCGGTGCGATTCAGTCCGGATGGCAAAACCTTGGCCACCGGTGGCGGCGATCCTTCCCGCTCCGGGGATATCAGCCTCTTCGATGTGACCACGGGCAAAGTCATCAAAACGTGGAAAGAGCGCCACGAAGATACCGTATTGAGTCTGGATTTTTCCCCGGATGGCAGGTTGCTGGCCTCCGGCGGAGCGGATAAGATCGCGCGGGTCACCGATATCGCCACCGGCAACCAGGTGAACCTTTTCGAAGGTCATACGCATCACGTAATGGGCGTCGCATTCCGGGCCGATGGCCGGGTGCTCGCGAGTGCCGGAGCCGATGGCGTGGTGATCGCTTGGGACATGATCATGGGTGAACGGAAGAAGAAGATCGAAGGCTGGGCGAAGGAAGTGACCTCACTCCAGTTCATCGGTGCGACCAGCCAGCTTGTCACGTCGGCGGGCGATAACCGCGTCCGTATCATCAATGACGATGGCGGTGAAGTACGCGCCATCAACAAGCTCCCTGATTTCATGCAAGCCGCCGCCAGTACTGCCAACGCCGGCTTGGTCATTGGTGGCGGTGAAGACAGCGTACTACGAGTCTGGGACGGCACCAATGGCAAAGAGCTGGCCGTATTCGGCGCCAAATAAAACCATGAGCACCGCCCCATCACGCACTTTCAACTTTATCGCCACAACCTAACACCTGCTTCTTATGTCATCCCCCATCATCCCCTGCCCGGGCCCCTTGAGCCGCCGGAGTTTTATGCGTGTCGGCCTGGCCGGCTTTGCGACACTGAGCTTGCCTGCGGTGCTGCGCCTCCAGGCGGAGAACGCCAAGAAGCCAGGCCACGAGAAGACTGCCGTGATCATGGTGTGGTTGCCGGGCGGGTTGTCGCACATAGATTCTTATGATCCTAAGCCCGAAATCGGCAGTGAATATCGTGGCCCGTTCAAGACCATCCCCACGAAGATTCCCGGCACACACTTCACCGAATTGATGCCGTTGCAGGCCAAGATCGCGGACAAATTCACCGTTCTCCGCTCCATGAATCAGAAAGCGGGCGGGCATCCGGCCGGCTCAATGCAGATGCTCTCCGGCGATTCCGATGAACGCGACAAGCCCAAGCCCCGTCTGCCGGATTGGATGTCCGTGGCTCATTATCTGCGAGGCCAAGGTGCGAAGCGTACGAATCCCCTGCCCAATTACGTAGGCGTGAATCCGCCACTGGAATACAACGGCCCTGCCTATCTAGGCGATGCCTTTTCACCGTTCGCCGTGCATGACGACCCGAACCGCCCGAACTTCCAGGTGCCGAACATCGGTCTCTCCGATACCGCCGAATCCAAACGCCTGAGCGACAGGGTGGCCCTGCGCAAGAGCCTGGACCGTATGGAACGCGCCTTTGACCGCGAAGGCGAGTTGGGTGCCTTGGATGAATTTGAAGCCCAAGCCGTGACCCTGCTCACCAATCCCAAGGCGCGCGATGCCTTCGACCTCAGCAAAGAGGATGCACGCACGCGCGATCGCTATGGACGCAACCGTTGGGGCCAGCAATTGCTGCTCGCCCGTCGCCTTGTCGAAGCGGGCGTGGACATCGTCACCAGCAGCCTGAGCGGACCGCTCTGCGGCCGGGTTCAGAACTGGGATGACCACGCAGTGAATCATCACGTCTTCGAGGCGATGCGTTTTCGTATGGGTAACTACGACCAGGCAGTGTCTGCTCTCATTGAAGACATCTATGCACGGGGATTGGATAAACGCGTGCTCGTCGTCGTCACGGGTGAGTTTGGCCGCACGCCGAAGATCAACTTCGACCGAAGCACTGGCGCAGGTGATGCCAGTGCCGCCGCCGGCACCTTGCAACCCGGTCGTGACCACTGGCCGCGCGCCTTCTCGAACATCTGGGCGGGTGGCGGCATCCAGACCGGTCGCGTCATCGGCGCCACCGACAAACGCGCTGAAGACGTCACCGAACGTCCCTGCGGTCCCGGTGATTTTCTCGCGACCATCTATCATCACCTCGGCATCGACTCCTCGAAAGTCGCCATCAATGACTTCAACGGCCGCCCGACACCGATTGTGGATCATGGCCGTCCGATCGCGGAACTGATTGCGTGAAAACCTGACGACCTCATTTCCAAATCCTAACACATCGCTGAAGCTAAATCTACTTTCAGGCGCACCTTAACGACCCTTTAGTTTATCAGCCGGCACGCAGTGGCGTCAGCCGGACGGTGAGGAAATCATAGCCGAGCGTGCGCTCATATGTGGCTTCGTGTTCCACCCGATCCTTCGCCGCCAGCACCGTGATGCATTCCAACCGCGCTGCGCAGAGCCGCAGCAGCGTGCGCAAGATGAGCCGCGCGTGCGGTGCGCCCATGCACAGATGCGCGCCGAAGCCAAAGGAGAGGTGCGGGTTCGGCTTGCGATCGAGCCGGATCTCGTCTGGCTTGTCGAAGGCGGCTTCGTCGAAGTTGGCCGAGGCCCAGCAGAGCGCCACCCGGCCATCTGCAGGCACGGTGACACCATGCACGTTGGTCTCTTCCGGGCAAACCCGCCCGATGTGCGTGAGGGGCATGAAGACACGGAAGAACTCCTCGCTCGCATGAACGGCCCGCGCGGGGTCTTCGCGCAAGAACGCCAGCGCTTCCGGATGCTTCGCCAGATGGCCGATCGCACACGCCACGGAGTGGATGATGGTATCGCGCCCGCCCGCGAACGCGATGTTCGCGAAACCCATCATCTCATCCCGCGTGAGCGGGCGACCACGAAAGGTTGCCTTGGTGAGCGCGCTGAAAAAATCATCACCCGGATTCGCCGTCGCGCGGTCGAACTGCTCGCGCAAGTAGGTATCCAAACCCGTCTCATTGCTCAATCCGCCCGCCACGCGGAAGACATGCACACCCCAGCCGATCCATTTCTGCGCCTCAGTCTCCGGCAAGTTCAGCAGGTAAGTCAGCGCCCGTGATTGCAGCGGCAGCGCGAACTCGTTCACGATCTCCACCGAGTCCTTGCTCAACGCCTCCGTCAACATGCCATCGATCAGTGCCTCGACGCGCGCGATGAAGGCGGGATCTTTCGGACGTTGGAAGAACGGGTCGGCGATCTCCCGGTAATCTGCGTGATCTGGCGGATCCGTCTCGAGCGGCAATTGTCTTACATTACGCACCGCTTCCTCGGAAGGGATCGGCACGCGGCACGGCGCATCGGAACTGAACGTCTGCCAGTCCTTCGCCGCACTCCGCACATCCGCATGACGCAAGATCATCGGCAGGTTCTCGCCCTGAAAGGGACACTTCAAGATGCCGTCCTTCTGACGCGCCTCACGAAATGGATCGGATACTTCGCTCATGTTACAACCCGTTGTCTCAATGATTGTGATTGAACATAGCTTGCCGCCCCGCCACCTGGCGGTCCATGGCTTCCACTCTCAAATTATATGGTACGAAATGCCACGAACTTCCCGAAGCCCTGGCGAGTCAGTTACACCAGCCGCCAGCCTTTGCGATACTCGCGCGTGATATATTTGTCCGCCTCCGGCACGGACCAGTCGCGCATGGCGGCGGCGTCCCAGTGGAGTTTGCGGCCGACGCGATACGCCACGTTGCCGAGATGGTTCGCCTCCGTGAGCCACCCGGCATAGTCGAAATTCGACAAGGCTTTCGGGCCGCCTTTGCAGGCATCGAGCCATTCACCGTGATGACTGGTGATATTGGGGAACACTTGTGGCGGGCGTTGGAAACCTTCGAAGTCTTTCTCGGGCAGCAGCACGTGCTTGCTGTAATCCGCCAGCAGCATGCCTTTGCTCCCGATGAACAACACGCCGTTCGGCCATTGCGGAATCTTGTTCTCCTTCCAGATCGTCGGTTTGTCCTCACCCTGATACCACATGCACTTCACGGGCGGCATGTCCCCGCGGGCACCGTATTCATAGGCCACCGTGAGTGAGGCCGGAGCGATCTCCGGATGCGCCGGTTCCGGATGAAACGCCTCAATGGTCAACGGCGCCTGGAGTTTCAGCGCCCAAAACGCGAAATCGTTCCAGTGCGAACCCAAGTCGCTCATCGTGCCATTGCCGAAATCCCACCAGCGATACCACTTCGGCCCGGGGAAATAGACTTCGTGATAAGGGCGGTCCTGAGCGGGTCCGAGCCAAAGTTCCCAGTTCAATCCCTTGGGCAAATCCATCGTTTCCCGGGGCCGATCCGTCACATACACACGATCCTGGTTCTTTTCGGACGCTTCCTTGCTCTGCAATCCCCATGCCCGCGAGACCCACGTATGCGATTCCTTCACCGGCCCGATGGCACCCGCATGGATCAACTCCACCACCCGCCGCATATTGGGCGAGGAATGCATCTGGTTGCCCATCTGTGTGGCCACGCCCGCCTTGGCGGCGGTTTCACGGACGAGGCGCGCCTCCCAGATGTTGTGCGTCAGCGGTTTCTCGCAATACACATGCTTGCCCGCCTTCAGCGCCATCATCGTGGCCAGCGCGTGCGTGTGCTCACACGTCGCCACCGTCACGGCATCGAACTCCTTCGCATGATCGAAGAGCTTGCGGAAATCATCGATCTTCCGTGCTTTGGGATGCAGCTTCGCGGCCGCCTCCAGGTTCACCTCGTTCACATCGCACAACGCCACGATGTTCTCTCCGGCGCATCCGGCAATGCTCGCCCGCCCGCGTCCGCCCGCTCCGATGATGGCGATGTTCAGCTTGTTGTTGAGATTCTGCCCGCGCACAAACGCCGGCGCGGCGATTAGTGCAGTGGTGGCAGCAGCCAAGGTGGTCTTGGCAAACGAACGGCGCGAAATGCCGCGGGAGAAGGCGGGAGGAGTGGGCTTCATGAGCGCTAGCTTGCCGCAAAGCAGCGCTTCCGGTCAACGCCGAGAAGCGGACATGCCATCTCTAAAATCCCATCCGCAACCTACCATGATTCTCTCCCGAAGCAGACCACCTGGCGGCAAGAGATTCCTGTCCAGCATGCCTGCTTCAGGCTACGTTGGGTGGTGCAAACCCTTCCCGATAGTTGCGCGACAAGATCTCCTTGTTCGCCTGGTCGTGATTGGAGAAGCGGAAATTGGCAGCATCCCAACGCAGTTCCTGACCGGGAAAACGTGTGGCTTTGACGGCAAGCAAACACGGTTCCGTGATGCGCCAACCGATCTCAAAGGGTGTCCACAGCGGTTTCTTCGCACCGAGACAGTTGTCCGCCCAGTCTTTCCAATGATTTCGCGGGGGCACGACCGGCAGCGGTTCATTCTCCACCGCCTTGCCCTTGCGGAAGACAGTGATTTTGCCATCTGCCTGGAGCAGCAGCGTGCCCTCCTCGCAGACGACCATGGTATGATTGGCGCCGACCTTCACGGGCGGCAGGTTGAGTGCAGCGAAAGAGGGCTGCTGGGCGCTGTCGTTGTAGCGGACCACGAATTTCTCACGGGCAAATCTGCCCCCACCGGCGTAAGTGATGGTGCTTTGATTGAAGGCGGTGTGGCTGGTGTTGGCCGGACGGCTGTTGTGGGTGACCACAGCCTCCGGCGACGGCAGATCGTAGGCAAAATAAAGCAGGTCGATAAGATGGCAGCCCCAATCCGCGAGCTGGCCCCCACCGGTTTCCCAATACGAACGCCAGCGACGCGGTGCGATGTCTTCACTGTAAGGGACATCGGCACTGAGCGGACCACGCCACAAATTCCAATCCAGGAAATCAGGCACCGGGCTGGCGGGAGTGTACTCACTCCAAGGAGCCCCGAAATAGTGACCTTTTTCGACACCACCCGTCCAGACGTAAGCCTCGACCGGGCGCCCCAACTGATTGCGCAGCAACATTTCCACGGCCTGCATGCGACCCGTGTTACAAGCACGCTGGTTGCCCATCTGCGTCACGAGGCCGGGCCGGGCCTGCAAGGCATCACGGATCATCCGGAGCTCACTCAATTGATGCACCAGCGGCTTCTGGCCATAGACATGCTTCCGGTTCTGCAGGGCGGTGAGCATCATGGGGGCGTGGTGAAAGTCCGGTGTCTCCACGATGACTGCATCAAAATCAGCGAGCCGGTTGGCGAAAGCCTCGCGATAATCCTTCACGGTCCAGGCATTCGCATGCTCCTTCTTGATCTTGTCCAGTTCGCGTGAGTCCACGTCACAGAAGCCCGCCCACTCGACCATGGGATGATCTTTCAACCCCCGACGTTGCAGGGCACCGATGCCGCCAACGCCGATCTGAAAGATGCGCAGCTTGCTGTTCTTGTTGGTCTCGGCACGAGCCGACCAGGAAAGCGCGGCCAGACTGGCGGTGAGGATGGTGCCGTTACGCAGAAAAGTACGCCGGGTGATGGGAGAAGATGCCTTCGTTTTCATAATGGATAAGGGCATTCTGCATGACTGGCGATCCACCTCAAGCAAAAGCCGAATGCGAAAAAAGTTCCAGTTGCTCATCCCGTAGCGACGCAAATGAACACCAGGAAAGCGTCGGCTGCTTACGCGCCGAGGCGGCTGGCAATCCTGATTCCAAGCGGAATCCCGCCCGTCCCCCTCCTGCCTCCCAGCGGGCGAGGGCTGCACCGCGACCATCAGGGTAACGTGTCCGCCCAACATTCGCCCCGCTGGACAGGCTGCCCTGTGGGTCTGGCTGAGGCAGAGGTGGGTTGATTGCATGGCAACTTTGACGCGACAAGTTAACATGGCCGCATCAAACCATCACTATGTGCCGCAACAGGTCCATGCTGGGGCCGGAGGGATCACTGATGAAGAAACCGTATCTTTTACTCCTGACACTGTGCCTGCTGACCGGTGGATTTTCAGAGTTAAATGCCGCCAGTGCGAAGCCCAACATCATCCTCATCCTCATCGATGACATGGGTTGGGGCGATTTCTCCTGCTTTGGCAACAAAGAGGCGCAAACACCGAACGTCGACCGGATGGCCCAAGAAGGCATCCGCTTCACCCAGTTTTATGTGAATTCGCCGATCTGCTCACCATCGCGTTGTGCCCTCACCACGGGCCAGTATCCGCAACGCTGGCGCATCACATCCTATCTGAACAACCGGGCGGACAATGCGCGGCGCGGTGTCGCCAACTGGCTCGATCCCAAGGCACCCACGCTCGCCCGCCAGTTGCAGCAGGCGGGTTATGCCACCGGGCATTTTGGCAAATGGCACCTCGGCGGCCAGCGCGATGTGGATGATGCGCCGCCAATCTCCGCCTACGGTTTCGACGAATCGCTCACCAACTTTGAAGGCATGGGGGCGAAACTGCTGCCGCTGACCTTGAAGCCGGGTGATAAACAGGCTGGCCGCATCTGGGGCGATGCCGAGCGATTAGGCGGTCCCGTGGTCTGGGTGCAACGCTCGCAGATCACGGGTGGATTCGTCGAGGCCGCAATCCCATTCATAAACCGCGCGGTCAGCGCCGGCAAGCCGTTCTACGTGAATCTGTGGCCCGATGATGTCCACAGCCCTTTCTGGCCGCCGGTCGAGAAATGGGGCCAGACCAAACGTGAACTTTACCATGCGGTGCTGGAAGAGATGGATCGCCAGTTGGGCAAGCTCCTCGATCATGTCCGCAATACGCCGGCATTGCGCGACAACACATTGATCCTGCTCTGCTCGGACAATGGGCCGGAGCCCGGAGCCGGCAGTGCGGGTCCTTTCCGGGGCACCAAGACTACCTTGTATGAAGGAGGCACCCGTTCGCCGCTGATAGTCTGGGGTCCGGGCCTGCAAGCAAAAGAAACCGCCGGGACAGAAAATCCAACCTCCGTATTCGCCGCTTTCGACCTGGCACCATCGTTGCTCAGCCTCGCAGGGGTTCCGCAAACCAAGGAGGCCAGATTCGATGGTGAAAATCTCGCCCCCATCCTTTTGGGGGAGAGCACCGCCTCCCGCACCGCGCCAATTTTCTGGCGTCGCCCGCCGGACCGTAAAACGACCTCGCCCGCCCTGCCAGAACGTCTGCCCGACCTCGCCGTACGCGAAGACAAGTGGAAGCTCCTCTGCGAATATGACGGCAGCCAGGGGCAACTCTATGATCTGGCCAAAGATCGCGGCGAGACAACCAACGTCGCCGGACAACATCGGGACATCGTTGAGCGACTGACCAAGGCTGTCTTGGCCTGGCATCAGGCATTGCCCACAGACAATGGCCCGGAGCTGGGAGCCGAACCAGTTGTGCCAAAAGGCGGGGCGAAGAAAAAGAAAGCGCAGTGAGGCGACACGTCGCAAGATAGCGCTGGCTTTCCGAGTCGCGACAGCGCCCTGCAAGACACAGCACCCGCAGGCTAAACCTTGACATAATCGGCATGGCGACCGGAGCATCACGCCATGAGTCTGGCCTCAGCCTGCAAGCAAACCGCTGCCAAGTGGCTGGTGCGTCCTTTGGTATTGCTGAAGCTGGGATTCCGCCATGTGCGGATGCGCTGGCAGATCGCCTGCGCGCATCAGCATGGCGCAGCTTATGAGCTCCTGCCCGAGAAAACATTGACCGGCGGGAGGAGAAGCAAGGTGGTGGCCGTCGTCACCCATGTATGTCGCCCAGATGCCCAAGACCTGCAAAAGAAAGGAGCCGCGAGCGTGGAACGCTTGCAAAGCACCCTTGAAGGGCTCCTCACGAGTTTCGCCCATTGCGATCTACACCTCATCATCAATACCTACCGCGATTGGGAGGTGACCGGCCAGTTACCGGCGGAAATCAAGAGCCGGTTGGAAGTCATCCCCCATCAGGATACCGACCCGATGAGCGTGGGTTTCGAAGTGCCCAACATCTTCGCCCGGCATCGTCAAGGCGCCGACTGGTTCCTGCATCTCGAAGATGACATCGTCATCCAAGATGCCACCTTCTTGGACAAGCTGGTTTTCTTCAACACCACCGTCAACCAGCCCAAATCGCTCTTGCTGCCGAACCGCTATGAGAGCTTGAACGGACGCAAGTACTACATCGACTTACGGTGGCCGCATGAGGATTTCCGCGCGGAGGTATGGGCGGCGCCCGGCACATTCAAAGCGGCCGGCATTGCTTTCGGGCAATGCGCCAATTCTCACAGCGGGTGTTACGTCCTGAACCGCCAACAGCTCGACCTCTGGCTGGACTCAGCCCGGGGCTGGCATAAGCAGGTCACTGGTGCCGGGCCGCAAGAAAGCTGGAGCTCCACCATGTTGCTGGAAGTATTTGAACTCTACAAACCGCACCCGTTGAACCTCCATTTTCTGGAGGTGCGGCATTGCCATCCTACGTATTTCCCGCGGTTGTTGAAGTATGAGCAGGAGAAGCAGGCCACGATCAGATGCCATACAGCAGAATTATAAACCAGCCGGAGAATAGTTCTCGGCCAGCCCAATTTTCCGGTCCATGATTGTCACTGATTTCAAGAACCCATGAAAATCCCGCTCGCCTACGGTCAGAGCCATCTGGAAATCGATCTGCCCGCTGATCGCACCACCGTCATCGAGCCTGCGCAGACGCCGGGCTTGCCGGATGAGCGTGCCGCCATTCGACAGGCCTTGCAAAACCCCATCGCCTCCGCGCCCCTGCTCCAACGTATCAAGCCCAGTGACAAGCTTTGCATCCTCTTCACCGACATCACCCGGGCCACGCCCAATGACCGTATCATCCCGTGGCTGCTGGATTTCCTGAAAGATCATCCGCGCGAGAACATCACCTTGCTGAACCAGCTCGGCACGCACCGGCCCAACACCAAAGCCGAGCTGGAGAAGATGCTCACGCCGGAAGTCGTCGCGAACTGGCGCGTGCTCAATCATGAGCCCGAGAATGAGGCCGCGCTCGTCCAAGTAGGCACGACCCGCGATGGCACGCCTGCCCTGCTCAACCGCCACGCAATCGAGGCCGATCTGCGCATCGTCACCGGTTTCATCGAGCCGCATTTCTTCGCCGGGTTCAGCGGCGGGCCTAAAGGATTGATGCCCGGTGTCGCCGGTTTGCGCACCGTGATGAGCAATCATGGCGTGCGGAACATCAGCAGCCCCAAGGCCAGCTTCGGCATCAACGAAGGCAATCCGCTCTGGGAAGAACTGCGCGACATCGCCTTGCGCGCCGGACCGAGTTTCCTGCTCAACGTCACGCTCAATGAGCAACGCCAGATCACCAATGTCTTCGCCGGTGATCTGCTGAAGGCCCACAAGGCGGGCACGGAATTTGTGCGCGGCTCGGCCATGCAGAAGGTGAAAGCGCCCTTTGAGATCGTGGTGACGACGAACAGCGGCTACCCGCTCGACATGAATCTCTATCAGGGTGTCAAAGGCATGAGCGCCGGTGCGCGCATCTTACAGGAGGGCGGCTTGCTCATCCTCGCCGCCGAATGCAGCGAAGGCGTGCCGACGAACAGCCCCTTCGACCAGTTGCTCAACAGCGCGCAAAGCCCCGAAGAGATTCTCACCATGCTGGCCACCCCCGGTTTTGTGCGCCCGGAGCAGTGGCAGGCCCAGATCCAGGCGCTTATCCAGCGTCGCGCGGAAGTCCAGATCTACAGCGCCCTGCCGGAGTCCACCGTCCGCGCCTGTCACCTCACCCTTTGCCGGGACATCAGCCGCACAGTGCAGGAACGATTGGCCAAGCTCGGCCCAGATGCCCGCGTGGCCGTGTTGCCACAAGGTCCCCTTACCATCCCCTACCTGGCTTAATCCTTGCCTGCCTGCTGGGCGGTGGCCATCTCGGCCCGCAAGAGGTCGTGCAAAGTGATGAGACCGATGACCCGTCCCTCGGGCCGGTCCAGCAGGACCGCCACGCCCGTGGGGGATTCGATCAAGAGTGATTGCAACTCACGGATGCTCTGCGTGGGCAGGCAGGTGATGGCCGCCTGGAGGATTGGAGGCTCGCCGCTCTTCACCGCCATCTCCCCTTTCTGACGGCTGAGGATGCCCTTCAATTGCTTGTCCTCGACCACTGGGAAATAGTTGTAGGGATGATTGTTGACAACCTCTCGGATGGCTTCTGCCCCCGTGCCCTTGATGACCACCGGCTGGAAATTCGCGATGGAGGAGAGCGGCAGTTGCTGCCACGAGTTCAAGTCCCGCGGCGGAATGACGTGCTCGATCTTGTGGCCGTCCTGCTGCAGCAGTTCGTCATAAAAATTGTGCGGCGTCATTCGGCGGCTGATGGCCCCGCTGATGAGCGCACCGAGCATCAATGCAGGTACCAGGGCGAACTCATGGGTCATTTCAAATGCGATGAGAATGCCGGTGACCGGCGCGCGGACCACTCCGCCCAAGGTGGCGCTCATACCGACCACCGCCAGCACGACCGCATCAGCCGGCTCCAGCGGCACCACCATGCCAAAAATACC
>CAZPUL010000028.1:34996-62987 GCA_964589735.1 uncultured Verrucomicrobiota bacterium | reverse complement strand
TTGATTCGGCATGTAGATCTCGTAGCACACCATAACAATAAAAAAAAAAGTGCTCGCCTTGGCTCCGACGCCTTGTGCGCGTTCTTCCCACAGCACCTTGCCGGTCTTCAGATCCAGGCACGCGAAGAGGCTGCCCGAATTGTGATAGTAAATATGCCCGTCCTTGATGACCCCGGTGCCGATGCCGCCCTTGTCCCGGACCGTGTGCCACAGGCGATGCGTCGCCGTCACATCGCCACTGCCACCCGGTTTCACCGCCAGCGAATTGCCGAAGAATCCGCCCATCGCCACCAGCACCCCGTCTCCGTAGATGAGCGAGGTATAGACCAGCGGATTCAACCCGTCGCAGTGCCAGAGTTCCTTGCCGGTCTTCGGATCGAACGCCCGCACATGCTTCGGAAAACTCATCACCAGTTCCTCGCGCCCGTTCGCCTGGATCACGATGGGCGTGCTGAACGAACCTTCGATGCCGTCCTTCTTGCCCTTGAACCCGTCCGTGCGATCACTGAAATCAAACGTCGGTTCCTTGAAGCGCCACACATCTTTGCCCGTCTTCTTGTCCAGGGCCGCGAGGAAGGCACCCTTGCCCGGACCATGGTAGATGAAAACCTGATCACCATGCAGAACGGGTGAAGACGCATTTCCCCACTCATGCGCCTGTGCTCCCAGATCGCGCCGCCAGAGTTCCTTGCCGTTCAGGTCGTAGCAGAACACGCCCGCCGAGCCATGCGTCACGATGACCCTCTGCCCATCGACCACCGGCGAGGCCGCGCAGTATGGGTTGTCGCGATGCGTCCGCTCCGCCTTGTCATACACCACCTCCTGCTGCCACAGCAGCTTGCCGTCGCGCTTGCTCAGGCACATCAGCGTCCGCTTTTTCTCGGCCTCGATCGCCTGCGTCAGAAAAATCTTCTCGCCCCAGATCACCGGCGTGGAATTGCCCCGGTCCGGCAGGTCGATGCGCCACTTCACATTCTCCGTGGCATTCCAGCGCGTCGGCAGACCCGCCTCCTGCACGATGCTGGAGCCGTCATTCGGGCCGCGCCAGGAAGGCCAGTTGGCCCCTTGCGTCGAGAACACGGCCAAAAGCGAACCCGCTGCGACGGCGCGCAGCAACGATATGGAAGAAAAAGCCGGGCTGAACATGGTGCCTACTATTACGCCAAACCGTTTGCCGCGCAAGTGGAAGCGGAATCTGCCGCCGGCTATTCCTTCAAAAATAACCAAGATTTGGCATTGCACTCTGGCGTTCCACCGTTATTTTTCCTGCCTCGGTTTTGGCCGATGGTGTAAAGGTAGCACAGGTGACTTTGACTCACCTAGTCATGGTTCGAATCCATGTCGGCCAGCCACTTCCCCCTTCAACCATTTAAACCAGCAGACCTGTCTCAACGCTGGGCGGGCAGCCATCTGCGTCCGCTTTGATAGGCGGCCAGTTGCGCCTCGATACGGGCCACGCCACGTTGATCCTTGGCCTGCAAAAACGCCTCCCGGGTCTTCGTGGCTGTTTCAATCGCTTCCGGAAACTTCCCGTTGGCCGCCAAAGCACACGCCTGCAACTCACGCACCCGGAGCGGCACTTCGTTCCCGTACAGGTTCAAGGCTTCATTCACTAGTCCCAAACCCTGCCTGGCATCGACGGCATTCATCTGGGGTTGCAGGACCAGCAACCACACCAGTGATTCCTTCGGCAGCGGCCAGCGGGGATCCAGCGCGATCGCTGTTTCAAAACTGTTCCGCGCCTGGGCGATCTGCCCGGCCTCTTCATAGAACAGCCCCGACTGAAACCAGAGATCGGCATTATCCGGATTGTATTTCAACCCGGTCTGTATCTGCGCTATGGCTTCCTTCGGACGTCCGGACACCGCCAGCAAGCGGATCAGATTTCGCCGTGGCTCCAGGCTGGCCGGTTCTTTAGCCAAAGCAGTTTGAAAGCTTTTTTCCGCCCCCGCCACATCCCGTTGATCTGCCTGAATGCCCCCCAGATTGTTCCAGGCATTGCCATCTCGCGGATGTTTTTCCAGATGCTGGAGCAACAACGCCTTCGCCTCATCGTTCCGGCCCACCCGTCGAAATGCCCGGGCCAGTTGAAACCCCACTCCATCCAGTTTGGGATTGAACTTCCGCGCGTTCTGCAACGCCTCGATGGCCAGTTCCGGCTGGTTCAGATCCAGACACACCCGCCCGGCTTGCAAGTGCAGCATGCCATCTTTCGGCGTGAGGAGGATGGCCTTCGAAATCTCTTCCAGCGCCTCTTGCGGCTTTTTCTTCTCCAGCAACGCCTCGCTCAAGACCAGATGCGCGATCGCGTTGGACTGCGTCGTACGGGTTGTCTGGCGGAAGAGTGTTTCCGTATCGCGCCATAACGGCAAGGTAGCCAATGTCAGCACCACGCAACCCATGGAAACGGCCAGAACCAGAATGCCCGCCTCTTTCCTTCGAGCTGCCGGATTACTGGCCGCCCATTCCGCCAAAGTCCATACCGCCGCAATCACTAATCCGATCGTGCTGATATAAGTATAGCGGTTGGCCAGGGCTGCTCCACCTGCCTGGATCAAGCCGATCACCGGCAGCAGCGTGACCAAAAACCATGTCCAGGAGAACAACCACCAAGGCTGTGTGCGGCGGAAATGCCAGCAGGCATAGGAGATGCCCGCCACCGCCGCCAATGCCCCCAGTTCGATGCCCACCGGCCAACGCCCGGGATGCGGATACAACACCGAGAGATTCAACGGCCAGATCAGCAACCCCAAATACCGGACATACGAGACGAGCGCATTTCCTATGCGATCGGCCAATGTCGTGCTCGCCATCATCTGCAGCACTTCACCTTCATGCTGCATTTTGTAGGTGATGGCCGCCAGGAAGAGGCTCAGGCAAAAGAACGGAATCTTCTCCACCAAACGCCGCCGGATGAGCGGCCAATCCGGCTGCCAACCCTCCGCCGAGACATCCACCCCCAACCGCTTGAACGGCCAGCCATCCAAGATCAGCAAGATCGCTGGCAACGTCACACTCATCGGCTTCGCCATCACCGCCAGCGCAAATGCGCCCAGTGCCAGCAGATAACTTCCCTTCCCCGGTCGCCGGACATAGCGTGTATATGCGTGCAGCGTCAGCAACCAGCACAGCGTACACATCACATCCTTCCGCTCCGCCACCCAGGCCACCGACTCCACCCGCAACGGATGCCAGGCAAATATCGCCGCCACCAGCAAGGCCCGGCCCGACATGTTGAAGACCGCCAGCAACCAGGTGAACAGCAACACCGCATTCACCGCATGGATGAATATGTTCACCGCATGATGCGCCCCTGGATTCAAGCCGAAAAGCTCCACATCCAGCAGATGCGTCAGCGTCGTCAACGGATGCCACATGGAAGCATGCGGCTCGGTGAATGCCCATTTGACGGTCTCCGCATTCAGCCCCTGCTTCACGTGCTCGTTCGCCGTGACATACTGGGAATCATCATACGTGAGGAACTCGAACCGCGTGGCCGGGAAGAAAAGCAGCAAGGTGAGCAGGAACAATCCGCCCGCACAAAGCCGCGTATTCTTTAACCAGTCTGCCAGTGGAATCACTGGGTTTCGGGATACTGGAACCGCCTGCCAAAGTCAAAGCGCGATGCGGAGGCCTCACACTTTTGCATTTGAGATTTGCCCCGGCTGCCTGCGTTCGGCTACAAGTCTGTGAACTCAGCACCCGGACCATGCCGGTCCATGGGCTACTTATCGAATTTATGCTCGGCGAAATCCGCAACCAGCACGGCGAACGCATCGACTACACCCTCCACCAGGGCGCACCCGGCTCCCAGAACATCGTGGTGCTCGGCCACGGTGTCACCGGCAACAAAGACCGCCCCTTCGTCGTCGCCCTCGCCCAAAGCCTGGAAAAAGCGGGCCTCAACGCCCTCCGCATCTCCTTCTCCGGCAATGGCGCTTCCGAGGGCAAGTTCACCGACTCGCACATCTCCAAGGAAGTCGCCGACCTCGGCTCCGTGCTCGACGCCTTGAAAGGGTGGAACGTCGGCTACATCGGCCACAGCATGGGCGGTGCCGTCGGCGTCATCCGCACCAGCCAGGACAGCCGCATCAAGTTCCTCGTCTCCCTCGCCGGCATGGTGACCACCAAGGCCTTTGCCGAACGCGAATTCGGCATGGTCCCACCCGGCCAAGGCAACATGTGGGACGACGAATCCTGCCCCCTCTCCCAAGCCTACATGGACGACCTCCGCAAGCTGGACACCCTCGTGAACCTTGCCCCGCTCATCAACGTCCCCTGGCTCCTCGTCCATGGCACCGAAGACGACGTCGTCTTCCCCCAAGACTCCCTCGACATCTTCGCCCAAGCCAACCAACCCGTCAGCCTGCTGCAGATCAAAGGCTCCAACCACGTCTTCGCCGGCGCGCATACCACCCAGATGACCGAGCCCGTCACCGCCTGGGTCAAAGCCCGCGTGAACTCGTAATCGTCCTCAAAAGGTAGGGCCCGTCTGTCCTTGTTCTGACCCCGGAAAAGTGGCCGTGGCCTTGTCCGCCTGCGTGACCTTTTTGAAACGCAACCCTTCAGAACCTCTGATGACACCCACTCCGCCAAAATCACATTTCCCTCCGCCAAGGAAACGTCGTAATCCTTGGTGAGCAGCAACAGCTCGCACGTTACCCACGTTCTCTGTCTCGTTCTGCCACCACGACCAATCCACGGCAAGCGACGCGGGCAGGACATGCACAAACCATTCGTGCTGCGACATAGTCGATCAGGCCTTCTGGGAGCATCTTACAGAAACGTGCATCTCACCCAAGTATTCTCAAGATAATCTCGGCAACCCGGGAAAAATCCTTAGCGTTGTTTACACCTCAATCTTCAAACGGTCACACCCGAAACCACCTTCGTCTCCACCAGCCGATACCAGTTATCCCTTTGCTTCGGCTCATACCCCAAATCCTTGATCAACCGCTGCATATCCGCCACGCCCATGCGGAAGGTGGTGCCCGCCGCGCTGACGACGTTCTCCTCGATCATGATGCTGCCGAGGTCATTCGCGCCATACTTCAACGCGATCTGCCCGATCTCCTGCCCCTGTGTGACCCAGGAACTCTGGATGCTCGGGATGTTATCCAGATAAATGCGCGCCAAAGCCTGCATTCGCAGATACTCGTTTGAACCCACCGTCGGTGCCTTTAGCACCGCATTTTCCGGCTGGAACGTCCAGCAGATGAACGCCGTGAACGCTCCGCCGTTCAGCTTCCCCTGCTCCACTTGATCCGCGAACCACACCGCCTGCTCGATCGGCGTGCCGCGTGCACCCAAACGCATCAGCGACTTCTCCTGCTGGCTCCGCACGACCTCGAGATGCTCGACGCGGTCATCCACCGTCTCCACATGCCCGAACATCATCGTGACGGACGTAGCGAGCCCCAGCGCGTGCGCCTTATCCATCACACCCATCCACTCGCCCGTGTTCGCCTTCAGCGGTGCAATGCGATTCCGTACACGATCCACGAGAATCTCACCACCACCACCCGGCAAGCTGCCCAGCCCCGCTGCCGTGAAATCTTTCAGCAACTGCTCGACGGGTTCGTTAAAGAATTCCTGGAACGCGATGAATTCGCTCGGGCTGAATCCATGCACGTTGAAGCCCGGATACTTCGCGCGGATGTGCGAGAGCAGATCGAGATACCATTGCTTCGTGAGCTTCGGGTGATGCCCGCCCTGCATGAGGATCTGCGTGCCGCCGAGCGCGATGGTCTCCTCGATCTTGCGATCCATCTCATCCAGCGTGATGACATACGAGTCCGCATCTTTTTCCGACCGCCAGAACGCGCAGAATTTGCAATACACATTGCACACGTTCGTATAGTTCACGTTGCGATCAACGATGTAGGTCACTATGTCGTTGCCCTTGCCACCATACGCTTTCGCGCGCGCAAAATGCTTACGCCGATCCGCCAGCGCGCCAAGTTCCTCCAGCGGCAACGCATACAGACGGCGCGCCTCGGCGGCATCGATGCGCCCGCCATCCCACACCTTCTGCAACAACTCATCCAATGTCGCGTCGTAGATCATGACTTAGAAAACATACTTCGGCGTAAACGTCGGCCCCAGCCCGTGCTTGTTCAGCAACTCGATGAACTTCGCGATGCCGCGTTTCTCATCGCTGCCCATGTGATAATGGATGTGCCAGCCGAGATAATCCTTCCGGAAATCCAGATCATACAGCGTGTTGCTGCTGATGATGTGATCCATCGTATCCAGCCCGAAATCACGCGCCTCACGCAGCAGGCGGCGCAGTTTGCGATTCTCCTGCCCGCGTTGCAGCACCCATACTGCGTAGACGAACGGCAAGTTCGTCAGATCCATCCACGCCGCGCCCAAGTCCCACACTTCGACCTCGGGATTCGCCCGACGAAACTCAATCGCCGCGTTGCCGATCAGCAATACCGCGTCGCGATCCTTCGCCGTATCATAGCTCTCGAGCGGCTTTAACTCCGGCTTCAAGCCCTTCTCCGCGAGCAACACCTTCAGCAGGTTCACGCTCGTGCAGGACGCCGTGTCCACATAGATCTCCTTCACCTGTTCCAGCGGCACCTTGTGCGCTACGACCACGCTATAAACCTCGCCCAACGACGCGATCGCCATGCCATCGAGAATGTCATAGCCATCGTTCTGCAACGCTTCCGTGATGCTCAGCAAAGCCGCATCCAGTTCACCTGACTTCAACATCTTCGCCAGCTTGGACGGCGGCTCGAACACGATCTGCTCTTCCAAGCCACGCGTGAGCGGCACAGCGTTCAGATACGGCACCGAGCCGACACGAAATGGCGCCAGCGAATCTTCCAGCTCCGACTCCCGCTGCAGATGCACCGCGCGTTGTTCGCGCTGGAGATTATGCGCCAGTTCATCGGCTTCGCTCATCGATGCCATGCGCAATTTTGGAATTTCATCACTCATGCCGTTGCCAAATTATTCGCCAACACCTTGTTCTCGCCCGTGCTCACCGCATCCGCGCCCGTGTCCTTGTCATCCCACACCTTCATCGCCTCATAGAACGTATTCCGCTGCACCGGCATGCGCCCCACCTCACGGATGGCCTTCACCATGTCCGCCTCCTTCTGCGCCTGTGGCGATTTCGCACCAGCCATGTGGAAGATATGTTCCTCGATAATAGTGCCGTGAATATCATCCGCACCGTAGTTGAGCGCCACTTGCGCGAGCTTCGTACCCAGCCCCACCCAATACGCCGTGATATGGTCGAAGTTATCGAGATAGATGCGGCTCACTGCAATCGTCCGCAGCGAATCAAAACCCGTCGGCGGATGATCCACCGGGATGCGATTCCCATCCGGTTGATACGCCAGCGGAATGAAACCCACGAAACCATGCGTCTCATCTTGCAGCGCCCGGATTTGCCGCAAGTGATCCACGCGATCCGGCATCGATTCCACATGGCCGAACAGCATCGTGCAGGTGCTGCGCCCACCCAGCTTGTGCCAGGTGCGATGCACATCCAGATACTCCTCGCCGGACTCCTTGCCCTTCGCGATCTGTTGCCGCACTTCCTTGCGAAAAATCTCCGCGCCCCCACCTGTGAGCGAATCCAGCCCCGCCGCCTTCAACTCGCGCAACGTTTCTTCCACCGTCTTCTTCGCCAGCCACGCGAGGTGCAAAATCTCGATCGCCGTGAAGCATTTCAATTGCAGCTTCGGCTCCAGCGCCTTCAGCGAATGCAGCATGTCCGTGTAATAACTGAACGGCAGCGAAGGATGCAGCCCGCCCACGATGTGGAGCTCCGTGATACCGATGCTCTGTGCTTCTTTTGCCTTCGCGACGATCTGCGGCACCGTCAGTTCAAAACCGTCCGCATCCCGCTTCTTCCGCGAGAACGAGCAGAACTGGCAGCTCAGGATGCAGTAGTTCGAGTAGTTGATGTAGCGGTTGACGATGTAGCTCGCGCGATTCCCCACCTTGCGTTGCCGCGCGAAATCCGCGATCGCACCCACCGCGTTCAGGTCCTTGCTCTCCAGCAGGCGCAGCGCGTCCTCATCGGAAATGCGCGTCCCCGCGACCACCTTCTCGTAGATGTCGCGCAACTCACTATGTTTTAAGACAAAGCTCATCGGTCGTAACGAAAACCCACAAATGTCACTTCAGCCACCGTGACACACATGAATACGATGCTTACCACGGCATTTAAACGGAAAAATGCGTTGTTCACCCAGTTCAAGCTGCGCCGCCGCGCCAGCCAATGCTCGAACACGATGCTGACGCCGATCAACAGGTAGCCAATGAAATAGGCGATACGAAAACTCGCCAGGAATCCGAAGATCGCCAGCAACACCAGCATGATCACATGCGCCAGCGTCGCCGCTTGGAGCGCATTCTTCGGCCCCCACCGCACCACCAGCGAGTGCAGGCCCTTCTGTCGGTCGAATTCATAATCCTGCAATGCATAGATGATATCGAACCCGATCAGCCAGAACACCACGATGATCGCCAGCATCAACGGCAGCGCGAACCCATCCCGAAACGGCGTAAAATCCACACTCCCGCGCACTGCGATCCATGCACCGATGGGTGCCAATGCCAGCGCCAAGCCCAGCCACACATGCGTGAAATCCGTGAACCGCTTCGTCAGCGAATAAAAACACACAAAGAACAACGCCACCGGCGAGAGATAAAAGCAGAGCGGGTTCAGCAGATACGCCGACCCCACCATCAACCCTGCACTCAAAGCACACAACGTCCACGCACTCGCCAGCGAGATCTTACCCGCCGGCAGATGCCGCTCCGCCGTGCGCGGATTCTCCGCATCGAACTTCCGGTCCACGATGCGATTGAACGCCATCGCGCACGTCCGCGCTCCCACCATCGCCAGCAAGACCAATCCGAAAATACGCCACCCCGGCCAGCCATTTGTGTCCCGGGCCGCCAATGCCATCGACGCGATGGCAAACGGCAGCGCAAACACCGTATGGCTGAACTTCACGAACTCCGCCCATTTTTTTATCGTCGAAAACATTCTTAAATTCTCTTAGTCGTCCTCGATCTATCGTTAAAAGGTTAAAATCGTTGAAACGTTACACCGTTCCCCATTTAACGCCTTTAACCATTTTAACGAATCACCGCTCTCGGTCATTCTTCTTCCTCCTGCCACCTCTCCACCAGCTTCTGCGGCATCCCCAGATGATCCAGCACCCGCGCCACCACCGTATCCGCCACCTGCTCCACCGTCTGCGGCCGTGTGTAGTAAGACGGATTCGCCGGAAGGATCGTCGCCCCTGCCAGCAACAGCAGTTCAAAATTCTTCACATGGATGAGACTCATCGGCGTCTCCCGCGGCACGAGGATGAGCTTCTTTCGCTCCTTCAACATCACATCCGCGCAGCGCAACAGTGAATCCGAACTCACCCCATGCGCCACGCGTCCCAGCGTCCCCATGCTACATGGGATGATCACCATCGCGTCCGGCGGATTCGACCCGCTCGCGAACGGCACATTCATGGACCTATGACTATGCTGCTGCACTCCCTCCGGCAGCTTCAGCCCTTCGCCCAGCTCCTCCGCGATCACCTGCGGCGCATACTGGCTCAGCATCACATGCACCTCATGCGCCCGGCAATCGATGTTGTCCAGCAACCGCTGGGCATACATCGACCCGCTCGCACCCGTTATGGCTATCAAGAGTCGCATAAAACGCTTTTTAACCGCACCTGAACAATGACCCCGGAAATATGGATACGGTTCCCCCCTACCGCAAGGCACCACTTCCACCTACCAGCCCGCCTAATCCCGCTCCTAATCATCGCTTCTACCGCTGTTCCTCTTTGAACTTTGAGTTTTGAGCTTTGAACTTCCCAAACCTCTTATTTCATTTTTCATGCCCTCATCCTAACGGGGGACCTAGGACATCCGCTGTCCTAGTGAATATTGTGAATAACTTTTATTTTCACCACTGAAAATACTAACCTCCAACCACTTACAACAAATTACCGTTCGGTAACTCGAAAAAAGCCCTTCGTCAAAAACCGTTTTTTTGACGATTTCTGCGCTCTATGAACTCTTGCTGGTTCAGCCATCCCAGCATCGCGCCTCATCACCTCCGTACTCCCCATTTTTCCATATACAATCCCACCTCCCACGCTAAGATTCCCGGCAAGATTTTCACTCACCCGGTTCACGTTGGAGCATCTATGTCAGCCAAACTCCTCAGACCGCTCACCTCGCTCTGCTTGATCGCCCTGCTCCTGGCCACTGTCGGTTGCCAGACCCTAAACCCCACCCGGGAACAACAGTTGAAATCCTCGAATTCCTTGGAAAAGAAGGAAGCCAAAACCGATTCGGAGGCAAATTACGGCGGCACCGCTTCTCTCGCTGTCTATTTGCTCTATCAGATTCTCCCAATCTTTACCAAATGACCACCACCAAACCGGCGAACACCCCGACCTCCGGACCGCTCACCCGCCTTCCTCGCTCTGGCCTCATTGGCATCGCCGCATCCGCCATCGCCATCACTCTGTGGACCATTGAGCAACTTAGCGGCTTGCTGTTTTTCGAACTCCTCACCATCCCCTTCAAGGTCGCCCTGCTCGCCGCCACCTTTCTGTTCTTGCCCCATCTCTCGGCCAGGCTCCATCAGCAACCACGCCTGGCCTTCAAACTATACCTGGCTTTGATGGTCCTCACCCTGCTGGCCATCATCGCCTACTTGCCTTGGCGACCAGCCTTCACCGCTCATTTTGGCAACGGTGCCTACCGCTGGTATCATGCCGGGAGCACTGTCCCTGAATTTCTGAACGCTGATTTCGCCGCCTGGCAAACTGGTTGGACTCAACACCTCCCGCACAAATTGGAACTTGGCCTCCTGCTTTTCTGCTACGGTTTTCTGCTGACTGCCTGCACTCTTTGGCGGCTGCGCAAAGTCAGTGGTGCCATCGTTGCCGCCCTTTTCTATGCCATCCTGTTACTGGCCCCCATTTTCACCGGCCTCATCTTGTGGGACTACGACGTATTCCTCAAAGGCATCATCTTCGATAGCATCTCCTTTGATCTCGTTCCCTTCAGTTTTTGGTTTGCTGGCGATCACTCCATTTTCCTCTACGTATTCCTGTTCATCTTTTTCGGCACTACCGCCCGGTTCACATACCGCCCTTCGCCCCTTGCCCCGAACGGGGCAAATGCCAGTAGCCGCGGGTGACCCAAGGGAACCCGTGGTTCACCGCCTCAGCAGGGCAGATGAAACCGTTTCCTCATTAATCATACCCACACATTCCCCGCCTCTTGACTCCGATTCCCTCATGCATTACAGGTGAATTCAGATGTCCGAGGAGAACCCAAAAATATGGCGGCGATTTACTGTCGGTCTGATTTTGGCTGGATTACACACAGCCTTCTTCCTGCTGTGTTTATTTTTATTTAACCAAGGCACGGATCCAAATAGAGGGATGATTTTCATTTTGCTCTATACGTTGGATCACCCGGTTTCCCCGCTCTTTGATAGTCATATATTAGGCTTTGATCTCGACTTGCCAGTCTTCGGCGGTCTGCTTTGGTTCGGTTACGGCTGGGTTTTCCAAAGCGTATTCTGGTTCAATAAATCTCATGGCCTCCGCTGGCTTATCGCCTCTATAACTTTTCTGGCCGGACTGATCCTTCTCGCTTTCGATTGATCACTATATGAATCCAGACACACCAGAACCCGGCACCAGCTTCATCGAACTGGAAGGCAAACTCTGGCTCGCTATAAAACCCATCGGCATGCCCGTTTACGACTTCGAGTTCGAGCGCGTCTTCGCCTGTCGCCACGCGTGGCGCATTGAGCAAGAGATCGTCGCCATCGCCCGCATGGGTGCCGCACCAGATTACGCCCAACGCTATCAAGACTTGCTGCAACTAGGCGTCCGCCTCGTCCACTCACCCGAGGAATACGCCCGCACCAGTCATTTGCCGAACTGGTATCCGCTCATCCAAGACTTCACGCCCAAGAGCGTGTGGTTTGATGAATTGCCCACGATTGCCGATATCGAAGCCTCCTTCACCTGGCCCGTCTTCCTGAAAGGCGAGCGCCAGACCAATCGTCACAACCGTCGGCAATCCATCATCGAGAACCGCCACCACTTCACCCAGATCATGGCTGAGTGGCGGCAAGACCCCATCCTCGGCTGGCAACGCGTTGTCTGCCGGGAATACCTCCCCTTGCGCCAAGTCGCCGTGCCCTCGGCGGAAGCACTGCCAAAGAGCTTTGAGTTCCGCACCTTCTGGTGGCGTAACGAATGCGTCGGCATCGGCCGCTACTGGGTTTCCGAAACCTACAAACCCACCGACACCGAACTCACCGCCATCCAACAGAGCGCAGGCGAAGCCGCCCGCCGCCTCAACGTCACCTTCCTCGTCGTGGACATCGCCCAAACCCAATCCGGCGACTGGACCGTCATAGAAGTCAACGACGGCCAAGACTCCGGCTACGCCGGTGTGAACCCCATGCTCATGTGGCGCAACATTCTGGATCATCAAGCCCACGAATAACGCGATCGCCAGCTCGAAACCTGCATGGAACAGAACCATAAACCAGGGATAGACGGGCCACCGGTATCAATAATACCGCCTGCTGCCGACCACGGACAAACACCCGTTACTTCTCTCTCCGGAGAGAAACTTTTCCCCTTCGTACAACAATCCATCGTTTCCGTGCTCGCCAGCATGGTTTTGGATGGCGGCCAGTTTTTCCAGATCTGCTTCTATGCTTTCGTCGCCTTTTGGGCCGCATTCGCCCTCATGTCTTTCCGTCGTAAAAAAATCTACTCCCGATTCGATCTGCGCTTGATTCGTTACGGTTTCATCCCGCTCTGCGTCATCTCCTTTTTCCTGACCCGCTGGATCTGGCATCTCCGGGGTTACTGATCCTTAATCCAATCTCCCATGCCCATCCTTACCCCCGCCCAACGCCAGCAACTTCAGGAATGGCTCACCGAGACCGGCGAGCTTTACGTGGACTATCATCGCGTACGCAGTGCCGGTTGGGATGACACCTATTTCTTCGATTCTGTCACTGATCTCGAAACCCTGATCACCAACGAAAAATGGCCGAACCTCGTCGTCACCGTCTTCCGCCGCTTGCAATTCCCCATCCGCGGAATTGCTGACGACGCCTTGCTTGCCCGGGCTCTTCAAGAGATTCCCGAGGGAAAGCACTTTGAGATCAAAAACTTGGCTGAGCGTTATCCGGTCCCTTCCGGGTGCTGGGGTAGCGGCAATTCGCACGCCGAACTCAGGAGCGATTTCAGCGAGATCCTCGGCGAGCGTGTCGGTATCGGTCCAGCTCCAAACGAGGATTACATCGGCATTTGGAACCCCTCTAAAATAGCCGACCGGCCAAGGAACGATGAAGGGATGAAGATCTTGTTGAAACGTGTAAATGAAATCTTTCAACAGGTTGATTGATTTCCCATGAACTGGCTCGACACCGAAATATCTTCCTAAATCTCTCACAATAATATCATGACCCCCGACCAATTCCGCCATCTCGCCCTCGCGATCCCCCAAACGGTGGAATCCGCCCACATGAACCATCCGGATTTCCGTCTCGGTGGCAAGATCTTCGCCTCCCTCGGTAAACCGGACGACGACTGGGGCATGGTCAAACTCACCCCCGAGGAACAACGCACCTTCATCAAAGGCTCACCCAAAGCTTTCCAGCCCTGTGCCGGTGCCTGGGGTGAACGTGGCTACACCAACGTCCACTTGCCCTCGGTCAATGCAAGCACCCTGCGGTCAGCTCTGACAGCGGCTGCTAAAAACATCACCCGTGCTGCGACCCAAAAGAAAACCAAGAAACCAGCCAAGTAATCCCGTTAATCCTGTCGAAAAGACAACTCCCCCAATACGCATCCCAAACTCCACCTGGATGTGCAGCCAGAATTCCTGCGTGTTTTTAAGTTCGCGGGATTTTTCTGAGAAGATGGAGCGAGCGAAGGGATTCGAACCCTCGACATTCACCTTGGCAAGGTGACGCTCTACCAGACTGAGCTACGCTCGCTTCCGTTCCGTAAAGCGGGCAAATTAAGCGACATAAGCCCCGAGATTGCAAGTCCTGTTTTCAAAACTTTTTGGAGCGGCATAACCTGCTGCCTATGACCGCTTTCCGCCTCGGTACACGAAAAAGCGGCGGTTTGCACCGCCGCTCACTGGTTCAACACCAAATCGCCCCGAAACGGCGCGTTTATTCGAAGTCGTAGATGTTCACCTTCTGGCACACCCGCTTGAACACCTTCTCCACGAAGTCGATATGCAAGGGATGCACCTGGTAGTCGTCCTGCGCTTTCTTATCCGGGAACACGAGGTTCAAGGCCACCTGATAGGTCTGGTCCACCACCGGGCGATGGCTGCCCACCATCTTCCCGATGTGGAAATGGAGCACGCCCGGGATGGGCTTCAGGTACTGGTTGGCGCCCGCGATGAGTTCATCCGCCGCCTTGGGATTGGCGGGGTCCGTCCAAAAGATCACAACATGTGAAAACATGGGGCGAAGCGTAGTAAGTCCCCCCAAGACCGTGCAACAAGGAAAAGGCGGTCGCAGGCCAGGACTTTACCCGGTCGCCTGGAAACAAAAAGACCGCGCCTCGTGCGCGGCCTTTTCTGCAAATCTCAGGATCGGCCTGGCTACTTCGCTTCGCTCAGCTCCAGCGTCTCCTCCCGCTTGTGCGGCGCATCTTCTACGGCGTCCACAGTCCCGCCTTTCGGCGGAGGGACGAGCAGTTTGGATTGCTGATCCCCGCCTTCCTCGTCCGCCTTGTGGAACTTCACGCTCACGATGCGGCTCACACCCTGCTCCTGCATCGTCACACCGTAGAGCACGTCGGCGATGCCGATGGTGCGCTTGTTGTGCGTGATGATGACGAACTGGGAGTGCTCCAGGAAACGTTTCAGCACGCGCAGGAAGCGGTTGATGTTGGATTCGTCCAGCGGCGCATCCAGCTCGTCCAGCACGCAGAACGGGCTTGGCTTCACCTGGTAGATGGAGAAAAGCAGGGCCACGGCGGTCATCGTCTGCTCACCACCGGACAGCAGCGTGATGCTCTGGAGCTGCTTGCCCGGAGGCCGCGCCACGATGTCGATGCCGCTCTCCAGCACGTTCGCTTCATCCGCCAGCACCAGGTCCGCTTTGCCACCGCCGAAGATCTCGGTGAACATCACGCGGAAGTTGTCGCGGATCTGGTTGAACGTCGTCAGGAACATCTCACGCGTCTGCGTGTTGATGCGGTTGATGACGTCCATCAACTCCGTCTTCGCATTCACGAGGTCGTCGTGCTGCGTGGTGAGGAACTGGTAGCGCTGCTCCGTCTCCTCGTATTCCTCGATGGCCACGAGGTTCACCGGCCCCATCTCATCAATGCGCTTCTGGAGCGCAGACACCTGCTCGGACACCTGGTTCCAATCCGTCGCCATGCCGCGGGAGGCCATCTCTTCCGGCGTGAGCGTCTCGATCTTCGGCGCACCTTCACTGGCGTCCGTGATGGTGATGCATTCGCTGCGGATGTCGTCGATATTGACCTGATATTTCTGCTGCACACGCTCGCGCAAGTTCTGCACCGCCATGCCCTTCTGGGCGAGTTCGACCTCGAGCGTACCCTTCTGGGAGTGCAAGGTGCCCACGCGCTGGCGCTGGTCACGCAAAGCCGTCTCACGGTCATCGATGTTCAGGTTCAGTTCATCGCGATCGCCTACGAGCTGCGTGGTCTGGTCGTTCACCTGCGAGCGTTCATGCTGCAAGGCCTCAATGCGCTGGCGGGATTCGGCGATCTCCACCTCCGCCTGCTCCTTGCGCTGAAGGAAGGAGCCCATCTCGTTCCGGCGGATGTCCGCGAGATGTTGCATCTCCGCGATACGTTGCTGCAAGGGGCGCACCTGGTTGCGGAAGGAGGCGAGCATCTGCTCGTCCGTGGCCATCGCGACCTTCGCTTCAGTCAACGCGGCATTCGCGACATCACGCTGCTGGCGCAAGGCTTCGAGACCGTGATTCATGTCCGCGAGCTGCGCCTGCAAGGTCGCCTCGCGATGCTCCAGTTCGCCGATGCGCGCGGCCATGGCCTCGCGCTTCTCCGCGCCTTCGCGGTCGCTGTTGGACAGGTTGTCGATCTCGTAGCCGACTGTGTCCACCTTTTGCAGCAGCACACGCATGGAGTTCTGCAACGCACGGAACTCACCCTCGCGGCTGGCGATGGCGACTTCCTGCGTGCGGAGCTCGCTCTGCGCCTCCTGCAAGCTGGCCTGCAAGGTGGTCTGCTCGCTCTGCAACGCACCACGTTGACGGCTGAACTCATTCACCTGCTCCAGCAACTGCGCGAGCTGGCCCTTCAGTTCGGTGATCTGGTTCTTGCGGCCGAGGATGGAGGAAGGGGCCTTGCCGCTGTTGTTGCCGTTTGCCTGGCCGCCGTTATAAACGCCGTAGGCATTGAGCAACTCACCCGTCATCGTCACGAAATCATGGCGGCCGTTGCATTCGCGGTAAGCCGTGGTAGCGAGGTTCAGGTCCTCGACGATCAGGGTGCGGCCGAGCAGACATTCGAGCAAAGGCTTAAAGGCTTCCTCGACTTCCATCACCGACAAGACCGGCGTGGTAGCTACCGTGAAGGTGGTCGGTTCGATGGCAGTGTTCGTGCGGCCTTGCAGCAGGCTGATGGCCGCGATGCTCGCCTTGCCCTTCTTGTTATTGCTCAGGTCCGCGAGGATCTGCACGGCGGCATCCGGCTGCTCGGTCAAAACGAGTTGCAGGTTCTGGCCGAGGACCGTTTCCACGGCGCGGATGTATTGGTCCGGTACGCGGATCTTGTCGGCCAAGGAACCGAGCACGGCTTGTGATTGCTTCAAGGCCGCCTGCGCGCCGCCGCTGAAGCCCTCGTGCGATTCTTCCAACTGCTCCAGCACGTTCAAGCGGGAGCGTTTCTCCGCCTGCTGACGTACGAGGCCGTCGAGCTGCTGCGTGGCTTGCGAAAGCTCCTGCACGATCTCTTTCAGGCGGGCCTGACGCTCTTCCACCGTGCCGCGCTGGACCTGGATGTTCAGCTTGTCGGCTTCGGCATTCGCGGAGAATTCGGCGAGGCGCGCTTCGAGCCGGGTGCGTTCCTCTTCCAGTTGCACCTTCTCGGAGTGCAGCTTTTCAAGGCGCACGATGTTGCCCTGCTTCTGCAGATCGAGCTGGTTGATCTGGTTGCGCACGCGGCTGAGTTCCTGCGCGGCAGAAAACAATTCCGACTGGCTGCGGCGGATGTCCTCCTGCTTGGCCATCAGCTCCTGCTCCACGTTGTGCAGAGAGTCGCGACGCGTCTCCAGCGTCTGCTTGTGCTCGGCCAGCTTCACTTCCGTCTCGGCGAGGCGTTGCGTGACGCTGCTCAGTTCCTGCTCAGAGACGAGGCGGCGTTCTTCGGCTTGCGCGATGTCACCGAGCGCTTTCGCGTTTTGGTGCTCGAGTTCGCGCAGACGCTCTTCATTGAAATGGATGCGGCTCTCGTGCCGGTCGATCTGGCCTTTTAGTTCCAGGCCGTGCTGTTGCGAGAGGCTGATCTCCTGCTCGAGTTCGGCGAGGCGGGCGCGCAATTGGGCCAGCTCATCTTCCGCGCGGTTCACGCCGGCGCTGGAAGATTCGATCTCGATGGTGACGAGCTTCAGCTTTTCCTCACGCTCGGCGATCTCGTTTTGCAGGATGTCGAAATTATGACGGGCGAGCTGGGTATCGAGGTGTTGCAGCTCCACCATGATCTGCTTGAAACGACGGGCCTTGCCGGCCTGACGTTGCAACGAGCCGATCTGGCGCTTCACTTCCTTGATAAGGTCTTCCACGCGCAGGAGGTTCTGGTCCGTATGCTCCAGCTTGCGGAGGGCTTCCTTCTTCTGCGTCTTGAATTTCGTGATGCCGGCGGCTTCCTCGAAGACCATGCGGCGGTCTTCCGGCTTGCTGGACAAGATCTGGGTGATGTTGCCCTGCGCCATGATGGAGTAGCTCGTGCGACCGACACCCGTGCCCATGAAGAGCTGCTGGATGTCTTTCAGGCGGCAGGAGGTCTTGTTGATGAAATACTCGCTGCCGCCATCCCGGAAGACGCGGCGGGTCACGGTGACCTCGTTGTAATCCATCTCCACCCCGGCCGCCCGGAGCTGTTCCTGGTCCACGTCGCCGATGGTCAGGGAGACTTCCGCCATGCCGAGGGCCTTGCGGCCGTCCGTGCCGGTGAATATGACGTCCGCCATCTCGCCGCCGCGCAGGGCCTTGGCGGATTGCTCGCCCAGCACCCAGCGGATCGCATCGGCGACATTCGACTTGCCGCACCCGTTGGGCCCGACGATGGCGGTGATGCCCGGCAGGAAGTTCAACGACGTCTTGTCGGCGAACGACTTGAAGCCGAGGACAGTTAGATTCTTGAGGTACATGGCGATTGCTATGAAAAACCTTTCCACGGCGCTTTCAAGGGAAAATATACCATGGATAGCGGGAAGTTATTCACAATGACACAACCTGTTGTGGTATCGCCAGGAGGGCTAAAATGACAAAAAAGCTCGTTTTCGTCCCTTTTTACCGATAACGTATGCCCCCGAAACATGATTGTAGCCCAAGGACTTGCCAAGACGTTCAAGGACCCCAAGCGCGGAACCTTCCGGGCGGTGGATGGCGTGAGCTTCCGCTGCGAGCCCGGTCGCATCTACGGCCTGCTAGGGGCGAACGGGGCCGGAAAGACCACCACGCTTCGCATCCTCGCCACCCTGCTGAAGCCAACCGAAGGCACGGCGCAGGTGGCCGGTTTCGACATTGAGAAACATCCAGAGAAGGTCCGGGCGAACATCGGCTTTCTCTCCACCGCCACGGCGCTCTACGCCCGGCTCTCGGCGAAGGAGACCATCGAATACTTTGGCAAGCTCAACGGTCTCGACAGCAACACGCTCAAGACGCGCGTGGCGGAACTCATCAAGCTCCTGGAGATTGAGGAGTTCGCGGACCGCCGTTGTGACAAACTCTCCACTGGCCAGAAGCAGCGCGTGTCCATCGCGCGGACGCTGATCCACGATCCTCAAGTGATGATCTTCGACGAACCCACGCACGGCCTCGACCTCATGACCGCGCGAACCATCGTGGGCTTCATCAAGCAATGCCGCGAGCGCGGCAAGACGGTCATCTTCTCCAGCCACATCATGAGCGAGGTGGAGAAGCTCTGTGACCAGATCGGCATCATCCATCACGGCAAGCTGCTGGTGGAAGGCACCATCACGGAACTGCGGACGCGCACGGGGCTGACCGACCTCGAAGAAATTTTTGTTCAATGTGTGGAGGGCAAGGTATGAACTGGCACAACATCCGCACGGTGTTCTTCAAGGAATTGCTCGATACGCTGCGCGACAAGCGCACGCTCATCTCGTCCGTGGTCGTGCCGCTCCTGCTCTTTCCACTGATGACCATCGGCTTTGGCACCGTCGCCGCGAAGGCGATGAAGAACCTGAGCAAGGAGACCGTGAGCATCATGGTCTTCGGCCAGGAACATGCGCCCGCGCTCGCGAAACAACTGGAGAGCGCCCCGGGCATCAAGATCGAGCCCCGCGCGGAAGATTACAGAAAGCGCATCGGGGACAAGAAACTGCGCGCGGCCATCGAGTTCCCAGCGGGGTTTGAGGAAGCGCTCAAGCAAGGCGGCACGAACGCGCCGCACGTGAAGATCTACAGCTACGAAGGCGAGATCCGCTCGCAAGTGGCGGTGCGGCAGTTGCAGGCTTTGTTGCGCGAGTATTCGGACAAAGTCGTAGGCACTCGGCTGGAGGCTAAAGGGCTTTCGCATGACACGTTGAAACCCTTCAAGACGGACGTGGAGAACGTCGCACCGCCTGAAAAAGTCACCGGCTCCATCCTTGGCGGGTTGATCCCCTACATGATCATCTTCCTGTGCTTTGTGGGTGCGGTGACACCCGCCATCGACCTCACCGCCGGTGAGAAGGAGCGCGGCACCATGGAGACGATCCTCGTCACACCACTAAGCCGCTCGGACCTAGTGGCGGGCAAGTTCCTGCTGGTGGTCACGGTGTCGCTCATCACCACGCTGCTCTCCATCACCTCGTTTGCCATCACGTTCTCGCTGCCGATGAGCGCGATACAGAGCATGGGACCGAAAGCCGCCGGCATGTTCACGTTCCAAGTGAACCCCTGGAGCGTCCTCTGGGTGCTGATCATGCTGCTGCCGCTGGCGGTGTTCTTCTCCGCGCTGCTGATCGCCGTGGGGACGTTCGCGCGCACGTTCAAGGAAGCGCAAACTTATATCTCGCCCATGATGGTGCTCATCATCATCCCGGCCATCGCCGCCACGCTGCCGGGCTTCGACCTCAACGCAAAACTCGCGCTCGTCCCCATCCTGAACGTGAGCCTAGTATGCAAGGACGTGCTCACTGCGAATTTCCACTGGGGCCTCATCGCGATGACGTTCCTCTCTAGCTGCGCGTATGCGTGCGTGGCGCTGTATGCGGCGGTGCAGGCGTTCAAGCGGGAGTCGGTGTTGTTTAGGACTTGATCCTGCGGGCCGCGGCTGTGTTGTGCGATAGCACATCCAGCCGCAGCGGGAACGAAGCCGGTAGCGCTGATTTCAAGTCCCTTGCCATTTAGGAAGTGCTGCGGCTGGTTTCGCTTGGGCGAAACACAGCCGCGGTCCACGGCATCACCGCAACTGCTAAGTTATCCTGCATTTTCCCTATTCTCCTCCACCTTTGAATCGTTTACATTGCTCGCCTGTCATGGCTGACATCGTCCTGAGCACGCTTAACGCGAAGTACATTCATGCCGCCTTTGGCCTGCGCTATCTGCTGGCCAATATGGGCGAACTACAGTCGCGTACTTGTCTCGTGGAGTTCGATATCAACCAGCGCGCGTTGGACATCGCAGAGGTTTTGCTGGCGCGGAATCCGCAGATCATCGGCTTCGGTGTGTATATCTGGAACACCGTGCAGACGCGCGAGGTCATCTCCGCGCTGAAACGCATCCGCCCGGACCTGATCATCGTGCTGGGCGGACCCGAGGTGAGCTATGAGACGGAAGGCCAGGAGATCGTGGCACTGGCGGATTATGTCATCACCGGTGAGGCCGATCTGGAATTCGCCAAGCTCTGCCGCAAGCTGGTGAACGGTGAACGTCCCGCGCCAAAGATCATCGCCGCTCCCCTGCCCGATTTCAGCCAGATCAAGCTGCCTTACGAACTCTACAACGAGGATGATGTCGCCCATCGCATCGTTTACATAGAGGCTTCGCGCGGATGTCCTTTCACCTGTGAGTTCTGCCTGTCTTCATTGGATATTCCTGTGCGCCAAGTGCCATTGGAGGCCATCCTTGGCGAGTGCCAGAAGCTGTTGGATCGCGGCTTGAAGCAGTTCAAGTTCGTGGACCGCACGTTCAATCTGAACCTGAACATCAGCAAGGCCATCCTCCAATTCTTCCTCGACCGCTGGCAGCCGGATCTCTTCGTGCATTTCGAGATGATCCCGGACCGCCTGCCCGAAGCCTTGCGCGAACTCATCGCGAAATTCCCGCCCGGTGGCGTGCAACTCGAGGTCGGCATCCAGACCTTCAATCCGGAAGTGGGCAAGAACATCAGCCGCCGTCAGGATTACACGAAGCTGGCCGATAACTTCCGCTACCTGCGCGAGCATACCGGCGTGCATATCCACGCGGATCTCATCGTCGGTCTGCCGGGCGAGACGCTCGCGAGCTTCGCGGCGGGCTTTGATCGCCTCATCGCCCTGAAACCGCAGGAGATCCAGGTGGGTATCCTCAAGCGCCTGCGCGGCACCCCCATCGTGCGGCATGACCAGGAATTCTCCATGCTCTACAGCGCGCAGACGCCGTATGAGATCTTGCAGAATCGCGACCTCGACTTCGCCACGATGCAAAAGATGCGCCGCTTCGCCCGCTTCTGGGATTTGGTCGGCAACAGCGGCAATTTCGTTGAGTCCACCGCGCTCATCTGGCACGAACAGCCCTCCGCCTTCCACGCATTCCTCGAATGGACCGAGTGGCTATATCAACGCGTCGGCCGCACGAACCAGATCGCCCTGCCCCGTCTGATGGAGTTCCTCTTCGAGTTCCTCACGACCGCGCGCGGACTGGCGATCGAGCCGGTGGCGTTGTCGCTGTGGAAGGATTTCCAACGCGCCGGTCGCAAGGACAAGCCCGAGTTCCTGCGTCCGCATCTGCCGGAGGAACGGCACCCGACGCCGTCCCGCGAGAAACTCTCCGGCCCCAAGCGCCAGGCGCGCCATGTGGCCGCTTGAGCAAGCTCAGCTCCCCTGCTTCGCCGCGTCCGGTTTCTCCTCCGGCTTCGCGATGAAATCTTTCCGTTCCTTCAGCAAGGCATCCACCGTGCTCTTGCTCATAAGATATTGATGCCCCTCGAACTGCTTCTCCAGCTTGAGCTTTTCTTCGAGCTTGCCCAGCTTGTCCTTGAATTCCTTGTCCAGTTTCTCCTTGTCCTCGGATTTCTCATCTTTGCCCGGCGTGCGTTCTTTGGCCAGATTCGCGCTCACCGCCAGCTTCATGAAATAATCTTCCGCGCCCTCCTTTGGAGTCAACGTCAGCTCATACTTGAACCCGTCAAATGTATCCAGTGTCGCCTTCACCGCGTTCGTCAATTCCGGCACCCCCGTGACCACGTCATTGAAACTGGCGGACGACAGCAGGAAATTGAACGCCCCCGTGGCCGACGTCTCCAGCTTCTCCTCCGCCTTCAAACCCGCCAGCTTCCATTCGCCGCCTTCCATCTCCCGCGCCAGATCCCACGCCTCTTTGCCCTCGGTCTTGACGGATACGGCCTTCAATTTCTCCACCTTGAAAAACTCCTTCGCCAGCCAGCTCGTCGGTTTCGGCTCGATGTCATTGAAGCTCTCGGAAACCAATGCGATGGAATCCAGCTTGCCGGGAATCATCAGATAACGCCCATCCGGAAAGCTCCCACCGCCGAACTGCGCATTCCCCTCGCGCATGTGTTTCTTACCGAGGATGAGCGCTCCCAGCGCCTTGCCGCCCGTGCCCTTGAACTCCACCAGCGTGCCGGATTTATCGCCCTTGCCTGGCTCCAACAATTCCAGCCGGCCCAATTGCGATTCGCCCACCTTCGGCTGTTGCGCTGGTTTCAAATCCCACACCTTCTTCAAAAACTCGCTGATCTCACCGAAGTTCGCCGGGTAATGATTGCGCTCCTTCACCGTCCAGCGCTCGTCTTTCTTTACCAGTGTGAGCGATGCGTCCTTGTCCTTGATCAGGATCTCCGTCACGTCGTTCAGCGGAAAATCCTTAAGGATTGTACCGCTCACGGGCTTCTCGGCCGATTCCCACGACGTTTTGTTCCGGTTGCTGGTGACGATCGCCAGCCCGCCCACCAGTGCCACCAGCACCACCAATATCAATAGTTGCTTGCGGTTCATCTTACCTCGCTGCCGTACGTTTACGTTTGATCAAGAATAGTCCAATGCCGAACAAGGCCACCAGCGCCGGCATGCCCGCGATGTTCGCCACCTTCAGTTTGAATTCCAGCGCTTCCTTCTCGCGATTCAGTTTCTTGCGCTCTTCCTTGAGCTGCTTGTTGGTCTCCGCCTCTTTCTTGCGGAACTCCTGGATCTCCTTCTGCTGCTCCGGCGAGAGGATTAGCCGCTGTTGGCCCTTTTCCTTCTGCTGCTGCAGCTCGTTCAGTTTGCGTTGCGTTTCTTCCAAGCTGCCCTCCAGCTCTTTGATCTTGCTCTGGAAACGCTCATTCGCATCGGCCTCCATCTTGTTGATGACCGTGAACGGCCGGTTCAACGTCGCGCGGCTCCGCACATGGATTAGGCTGCTGTCGCCCGCGAACTGCTCCACCATGCTTTGCAGGAACCCGAGGTTGCCGCTCACCGGCATCGCTACGCGTTGGCCGAAGAAGTTTTGCACCTGCACGCAGAACTGGTCGAAGAGCCAGTCCACATCCGCCACCACGATCACCGCGTTCTCGGTCTTGGATTCCTTCAGCGAATCCTCGTTTTTTTCTTCTGCCTTCTTCTCGCCTTCCGCAGCTGGTTCAGCCGGTGCCTCCTTCGGTTTGCCGTCCGGAAATGCCGTCTTGAACTTGCCCGTCAAACGCACCGCCACCGCCAGTTCTTTGCCGCCGGACTTGAAATCCTTGACGATATTCTCACCCGCCATCTGCGCGATGAAGCCCTCCACCATCTGCGCATTGGACGAACTCTTCACCAGCACCGTCTGTTGCAAACCCGCTGCCGGTGTCCCGCCGATCGCCCCGGAGAACGGTATCAGCAGATTGTCTAGCGGCCCTGTCAACACATCGTCCTTGTTAAGTGCATCTTCCGTCAGCGAGAGAAACGTCGGATTCGCCTCCGGCTGGCCATTGCGCCCGCGCAACTGCGTGCTGTGATTCATATCGGCGATCACTTTGCCCGATTCCATCGTCACGCCCCATGCCGCGAACAGCTTGTCCAGCGAGGAACTCCCCGGCATGGAACCCATCATCGGATTGCTCCCGCCCTGGCTGTCCACCAGCGCACTCGGGTCCGCCAGCACGATCAACTTGCCGCCGCGTAACACATACTGGTCGATGGCATACTGCGTCTTTTCCGAAAGATTCTTCGGATGCAAAACCAGCAGCACCTTGTACTTCTCCGCGATTCTTTCCACGGTGGTCTCCACCTGCTCCACGTTGAAGTCCCGCTTCAACTCGCTGATGAACACCCACGCCTCCTGCCGCTGCTGGCCCATCTGCGCCATCATCGGATTGAACGGCATGCCGAACACCGGCAGCCCGGTCATCACGCCGACCGTCGGCTTCTCCTCCGTCAACACGCCCGCGATGGCCCGTGACAGATCATACTCCAGCAAACGCTCCCGGTCCGGCGAAAGGAACGGCAACGCCACCTTCTGCCCCACGAACTCGATCGCCAGCCCCAGATATATCTGCTCGCCCGATTGCAGCATCTGCCCGTCCACTCCGTCCAGATTGGCCGAATCTTCCGCCTCCGAATCCGGCTTCGGGTCCAGCTTCTTCACCACCAGCTTCTTGCCCGCATGCTGCTGATACTCGGAGAGCAGATCCTCCACGCGCTGTGCGTAGGACTTCAACATCATCGGCATCTCTTTCTCGCCGCGCGTGCAATAAAAACGGATCTCCACCTGCCCGTCGATCTTGCCAAGGATCTCCTTGCTGCCCTTGGAGAGCGTGTAAAGTTTCTCCTTCGTCAGATCGACGCGTTGCTTGCCCAGGCTCGCGACGTAGTTGAACGCGACCAGGATGAGGAACATGGCGGCCACTCCGACTACCGAGTAAAGCATTGTTTCGAGCTTCTTGTTTTTCATACGCCTCCTTTTAGCCCGCCCGATGACTCCGGATGATCACGCCCGTGGTGAACAGCGAGAAGCCGATCACCGACAGGAAGAACAGCACATCGCGCGAATCGATCACGCCCCGTTGCAGACTCTCGAAATGCGGCATCACGCTGAATGCCGCCACCGTCTCCACCAGCCAGTTCGGCGCTCCCGCACCGATGAAAAAATTCGTCACCGGCGGCCACCCCGCCAAAATCAGGAACAGGCACACCACCACGGACAAGATGAAACTCACCACCTGATTCCGTGTGATGGCCGAGGTCATGCACCCGATAGCCAAGTACGCCCCCGCCAGCAGTAACCCGCCGATATACCCGCAAAAGATGACGCCATTATCCGGTGCCCCCAGATAATTCACCGTCATCACCACCGGGAACGTCAGCCCCAACGCCAGTCCCAAGAACGCCCAGGATGCCAGGAACTTCCCCACAATCGCCTGCCATGCCGTGATCGGCATGGTCAGCAATAGTTCTATCGTCCCCAGCCGCCGTTCCTCCGCCCACAACCCCATCGCCACCGCGGGCACCAGGATGAGGAAGAACCACGGCAACCACATGAAAAACGAACCCAGCGAAGCCTCGCGCCGTTCAAAGAATCCGCCGATCATGAACGTGAAAAAGCCCGTCAGCAGCAGAAAGATCACGATGAACACATAAGCCACCGGCGAACTGAAATACCCGCTCAGCTCCCGTTTCGTGATCGTCCAGATATGTCGCAATGAATTGCTCATTTCGCACCCTCCTTCACCGTATCCGGCAGCGTGATGCTCCGGAACACCTCATCCAATCGCCCTTCCTCCGTATGCAATTCTTCCATCTTCCAGTTCTCCTTCGTCACCAACTCCGCCACACTCCGCGCCAGCGCCCCATTCGCGCCCGCATCCTTCGTCTGCACCCGCACCTCCACCAGCGGCCCGTCCTCGCGCAGCAATACTGTCTTCTTCGCCAGCGGCAGTCCCGAAAGCTTCTGCGTCACCGTGCCGGAAGCCACTCCTTGCAACCGCAACCGCACCGAGCCCGCCACCTCCGACTTCGCCTTCAATTCCGCCGGCGTCCCGTTCGCCACCACCTGACCGCGATCAATGATCACTGCCCGCGAACAAACCGCCTCCACCTCTTCCAAAATATGTGTCGAAAAAATGATCGCCTTCTTCTCACCCATGCGCCGGATGATGTTCCGCACTTCATGCTTCTGATTCGGATCCAACCCATCCGTCGGCTCATCCAAAATCAAAACGTCCGGGTCATGGATGATCGACTGCGCAAAACAGGTGCGATGCAGATACCCCTTGGACAACGTCTCAATGCTCTGATGCAGCACATTCTCCAGAAAACACATCTCCACCACCCGATGCACCGCCTTCTTCTTCTCCTCCCCGTTGAACCCGCGGATCTCCGCCGCGAAGTTCAGGAACCCATACACCGTCATGTCCGTATAGGCAGGCGCATTCTCCGGCAGATACCCGATGAGCTTCTTAGCCGGGATGGGATTCTCCACCATGTCATGCCCGCCCACCATCACCTTCCCGGAGCTGGGCGGCACAAAGCCCGTCACCATCCGCATGGTCGTGGACTTCCCTGCTCCATTGGGCCCCAGAAAGCCCAACACCTCGCCGCGCTCCACCGTGAACGAGATCCCGTTCACCGCCCGCTTCGGCCCGAAATTCTTCACCAAATTTTCGACGCGTATCATGTTCTGCCGGTTTCCCTATTTACCTGACAGCCAGCCCCTTGGGCAACAGCCGTCCATCAATGACTCTATTAACGCTTCGCTGACAAATGACAACCGTCCTCTCCCCGTGTTCAAAAAAAATTCCTCACAGGTGGTTTTCCCTCCGGAATATTGCCTCCCCCTCCTGCCTTCGTCCTATTTGCCTTATTTGCCCTATTTGTCCCATCAGCCCTATCCTCCCGTTCCCCTATCAGGAACAAGTTTGTCCATTTCTCATCTCATCGTCGGCTGTGGTCGCAGGGTGACTGAAACACCATCCTGCCTGACCTCCTCTTCGCTGACGACGAATTGCCAGCCATGAAGAAAATACCGCTCCTCTATCAATTCTCAATGGATTTTCCTTAAAACTTATTCACAAAACCCAACCCCTTCCCGCGCAAGAAATTCCGTAAAAAACAGCTTTCATAACTCGCCTTTTCACTCTTTCAGACAGACGAAACTGCCGCATCGTCGTCACATCGTTCCCATCCAGTTCGGCTCGGCTCGGCTCGGCTCGGCTCTCGGCTCTCGGCTATTGGCTATTTGCGATTGGCTATGCCTTACCCCTTACTCCGATCCACCCCTCACTTCCAGAAGGGCCAATTCACCCCGGCTTAAGTCGGGACGGCCCTGGCACGAGCCTCTCCCCCTATTCTCCACCTCGGCACATGTACACAAGTGCCGAGGTATCCTACCAATTCCCTCATTACCGACTAAGCCTACGACTCGTCCCCTGACCTATCAGACCTATGAGTCCCATAAGACCCATGCCCAATAACCTCCCCACCTTTGAAATCCGTTTTTGCCCTCCACCTTTCGCATGCCTCCCCCGCCCGCCCCCCAAAAAAACAAAAGGGTTGGGTACCAAAAACCAAAGTTGACGGGCCAGAGCGAACGTGTTTG
>CAZPUL010000028.1:0-34986 GCA_964589735.1 uncultured Verrucomicrobiota bacterium | reverse complement strand
CGCCCCCCTCAATCCCAACGGGATTGCGTACCAAAGCCCAAGGTTGCGAGGCACGAGCTACCTTGTTGGGTCCAAGCCCCATAAATCCTCCAACCCCGAAGCGGGTTGCGTCATTCCATCTTCATGGGTTGACACCCCTCGGCCCGGCATGGCTGAATTTTCCACCAGATGGCAAGTAAGCGAAAAACAATTATTATCGCGTTAATTTCTGTGGTGGTTGTCGCTCTCGCTGCGGCTTGGTTGGCCGTCCATCGTCTGGAAGACTTGAATGCAGCTCGCAAACTTGCCATGGAAGGACGTCCAACACCCGAGCAGATGATTTCACTGCTAGATTATTCCGATACGATCGTCCTGAACAATACCCTCACCCAGTTGGAGCGGTCACAGAACGACATCGGTCGTGAGCGTGCTGCCGAACTGCTTCTCCATTCGAATCTCTATACCTGGTATTGTGCGAGCCTGTATTTGGGAGCCATTGGCGATCAACGGAGCGTCCCTTACCTCATACGCGGCTTGGATCATCCCGCTTGGCGTTCGCGCCCCAAGCTTCTCGGTTACCTGAAAAACCTGACGTCCATGGATTTCGGAGAAGACAAACCTGCTTGGATACGCTGGTGGAATTCACAGAATCCAAACAAGCCATTCGATTTTGAAATGAAAATCCCTGACCATAACCATCGGGACGGATAACGACCAAACTTAGTCATCGGTCTCCTTATCCGTGTTTCTTCCGTGTTCCATCCGTGGCCAAAAAACGCTGAAAACTTAAAACTCTTCCAGTTTGACCACCGCCTCCGCCTTCACCCACCCCGACCGCCCCTGTCCATCCCGCACCTGCCACCACCCGTCCTTTTTGTCTGTGATGACCACCTCCGCCCCATCGCGCAGCGAAAAATGGCTCTGCGAATCATCTAGCGGCCCGTAACGCACCACCGCCTCCTTCACCTTCACCACCGCCCGCGGCTCCCCGTAAGCCCCCTGCCACGCCATCGCCGCACCCCCACCCGCCAGCAAAACCAGGAACCCCGCGATCGTAGCCGGCAGTTTTAAAGAATTCCGCCAGACCGGCTTCACCGTCCGCAACACCCCGAACACCGCCAGCGCCCACACCGCCAACCCCGTCAGCCACGCCCATTCCCGCAGACTCAACCGCTGCGCCCACGCCTGCCACCAGGGTATCGGTGGCCCCGACCGTATCCCCGCCGTCTCCTGCACAAACCGCAGATTCGCCTGCACCTCCGGATCACGCGGCGCGAGGCGCTCCGCCAGCCGGTAACTCGCCACCGCTTCCCCCACCCGCTCCGCCTTGTAATACGCATTCCCCAGATTGAAATACACCGCCGCCGAAGCCTCCCCCGCCTCGATCATCCCGCGATACGCCGCGATCGCCTCCCCATACTTCCCCTGCTCATACAACTTGTTCGCCCCATCAAACCGCGCCGACGAATCCGCTCCCAATCCGCTCATCGGTGATAACAAACACCCGACCAACAAGCAGACGGTGACGAATCCAATCACATTGAAATTAACTGCTGACGCCCGCCGTAGTCCCCTTCTCCCCAAGGGAGAAGGCCGGGATGAGGGGGAAGGAATCACCCATTCCATCCACGCCACAAAAACTTGCACCAACCGATGAAACACCCCCGCCCCCCTCTCGATGTTGGAAGTTCGATGTTCAATGTTCGATGTTTCCCTTTTCATCCCTTCACCTCCCTCAATGCCCCCAAAACCTTCCTCGCCCGCTCCACCAGCGCATCCAGCTTCGCCACATCCGACACCGGCGCATACCGCGCCTGATTGCACGCCTGGAACAGCCCGTGCAATTCCTTCCGCGATTCCTCATCCAAAGCCTTCAACCGCTCATCCACCACCGCCTCCGTGATCGCCGAAGCCGGCACATCCAGCCGCTCACCCAACCGCTCCTGCAACAACTTCGCCAGCAGATCAAAGAACTCTTTGCTCTTCCCACCCGCCGCCAAATCGCTGAGTTGCGCCAGCCCCGCCGCCTCGCTCAACGCCACCGCCTTCGCCCGTTGCGCCCTCGGATTCCGCGCCTCCCGCTCCGCCTGCTTCTTCCAGAATACAACCATCGCCCAGCCCAGCAACGGCACCAGGTTCAAGCCCCAGAACCACGGACTCGCCACCGCCGGTGCCCGTATGCCCATCACCGTGCCCAGATGCGGCTTGATATGCAGGATATCCTTTGCCGCCGCTGGTTCCTCGCTGGCCGCCTTCACCGCTCCCGAAGTCACCGTCGGTTGCGCCGGGGCACCGCTGCTCGCCCGCACCTTCAGCGGGATCGCCGCCACATTGATCGTCTGATACTTGCGCGCATCCGTATCAAAAAAACTGAACGCCATCGCCGGGATCTCCTTCACCGCGGAATTCTCCGGCACCACCACCAGCTCAAACCGCTTCACCCCTTGGATGCCCAGGTCATCCAGCGGTTTGAACTCGCTGTTCGGCGGGTAGATCTTGAAATCGCGCCAGTCATCCGTGGGCGGCAACTGCACCGAATCCCACGTGCCCGTCCCCCCGATCTCCACCTGCAAGATCACCGGATCCCCCACCGCCACCTCGTTCTTGGTGGCCGCCGTCCGGAAGCTGAACCGCCCCAGCGCCCCGTTGAAACTCGCCGGTCGCCCTGCTTCCGGCAACGGCATCACCTTCAGGCTCACCACTTCGCTTTTGATGTTCATCGCCTGAAAACGATAGCTCTGGATCATCCCGCCAAAGACCGGGTCCACATCCCGCACCGGGGTCTGCACCTGGAGATTGCACTGCGCCGGCCCCAGCTCCTGTTCACCCGTCTTCAAAGCCTTGGCCGCATACCGGAAGTTGTGCCGCTGGTAGATGCCATTGGGCAGGCGCACCCGGTCCTGTGTGTGCAGCGGTTGCGCGCTGAGCGAAAACCCGTCGGCCTTCACCTGCGGCATCTCGCCCCGCGCGTTCTGAAAGAACAGGTTCACTTCCAGCGGGAAAACCTCTCCCACATACAGCTCCCGCTTGGGGGTGGAGAGTTGCAGGAATGCCTGTTTGTTCGCCTCCTCCGCCGGGGGGGCCGTCGCTTTCGCCGCTGGGGTCACGGTGAGCGTGACCGGCTGTGACTGATGCACCTTGCCTCCCGCCTGCACCTTCACCGGCCCGATCGTGAACGTACCGGGCTTTGAAGTCCGCAACTGGTAGACGATATTGATCTTGCTGCTGTTTACTCCGTTGATGCTCTGGAAACCTCGCGAGATAGAAGCTTGGTGAAAACTCAACCCCTCCACCGCCGGTATCTCCGGATAGGAATTCAGCTCACTGCCGTCGATGACTACGGTCAACATGGCGACATCCCCGGCCTGCACACTCGACCGGTCCAGCGTGACCGCGACCTGCGCCTGCAACAGCCACGGCAACAGCAGGCACCCGAGGAAAACCCCGATGCAAAACTGGCGTTGAAGAATCGAACAGTACATCACCAGTCTTTGAAAATTCTCGGTTTCGCCTTCCCATCCTGCGGCGGCTGGAAGATCAGCGACTTCTCCTGCCCCTTCAACGCATCCAGCAACTGCATCGCCTGCTGCTGCGTCATCTCGCCCGTGCCTTGGGCCATCATCGGCTGCCCGTCTTCACCCGGCTCCGGTTGCTTACCGTCCTTCTTCTCATCGCCTTTTTTCTTCCCCTGCTGATCGGCCTGCTGCTTGTCCTGTTTGCTGGATTCATCGCCAGCATCCTTCTTATTCTCTTTCTTGGCCTGGTCCTGCTTTTTTTGCTCCTGCTCATCACCGGAAGATTTCTTTTCATCCTTCTGGTTCTTCTCGTCCTGTTTTTTCTGCTGATCTTTGCCGTCCTGATTTTCCTGCTTTTTCTGCTCCTGCTTCTGCTTGTCGTCTTGGTTTTCCTTCTTGTCCTGATTCTTGTCGTCCGGACTCTGCTGCTGTTGCTGCTCCTGCTGTTTCTTCAGTTCCTCCAGCTTCCGCTGCACCAGCTCACGGTTGAATTTCGCATCCGCATCCTCCGGGTTCAGCTTCAACGCCCGGTCATAATCATTGATGGCCGATTCCCACATCTGCTGTTTATCCGCCGCTTCCGCGGTCTTCTCACCCTGCCGGTAGCGCGTATTGGCGCGGTTGTAATAGGCATCACGCTGCAGTCCCAAGTCCGTCGTCCGCAGGGCTTCATTGAACTGGTTCACCGCCGTATCCAGATCATCCGCCCGATAAGCCGCCGAACCCGCATTGTAATGCAGCCGCGCATCACCCGGCCGTTCCCGCAAAAGCCGCTGATACTCCTCCAGCGCCGTCTTGTACTCGCCGGATTCAAAAGCCTTGCGCGCCTGCGCCGGTGAAGCGTTCCCCGTATTCACCAGCCATGCGAAAGCCAGAACCACCGTCGCGGCGACCACCGCCTTGCGCTGGCTTACTGGCGTTGCTACCGCCTGCGGCTGCTTGGGTGACGGCATCCCTTGCAGCAGCCACTCGATCGCCAGCAGCACGATGACGATGGCCAAAGGCCACTGAAAACGCTCCTGAAACCGCTGCACGAACTTTGCGCTGGATTCCGCCTTCGGTAATCCGGCCAGACCCTGCTCATACAGCGTCTCCATCGTCTTGGCTCCGCTCAACGGCAGATAAAAACCGTTCGCCTCCGTAGCGATCTCCCGGAGCAATTCCTCATTCAGCCGGGACCGCACGATATTCCCCGTCTCATCCCGGACATACTCCTGCTTCCCTTGCTCGTTCTTGAAACTTAGCAGCTCCCCGTTCGGTGTCCCCACGCCGATGGTGAAGATCTTCAACCCCGCCTTGGCCGCCTCTTTCGCGGCTTCGACCGCCCCTTCCTCGTGATCCTCGCCATCCGTCAGCAAGATCAGCACCTTGTGATTGTCCTCATCCTTCTTGAATGCTTCCGTTGCCGTCCTGATGGCCTCCGCCAGCGAACTGCCCCCTTGCGGGATGATGCCCGTATCCACCGCACTCAGGCTCAGCCGGAACGCCTCGTCATCGAACGTCAGCGGACATTGCAGGAACGCGCTGCCCGCAAAAGCGACCAATCCCAGCCGGTCCGTCTTCGCCACCCGCATGAGATCGATGCACGCCAGCCGCGCCCGGTCGATCCGTGTCGGCGATACATCCGGTGCCAGCATGCTGCGGCTCGTATCCACCGCCACCACCACATCCAAACCCCTCTGCTTCACCTCTTCCCACGTATAACCCCAGCGCGGCTGCGCCAAGGCCAGCAACCCGAACACCACCGCCAATCCGAGCAACGCATAACGCACCTTCTCCCGCCGCGCCGAATAACCGACCAGCAAAGTATCGAACAGCCGGGCTGGAATGAACAACGCCATCGCCGCCTGCTTGCGCCGCCACGCCCAGACAAAGAAAACGGCCAGACACGGCACCGCGATCAGCGCCACCCATAAGAGGGCGGGCAGCTCGAACTGTATGTTGTCCGTTCCGTTCACTGTTTTAGCTTATGGCAACCGTCGCCAGATGGTGTGTCCTAAGATCACTTCCAGCAATAATAACCCTAATCCCGGCCAAAGCAGCCAGGGAAAGAGTTCGGTGAAGTGCTGGTATTGCTTCACCTCGACCTCGGTCTTTTCCAGCCGGTCGATCTCATCATAGATCTTGCGCAACGTGTCCAGCTTGTCCGCCCGGAAATACTTCCCGCCCGTCATGTCCGCGATCTTTGTCAGGGTGTCCTCGTCGATGTCCACATTGATGGGCCGGTAACCCCGCCGCCCGAACACATCCGTATACGGCAGCCGCGCCGTGCCCCGTGTGCCCACGCCGATCGTGTAGACCTTCACCCCCAAGGCCTTCGCCGCTTCCGCCGCCGTCAGGGGCGAGATCGATCCCGCCGTGTTCTGGCCGTCCGTGATCATGATCACGATCTTGCTCTTGGACTGCACATCGCGCAGACGGTTGATCGAGGCCGTGATGCCCGCCCCGATCGCCGTCCCTTCTTCTTTGATGGTATCCAGCGACAGACGTTCGAGCGTCGTCAGCAGAAAATCATGGTCCAGCGACAGTGGTGCCGCGATGTAAGCCGCCCCGGAAAATGCCACCAGCCCGATCCGGTCACTGCCCCGCTTGTCCACGAATTCCTTGAGCACTTTCCGGGAGATGAAGAGCCGGTTCACCTGCTCCCCTTGATACACAAACCCCTCATCCTCCGCCGCCATGCTGTCTGAAAGGTCGAACGCCACCACGATGTCGATGCCGCTGGCCGAGATGCGAGATTCGCCCTCCATCCATTGCGGCCGCGCCAAAGCCACGATGAACAGCACCAGGCTCAACCACCGCAGCACCGCCAGCACCAGCTTGCCCCAATCCCGCCGCACGGCATGCACTTCCCCCAGCACGCCCAGGGAAGAAAACATAAATGCCGCCCGCCCGGTGCGCCGGGCCCGCCAGTAAGCCAGCAACGGCAACACCAGCAGCAAAAGCAAAAACCATGGCTGGGCAAACCTCATACGGCTGACCTCCGGGCTTTGCACAGCAGCGCCTCCACGAAATACGTCAATCCCAGCACCATGATGGCCACCCCCACCGGTCTCGACCACAGCGCCTCCGCCATATACTTGAACGTGTGCCAGCCCAACCCGCTCTGCGACACCAGCGGCTCCGGCGCGAACGCCACCTCACTCCAGGCAAACATCTGCAATCCGAACCCAACGATCAACACCGCCGCGATCGCACAGCGGAGAAAACGCTGCTCCAGCACCTGGTTCGCCGCGAATCTCGCTGCCCGTTTCGCGGCCTCTTCCTCCGAATCTGCCGCCGGTATGTTCGCCGTCACGGCTTGCGGCTTCGTTTCATCCACCATCCGGTGCGCCACCGAGTGGAGCTGCTTCAACTCCGTCTCCGCAGGTTCGAAACGTGCGAACTTCACCAGGTCACAACGCTCCAGAAAATCCGCCAGCGTCTTTTTCTGCTCGTTGTTCAACCGCGGACTCCTCTGCAATTCGGAAAGAAACTCTTCCGTCGTCCGCTCCGGCGCCCGGAACCGGAACCGGTCCTCGAGATAGACCCGCACCGCATCCGAGACGGTCGAACAAAACACCTTGGGCTCCATCAACAGGCGCAACGCCGCATCCAGTTGCTGATGCGCCTTCTGTTCTGGCGAGATACGGGGCCGTGGCGGCGCGCTGGGCGGACGGTTCTGCCAAAGCACCCACAATCGGTAGAGAACCAACGCACCGATGAGCCCCACCACCGTCCACGTCAGCCATTCCCACCCCAGCGGCACATCCACCAGCGGGCGGATGTCACGGATGTCCGCTGCCGCCAGCTCGTTCGTGGCGGTGCTCGGTGTCGGAACGACGACTGCTCCAGTGCTCTTGATCATCCGTGACGACGACGTTTCTCGCGGGTTTCAAAGAAGCTGGCCAGCGCCGCCCCATACGCCTCATCCGTGCGCAGGCGGATGGTATCGATGCCCAGTGACCGGAAGAATTTCGTGAGCTCGCTCAATTCGCCTTCCTGCCGTTCGCGGAAACGGCTGCGGAAGCCCTCATCATTCGTGTTCACTTCCAGCACTTCACCGGATTCGGCATCACGCAGCGTCAAGCGCCCCACCTTGGGCAGCTCCATTTCATGCCGGTCCGAGATCTGCACCGCCACCACATCATGCCGGCGATTCGCCTGCCGGATGGCCGCCGTGGCCACTGCGGAAAGTTTTCGTTCAGCGCGCGGCTTCGTGACGCCCGTGCGGTTCTGCTCTAGGAAATCCGACACCAGCACCACGATGGCATGACGGCTGACCACGCGGTTCAGGAAATCGATCGCATTGCGCAGATCCGTCCCGCGCGATTGCGGCTCAAAGCACAACACTTCACGGATCACCCGCAGCACATGCCGCCGCCCCTTGCGCGGCGGAATATACTTCTCCACCACATCGCTATAGAGCAGCACGCCCACCTTGTCCTGATTGCGGATCGCTGAGAACGCGAGCACCGAAGCGATCTCCGCCGCGAGTTCCCGCTTGGATTGCCCACCCGAGCCAAACCAACCGGACGCACTGACATCCACCAGCAAAATCACCGTCAACTCACGCTCCTCCACGAACTTCTTCACAAAGGGATGATTCATCCGCGCCGTCACATTCCAGTCGATGGACCGCACCTCATCCCCCGGCTGATACTCGCGCACCTCATCGAAATTCATCCCCTGCCCCTTGAAGACACTGTGATAATGCCCGGAGAGCGACTCGCTCACCAGCCGGCTGGTGCGCAACTCGATCTGCCGCACTTTCTTGAGTATCTCGCGGGGAATCATGACAGATTACACCTTGTCAGCTTCGCCAGACGGCGTAAATTAAATGACATGAGCGCAGGCGAAATTCTGGAACAAATCCGCAAGCTGCCCAAGGACGAGCAATTGACCGTCTTCGAGCATCTGCGTGAGGAACTTGAGCCAGATAGTGACGGCCTCACTCTCCGCGAATCAGCCGAACTGGAACGCCGCATCAAGGAGCACAAAATTAATCCCAACGACGTTGTCCCGTGGGAAGAGGTGAGAGCCAAAGCAGAAGCGCGTCTATCTGCCAAGAAATGAAGCGCTCCGTAGTCTTCCGACGCATTGCCGAAGAAGAGTTTCTTGAGGCGATTGACTGGTACAACCGCGCGAAAGCCGGACTGGGTGATGAATTCAAAAGTGCAGTTGAATCCATGCTTGCCCAAATCAGCCGCACCCCGGAAAGATTCGCTCAGACCAGACACGAAAGCCGCCGGGCGGTGATGAGCCGCTTCCCTTACACAATCCATTTCTGGATTGAGCCGGAAAGAATCGTGGTGATTGCAGTGTTTCATACGGCCAGGGACCCTGAAGATCTGAGTCATCGCTACTGACTTGTCACGGCACCGGCAGCTCATCCAGCAGCTTCTGCACGATGATCTCGCTGGTCTTGTCTTCCGCCTCGGCCTCATAAGTCACCGTCACGCGATGCCGCAGCACGTCCATGGCGATGCTCTTCACGTCCTGCGGCGTCACATACCCGCGCCCCTTCAGGAAGGCATGCGCCTTGGCCGAAAGCGTGAGCGCGATGGTCGCCCGCGGTGACGCGCCGAGCTGGATCATCCCATCGAGATTGATCTTGTAGTTCCGTGGCTCACGCGTCGCGCAAACCAAATCCACGATGTAGTCCTTCACCTTGTCATCGATGTAGATGTCATTGATGACCTGCCGCGCATCGAGGATCTGTTTCGGGCTGACCACCGCTTGAGCACTGGGCAAACCCGAAGTGCGCGCCATGAGGTCAAGGATCAGCCGTTCTTCATCGCGGGAAGGATACCCGATCTTCAACTTCAACATGAACCGGTCCACCTGTGCTTCCGGCAGCGGATACGTCCCCTCCTGCTCGATCGGGTTCTGCGTGGCCAGCACCAGAAAGGGCTCCTCGAGCGGATACGTCTTGTCCCCGATAGTCACCTGCCGCTCCTGCATCGCCTCCAGCAAGGCGCTTTGCACCTTCGCCGGAGCCCGGTTGATCTCATCGGCGAGGACGATATTGGCGAAGACCGGTCCCTTGCGTGTCGTGAAAGCACCGGACTGCGGATTGAAGATCTGTGTACCGATGACATCCGCCGGCAGCATGTCCGGCGTGAACTGGAGCCGGGAGAACCGGACGTTCAGAGAGTTGGCCAGCGTCTTGACCGATAACGTCTTGGCCAGCCCCGGGACACCTTCCAGCAACACGTGTCCATTGGCCAGCAACCCGATGACCAGCCTCTCCACCAGATACTTCTGGCCGACGACCACCCGGTTGATCTCCCCCAGCAAGCCGGGGACAAAGGCCGAGGCTTCCTGCACTGCGGCGTTGATCGCGCTAATTCCTGTACTCATGTTTTTTCAGCAAATACCTGCTCCCCAAGAGACAATCCCGTGGCAGATGCGTTCAGAAAAAGCTCTCCGGACGGCGAAAGCAATCTGGAATCCATTTGCCATGTCGATTAATTGACCTATCCTCCCACCAGTTTTGGCCGCTATGTCGCCTGCGCGGAAGTCAATTTTGGGGAATCATCTCAGACAGTTCTGGGCCGCCTATCTGGTCCTGTTCATCTCGCTTGCGCCCGCACTTATAGTTTGGCATCGGGTAAAAGTCACTGTTGAGCAACACGACCTCACGCGTTTCCGTGCCCTGGTGCGGGAAAACCACCGGCAGATGGAGCAACGCGCCCGCCAGCATTTTCCCGCCTTGCGCGAGACCCGCGGATTCTTCGAGGCCAGCGTCGTGGTCGAGCCGCAGGAATGGGAACGCTATATCACCAGCATGGACCTGGGACTGCGCTTCCCGGCCTTCAACGGCATCGCGTTTGCCAAACATGTGCCCGTCACCGAAAAAGAATCCTTCGAGCGGGTGATCCAAGCCCAGGGAACTCCGGAGTTCAGACTCCCGGCCATCACCGGGGAAGTTCATTACCCGGTCGTGCTGCTGGCCCCGGACAGCATCTACCCCATCCAAAAAAAACCGCTTGATTTGGCCGCCTTGCCCGAAGTGCAGTCCGCTCTGGACAAGGCCCTGCTCACCAACCGGCCAGAAGCGTCCCGCCCTGTCAAACTGGCTTTGCTGCCCGGCAATGCCGAAAAAAACTGCGTGCTGCTGGTGCTGCCCATCTACCACCAGAACCCTGCCGCCCAGCAAGCCGTGGCCGGCTATGCCGTGGGCATCATGGAAGTGGAACGGCTCTTCTCCGTGCTGCTGGAAGAAGCCCGTCGTGACCTGCTCCATTTCGCCTTCACCGAATCCCTGCCCGGCCAGCCCCGTCAGCAATTCTATTCCACCCAAACCAAGGGTGCCTCCCTGCTGGTAAACGACCCGGATTTTCATGAAGAGCGCTCCTTCAACTTTGCTGGCCACACCTGGACCATGCACGTAGAAGCGTTGCCGGAATTCTTTGAAAACTCGGAGAATTACCTGCCCCAGCTCAGTCTTGTGGGCGGTCTCCTCATCAGCGCCGCCCTCTTCGGCATCACCTGGAGCCAGGTCCGGGCCCGGGCCCTGGCGGAACGGCTCTCGGGCAATCTGACCGAAAGCGAAGAACGCTTCCGGCTCGTCAACAAAGCCACCAACGACATCATCTACGACTGGGATGTCCTCAAAAATCGCATCACCTGGAATGAAGCCATGGCGCTGAGCTTCAGCTACGGGACCGATAAGATCGAACCCTCCGTCGACTGGTGGGAGGAGAAGATCCATCCCTTGGACCGGGTCCGGGTGGTTCGCGGATTGGAATCGGCACTGAAAAAAGGCGGCGAGTTCTGGGCCGATGAATACCGCTTCCGCCGGGGCGATAACGAATACGCCACCGTGATTGATCGCGGCTATATCCTGCGTGACGAAAGCGGCGAGGTCATCCGCATGATCGGCTCCATGATGGACATCACGGACCGCAAGAAATCCGAGGAAGCCCGCTATCGCTCCGAGCAAAAACTCAAACTGCATTTCGAGCAGACTCCGCTGGCCGTCATTGAATGGGACCTCGGCTTTCATGCCTTGGACTGGAATCCCGGCGCCGAAAAGACCTTCGGTTACACCGCCCAAGAGGCACTCGGCCGGCACGCCTCGGAACTCATTGTCCCTGAATCTGCCCGCCGCCATGTCAATGAAGTCTGGCAGGCCTTGCTTGTCGCCAATCGCTTTGGCACCCGCAGCACCAACCAGAACTGCACCAAGGACGGCCGCATCATCGTCTGCGACTGGTACAACACCCCCGTCATGGACCGCGATGGCAAGGTCATCAGCGTCATCACCCTGGCCATGGACGTCACCGAGCAACGGCATGTGGCCGATGCCCTGGAGGAGGAGAAGGAACTGCTCTCCGTCACCATGCGCTCCATCGGTGAAGGCGTGGTAGCGACCGACACCGCGGAAAACATCGTTCTGCTGAACCGCGTCGCCGAGCACATGCTGGGCTGCCATCAGAGTGACGTGCTGGGCCAGCCGCTCTCCCGCTGGTTGAAACTGCAACACCTCAAATCCGGCGAGATGCTCGAGAGCCCCGTCACCAAGGTGATTCGCGCGAATGGCCAGGTGGAGCTGCACAGCCAGCAAGCCTTACTTGTGGGTGTGCCCACCGAGCGCCGCATCTCTTTCTCCTGCAGCCCGATCTACGGCGGAGACAGCCGCCTGCTCGGCAGCGTGCTGGTCTTCCGCGATGTGACGGATGAAGCGCGCACGGCGGAAGAATTGCTGCGCGCCAGCAAATTGGAATCGCTCGGCATCCTCGCGGGCGGCATCGCCCATGATTTCAACAACATCCTCACTGTCATCATCGGCAACATCTCCATCGCCAAGATGCAGATCAACTCCTCCACCCCGGCCCAGACCCGCTTGGATGAAGCGGAGAAAGCCAGCTTGCGCGCCCGCGATCTGACCTTGCAACTGCTCACCTTCGCCAAGGGCGGCGCCCCCATCAAACAGACCGCCTCCATCACCGAGTTGATCAAAGACACCACCGGCTTCGTCCTCCACGGCTCCAAGGTCCAATGCCACTTCGAGCTGGACCCGGAACTCTGGCCCGTTGAAGTGGACGAAGGCCAGATCAGCCAGGTGATGGACAACCTGGTCATCAATGCCGTGCAGGCCATGCCCAACGGCGGCAGCATCAAGGTCAGCAGCCGCAACGTCACGCTCGATGCCAATTCCGGCATCCATCTGCCCGCCGGCCGCTACGTGCAGGTGGCGGTACAGGATGAAGGCATCGGCATCGCGCCCGACATCCTGCCTAAGATCTTCGACCCCTACTTCACCACCAAGGCTTCCGGCACCGGTCTCGGCCTCGCCACTTCCTATTCCATTGTCCGCAACCACAATGGCTTGATGACCGTGCAATCCGCCGTCGGGGATGGCACCATCTTCCGCATCTACCTGCCCGCCTCGGACAAGCCGCTGCGCCAGACTAAGATCGATCTCACGCCTCTGACCAAATGTCAGGGCCGCGTCCTGGTGATGGATGACGATGAACGCATCCGCGACCTCCTCAAATCCATGATCGAAGCCATCGGCTACGAGGTGGAGACCACGGCCCATGGCAATGAGGCAGTCAACCGTTACCGCGATGCGATGTCCGCCGGCAAACGGTTCGATGTCGCCATCATGGACCTCACCGTTCCCGGCGGCATGGGTGGCAAAGATGCTGTCAAACTGATCAAAGAGCTCGATCCCAAGGCCAAGGCCATCGTCTCCAGCGGCTATTCCAATGACCCCATCATGGCCAATCATCAGGAAAACGGGTTCGAAGGAGTCCTCTCCAAACCTTACAAGATCCAAGATTTAGCCCGGGTCCTGGAGGCCACCATCAAGGGTACTGGTTAGCCCGGCCTGTGTTAACCCCGTCCGCTCCGGCACCATTCACATGACCAGTGCTGGTGGCGGAATAGAAGACACCTCATCCCTGGACCAAAGCCTGAGCCTCGCTTTGGCCGGCTCTATTCGCAGGCCGCGAACAGCTCCCGCACTTGCCGGATATCGGTCTGGATCTGCGCCTTCAGCGCATCAAGGGAAGGAAAGCGCTGCTCGTCCCGCAGCTTTTGCACGAAGGACAATTCCATGGGCTGCTCGTAGATCTCGCCCAAGAAATCGAGCAGATGCGCCTCCACGTGCAAGGTGGGTTGCGCTTCCCGCAAGGTCGGGCGCAGACCGATGTTCACCGCCGCGCGCCATGTCTTGCCCGCCACGCGGGCATGTGCGGCATAGACGCCATGAGGCGGCGTCACGCGACCACGCACATCCACATTCGCCGTAGGGAAGCCCAGCTTACGCCCCACCTGATCGCCCGCAATGATGGCACCCGCGAGCGAATAATCACGCCCCAGCAATTGCCCGGCCAGATCGAGCTCCCCCTGCCGGATGGTCTCGCGGATGCGTGTGCTGCTTACCGCCTCATTGCCCAATGAAACCGCTTCCAGTCCATGCGTGGTGAAGCGCAGCTCCTTTCCTAAGCGGCGCAGCAACGCCACATCCCCGCTGCGTTTGTGACCGAAGACAAAATTCTCGCCCACGCAGATGCTGTGGATGCGGCCCAAGTCACTGGCCAACCCGCGCACAAAGGCCTCCCCGTCCACCTGGCTGAACGCTTCATCAAACGGCAGCAGCAGCAAGGCGTCCGCCCCCAGCGACCCGATGGCTTGCACACGTTGTTGCTGGTTGTAAATGAGCGGCGGCACCCGATCCGGCGCGATGATCTCCGCCGGATGCCGGTCAAAGGTGACGACCAGGGAAAGCCCTTCCTGCTGCTGCGCATCCAGGATGGTTTGCCGGATCACTTGCTGGTGACCGAGATGGACACCGTCAAAAAAGCCGATGGCCAAAGACACTTTTGGTCCACCAGTTTGCAGTTCGCGGGCGGAGCGAATGATCTTCATGGGATTCGGCGGCTCAGGTGAGTTTCAAGAAAGGGATCACGCGGGCGGCCAGTTCGGCTGGTTTCAAGACCAGCAGCTTGTCCAGATGCAGCGCATCCGCCACATCGAACTTGCCGGACACGGTGCGGCGCAAGGTGGTGAGATGCGCCCCGCAACCGATTTTCTGCCCCAGATCATGCACCAGACTGCGCACATAAGTGCCCTTCGTGCAGGCGACCTTGAAGGCTCCCAAAGGCTCCTCATACGAGGTGAAGCGATACGTGTAGATGTGGATGAGGCGGGACTTGCGCTCCACTTCCACCCCTTTATGGGCGAGTTTGTAGAGCGGCACCCCGTTCACCTTGATGGCGGAGGCCATGGGCGGGGTTTGCAGGATGTCCCCGATGAACGTCTCCGCTTCCTGATTGAGGATATCTACCGTCAGCGGCGGCACCGGCAAGGAACTCACCAGTTCCCCATCGATATCGTAACTGTCCGTGGTCTCGCCGAACTTGGCCGTCCCCTCATACACCTTGTCATCGGACATCAGGCGCTCGGAGAGCTTGGTGGCCTTGCCCAAAACGAGGATCAGCAAACCGGTCGCGTTCGGATCCAGCGTGCCGCAATGGCCCACCTTCTTGATATTGAAATAGCGGCGCACCTCGTCCACTACATCGTGCGAGGTCATCCCGGCGGGTTTGTCCACCAACAGGGCGCCGTCCAGCGCCTCGAAATTCTGCAGACTCATGATTTTACCGCGTCCAAAGCTTTGCGTATCGCCGCCAGCACTTTCCGCTGCACCGCCAGCGGACTGCCCTTGATCCTCGCCCCGGCCGCCGCCGGATGACCACCACCGCCGAACTCCTGGGCGATGGCGCTGACATTCACCTGCGTGGTCTTCGAGCGCAAACTGATGCGGGCCACGTCCGGCTCCAGTTCCTCAAAGACACACGCCACCACCACCGGCTCGATGTCCCGCACATGATCGATGAGGCCTTCGCTGTCCGCCGTGGTCGCCCCCGTCCGCGCAAAATCCGCCGGTTTCAGCCAAAAATAGGCGATCTGGTCATCGTGCACGAGGCGGAAGGAATTATACACGTGCTGCAACAGGCGCACGCGCGAGAGCGGATACGACTGATAGACTTCGTGACAGATGCGCCCCAGCTCCGCCCCGTTCTTCACCAGCTCCGCCGCCGTGTGATACGTCGAGGGCCGCGTGGAAGGATACTGGAACGAACCCGTGTCCGTGCTGACCGCGGTGAAAAGACAGTTGGCGATGGCAGGTGTGACCGGCCACTTCGCATCCTTCATCAACCGGAAGATCAATTCCCCTGAGGAAGGTTCCTTCGGCGAGATCCAGTTGATATCGCCATAGCGGGTATTGCTGCCGTGATGGTCGATGTTGATGAGGATGCCCCGGTCCTTGATGTGCTCCGTCACCGTGCCGAGCCGTTCATGGCTGGCGCAGTCCGTGGCGATGACGCAATCAAAACGCTGCCCGACGACCGGCGTGGAGACCACTTTGTCAGGGTCGAGGAAAGAAAGTTTTTGCGGAACGGGATCTTGATTCCAGCAAACGGCATCCTTGCCCAGATTGCGCAAAGCCAAAGTCAGACCGAGCTGGGAGCCGATGCAATCGCCATCCGGCCGGATGTGACCGACCACACAAAAGGTTTTGGAGTTGCGCACCGTATCGATGATGCGCTGGACAGTTTTCGGAACGGATTTCATGAAGCCGGGTCGCTCTTCTTCTCCTCCAGCTCCTGGATGATCTGGAGCACGCGGTCACCCCGCTCGATGGAATCGTCCACCACCAGCCGCAGGACGGGCGTGTAGCGAAGGACCACTTCCTTGCCCAGCAGGCTTTGGATGTGCTTGCGGTCGGCTTGCAGTTTCTCCTCGCCCTTCTGCTTCTGGGATTTGGTGCCGATGATGCTGAGGAAGACCGTGGCGGATTGGAAGTCGCCCGCCATCTGCACGTCATTCACCGAAATGATGCCGCATTCATTCGTCGGGAACTCCCGGCGGATGATTTCACCCAAGGCGCGCTTGACCAGCTCGCGCACACGTTCTGTGCGAACAGATGCCATATCGGCTTAGACCTTACACCCGTTACAGCTTCTGCGCCACCTTCTCCTGCGTGAAACATTCGATGGCGTCACCGATCTGGAAGTCGTTGAAACCGTCCAGCCGGATACCGCACTCCATGCCCGAACGCACTTCGTTGACCTCGTCCTGGAACCGGCGCAGGGAGGACATGCCACCCTCGAAGATGAGGCTCTTGCGGCGCATGACGCGCACCTTGCCCTTGACCAGACGGCCCGTGGTGACCGAGCAACCGGCCACATTGCCGCCCTTGGAGAGCTGGAATATCTGGCGCACTTCCGCCGAGCCCACGACCACATCCTTGACGAGCGGGTCGAGCAGACCGGCCATCGCGTCCTTCATCTGGTCCACAAGTTCGTAGATGATGGAGTAGAGTTTGATCTGGATGCCCTCGCGCTTGGCCACATCCGCCACCCCGTTGTCGATGCGGGTGTGGAAACCAAGGATGACCGCCTTGGAAGCCGAGGCCAGCAGCACGTCGGATTCCGTGATGGTACCCACGGCATAATGGAGCACCTCGATGGAGACCTTGTCGGACTCAATCTTGTTGAGCGCATCGACGATGGCTTCGAGCGAACCTTGCGTGTCCGCCTTGACCACGACCTTGAGCACCTTCGCGGAGCTTTCGGCCAATGTGTCGAAAAGATTCTCCAGGCTGACCTTGGGCCGGCTCTCTTGCGCCGCCTCATCCCGGGCGGCCTGAATCCGCTTGCCGGCCTCTTCGCGGGCCTGCTTCTCGTTGTCCAGCACCACGAACTCGGCGCCGGCATCCGGCACACCATTCAGCCCCAGCACCTTGACGGCGTAGGACGGGCCGGCGGACTGCATGCGCTTCTCGTCCTCGTTGATGAGCGCACGGACCTTGCCGTAATGCTCACCGCACAGGATGACATCACCCACCTTGAGCGTGCCCTTGCGGACCAGCACCGTGGCGGTCGGACCACCGGGTTGGAGACCGGACTCGATGACGTTGCCCTTGGCCTTGCGGTCCGGGTTCGCCTTCAATTCCATCATGTCCGACTGGAGCAGGATCATCTCCAGCAGCTTGTCGATGCCCAGCTTCGTGAGGCCGGAACAGTCCACATAGATCGTTTCACCACCCCAATCGTCCGGCACCAGGCCTTTTTCCTGCAACTGCTGGCGCACCTTCAACGGGTTGGCGTTCGGATGGTCGCACTTGTTGACGGCCACGATGATCTTCACGTTCGCCGCTTGCGCATGGCTGAGCGCCTCAAGCGTCTGCGGCATCACCCCGTCGTTCGCCGCCACCACGAGCACGACGATGTCGGTGACGTTCGCACCGCGGGCACGCATCGCACTGAAAGCGGCGTGACCCGGGGTGTCGAGGAAGGTGATCTGCTGGACCTCGCCCTTGCGTTCCGGATGCGGGAAGGAAATCGTGTAGGCACCGATGTGCTGGGTGATGCCACCCGCCTCACCGGCGGCCACGTCAGCCTTGCGGATGCTGTCCAGCAAGGTCGTCTTGCCATGGTCCACGTGCCCCATGATCGTCACCACCGGCGGACGCGGCTTCAACTGTTCCGGCTTGTCGTCTTCATCGTCCTCGATCTTCTTGATCGGGGCATGCACCACGCCACCGCCGCGTTCGCGCTTCTCCAGCTCGAACTTCACGCCGTGCTTGGCGCACAAACGCTTGGCCACATCTTCCTCGATGGCCTGGTTGACGTTCGCGAAAACACCCTGCTCCATCAGGTCGGCGATCAACTGGAACGGCTTGCGCTTAAGCTGCTCGGCCAGTTCACGGACGACCACCGGGGCCTTCATCATGATGACCGGAGCATTGCTCGGCAGCACCGGACCGGAAGGTTTCGCCGGAGCGGCGGGTGCCGGAGCGGGACGCTGCTGCGGTTGTTGGCCGCGGCCAAACTGGTTCTGCTGGTAGCCGCCCTGGCGGCTGTTGCCGAAGCGCTGGTCGGGACCGCGATTCTGGCCTTGCTGACCGGGGCGGTTCTGTTGCTGGCCGGGCCGTTGGCCGAACTGGCCGGGGCGTTGCTGGCCTTGCGGGGCATTGCCGCGATCGCCGGGGCGACTTGCTTGGGCCGGCTGCGCGGGCGGCGTGGGCGGAGCCGCTTTTTTGGGCAAATTGATGAACCCGATCTTCTCGCCGAGCTTCGGTCCGGTCTCCACGGGCTTGGCCGGCGGAGTCGGTGCTGGTGCGGCGGGCGCAGCAGCAGCCGCGGAGGAAATCTCTTCGGAAGCGGGCGGCTCCACCGGAGCGGCTGACGTTTCGGCAACGGGTGCGGACGACACCTCCGGCGAGACTTGCTCACCGGACGGTTCGGCGGGCGTTTCGCTGGCCGGTTGCTCGGCAACTGGTTCGGGCTCCGGTTCAGGTTCTGGTTCTGGCGGGGCGACGATGATCCGGACCGGCTCGGCTTCGGGCGCGGGGGTCGGCGTGGCGGAGGGCGGCACGGCGCTGCCACCCATCTGCTCCTCCAAATACTCCGCCGTGATCTTGTCGAGGGAACTGGACGCTACGCGCGCCTCGTTTATGCCGAGCTCTTTGGCCTTGGCAAGGACGTCCTTGCTCTCGAGTCCCAACTTCTTTGCAATGTCGTAAATACGAACCGGCATATAAATTTTTCTCTGATCTCCGCCGCTACCCTCGTCGTTCTCATGGGCACCTCGGCCATCAAACGATAGCCGCTGTCATTTTAACCTTGTCCGCCGTCACCCAACAGGCGGCGGCGCAATGATTCAGCCTGCACCGCGTCAAATATCGTCTGCGCGCGGTCCGCCAGTTGCGGAATCTCCTGCAGGTCGTTCAACTCCGCCTGCAACAGCGATTCCAGCCCGAGGAAGCCGTGGTGCACCAGCACATCGGCATCCGCACTGCTGATGCCCGGGATCGCGGCAACTTCCTTCACCGCCCCGGCCACCTTCTGTTCAAAGCCCACCGTCGTGACCTGCTCCTGCTGGATGTCCACATGCCAGCCGGTCAGCTTCGAGGTCAGGCGGGCGTTCTGGCCGCGCTTGCCGATGGCCAGGGACAACTGGTCCTCGCTCACCAGGATACGCACGCGACGGCTGTTCTCATCCACATCAAAATTCTTCAACTGGGCCGGTGCCAGCGCGTTCGTGATGAACGTGCGGATGTTCGCATCCCACTTGATGATATCCACCTTCTCATTGTTGAGTTCGCGGACGATATTCTTCACGCGCTGGCCGCGCAGACCGACGCAGGCGCCGACCGGATCCACTTTGGAATCACGGGAGTAAACGGCCAGCTTCGTGCGGAAGCCGGGTTCGCGCGCCACCGACTTGATCTCCACCGTGCCATCGCTGATCTCGGACACTTCCAACTGGAACAGCTTCACCACGAATTGCGGGTCGGCGCGGGACAAAATGATTTCGGGACCGTGGTTGGTATGTTCCACGGCCTTGACGAAGCAACGGATGCGCTCGCCGATCTGGTATTCCTCGATCGGCACCCGCTCACGATTCGGCATCAACGCCTCGTAACGGCCCAAGTCCACGATCACATCCGAGCGCTCGAACCGGCGGACGACCCCACTCACGATGTCACCGGTGCGGTCCTTGAACTCGGCGTAGATCAAATCCTTCTCCGCCCGGCGCACCTGCTGGAGCAGAGCCTGCTTGGCGTATTGCGCGGCGATGCGACCGAAACCCGTGGGGGTCACTTCCACTTCCAGCTCTTCACCCAACGCGGCGTTGGGATTGATCCGGCGGGCATCGATCAGGGAAATCTGGTCGTGCTTGGAGATGACCTTGTCCGACACGATCAAACGCGCAAAGGCTTGGATATCACCAGTTTTCGGGTTGATGATACAACGCAGCTCACGCGCTGGTCCCACGGCTTTCTTGGCCGCAGACACCAACGCTTCTTCCACCGCAGTCACCAGAGTCTGCTTGCTAATGCCCTTCTCTTTTTCCCAAAACTCCAGACTGGCTAAAAATTCGGCGTTCATAAGGCTGCTGTCAGTTATCTCCCCATCAGGGGAATAAAAAAGTCGGCAGAATTTATCTCCGACTTACGCTCGCTGCTGGCCGACCCAGCAATAAATCGTTTTGTATAAGGTAAAAATCGTTAAAGGGAGCGTCAAGCGTCAATTGCCCGCCCGCACCTTCCAACGGCTTCACCTAAAACCATCGTTTATTACCGTTACCACCCTTCCGCCCCAAGACCAAGCTTAAACCACCGGATAAGCAAAAGTGGCTAACCCATGGGCAAATCTAGCCAGCCCGGCGAACAAATCCCCCGCCGCCTTCCTTCTCCCGAACTCGCGACTCTGTCGGAGCGCAGGAGAAGGACTGAGGATGAGGGGTGCCGCCCCCCATAATCCGCCTAAAACTGTAGTTCGTCTTTCTCGCCTGGAACGTAGGCACAAGCGTCAACCTGCGCCATTCCTCCGCTTTGGGAACGCCTCCGTGACCACGAAACTGATTTCACCAGACACAGTGCTGATGCAAAAGCCCGCGCAACACCTCAGGAAACAACCCTCCGACAATGACTGCAAAATCCACCAGTCACCACCAAACCACAAAACCTTCCGATTTAAGCAATCCGTTCGTAAATCGTACTTCCAAAATCGTAAATTTACCCCGCGCCATTTGGTCGGGGTCCCCGGCTCGGCCTTCAGGCCACCTCTTTGTTCCTCGAAAGAACTATGTCAAAGATCAGGGAGCAGAGTGACGGAAACACCATTCTGTCTAACCTCCTCTAGGCCGGCTACGAGTTGCCAGCACTCGAAACCATATCAAAAAACCGTCAACCATCCATTAACATTTTGCGAAACCAAAGTTAACATCCCTAATCCATTGCCCCTCAAGAAATTGCCAACGAAGAATTTTTACGCCTCTTGTTTAACCCTGTATTACCCGCCAATAAAAAAGGGGGACCCTGCCGCGGGCCGAGCAGGGATCCGAATCTTTCCCGGATGCTGGCCGGGATGCGTCACTTCGCCAGCTGACGCTTTTGCTTGCGCGACATGGGGGCGGGCGCGGCCGGATATTTCGTACCGAACTCGCCGAAGGGCTGTTCGAGCGGGATGAGCGCTTGCTTGAGCTTTGCTTTCATGTCCGCGAGCACCTCGGCATTTGCGGGGGTGTTGGCCAGGTTCTTCGTGTCCTGCGGGGCCAGACCACTGCCGATCGCGAACAATTGATCCGGGTCGAACTGGAAGGGGAAGTCGTCGATGGACTTCATGTAGTTGTTTCCCTGCGTGTGCCAGCGCCATGAGTTGCGCGCGAAGTTCCATTGCTCGGGCGTGAGGGTCTTTTTGAACTTGTCGAAAAACAACTCGGCTTTCGCTGTCAGGGGCGGGAATTTTCCGGTGCGGTCCACTTCCGCGATCTTTTCCTGCACCTCAGGCGGATAGCGCAGCGCGACGTATTTCCACTGGTCGGTGACGATCGCACGCGTGTGCCCGTTTTCGAGGAGCAGCGCCTCGCGCCACGGCGCCTTGGCGCTGGCGAGCACCGGCAGGAAGTTGCGGCCATCGAGTATCATGCCGGCGGGCGGCGTGATTCCACAGGCGGCAAAAATAGTGGGCGCAAAATCCGTGTTGGCGACGATGCGGTCACATTCGGTGCCGGCTTTCAGCCGCTGCGGCCACATCACCAGCAGCGGGACGCGCGCCCCGCCTTCGTAGAGCGTCTCCTTGCCGCGCTGGTTGTTGTCTGAAAAGACGACGAGCAGCGTGTTGTCCAGCAGTTTGAGTTCCTCGAGGCGATGCACCACCGCGCCGATGCCGCAGTCCAGCCAGTGCATGCCGAATTGCTGCGCGGTCTTGGCGCCCGCAGCTTTGGCGGTGTCGTAGATTTCCTTGCGCGAGGGCATTGGCACTTTTGGCGCCTCTGGCAGTAAACCGCCCTCGGTCACGCGGCCATACTTTGCGTAATCATCCAGCAACAGCCGTGCATCGATCGGCAGATGCAGGAGATGGGTTGATAGGTAGAGGAAGAACGGCTGCTCCTTGCTTTGTTCGATGAAATTCAGTGCGCCGAGCACCTCGACTTCAAGGTTGTGGCTGTAGCGCTCGCCGTAGAGGTCGATGCCCTTGAACTGCGACACGCGGAAGTCGATCGGCGCGGCGACGAAATCAAACCCCCGCTCCTTGATGCGCCCCGTCAGCCACGCGCTGCGCTGCTTCAACCACGCATCCGCCTCGGTGCCGAAGACGTCGCCATTTTTGCCACGGAAGCGGTCATACTTCTCCGACTCGAGGTGATACTTGCCGACGAAGCCGGTTCGGTAACCGGCTTGATGCATCACCTTGGGCAGGTTTGGCCGGTCTGCTTCCAGCGCCACGTGGCTGCCGCCTTCCCCGTCGTCATCCTCATTTGCCGTGGCGTGTCCGCGCGAGGCATAGCGTCCGCTCAGGCAGGTGTACCTGCTCGGCACGCACAACGGCGTGACCGCATAGGCCCGTGTGAATTTCACGCCGCGCTCCGCGATGCGATCAAGATGAGGCGTCAGGCTGGTGCCGCCGTAGCATTTGCCCAGATAGCCGAAATCCACATTATCAATGACGATGAAAACGACGTTGGGGCGGGATTCCGCCGCGCCCAGCGAGAGACCCGTGAGCCATGCCAAAATGCAGACGATGGCGAGCAGAGAACGCATGGATTGAACAGGCGACGACTTCATGGGCTGAACCATTGCGGGGTAGCTTCGCTTACCAAACTTTCGTTTCGCTTTTCGATTCCGATTGGGCGTGAATCGAAATCAGTTGTCAAGGTTGGCTACGGCGCCACTCAGTAAAGGGGTCAGTCCCACCCATTGTAATATTTCTCTTCATGTCCGGTTCAGCAAATTGCTCACCGCACCCCGCGACCCCATCTCCAACCGCCTCGCGATTTACGTCACCGTCATCGTCGCTTCCCGCCACGCCATGCCCAGTCCAGCAAGCCGCATCCAACCTCCCCACTCGATGTTCGATGTTTTCCTCAATTGGCCCGCCGGTGCAACCGGCTTCGCCCTTCTCACCTCGCCCCTTTCAAGATTCCCTTCACCGCCTTGAGAAGCACCTCCGCCTCCCCCTCCGACCCGATCGTGATCCGCAGATAATCCCGTACCTCCGGATACTTGAACCACCGCACTAACACCTTGCGGTCACGCAACTTGCCCAACCACTGCTCGGCTGGGAATTGCGGCGGCTTGGCCAAAATGAAGTTCGTCTGGCTCGGCAACACCGTGAAGCCCAACCGGGTCAAGGTCTCAGTCAGGCGGGTCCGGGTAGCGATGATCTTCTTGAAGTTAGCGCGGTAATACGGCAGGTCGCCCAAGGTCGCTAGTGCCGCCACCTGCCCCAGCCCGTTCACATTGTAGCTGTCCCGGATCTTATCCAGCGCCGCCACCACTTCCGGATGCGCAACGAAATAGCCCACTCGCTGGAAGCAGAGCGAATACGCCTTCGAAAACGTCCGCGAAACGATCACATGCGGATACTTCAACGCAAGGTCCAAGGCATTCTCCTTGGCAAAGTCCACATACGCCTCATCCAAGACGATGATCCCCTTCTGCGCCTGACAGAGCGCCTCCAGTTCCGCCACCGAATAACCACGCCCGCTCGGAGCGTTGGGCGTCGTGACGAAAGTCAGCGCAGCATTGAACCGCCATTGCTTGCCCTTCTTCAACTCCGCCACCGTCGGAATCCCGAAGTCCGCCTTCAACGGCACGCCGTTCGTGCGCGAACCATGAATGTCCGACAACACCGGGTAGAGCGAATAACTCGGCGTGAAATACTGCACCGTCGTCTTGTCCACGGGCGCCCCCGTCGCCACCGGCTCCGTGAACGCCCGCACCGCCATGATCAGCAATTCATCCGAGCCGTTGCCGATGATGATGTTTTCCGGCGCGCACTTGTGCAGCTTCGCCAGCCTCTCACGGAGCGCCTGCGCCGTGGGATTCGGATACAGCCGCAACCGCCCATCCACCGCCGCCTTCGTCGCCTCGATCACTTTCGGCGAGGGCGGATACGGATTCTCGTTCGTGTTCAGCTTCACCAAGCCGCGTATGCGTGGCTGCTCACCGGGCACGTACGGATGCAGCGCATGCACCATCGGGCGGATCAGCTTCGCCGGGGAATTGCCCTTTTTCGAAACTTTGCCCGCGCTCACTTATTGCCCTCCAACCGGATCGTGGCGGAACGGCCATGTGCGTCCAAGCCTTCCATCTCGGCGAACTTCTGGATGGTGGATACGGATTTCTGCAAGGCCGTCCGGTTATACTTCACCAAGCTCGTCCGGCGCTGGAATTGGTCCACCGTCAAGCCGGCGAAGGACAATCCGCCCCCGCCCGTGGGCAAAGTATGGCTCGGTCCCGCCATGTAATCACCCATGACCGTCGGCGAGTAACCGCCGAGGAAAATCGCGCCGGCGGTGGTGATCTTCTCGCTCAGCTTCTCGGCATCCTTCGTCATGATCTCGCAATGCTCCGGTGCCAGCGCATTCGCCACGTCTGCCGCCACGTCCATGGATTTCACCAAGATAAGATGCCCGTGATTGTGCAGTGCCTTGCCGATGAACTCATGCCGTGACAGCTTGGGCAACTGGTTGTTGATCTCCCGCTCCACGGCGTGCAGCAGCTTGATGGAAGTCGTGACCATCCAGACGCGCTCATGGCCGGAACCGTGTTCCGCCTGGGCCAGCAGATCGGCGGCGATGAATTTCGGATTTGCCGAATCATCCGCGATCACCATCACCTCGCTCGGCCCCGGCAAGAGATCGATGGCCACATGACCGAAGAGCAGACGCTTGGCCGTGACGACGTACGCGTTGCCCGGTCCGAAAACTTTTTGCACATGCTTGATCGTCGGCGTGCCATAAGCCATCGCTGCGATCGCCTGCGCTCCGCCTACTCGATAGATCTCCGTCGCGCCCGCATGACGCGCCGCGAAGAGCAGCGCCGGATTGATCTTCCCCTCGGCATTGCACGGCGTACAGACCACGATCTCTTTGCACCCAGCCACCCGTGCCAGCGTCACCGTCATCAAAGCGGTCGATACCAAGGGGGCCGTGCCGCCCGGGATGTAGATGCCCACGCGCTGGAAGGGATCGAATTTCTCGCCCACCGTCGCCCCCTGGCGATTCTTGGCCGTCCAGTTCTTCCGGAGGGATTTCCGCGCGAACAGCTCGATGTTGCTGCTGGCGATATCCACCGCCTGCCGCAGACCTTCATCTGCCTGCACCGCCGCGTTGACCAGCTCCGCCTGCCCCACCGCCAAGTCCTCGATGGCCAGATGCGCGCCGGTGAACTTCTCGGTGAATTCCAGCACCGCGGCATCGCCGCGCATATACACTCCGTCCACGATCTCGCGCGTCCGCGCCTCGATCGTCTGGTCAAACAGGCTGCTATGACCGGTCAACTGCCGCAACTGTTCGGCGAAATTGGTCGCTGTCAGGCGAATCACATTCATGCGGCAGGGACAGTAGGTGAAGCCGCAGAGGATGTCAAAAGAGAGGCGAGGCAGGATGCTGGACGCTAGATTCTGGTCCTCGTCGTCAATTGGCTTGCCGGTTCGACGAACCGTGCCCTATTACTTCGAATTTTCGCCGCTCTCCTCCTCATTCTGCCAACATTCCTTGATCCAGCCGATCACGCAGCGCGCACCCCACAGAACACCCCAGGTTATCAGAAAGCTCACCAAGGAATAATTTACGAGTTCCTGAATAGCAGACGGCAACCCGGATGGATTCAGCAAGCCGACCACGATGCCCAAAGCGGCCGGAAACACCACCATGTCTCCATCCCAAAAGCCAGTCACCATGGGCGACAAGGCAAAAGCCAAGGGCAGCATTTGATATCCCCACAATAACTCTCTTAGCTTCGGGAAACGGCTCATCAGTCCCTTGGAGATCCAGACACTCAGCGGCCAGGCCAACACAATCGCCGCCGCCCATATCGGATAAACAATTATGAATATTTCCATGCATCTCAGCATGCCTGCATTTCCAAACATTCATTAATTGATAAAACATCTAGGTATATTGAGAGAAACGATGAAAGTTTACCTCTCCTTCTCCTTTTTGCGCCTTCTGCGCCTCTTTGCGGCCAATGCCTTCCTCTCATTTGCTGCGTGACGCTCACCGCCCTGTTTTGCTAGCTTCTGCCCATGCGCAATCCGATCATTGTTGCCCTCGACGTCCCCACGGCAGAACAGGCCATCCAGCTCGCTAACGCCCTCAAGGGTTCCGTGGGTGCGCTCAAGATCGGCAGCGAACTTTTCACTTCCGCCGGTCCCGCCATCGTGAAGGAACTCAAGGCCACGGGTGCGGGCGTCTTTCTGGACCTGAAATATCACGACATCCCGAACACCGTGGCCAAGGCCGTGGCCGCCGCCACGCGCATGGGCGTGGACATGCTCACGATCCATACCTGCGGCGGCAGCGAGATGATGAAGGCCGCCGAGGAAGCCGCGCAAAAGACCGCGCTGCAAGCGGGCGTGAACGCCCCGCTCGTCCTCGGCGTCACCGTCCTCACCAGCATGGACCAGCAGGCCCTTTCCGAAACCGGTGTGGGCGAAGATGTCGGCAAACAGGTGGAGCGCCTCGCCTCGCTTGCCGCCCAGAGCGGTTTGCGCGGACTGGTCTGCTCGCCCCTGGAGATCGCCCTGCTCCGCCAGATTCTCCCCGCCGAAATGCAGCTCGTCACCCCGGGCGTACGCGCCGCCGGTCAGGAATTGGGCGATCAGAAACGGGTGCTTGGCCCGAAGGAAGCCATGGATGCCGGGGCGAACTGGCTGGTCATCGGCCGCCCGATCTATCAAGCGGCCAATCCGCGCCAGGCTGCGGAAGATATCTTGAAACTGATCAAGGGCTAGTTTCAGTCCCGCGGTTCCTCACTTCTTTAACGTCTGCAAATGCTTCTCCAGGGCCGTCTGTGCCAATGACATCTGCCGTTGCAACTCCAGCAAAAGCGGCGTGAAGGCCTCTACCGAGCCTTGATCTGATTTCAGTTCGATCTTTTCCAAGACCTTGACCATGTGTTCCAGCCCCATCGTGGCGCTGGATCCGCGCAAGCGGTGTGCCAGTTTCTTCACCTCTTCCAGCGCACGGGCGTCACAAGCCGCCTCCAAATCAGACAAACCTTTCGCAGCATCATCCAGATAGATTTGCACGAGGCTCTCGGTCTGTTCCAAGTCATCTGCGGTGGCCGCTTGCAACATCTCGGCATTGAAAACAGCCGCCCCGGTTGGCGATGTTTCTGTACCCCCTGCCGGCTTGCGCGGATTTCGATCGGCCCAGCGGTCGATGGCTTCCTTGAGATCGGCCTGCTTCACGGGCTTGCTGATGTAGTCATTCATCCCCGCAGCGAGGCAGCGATCCCGGTCGCCTTGCATGGCATTCGCCGTCAGGGCGATGATGTGTACCGGAGGCCGGGGAAAGGCAGCCCGAGAAGGCAACGCTTCACGCCGGCGGATCTCGCGGGTCGCCTCGAAGCCGTCCATCTCCGGCATCTGGCAGTCCATCAAGACGACTTCATACGGGATGGCCTCCAGCGCCTGCAAGGCCTCCAACCCGTTGCCGACACAATCCGCCTGACAACCCAGCTTGCGCAACTGGCCCAGGGTGACCTTCTGATTCACGGCATTGTCCTCGACGAGGAGCAGTTTGACTTTGCGCCGTTGCAGTTGCGCCGTGTGTTCCTGCTCGGCCTGCTGCGGCGTGACCGGCCGCGTGCGCAAATTGACCGGCTGCGCGCTCACGGTCATCAGGCAATCCAGGATGCGGGACTGCGTCAACGGCCGGTGCAGGCAGGCGTCCACTCCCGCCGCCGCCATGACTTGGGAATCGACCGGTTCCAATCCGGATTCCAGCAGGACCAGCTTTAAACCGTCATGGGCCGCCTCCTGGCGGATGATCCGGGTCAGGGCCAGCCCGTCGATGCCCGGGAGTTTTTGATCCAGTACGGCGAGCTTGAAGCGGCCCTGCACCCGGACAGCATCACGCAGCACCTGAATGGCTTCCTCGCCGGTGCCCACCGCCGTGCAGGTTATCTTCCAAGTCTGCAATTGCTGGCTCAAGTACTCGCGGTTGGCGCGGTTCTCCACCGCCACCAGCACCTTGTCCCCGGCCTGCAGGGCGGCATTGACGGGTGTGAGCTTGAGGGCTGGCAGCGACTGTTTTTCCAGCCGCGCAGTGAACCAGAACGTGGAGCCTTTGCCCGGCTCGCTCAGCACGCCGATCTCCCCGTGCATGAGTTCCACCAACTGGCGGCAGATGGCCAGCCCCAGACCGGTGCCGCCATACTTGCGCGTGGTGGAACCATCCGCCTGCGAGAACGCCTGGAAGAGCCGCTGCTGGGCCTCGGGCGGGATGCCAATGCCGGTATCTTTCACCTCGAACCGCAGCATGGCTTGCTCCGCAGTCTCGGACACCAACCGCACATTCAACACCACTTCGCCCTTGTCCGTGAATTTGAGCGCATTGCTGAGCAGATTATTGAGCACCTGCCGGATACGGCCCGGGTCACCCCGCAGATTCACCGGCACCTCGGGGGCCAGCCACGCGAGCAACTCCAGCCCCTTGCTCTGCGCCCGTTGGGCCACGATCTCCAGCGAGCCTTCCACGGTTTCCTGCAAGTTAAAATCAAGCGTCTCAAAGACCAGCTTGCCCGCCTCGATCTTGGAGAAGTCGAGGATGTCATTGATGATGGTCAGCAGCGATTCCGCACTGAACTGGATGGTCTCGGCATAGCTTTTTTGCTCCAGCGAAAGCGGGGTCTCGAGCAGCAATCCGGTCATGCCGATGACCCCGTTCATGGGGGTGCGGATCTCGTGGCTCATGTTCGCCAGGAACTCGCTCTTGGCGCGGTTGGCGGCATCGGCAGCATCACGCATGCGGGCCAGTTCCTGCTCTCGCTGACGGTCTGCGGTGATGTCCTGCGTGAACATCATGAGGCCCCCGATGTGCCCGGTGCCATCATACCAAGGGCGCACCTCCCAGCGCAGATGCTGGTCATGATCCATGCCCGGCGGGCGCCAGACATCATCATCCGCCCGCTCGACCGCACCGGCGAGACAACGTCGATGGATCGACTTCCAATGGTCGGTGATGTTCGGGAAAACCTCGTAATGGCTGCGCCCGATGATGGACTGACCCGCAAGTCCGTAATCCGCGAACCAGCGCCGGCTCGCGGCGATATACTTCATCTCACGGTCAAACATGGCCACCGCTGCCGGAGCATTTTCGATGAAAGCGAACAGGCGCGCCTTTTCATCCGCCAAGCTCTGCTCCGTGCGCTTACGCTCGGTGATGTCACTGGCGATCCCCAAGAAACCGATGGTGTCCTTATGATCGTCCCGGATGGCGGTGACCGACAGGAGCACTGGAAAAGTGGAACCATCCTTGCGGACGTAGGTCCACTCCCGTTCATCGGTCTTGCCCATCCGCGCCAAGGCGACAAAGGACTCAAAACCCGGCTCGATCCGCCGACCTAGCTCCTCCTCCAATTCCTGCGCCCTTGCCTCCATCTCTGCTTTGACATGGACAACGGCGGGCGTGACCTTGCCGACCATCTCCTCCGCCCGGTAGCCCAGCATCCGTTCTGCCGTGGCGTTGAAGGTCGTGATGGTTCCCTCCAAGGTGGTGGAGATCACCGAATAATTGGCGCTGCTCAGGATGGCCCTTTGCGCGATGTTCAGACGCCGTACCTCCTCCTCCACCCGGCGTCGTTCCAGCGCCTCCGCCGAGAGCCTTTCGTTGCCGGCCTGCAATTCATGGGTCCGGCGATAGGCGGTTTGGGCCAGAAAAGTCATCCCCGAAAGGAGGAGCGAGATAAATCCGCCGATCCAAAGCACAGAGTCGGCCATATTGCTCTCGAGATTCTCCCCGACCGGTTCGAGCACCATCTGCCAGGTCGTACCGGGCAGTCGTAGGTCTCGTTGTTTGGCAAATTGCCGGCCAGGACCGAACTGCTCCTTGTCTGAACGGTAAAGTTCCTTGCCGGTTTCGTAGATGAAAAGCGAAAAATCAGCCACAAGCTCCGGCCGGACGACCCCGCTCAGGAAATCCTGGGAACGAAAAACCCCCACGATGAAACCATCGAACCGGCCATTCACGGTCAGGGGAATATGCACCAGAAAACCGCGCCCGCCCTGGATCAGGTTGATGGCCGGAGTGAAGGTCAATTTGCCCCTGTCGCGGGAGCGTTCATAGATCTGCCGTCGCGCCTGGTTCTCCCCCAAGTTCAAACCGATGACCGATTCATTGCCGGTGATCGGCACGCAACGGCGGACGATAAAATCCGCATCGCTCCATTGCAATGCTTGAAATCCCTTAAGGTCACGGATCATGTTGCTGGCATCCGCCTCCCATTCCTTCTCGGGTATGCCACCGGCCAATTCCCAGCGCCGGGCCATGCGCTCCAAAGCGCCGAGCCGCTCATCGACGGCGTTATTGATGAGGACTTGGATGCTGTCCAGTTGATGCAGGGTAGCCTTCTCCATCTGCATCTGCTGGGAAGACAGCACCATGAGATAGACACACACGGTGGCCGCCATGGCCCCGATGCCGACCGGCAACGGCAGCCAGCTCGGCAGACCTTTCCGCTCTTCCTTGGTCCGCTGCCAGCTCAATGCAAAGATGCCGGCGCAAAGCAGCAGAAAACTCACGGCGGTATGGATCGCCATCTGACCCACCTGCCGCCGCCACCCCTGCAACCCATCGACATCCAGCCAGTACGCGAACAAGGCCGTGGCCGCCAGACCCATCACCACACTGGCGCAGACCGCCTGAACGACCCGCCACCCTTGCTGCCGCTTGACCAGCGTGTTCAGCACAAGTGCGATTCCTCCCAAGGTGAAGCAGATGGAGCTAAGCGGTGACATCCGCCCCGGGAAAGTGGAACGTTCGGTGTAGAACGGCTTCACCAGCAATTGATCGATACCCAGATTCCATCCTTGGACATGCTGCAAGAAGGTGGCCAGGCCGAGCATCCCGACGAGTCCCCCCAAGACCAATGTCCAGCGCCGATTCTCAAACACTGCGGTCAGCAGGGCGAGTCCGCAGAGAACCAGCCCCAGCGCGGTGTTCGGCTGCATTGGTGCAAAGCCCGGTATAACGGCCACCAGGCTGATGCTTTGCACCAGCCATCCAGCCAGCACGACCAGCCCCAGCAGAATCAACAACAGCCCGTTGATGCGGGCCATGGCCAAGCCAAAGCTTGATTCAGCACCTGTTTTCATTCCCAGAAGCGGAACCCGGATCGATCATCGAATAAACCCGTTACTCGATTGGATTCTTTATATCCTGAATCCTGCCCGCCACCGAGTCAATCCTACCAGCTTTGCACCGAATCCGCCGCGAAGATGGCTTCCAAAAGCTGCTGATAGTCCGCCTCAACCGCAGTCAACCGCACCACTTCAACGCCCTCTCCCGCTGCACGATCCGCCGCCACGATCGCCTCCGCCAGCTCATCGCCTTCCCGGGTCAGGACATGGAGTACTTTTTTCATCCTAGAATCGCAACACACTGTCCGCGTCACGGCCCATGGCCGCCAGTTGCGGAATCCCGATTGGCGTCACTCCGGCAACCGGCGCGGCAACCGCTGGCTCCTCGGCCAGGACAAACACCTTGGGCTCCCCCTCCAACAGCACGGGCAGGTAAGCCCCGAAAACTTCACCATCCACGAACTCATCCGGCAGCTCCGTCAACACCTGCCGTGCTTCCCCGCAGAGGCACACCTTCACCGCCACCTTTTCCCAGCCCCCCACCCCGGCGGCGATGCGCACGGCCTCGGCCACCCGGCCGTTCGCACACGGATCCGCCGTCACCACGATCAGCACATTTTTAAGCCGCTCGCTCATTGTCAGGTCAGTTGAAGCTGATGAACCGGTCCGTGTCCGCCATGAGATCCGCCACCACCGTCAGTCCCGCAAAGAGTGCGGTGCCATCCAGGCTCAGGTTCCGTTTATGCGCGCCGTAAGCACAGGCGAAAAGACGGATCCCGCGCTCTTTCAAAGAAATGATCCGCAGATCCTGGATGCCCGGGACCGCCTCATCGATGCAATACAGGTAAACCTCCACCCCGTTGGCCAGGGCCGTTTCCGCCAGCCGTACGCCATGGGAAAAATTCGGGTGTTCCGGACTGGTCGAAAGCAGGATGCCCAGTTTTTTGCCCGGCAAGGTCATGGCCACATCCCTTAGCGGCCGGCTTGGCCGTTCTGAGTGCTCTTGATGACCCGGCGCACCGTCTCCAGCAGTATCTGGGGATAGAACGGCTTGCGGATAAAAGCATCCGCCCGCAACGGGTATTCGCTCTGGATGGATTCATCCACGTTGCCGCTGAACAGCACCGTCTTGACCCCGGGGAACCGCCGCTTGACCCCTTGGATCAGCTCCATCCCGTTCATGCCTGGCATGCGGAAATCCGTCAGCAACAACGCCGGCGGGCCTGACCAACTGCGCATCTCGCTCAAGGCCACCAGCGGATCTTGAAACACCTGCGAATCCATCCCCTCCAACTCGAAGATGGTCTGCACCAATTCCCCCACCATCGGTTCATCATCCACCACCACAATCAGCCTGGACTGATCATGTGCGCCGCTGGACGTCTGGTTTAAGTCTGGATTCATCAATTTCCCCGCCCGCATTCCAAACCTATCCTATTCCGCCCCTATGTGGCAAGCGCATGCCTGCTGAGGTATCCGAGTAGTCCCCCTAATCTTTTCCCTCATCCCCCTCCCCGGACTTCCCCTCAAAGAAAGTCACCACCTTATGCAGCAGCCAGCCCAGCGCCGTCAGGAACACCACCGCCAAGGCAAACCCCAGGAAATAATCATACTGCTTCTTGCTCGAGGCATCCCCCACCAGAAAGACCAGCCCCATGAGGATTGCCCCGCTCGGCAGCAACCCAAAAAAGCCCAGCTTCGCCAGCCGCGACCGCCGCTTCTGGTCATCCTCCCCGTTGATGGCATCCGCATCCGACGGCAGAAACGCCCGCGTGAACCACGACCCGAAGAACCACCCGAACACCAGCGCCAGCACCACGATCCAATCAAACTCGAACCGCGCATGCGGATTGATCTGCCGGATCGACGACATGAAACCCGCCAGCCCCATGAAACTCAGGGCGATCGAGAAACGCACCACCTTCATCAAGTCCGGCGCCAGATTATCACTCATGATGACACAGCCTACCTTGCCCTCGCCCCCCGCGCAATGCCCGCTCCACACATTACACCAGCCCTAACCACCTCATCAGCCCGCCTTCTCCCCAGACTCCCTTTCGATGTTCCATGTTCGAGGTTTCCCCATAATGGCCCGCCGATGCAATCGGCTCCCCATATAAGCCCGCCGGTGCAACCGGCTTTTTGAACCTTGCTCCTTGTCCGCCGGTCAGATAGCTAAAGACCGTTCATTCTGCATGGAACCAAAAGCCCTGGTCATCGTGCCCACCTACAATGAGCGGGACAACCTCCCGCCCCTCGTAGCCAAGCTGCTCAGCCTGCCGGTCCAGATCGACCTGCTGGTCGTGGACGACAATTCCCCCGACGGCACCGGCCAGATCGCCGACGACCTCGCCGCCAAGCATCCCCAAGTCCACGTCCTCCACCGCTCCGAGAAGAACGGCCTCGGCCGCGCCTACTGCGCCGGCTTCGCCTGGGCCCTCGCGCGCGACTACGAATACATCATGGAGATGGACGGTGACTTCTCCCATAACCCCGAAGACATCGCCAAGTTCCTCGACGCCGCCAAGGACGCCGACCTCGTCATCGGCTCGCGCTACTGCAACGGCATCCGCGTCATCAACTGGCCCCTCACCCGCCTCGTCCTCAGCATGAGCGCCGGCCTCTACGTCCGCATCATCACCGGCATGCCCTTCAGCGACCCCACCGGCGGCTTCAAATGTTTCCGCCGCCACGCGCTGAAATCCATCGACCTCGACGCAGTCCGCTCCAACGGCTACAGCTTCCAGATCGAGCTCACCCACAAACTCTGGCGGCAAGGCATGCGCGTCGTGGAAGTTCCCATCATCTTCACCGACCGCTTCCAAGGCACCTCCAAGATCTCCCGCAAGATCGTTTACGAAGCCGTCTTCATGGTCTGGCGCCTCCTCATCCAAAACGGCCTCCGCCGCTGGCCCAAAGCGAAGAAGTAGCCGCCGCGTGCGGAAGCTCCAACTCCCTTCGCTGTTCGCTCTTTCCCATAAGTCCTATTAGTCCTATCGGACCCATACGACCTATTCCCTCACTCGACCATCCACCATCCACTATTCATTGGCACGTAATGCAACTACAGGCCCGTGATGCAATTATAGGCCCGTGATGCAATCACCACTCCCTCGAAGCAGCCTGCCATCCAGTTTGTTCAATGTGACACTCTCACGATAGCATCCTGTTCTGCGGCACTCTAGCCACCAGTCCACACCTCCCGCACCAAACCCCCGCCAGCCACTCCATAGGGAAAATGCTCCACAAGGTGCGCCGAAACACAGCGCTCCTCATCTCCCTCTCCGCCTCGATCGGGGAGAGGGCCGGGGTGAGGTGTCGATTCCCTTTCGGACTTTGAGGTTCCCCCGAAGTAGTGGACAAGAGCGAGGGATAGCTAGGTGTTTTTA
>CAZPUL010000027.1:0-63337 GCA_964589735.1 uncultured Verrucomicrobiota bacterium | reverse complement strand
TCGCCCTCCAGCTTACGGGCCCCGACCCAAACACCCGACCCTCTCACAGATCCTATCAACGATGATACTGGGCTCATTTCGTGCTTCCGTTTCTGGCCTCCGGTGCAACCGGCTGAAAACTGAACACGGAACACTTCCCCATTCCATCATCTCCCTGATGGCTCCATAAGGACTCATCACCTCCCCGCCAACGCAGGACACATCAATGCAATAAATCACATCACTGTGCTTGATGACTTTGGGATTCTCCAGAAGCTGCCTGCCGCTCCGATTGAGCGCCAACCTCCGTTCTCACCCACCTTTACCGACAACGAGTTGTCAGCACGAAAAAGATTACCAAACCCCCGTCGATTTCCAAACAAAAAACCACCCGGAAAACCCTCCCCATCGGAACGATTTGCGGCACAAGAAATTACACCTAAAGATTTTTCCCTCTTGTTTTCCTTTTCGCGTTTTTTAGCGGGCCATTCCCCTCCAAAAATCCACACCTTGCACAAACCCTCCTATCGAAGTAAATTGGCCTCAAGAGCCACCGTTTCACCCAACCACCGTCATATATGGCCTCCGCCGCCCAATCAGAAACCCGGCCGCCCTTCGGCCTGCTCGCCATCGCGTTCGCCCTCCCGTTGCTGTTCTTCATCTTTCGCACCACTGCCTCCGTCATCTTGCTCCTCTACATTTTGCTCTACGTTTTCTTCCCGCTCCACCGCAGCCTCCGCACCCTCAAAATCACATTCGCAATATTCCTCACCGCCATCATCATCCCCGTGGACGTTTACCTCAAAGGCTTCAACGGTCCGCTCTACGGCAACCAACACAACGGCCTTCGCTTCGTCCATGTCGTCCACGGCAAACCTAGGATTCAATACTGCCTCGACAAATATGGCGAATTCGTCGCCGACGGCTGCCTAATCGGCCTGCACGATCCCCGCTGGAGGCTCGTATGGGACTGAACAAACTTTCCTGCCTCCGACACCTCCGTCAGGGCCAACGGCCCGTCCTATTACAGCCCAGGGTACAGCCCGCCCCAGCGGGCGTAGCCCTGGGTCAAACGCCCAAAAAACCAAAAGCCCTGAAAGGGCGGGATAGTTTTCACCTCATCCCTCGCCATGACCCCGACACTCATCCGCTCAGCGATCATCGTGGCGATCATTGTGCAGATACTTTGGGCCTTCGCGCCTCGCCACGGACACTTGCCGCGAAGCCCGGAAACCATCGCAGCCATCGAGGCCCGCGCGACGAACCCCTCGGAGGCAACCGATTCCGCACTCTTTGCGCAAATCCATCGGGACGTGAAGCGCAACACCCGCAATGGCTTCATTTTGCTTGTCACCCTGTTCCTCGCCGATATTGCCGCCATCTATTTTTTCTGGAATCATAGACTCAAGCCAACACCCGTCTCACCATGCCTTATCACCACCAGCAAAGGCCATCGCCAGCATGAGTGAAAACCGCGAACTGTTAGATGTTCGGAACTTAGGGGAATTCGCTTTTGCCATGGCTGCCTATGGTTTGGTGCTGGCACTCGTTTCCTTCGTTCCACTTGGAAACTTTTGGGCGGAAATACCGAACACGCCCTCGCCCGCCATAAAGGCAAAGCCAACTTGGTCTTCTGCGACGGCCACGTTGAATCCCTGCCGCTCAAATTCATCTTCGAAGACACCACCGACCAAGCCTTGAAGCATTGGAACCGTGACAACCAACCGCATCGCGAAAATTTATAATCCGATCGCAATAACCCTATGAGCATAAAAAGAGTCGTACCCGACATCACCTCCGAGCGCATGGATGAGAGCCGCAAATTCTATACGGAATTCTTGGGCTTCCAAGTCGCCATGGACATGGGCTGGATCATGACCCTCGCCTCCCCCAGCAACCCCACCGCGCAGATCACCCTGTTACGCGGCCCCGCCACCGCTGCGCCAAACCCCGACCTGTCCATAGAAGTCGCGGACGTGGACGCCGTGCATGCCCAAGCACTCGCTCGCGGCCTGCAGATCGTTTACCCGTTGACCGACGAACCCTGGGGCGTCCGCCGCTTCTTTGTCACCGACCCCAACGGCGTCATCATCAACGTCGTGAGCCACCGCCAGTGAGGCGGCCACCGCATGGAGATGACCCACAAGATACACGCCAAGGCCCTGCAAGACCGATCGTACGACTCGCTGCATATCGTCCGCCATGGCTATCAGTGCTCGCTCATCATCACCATGCATGGCGAGCCGCACTGTTTTGTTTACGACTCTGGAAAGACCCCGCATTACCGCCTCGCCTGGCAGATTCGGAACTGGCTCGAGAAACACTTCGGCATCCCTCCGGATTCCGTGCCGGTCCATGTATTCCGTCCACCCTCCACTTAACATGACCGCCAAAACCGAAGCTATCCCACCACTTGTCGGCTGGACCATCTCACCATGACACAGCGACTTTCTGAAGGGCCAAAGGCCCGCCATATTCCAGCCCAAGGTGCAGCCTGCCCCAGCGGGCGTAGCCCTGGGTCACGCGCCCCAAAACCACAAGCCCTGAAAGGGCGGGATAGTTTTCCATCCCTACTCCATGAACCGCACCCTCATCCGCTCAGCACTCATCGCGGCGATCATTCTCCAGATAATGGACGCATTGGAACTCCGCAATGGACTCTTGCCGCGAAGCCCCGAAACCGTCGCCGCCAGCGATGCGTATAAGGCAAATCCTACCGAGGCGACGAGAGCGACATTGTCCGCCCTGACGCATCAGGACGCCGAACGCAACGGCCAGATTCTACTCATCACCATGTTGCTCGCTGACATTGCCGCCATCTATTTTCTCTGGAACCATGGCGTCAAGAAACCGAGCCCAGAAAAAGCCGTATCTGATTTGAATTAGCAAACAACTCACGCCATGCCAGCCATTGACAATATCCGTTGCAGCTCCTGCGGCCTCAAATTCCCCAGTGGCTGGGGAGGTTACACCTACGTGACCGACTCCGTAGGCCACCGCATCCTTTGCGCCCACCCGGGAGAAGCCCGCCAGATCAAGGAGGTCACTGGTTTGGAGTGGGGTGAGGCTTGGCGAACTGGACGCATCGGTAAAATCTCCTACTGCATGTGCTTCAGTTGCACCGCTCAGTTTGAACTCGATCTGGACCGCGATACCAAGCGCTGCCCCAAGTGTGGATCACTCGACGTGAAGTCGGCGAACGGCGCCATCACCTGCACCTGTCCCCAGTGTAAAACCCGAGTTTTCCAAGTGGAACCGACCGGGATGTTTTCTTGAGCGATGCCCGGCCATCAATTCATTCCGCATCAACGAAATCAGGCCGTTAGTCAACTAGCACACCTATGACCATCATCGACATCCCTGAGGTCACCCAATTGCCCGAGCTTTCCGGCGGCGTGGAAAATCCCGCGGAGTTTGCGGATATGGTGCTGACCACCTTTCTGCGCTTCGACCCCGCCTTTCTCTACGCCGAGCATTCAGTCGATGGCTCCCTCGACTCGCCCGTGAGCTGGCGCATTCATCCCCAGGCATCAGGCATCATCTCCCGCGAGTTCGAAGCTGGCATCTCCCCTTCCCTCGCCAGCTTCCGCGCCTCGCTCCGCTACATCGGCGAACGTTACATGGGCGAGCAAGGATTGCGTCAGGGCTGTGCCGAGCGATTGCTTCGCCAAGGTAATGTAGTGCGCCGCTGTCTCCTGTTCATGCCCTGCTCCGAGCAAGCCGGCTTTTGGATCCGCGCCCACGTCTCATCCACCTGAACCTCCCCTTGATGACTCACCGTTCTCTCACCATTCTTGCCTTCGTTATCGCCCTGCTGTTGACGGTCCTGGGCTGGCGGGAAGTCATGATTTATAAATACACACCACCGACCAAGCTCGCCCTTTGGTTCCCGCTGATCGTGCTGTTGCGCAGTCAGGATTTTGGTGCGGTTTTCGTTTCGCTTATCCAGTTTCCCTTGTTTGCCCTCGCGTTCCGCCGAGGCTTGCGCCGTTGGCCGCCGGGCAAGCTGCTCGCCGGGTTGGTCGCGCTTTACGCCGCGTGCGTCGTTGCGGCATTGATGTTCATACGGTGGTGGCAATCGGCTTGATTTATATCACACCGCCACCCTTTCCCGTTCCCGATGTTCCGAAAGCACCCGCGCATGCACCTGCGCATCCACATTCCCGCCCGTCAACGGCAGTACCACCCGTTTGCCACTGAGTGATGGTACCTTTCCGCTCAACAACGCCGCCAGCCCCGCCGCTCCCGCGCCCTCCACCACCGCTCCTTCCTCACGCGCCAGCACCGCGATCGCCTCGCCTATCTCCTCCTCGTTCACCGTCACCACGTCATCCACCCACGGCGCCGCATTCGCATACGTCAGCCGCCCCGCCTCTGCCACCGCCAGTCCATCCGCCAGCGTCGCCGAGGTCTTCACCTTCACCGGTCCCCCATGCTGCAACGCTCTCGTAAAACACGCCGCATTCTCCGGTTCCACGCCGATCACCTGCACCTCCGGCCGCAAAGATCGCAACACAGTCAATACGCCCGCCAGCAATCCGCCCCCGCCCACCGGCACGATCACCGCATCAAACTCCGGCACCTGCTCCAACAATTCCAGCGCCAGCGTCCCCTGCCCCGCGATCACGTTCACATCATCGAACGGCGGCAGATATGCCAGCCCCCATTCTTCCGACAGCTCCAGCGCATACGCCCGCGTCTCATCAAACGATTCCCCGTGCAACACCACATGCGCCCCAAGCTGCCGACACTTCGCCACCTTCACTTGCGAGGCATTACGCGGCACCACCACCGTCACCGGTATGCCCAGTTGCCGCCCATGCCACGCCAACCCCAGCGCATGATTCCCCGCCGAAGCCGCGATCACCCCGCGCCTCGCCTCATCCCGGCGCAGCAGACTCAACGCACTCCGCGCCCCGCGCTCCTTGAAGCTCCCCGTGCGCTGCAAGTACTCGCGCTTGCACCACACCGTGCTCCCCGTGAGTTCCGACAGGCCCATGGACAGCTCACAAGGCGTCCGCACAATCGCCCCGCCGATCCGGGCTTGGGCGGCTATGACGTCGGTGAGTGATATGTTTTGGGCTGTTTTGGTTTTCATGGGATTTCGGAAAACAAAAAAGCCCTGAGAGGATTCTCTCAGGGCTTAGGGTGAAATCTTATGGATGCGCGTCTCTACCCTTGCCCCGAGGAGGAGGCAATAATCATGATCCCGGCGATCATAATAGAATTGGCAGAGTTAGAACGCATCAACGGCTGAAAACTCGCAGAAACCGCCCTTTTGTCAAGCGACACTGCCAGCCACTTGATTCCGGGTCCGGTCCGGGGTGAACGAAAATCTATCGGTGTAAGCTTGGGATTAAGCCAGGCGAATTCCCCTCCCCCACATTGGCTAGTCGAGCATCGGCCTCACCGAAAACCTCAGAAATCCTTGGGCCGCAACCGCGACCGTCACGTTGGCCCGCACCTCCAGCAACTCATCCGTATTTGTGACCACCGTCACCGCGTTGCCCCAGGGCCCAATCACGACATCGGCCTGTTCTACCACATAAAGCACATCCGGCCGCGCCCGCTCGCGCTCCACCCGGATCAGCAGATACTTGTTCGCCCCCTCCACGTAAAAGCCCACTACCGGCATTGTTGGGTGACCATCTGTCCCGGTGTTGGAATTCGGATTACTGCCCAGCGCATACTCCACCAGGTTGTTGAATCCGTCTCCATCCGGGTCGGCCCCATCCGCGGCGTTGCCCGTGTTCTGGATGGTCCCAAATTTCTCCAGCCGCCACGCTTCCCTTTCCGCATACGTCCTTTGCTGCGCCGTCGCCGCTTCCGCATCGCCCGCCGCATTGAATGCCACCACCCGGTAATGATAGATCGTGCCGCTACTCAATCCCGCATCGCGATAGGACGTCACTCCGGGTACGACGCTGCCCGCCGCCTGATACCCCGTCCCGGCCGTCAGACTGCGCTCGATGCGGTAACCCGTTTCATTCGTCGCCGTGTCGCTCCATTGCAGATCGATGGCGGTATCCGAGACCGTGGTCGCGACGCACGAGACCGGTTTCAACGGCAGCACCGGCGCGAACGAAAAGGCCAGCGCATAAGTATCCGCCGCCGTCACGCGTCCCGTCGCCAGCTTCGCCACTTGCAACACATATCGGCCCGGCGTCAGACCCGGGAGGTACAGGTGCTCCACATTGTCCACCGTGCTCGTGCTCACCGCCACGATCTGCGCGGTGTCATAATTGTAGAGATACAATTCCAGATTGTTGATGCCCGTCAGGTTCCGGCCCCGGTTCCAGACCAGCGTGCTCGTCAAGGTGAAGCTGGCGCTGTCTGCGGCAGATAGCCGGAAGAAATAATGGTCGATCGTATCCACCGAATTGGTGTTCGTGATGGCCCCGAAATTCCAGCCCACATAAGAGGCGATGGGCACCGTCAGGCCCGCCGGTGGCGGATGCGCCGCATTGGCCGCCACTCCGGTCGTGGTGGTGACGGCGTGCTGACCGCCGGCCAGCAACCGTTGCGCCCGGTCCACATTCAGCACCCCCGCGCCCACCGTCGTATCCAATGGCCGCGTGGCGGTATGCGTCCAGCCCTCGGTCTTGACGGCCCCGTTCAGGAGCAACGCTTTCACTGTCCGCATGTCACTGGCCGCCGTGGTGTCCGCTCCGCCATCTCCGCGCAAGGCGGACTGCACCAGCACCGCCGCCGCCCCGGAAACATAAGGCGTCGAGTAGCTGGATAATCCGCCCGGGGCAATCAGGTCCGGTTTCGACCGGCCATCACTCAAGGGGCTGAGCGTCACGCCCACTGCGCCCACGGAAATCCCGTTATACATCGTGGAAGGCGGGCTGACGCTGCCGCTGTTCCCCGCTCCGCTGATGAAAAGCGCTCCATACTGGTCCGCGTAATTGTCGTAAAAGCGATGGATGGTCGTCATGCCCACCTCATCCACTCCCGTGAAGATGAAACTCTGGTTGATGATCCGGACCCCCAGATTCGGCGGCGTGACCTGCAGGATCAGGCTGTTGAAAAAATAACCGGCCTCATACACCGCGATGCTTGCCACCCCCGGAGCCGCCCCGGCGCTCATGCCATAGAAATTCCCCGCCACATCATTCGCATGATCCGAGGCCTGGCTGAAGGGACCGCCCGTGGGATAAGGATGGCTGCTGTCGAAGAACTGAAACTTGGCCGCGCTCTGGCTGACGAAGCCGGGCGATACCTGATACGGGTTGCCGCTGCCAAACGGCGCTTCCACCTGGGCCACCGCCACTCCCGCCCCGTTCAATGCCGGTTCGCGGGTCCTTAACGTGGCGAATCCCGTGTCATCCAGCGCTGCCGCCTCCAGCCGTCCGGCCAGCAGCAAACCCGTCAACAGCAGCAGGGCCAAACTCTTTGGTCCCGTTGCCCGGCTTTCCGGCGACTTGTACGACATGCTCGTCACGGACGGTTTAACGCTCCGTGGCGCAAATTGTTTCTCAACTTCGCCCGGTTATCTTCACAGTCCCAGACTCCGCCGCACCTGCACCAGGCAATCCGGGCAGTAACTATGCGAGAAGGTCGTCGGCGTGCGCGCCATCAGATACCGCTCGATGCTGCTCCAGTCGCCCCGGTCATCGCGGATCTTTTTGCACGTCGTGCAGATCGTGATCATTCCGCGCAGGGTCTTCATGTTGCTGAGCGAGGTCTGCAGGCTGCGAATCAGCTTGTCCACCTCCTGCTCGAAGCGGCGGCGGCGCGAGATGTCCCGCATGAACACCACCAGCCAGCGTTGCCCCTTGGCTTCCACGAGGCTCATCGTCGCCTCGGCCGGGAAGGTCGTCGCATCATGGCGCAGCGCATGGATCTCCATCCAGAGATCTCCCTGCGTCTTGCGTCCCGCCCGGAACTCCTCCAGTTCCTGGCCGAACCAGCCGTGCCACTCGAACGACACCACTTTCTCCACAAAATTCTTCCCCGCCAGCTCCTTCGCCCCCAAACCCAGCATCTGCTCCGCCGCCGGGTTCGCCTCGCGGATGGTGCCGTCCAGGTCCAGCAGCAGCACCCCGTCCGGGGCCGCATCCACCGTCACATTGCTGCGCGGCGAGCGCGATTCCGTTTCCAGTTCCCGCTGGTGCTTGAAGAGCGCCACCTCGATGGCCGCATGCAGTTCCGGTTCCACGAACGGTTTGAGCAGATACCCATACGGCTCCGTCTGCTTCGCACGGTCCAGCGTGGAGGAGTCCGAATACGCCGTCAGATAGATCACCGGTACATTATGCTTTTGTCGCAGGCGCGAGGCCGTCTCCACTCCATCAATCCCTCCGCGCAGGTTGATGTCCATCAGCACGAGGTCGGGATGGATGGCTTCCGCCTGTTTCAAGGCGTCTTCACCGGTCATCGAGATGGCCGGCACGCGGTAACCCAGATGGGTCAGCCGCTGGCTGAGATCGCGGGCGACGATGCCCTCGTCTTCAACCACCATGATAGATGGGGCTTCTTTCATACAAGACGGCTCCTTAATTCCGCCGGCAGCGGAAAGGTTATGGTAAATGCGGTGTGCGGCTGGCGCAGGATTTCGATCTGCCCGCCCACCTGCTCGGTCAGTGTCCGCACCAATTGCAGCCCGAGCGTATTGCCGCGTTTGGTGTCAAATTCGTTCGGCAGACCCTGGCCATTGTCACTGATGGCCATCAGGACGTTGCCCTCCTTGAGCTGCGTCAGCTGCACCGTCACTATGCCTTCCCGTCCGCCCGGGAAGGCATGCTTCAGCGCGTTGCTTAACAGCTCGTTCGCGATCAGCCCGCAGGGAATGGCATAATCGACCGTGAGTTTCACAGGTTCTGTTTGTAGCACATAATGTACCCTTCCCACCGCCCCGAAGGAACGGAACAGGTGCGTCACCAAATCGTGCAAATAGTCCTGAAAATCCACCTTGGCCAGGTCCGCCTTGCGATAAAACTTCTCATGCACCAGCGCCATCGACTGCACCCGGTTCTGGTTCTCCTTCAGCAAGGCGGCGATGAATGGATTCGACTGCTGCGAGGCCGCCAGGCTGAAGAGGCTGCTGATCACCTGCATGTTGTTCTTCACGCGATGATGCACCTCCTGCAAGAGCACTTCCTTCTCGTGCAACGAATCATTCAACCGCTGCTCGGCCTCCTTGCGTGACGTGATGTCGATGCACGAGCCGATATACCCCACCAGCTTCTTATCCCCCACCACGCGCGGCTGGCCCCGGTTCAGGAACCAGCGGTAAACTCCGTCCTTGCGCTTCAGCCGGTATTCCAGTTCAAACGGCTTCTGTGCATTGAACGCCTCCAGATAACGCTTCATGCTGGCTTGAGCATCGTCCGGATGGATGCACGAAAGCCAGCCATCGCCCAACTGGCTCTCCAATGTCTTCCCCGTGAAATCCAGCCACGGCTGGTTGAAATAGATGAATTCACCCACGCTGCCCGCCATCCAGATCAACGTCGGTGCGGAATCCGCCAGCATCCGAAATCGCTTCTCGCTCTCCCGCACCGCTTCCACTGCCTTTTCCCGCTCCTGCTCGGCCTTATGTCGCTGCAAGGTGCCCAAGATGGCCTGCGGCAGCCGCCCGATGTGGTTCTTCAGCACATAATCCGACGCCCCCGCCTTCATGCACTCCACCGCCGTCTCCTCGTTGATGGAACCCGTCACGATGAGACAGGGTGTACCTTGCGCCAGTTGCCGGGCGGTCTCCAGCGCATCCAGGCCATTCAGCCCCGGCAATGTGAAATCGCACAGGATGACGTCATAGCGGAGCGTTTGCAGTGCCCGGATGAAATCCTCGCGCCGTTTCACGTGATGCAGGAGATAATTCATCCCGCTGCGGCGCAGGTGCATCTCCACCAGTGCCACATCGTCCGGGTCGTCCTCGACCAACAGGATGTGTAATTGACTGTCCACTCAGCCTTATCTCCCTAAATTATGGCTTATCATTTTTGCATCCCCCTCCTAAGAGGCAACTCCCTTGCCACTTGGCAAAAATTGTCATGATTTCGCTCAACTAACTCAGCGTGAACATCATGCAGTATGGAATCATATAATCATTTTTTGTCTTTTGCGAGAATTTTACACCGCTGTCACATTATCAGACAGCCCGCTGGGTGATTCTCCGTTGACCGATTTTCTCCCCATCCCCAATATCGCCCGCGCTTGGCTGCCCGTCAAACGGCAGTCGGCTTTGCTTACATTGAATTGCTGAACTTGAACTAGGACTATGAACCTCGACGCACTTTACTCGGAACTGACCATCAAGACGAAAACCAAGCTCGCCCTCATCGTATTGGACGGCTTGGGTGACATCGCCACCATGCCCCAAGGGGAAGTCACCCCGCTCGAAGCGGCCAAGACTCCGAACCTCGATGCTCTCGTCGCCGCTGGCGTGGCCCAGGGCCGCATGACGCCTGTGGCTCCCGGCATCACCCCTGGCTCTGGTCCGGGTCACCTTGCTTTGTTCGGTTATGATCCCTTGGAATTCCAAGTCGGCCGTGGCGTCATCGAAGCCCTCGGCCTCGGCGTGGAACTCAAGGCCGGCGATGTCTGCGCCCGCGCCAACTTCTGCACCTTGGACGCCAAAGGCATTGTCACCGACCGTCGCGCTGGCCGTATCCCCACGGAGACGTGCGAAGAACTCTGCGCGCTCCTCGCCAAGAAGGTGAAGAAGATCGGCGACACCGAAGTCATCATCAAGGCCGGCAAGGAACACCGCTTCGTCGTCATCTTCCGCGGCAAAGGTCTCGAAGGCCCGCTGACGGATGCCGATCCGAACCGCGAAGGTTTGCCCATCCCCACGGCCCAGCCGCGCGATGCCAAGTCTGCCAAGCAGAAAAAGGCCGCCAAGCTCATCGCTGAATTCTACAAAGCCGCCCTCCCGGTCATCGCCAAGAAGAAACCCGCGAACGGCTTCCTCATGCGCGGCATCGCCCATCAGCCGGAGATTCCGCTGTTCGAAGAGCGTTACAAGCTCAAGCCCGTCTGCATCGCCGTTTACCCGATGTACAAGGGCCTCGCCCAGCTCGTCGGCATGACGAAACTCGAAGGCGCGCAAACGATCACCGAACAATTCGAGACGTACAAGAAGGAATACGACAACTACGACTTCTTCTTCATCCACTACAAGTACACCGACAAGGCCGGTGAAGATGGCAATTTCGAAGCCAAGAAGAAGGCCATCGAAGATTTCGATGCCGCCCTCCCGATCCTGCTCGAGAAGAAGCCGGATGTCATCGTCATCACTGGCGACCACTCCACGCCGTGCTCCATGAAGTCCCATTCCTGGCATCCGCAGCCGGTGCTGCTCCACTCCGAGTGCAGCGGCTCCGACAAGCTGGAACGCTTCAGCGAAACCGGCGCGAACATGGGCTCCCTCGGCGTGTTCGAGGCCAAATACCTCATGCGCTACATGCAGGCGAACGCCAAGATGTTCGACAAGTTCGGCGCGTAATTACTGCTAAACCATATGTGTTCACACCAAACGTGTGAACACGTCAACGACTCTCACCACCCTCTCCCCTCAAGGGGAGAGGGCCGGGGTGAGGGGTGAGAATTCAAAGCAAGCTTCCGAATCTTCACCTCTCATCCAAAATCCAATACTTGCTCCGAATGAAAGCCGTCATCCTCGCCGCCGGTAAAGGCACACGCATGAAGGATCTCACCGCCGAGATCCCGAAACCCATGCTCAAGGTCCAGGGCAAGCCCATCCTCGAACACATCGTGGAGGGATTGCTCAGCGTGGGTGTGCGCGAGTTCTGCATCATCACCGGCTGGCACGCGGAAGTGGTGGAAGGCTATTTCGGCGACGGCTCCCAATGGGGCGCGAAGATCTCTTACGCACGCCAAGTCGTGCAAGACGGCACCGGCAAGGCACCGGAACTCGCCAAGTCATTCGTCGGCAGCGAAACCTTCCTCCTCACCTACGGCGACATCCTCGTGAAGCCCGAGACGTATGCCGACATGCTCAAGCGTTTCCACAGCGGCAAGTTCTCCGGCCTCGTCACCGTCACCGGCAGTGAAGATGTCACCAAAGGCGGCCTCTTCTTCTTCGATGACGCCTTCTGCCTGAACCACCTCGTCGAAAAACCCTCACAAGCACAACTCGCAGAACTGCGCCAGCAGGGATTCCTGAAGGAAGGCGCGACCGCCTGGTACAACGCCGGCATCTACATCTTCGAGCCTGCGCTTTTCGAGTTCACCGCCAAGCTGGAAAAATCCCCGCGCGGCGAATACGAACTGACCGACGCCCTCACCGCCATGCTCGCCGCGAAACAAAAACTCGCCGGATTGCAAATCGCCGGCCGCTGGGTGGATGTGCGTGACCCCGAGGTGCTGGCCTCCTTGCAGGCGTAGGATAGGTAGGGCTGGCTGTCCTCAGCCGGCCGCCGCCGAAGCCCGCGACTTGTGCAAACCAAGGACTCGATGACGGCTAAGGCTCCAAAATTTGCCGGTTTGAAGCATCCTGTCACCTGACGTCATTGCGTCCACGATTTTCGGACACCTCATGCTCCGTCATCGGCCCGCTGAGGACAGCGGGCCCTACCACACCAAGCACACTTCACGCCCGCAACGCATCCCTGACCACCGATAAAAACTCGCTCTCCTGCAACGAGACCCGGCTGTCGCTCGTCACCAGCTCGCCCAGCAAGTCATGCACCTTCAATCGTTGCTCGGCCGTGGTGAACACTTCAGCCAATTTCACCGCATGCTCCCGAGCCGCCTTGGCCGTACTTGCATGACGACTGACGCGCGAGATGGCCGCATCATACTCTTTGTCGCGATCATACTCCGTGCCATAGCCCAAGCCCTCCAGCAGCCGATGCACCCGCGCATCCTCCGCCTTGGCAAGATGCCCATCCGCATACATGGCCAGCATGGTGAGGTCGAGCAGCGCCTGCTTTTGCACCTCGGTGAAGTCTTTGATATTCATAATTCCTCTCTTTTCTTCCGCGCCTCCACCTTCCCCCAAGACAACCCCTTTGTGAATTACAAAGAGAAATCAGAAACGGAACGACATCCCGGAGCGCGGGTCTGTGACCCGCAGCAGTTCCGAAGCAATTGAGTGATTCAAAATATTTCGAGCCCTCCTCAGTTCTCTATCCACTGCAACTAACTGCGTCGCGACCCGGAAAAACATTCAGCGAAGACAGCCAATCCTCTTAATCCAAACTCAGATTGGACAAGGCCACGATAAATTCTTTCGGGACAAGGCTTCGCTCTGAATCATCATCAAAGTCGGGGTCCATACCACCTAGATAATAGGCTATGGCATCTTTCATTCGTGCCGATTCGCGCTTGGCCACTTTGATCAACACTTCCAGGTCTTCACGAGGCACATCCCGAGTGAGCAACGCGATACGCTCCGCCATGGAAGAACTTCCCCATGTATAAATCCACGCCCACGAAATAGGCTCGCGATACTCCGCCTGATTCTGGCAAGCATTTCGAATCCATCCCAGTTTCTGTTCCTTGGTAGGAGGCGGAGGAGTTCCCGGACATTCTGAGCAAACTGGATCAAACTCTTCGGCGCATTTATCGCAAAACATTCGCTCGCAACCACTACACATCTTCCAAGAGGTCGCCCAACCATTTTCCAAAGCGACCGGGTTGCCGCCTGGAATCACAGAGTGTGAAATCGGCCCGCTACATCCTGAGCACCTGTAAACTGTCATGGTTCCTTCCTTTGGTTTGGACTTCGCTCATTCTTGCAGCACAGCACCGACTGCCACCAGCAGGAAATTATCTCGCTCGACAGACATTATCCGAGTCTTCGTCAACTTTGCTTATGCACGTTGCTGTGGGCGAGGCGCCCACGCTCCACCAAAACACAAAAAAGCCCCGGACATCTCTGTCCGGGGCCTTTCGATATTTTATGTCAGCGCCAGCTTAGGAAGCCGCGACTACTTCCTCGATCTTCGCATTGAGCTGGAGGAGATTCAGTACCTTCGCGCTCAGGATGCGCTCGTGGATCTCGTTGAACCCGTTGTTCTTCTCCAGTTCCTTCACCAGCTTCTCCGGCTTCATCTGGTATTGCTCGGCCATGGCCATGACCTGCTGCGCCACTTCCTGCTGCTCTACCTTGATGCCTTCCTTCTCCGCGATGCGGTGGAAGAGGAACATCGCCTTCACGCGTTCCTTGGCCGAGTTGTTCGCCGTGGCGAAGATCTGGTCCTTATGGGACTCGATCGTCTCCCGGTCCACGCCGCGGCGCTGGTTCTCGTTCACCACATTGTAGATCATGTTGCGCGTCTCGCTGTTCACCACCGTCTCCGGCAGTTCATAGGAGACCTTGGCGAGGAGCGCCTGCACGAGTTGGTCCTTCAGGGACTGGTTCTGCTTCGTGGTCAGTTCGTTCTGGAGGTCGCCCTTCACGCCTTCCTTCAGCTTCTCCAGGTCTTCCGCACCCCAGGACTTCGCGAACTCGTCGTTCAATTCCGGCAGCGCCTTTTCCTTCACCTGGTTGATGACCACTTGGAATTCGCCCTTCTTGCCCGCCAGCGGCTGGGACACGAAGTCCGCCGGGAAATCCACGCTGACCTTGACCGTCTCGCCCTTCTTCGCCCCGTGCAATTGCTCGGTGAAGCCGGGGATGAACTGGTCCTTCGCGATGTGGATCCAGAAATTGTCCTGCTTCGTCAGGCCGCGCGCCGTCGGCGCGATGTCCGTCAGCGGCTTGCCTTCGCTCGTGCCCGTGTAGTTCACGACGACGTAATCGCCTTCCTTCACTTCACGTTCCACGTCCGTGTAGGTGGCCCGCTGCTCGCGCAAGGCGGTCATCGCGCGTTCCACATCCGCATCCGTCACCACGGACTTGTCGCGCTTGATCTCGAGGCCCTTGTACTCCGGCAGTTCGAACTCCGGCTCGGTCTCGATCGTCGCGGCGAATTGGAGGGCCTGGCCCTTGCCGAACTGGATCTCCTCGATGTCGGGATACACGACCGGCTTGAGCTTCTCCTGGTCCAGCGCCTTGCGGTACGAGTCCGGGATGAGCTTCTTCTTCACTTCTTCCTCGATGCGGCCGGCATAGCTCTTCACCACGAGATCGCGGGGAGCCTTGCCCGGGCGGAAGCCAGGGAGCTGCGCAAAGCGCTGAAATTCCTTCGTGACGCTGTCAAAAGCGGCATCCACCGTCTGCACGTCCACTTCCACGCGCAGCAACTTCTTGCACGGGGCCAAAGTCTCAACCGTTACATTCACAACAATGTCCTTTCCGTCGGTAAACAAGGCCATACGCCCGGCCAACATGACCGGTCGCTCAAGCCATAAGGGCGAGCAAAATAGGTGCCGGAGCAGAATGCGTCAAGCCCGCTGGCAGGTTAATTTGGGTTGTCCGGCATCTGTCTGGCAGCCTGGAGGTATGACAAAAATATTCGTCAAACCACACCGCATACCCTACCAAGTCCCCATGACAGGCTGTCTATTTTGGGCTCTCGGTGAAGATTTTGATGTCGATGCCTTTTTACTTGGCAGTTCTTTGTTGCCCGATGAAGTGCATCATCGGGGCAAATTTGTGTTCCCAAAATCCCAAAAGCATCCCCATCAAAAAAGCGGCTTTATGATCTTTGCGAGCGATTCATGGGGGAAATTGAAGCCGCAAACTGCTGATGTGATTGAGTTTCTGAAAGAGAACGAACTGGAACTCTCCCGCTTGTCTGCATATCCCGGCGTCACTGATATCTGCTTGGATTTCCCATATGAACGCCGCCAAGGCGCAGTGACACAGACAGATTCCCTTCCCCCGGAATTGCTGCTTTTGGCAGGCTCGCTGGGCATCAGGATCGACCTGACGCTTTATCCTCCATCTGATGACGAAACTGCTTCTAAAGGCTGACGGACATCCTATACAGCTTCCGCCCCAAGCTTGCAGTTCCCCTCATTGTGTGGAAGATACTGCGCATGAAAACGTTCGCCCTTGCCCTGACGCTCATGCTCGGCCTGATACTGGCCACGCCCACCTTTGCCGCTGACAAGCCCAAAGCCGCCAAGAAGCTCCAGCACGTCGTCTGCTTCAAGTTCAAGGAAGCCGCCACCAAGGCGCAGATCGAGAAGTTGAACAAGGAATTCGCCGCGCTGAAGGACAAGATTCCCGGTATCGCGGGCTATGAGGCGGGCGTGAACAACAGCCCGGAAGGCCTGAACAAGGGCTTCACCCATTGCTACATCATCACCTTCAAGACCGAGAAGGACCGTGAAGGCTACCTGCCCCATCCCGAGCATCAGAAGTTCGTCACCATCGTGAAGGAGATCGTGGATGATGTGTTCGTGATCGATTTCTGGACGGAGTAAGTTACTTTACCTGACTGATCGAATGCACAACTTGCCTGCACCTGCTTTTCCGGCCTTGCGCCCGCGTCGCTTGCGCCAGTCCCCGGCCCTGCGCCGTCTCGTGCGTGAGACGCGCCTGAGCGCGGACCAGCTCATCCTCCCGCTCTTCGCCCGTTCCGGAAAAAAAGTGCGCCAGCCCATCAGCTCCATGCCCGGCGTCTTCCAGCTCTCCGTGGATGAACTGGTGAAGGAAGCGCTGGCCGCCTATACCGAAGGTGTGCCCGCCGTGCTGCTCTTTGGCATTCCCGATGCCAAAGACGCAAAAGCTTCTGGTGCCTATGCCAAGAACGGCATCGTGCAACAGGCCGTGCGCGCCCTTAAAAAGCACCTGCCCGATCTGCTGGTGGTGACGGATGTGTGCCTTTGCGAATACATGAGCCACGGTCACTGCGGCATCGTGCACCAGCACGAGCGCGGCGCGAGCATCCTCAATGACCCCTCGCTGAAACTCATCGCCCGCACCGCCGCCAGCCACGCAGAGGCCGGTGCCGATATCATCGCCCCCAGCGACATGATGGATGGCCGCGTGGCCGCCATTCGCGCAGCCTTGGACAAAGGCGGCTTCACGGACACACCCATCATGTCCTACGCCGCCAAATTTTCTTCCGCGTACTACGGCCCTTTCCGTGAAGCGGCGGAGTCTGCGCCCAAATTCGGCGATCGTCGCAGTTACCAGATGGACGCCGCGAATGGTGATGAGGCAATCCGCGAAGTGGCCCTGGACATCGCCGAAGGTGCGGACATCGTGATGGTGAAACCCGCCCTCGCGTATCTGGACATCATCCACCGCGTGAAAACCACTTTTGGTTATCCCACCGCGGCGTATAATGTGAGCGCAGAATACTCCATGATCAAAGCTGCCGCGGCGAATGGCTGGATCGATGAAAAAGCGGTGACTCTGGAAACGTTGCTGGGGATGAAACGCGCCGGGGCGGACATCATCATCACGTATTCCGCGCGGGACGTGGCCAGGTGGCTGAAAACGGATCGCTGACCGCTTAGCGCCTCGGAGCGCCACCGCCACCGAAGAAGGCCACCGCCAAAGCGCCGATGATCACCAGGAACAGGATGATGCCGATGACCACAAAGACCTTGGCCACCTTGTTCGACTTTTTCTTGAAGTGAGCGGAGGTATCCGCCCGAAATTCCTTCTTCTCCAGATCGCCCGCCTTGATGCCCTGCTTGATCACCTGCGTGCGGTCGATTGCCTTTGGTGGAGGTTGCGCCGAACCATCTTCCAATCGCATCTCGATCTGGCCCAACCGCAGAATCTGCCCGGTCTTCAAAGGCGCTGTCTCCGTCACCTGATCACCACCGATGAATGTGCCATTGGTGGAATTAAGGTCCCGCACCACCACCTCATTGCCCTTGAGAAGTATCTCACAATGGTGGCTGGACATTGAGCCGTCCGGGATGGAAAAAGAATTATCCTCCACCCGGCCGATCGTGGTTTTCTCCACGGTCAGCTCGTATGTCCGGCCTGTGTAACCTTCGCTAAGAACGACAAGTCTGGGCATAAGTGGATTGTTGTGCCTGCATTATTGACATTGAGCGCCTCAAGTCAAACCGTTTTACCAGATGTATCATGGTCCGGCCCACCAAGTTGCGCCAAAAACCAGAAAATCCGTATTTAACCTGAGACTATCCTAATTAACCGCGGGACAGGACAAGTTGCCGAAATTCGTTAAAAAGCGGGGCAGAATCATGCGGCCCTGGCGATGCCTCGGGATGGTATTGCACGCAAAATACCGGTTTTGTCTTGTGCCGCATGCCTTCCACCGTCTGGTCATTCAAGTTGAGGCGGTTCACCGCCACATCCGCTGGCAATGACGCCGGATCCACCGCAAAACCATGGTTTTGCGAAGTGATCTCCACCTTCCCCGTCTCCAGATCCTTAACCGGCTGGTTGCCCCCACGATGGCCGAACTTCAGCTTGAACGTCTTGCCACCAAAGGCCTGACCCAAGATTTGGTGGCCCAAGCAGATGCCGAACACCGGCATGCCCGTCTTCACCAGATCCGAAGCCGCCTGCACCGCGTAACCCAAGGCCGCCGGGTCACCGGGACCGTTGGAGAGAAAGATGCCCGCCGGCTTGAATTTCAGCGCTTCCGCCGCCGGCGTAGTCGCCGGCACCACCTGCACCTTAAACCCGCTCTGGCGGAGCTGGCGCAGGATATTGTACTTCATGCCAAAATCATACGCGACAATCGGGATGTCCGCCGCTGGGAGGGGATTGCGCATCTGTCGGGGATCGCCCGTTTCGATGCCGCGCAAGATGCGGAATTCCGCACTATCCTTGTCATCCTTGTCCCAAAGAAACGCTTCCTTGTGCGTGACTTCCTTCACGTAATCCACGCCCACCAAACCCGGCCAGTTCTTCGCCTTGGAGATCGCTTCCTCCGGCGTCAGCCCTTCCGTGGAGATCACTCCGTTCAACGCCCCACGCACCCGGAGTTTCTTGGTCAGTGCACGGGTATCGACGCCTTGGATGCCGGGAATGCCGTTCTTCTCCAGATACTCGGCCAAGGAAGAATCTGCGCGCCAGTTGCTGACGATCGGCGAAAGTTCACGGATGACGAAGCCCGCCACATGCGGCTTCCAGGACTCCACGTCCTGCGTGTTCACCCCGTAATTGCCGATGAGCGGATACGTCATCGTCACGATCTGCCCCTTGTAGGACGGATCGGTCAAAATCTCCTGATAGCCCGTCATGGAGGTGTTGAAACACACCTCACCACATGAGGTCGCCCGGGCTCCAAAGCCCTGCCCCTCAAACACGCTGCCATCTTCCAAGGCGAGAATCGCTTTCATACGTGCAACCGCAAATGTTGCGAGATGCTAGGTCGCGAGGCGGGAGGGTCAAGATTTTACCCAAGAAAAAAGCGCGGCCGCAGCCACGCTCGTGCAAAAAACCGTATTTATCCCTGGAGATTGTTACTTCTTGCCCAGTGCCTTGCTCAGCTTGGCCACATACTCCTTGGCCGAAGCACCATCGTAGCCGGAATCCCGGAAAAGCTCTTTGCCTGCGGCATCCACCACGATGATGGTCGGGTAACCGTCCACCTTGAATTTCTTTTCCAACTCGGCGTTGGCCTTCTTCAAGGCATCGCTCTGCTTCTTGTTCTCAGGAAAATCAACCTCCACAAGCACCAGCTTGTCCGCGGCGAACTTGGCGAACTCCGCATTGCTCAACACCGTCTTCTTCAATTGCATGCACGGTGGGCACCAGTCCGAACCGGTGAAGTCCATCAGGACGGCCTTCTTCTGTTCCTTGGCGAGTGCCAGCGCCTTCGGATAATCCGTCAGCCAGGCGTCCTTGCCATCAGCGGCTGCCAGCCGTCCCAAACCCAGCGCCAAAACGACTGCGGCCAATGCGAAAGAAAGTTTCTTCATAGCGTATCTTGCTTCAAGTTTTCCGCCTCCGCCACTGGCCAAGGCGTTTTTTGTTACATTCCTTGGACGTCCGCCCCCGTCGTTTTATTCCCGCCAAACGATCTTGCCCCCTACGATGGTCATGGCCTGCTTGCCCTTCATCGCCCAGCCGTAGAAGGGGTTGTTCACCGATTTGCTCTGCGTCATCTCCTTCGTGAACATCCATTCCTTGTCCAAATCGATAACGGTAACATCCGCATCCGCTCCCACTGAGAGCGTGCCCTTCTTGATGCGTAATAGCTTCGCCGGTGCCGTCGTGTATTTCACGATCAAGTCGTTGATGGACAACCGCTTGGCGTGATAAAGCTCCGTCAGACACAGCCCCAGCTCGTTCTCCAGACCCGTGATGCCGAACGGCGCGTAATCAAACTCCACTTCCTTCTCGTAATCCGTATGCGGCGCATGATCGCTCCCGAGGATCTCGATGGTGCCGTCCGAGATACCTTCCAAGATGGCTTCCCGATCCTTCGCCGTGCGCAAGGGCGGGTTCATCTTGAAATGCGTATCAAAAGCTGGCCAGCCCGGCATCACACCCTGCTGGGCGGTATAGAGGTTTTTGCCGTCTTCTTTCCAGAACACTTCGCTGCCCGCGATGGACGCATCCGTCAGGATGAAATGATGCGGGCAAGCCTCGCCGATGATCGGCACCCCGCGCTTCTTCGCCTCACGGATCAGCCGGATGCTCTCCGCCGAACTCATGTGCTGGCAATGGATCGGCGTCCCCGTCATCTCCGCCAGCACGATATTCCGCGCCACAATCAGCTCCTCCCCCGCCGCCGGCCAGCCGCGCAAGCCAAGAGTCGTGCTCCAATACCCCTCGTTCATCACGCCATCCGTCACAATCGAGTAATCCTGGCAATGATCCAGCAACGGCAGATCGAACATCTTGCAGTATTCCAACGCACGCCGCATCACCTCGTTGTTCTGGATGCAATGCCCGTCATCCGTGATCGCCACCACGCCCGCCGCCTTCAAAGCCCCGATGGGCGCCAGCGCTTCCCCCGCGATACCCTTTGTGATGGCCCCCGTCACGAACACGTTGATCAACCCCGCCTTCTCCGCCTTATCCTGGATCAGCGCCACCGTGCCGGCAGTATCGATGGATGGATTCGTGTTCGGCATGCATAACACCGAAGTGAATCCACCCGCCGCCGCCGCCTTGGAACCCGTCTCGATCGTCTCCTTCGCCGACTGACCCGGCTCCCGCAGATGCACGTGCATATCGATCAAGCCCGGGCAAACCACTTTGCCCGATACATCGATACGCTCCACGTTCTGCGGCGCCTTCGCAGCGGCCTCGCCACCCACAGCGGCGACTTTGCCGTCCACGAGCAGCACATCAGCGGTCTGGTCAATCTTGTTAGCTGGGTCAATCACCCGGCCACCGGTCAAAAGCAACGCGTTCATCTGGTGCGTCACATTACACGGACGTGAATTGACAACGCAAGCGCGGTGGCTACCATGCCCGCGCACTTGGTTGTAAGCGGGTGTAGCTCAATGGTAGAGCCCCAGTTTTCCAAACTGGTCACGAGGGTTCGATTCCCTTCACCCGCTCCATTTCACCCTGTTCAGTTCCGGTTTTCTTCGTTTGACGGATTTGCCCACGAACGGCTTATCACGATCAGCAAACAAACTGACGCTCCACCGCAGGCCCTTGCCCATTGATCTCACTCAGCGTAATTTAACCCCCATGGGTGAAATGACACTGGCAGAATCCATCGAGGTGCTGGGCTTGGAGAAATTCAGGCGCCACATCTTCCTGTGCGCCGGACCGGACAAGCCGAAGTGTTGCAGCGAGAAGACCGGCTTGAAGTCCTGGGACTTCCTGAAACAACGTTTGAAAGATTTGGACCTCGTCGGCTCGGAACCTCAAGTATATCGCACCAAGGTGAACTGCCTGAAAGTCTGCACCCAAGGCCCCATCGCCGTCGTTTATCCCGAAGGCATCTGGTATCACTCCTGCACCCCCGAAGTGCTCGAACGCATCATCCAGGAACACCTCATCAAGGGGCGCATCGTGAAGGAATACGCCTTCGCAAAAAATCCTCTGACGGACGAATCCGCAGAGGATTGAGATTCTGCCGGTATTCGCGGCTTACCTCTTCTGATATTCCTTCAGGAAGCCGATGAACTCGCGGCGATGATCTTCCTCACCGGAGAGTATGCCGATCACCATGTCCTGCGTCACATAGTCCACTCCGTCGCAAAGCTTGATGATCTTGTTGTATTGCGCAATGGCGTCTTCTTCCGCGGCGATTACACCCTTGATGGCCGCCACGATGTCCGTGGTGTCCTCCGGCGGTTGCAGGTATTTTTGACCACGCGGCAGAGCGAGTGAACCAGGCACGATACCACCAATGGTCTTGATGCGGTTGGCCAGTTGTTGCGCGTGGGCGATTTCCGTCGCCACGTCCGCTGCCAGCGCCTTCTTGATAACGTCTGAGCGTACGCCGTCCAGATTGACGGAAGCCGCGATGTAGTTCTGCACAGTCTCCAGCTCCATCGCGTAAGCTTTGCTCAGTTCCTTGATGATCTTGTGATTTCCCATGGTTTGAACGTAGCACAATCCGGCTAACAGACAATCACCGCATCTGGCCCGATAGCTCACCAAACTTGCACTGGCTACCCCCTTCTAATCTGCCGGAGGAAAAGAAAAAGGACGCCCGGAGGCGTCCTTCTCTGAAATATGTCTGGTTCCGTTTAGCGACGGGTGCGGCGCTTGACATGGAGCTGGGCCAGCGAGTGAGCCAGTGCCGCTTGCACAGAAGCTGCCTCTTCGTCGCTGAGCTTCTCTTGCAGACGGGCTTCGGCGCGCTTGCGGGCTTCCTCGGCCTTTGCCTCATCAATGTCGTCCGACTTGATGGCCATGTCCGTGAGGATGGCCACGCGGTCACCGGTGATCTGCACGAAGCCATCACCCACGGCCAGATGGCTGTCCTGGCCGTTCTTGCGCACGGCCACTTCACCCGCCACCACCTGCGTCATCAGCGGCACGTGCATCGGGTAGATGCCCATCTCGCCTTCGACACCCGGCAGCGTCACCATCTCCACATCCTCGGAGTAGATCTTCGCTTCCGGCGTGACGATTTCTAGTTTCAGTGTAGCCATGTTGATTTACGAATTCAGATTTACGATTTACGCGCGCTCCGTTTTACCGGCTCGTCATTCGTAAACCGCAAATCGTAAATCGGCGTTAGCCTTTGATTTGGTCGATCGAGCCCTTCATGTAGAAGTCGGCCTCGTTCACGTCGTCGTGCTTGCCTTCAATGATTTCCTTGAACGCCCGCACCGTCTCAGCCACCGGCACCTGCTCACCCTTACGACCGGTGAACTGCTCGGCCACCGTGAACGGCTGGCTCAGGAACTTCTGGATACGACGCGCGCGGAACACCGTGGTCTTGTCTTCGGGCGAGAGTTCGTCCATGCCCAAGATCGCGATGATGTCCTGCAAATCTTTGTAGCGTTGCAGGATCTTCTGCACACCACGGGCCACATTGTAATGTTCTTCACCCACGATGTCCGGCGTCAACGCGCGGGAGTTCGAGGCGAGCGGATCCACGGCCGGGAAGATGCCCAGCTCGGCGATGGAACGCTCCAGCACGATCGTCGCATCCAAGTGCGCGAACGTCGTGGCGGGCGCCGGGTCAGTCAAGTCATCCGCAGGCACGTAAACGGCCTGGAAGGACGTGATGGAACCTTTCTTCGTCGAGGTGATGCGTTCCTGCAAGTTACCCATCTCGGCGGCGAGCGTCGGCTGGTAACCCACCGCGGACGGTGTGCGACCCAGCAGCGCGGACACTTCCGAGCCGGCCTGCGAGAAACGGAACACGTTATCGACGAACAGCAGCACGTCCTGGTTCTTCTCGTCACGGAAATATTCCGTCACGGCCAGAGCGGACAGGGCCACGCGCAAACGGGCACCGGGAGGTTCGTTCATCTGGCCGTACACCAGTCCGATACGGGAACCGGGTTCGATGATCGGCATGCCATGCTCATCCTTCTTCGGATGACCATGCTCGTCCTTCTTCACCTTGATGACGTTGGACTCGATCATTTCGTTGTAAAGATCGTTACCTTCACGGGTACGCTCACCGACACCCGCGAACATCGAGATGCCGCCGTGCAGCTTCGCGATGTTGTTGATGAGCTCCATGATCACGACGGTCTTGCCTACGCCGGCGCCACCGAACGCACCGACCTTGCCACCCTTCAAGAACGGGCAGATCAGGTCGATGACTTTGATGCCGGTGGTCAGGATCTGCGGGCTGGTGGACTGGTCCACGAGCGCCGGGGCTTGGCGATGGATCGGGTTGAACTTGTCCGCCTTCACCGGGCCCTGTTCATCGATGGGGTCACCCGTGACGTTGAACACGCGGCCCATGACGGCCTCACCGACGGGCATCGAGATAGGGGCGCCGATGTCGGTGACTTCCATGCCGCGCTTGAGCCCTTCCGTGGTGCTCATCGCGACGGCACGGATCCAGTTGTCGCCGAGGTGCTGCTGCACTTCGAGCGTCAGCTTGACGGGCTCGCTGCCGGGCGGCGTGAAATTGATGGTCAGGGCGTTGTAGATCGCCGGCAGATTGCCTGCGAACTCCACGTCCACCACGGGACCGATGATTTGAACGATTTTGCCTTTGTTCATGCAGATCTAGAATTAGCCCATCGCCATCGCGGCGCTGGTGATTTCCAAAAGTTCCTTCGTGATATTCGCCTGACGCAGCTTGTTGTATTCCAGCGTGAGGTCTTTGATGAGCTGCTTCGCGTTATCCGTCGCGCTCTTCATCGCCACCATCCGTGCGCTATGCTCGGACGCCTTGGCTTCCAGCAGATATTGATACACCTGATAGTTCAGGTAATGCGGCAGCAGGTTGCTGAACACCTCGCCGGCGCTCGGTTCGAAAAGATATTCCAGCTCGCTCTTCTGGAGCTTGGCGGTCTCATTGTTGTCCCCGCTCATGTCGGCTTCCAACGCGCCCACTTCACCGATCGGCAGCAGCGTCCGGATCTCCGGCTTCTGCGCGAGCGTGTTGATGAAGTTCGTGTAAAGCACGTCCACCTGATCCACTTCGCCGCTCAGGAACAGCTCCTGCGCGAACTTCGAGATGGCGCGTGCTTCGCTGAACTGCGGCGCGTCCTTGTAAGTGAACTCCGCTGCCAGATTGCGCTTCGTCCGCGCGATGAACTGCGAGGCCTTGCGGCCCGCCGTGATGTAAACCGTCGTGTTCTTGTCCAGCTTGCCCGCTTCCCGGAGCAAGTTGGAGTTCAAGGCGCCGCACAAACCTTTGTCCGTGCTGATGACGATCACCGCGCGCTTCTTCACCGGGCGCTGCTCCATCAGTGCATGGCTGAATTCACCGGCACCTTCGCTCACCGCCGCCAGCACCTCGTTCATGAGCGTGGCATAAGGACGGCCCGCGATGGCGGCCAACTGCGCCTTGCGCATCTTGGACGACGCCACCATCTGCATCGCCTTGGTGATCTGCGCCGTGTTCTTCACCGACTTGATCCGTCGGCGTATGTCGCGCGTGCTGGGCATGGTTTAGTAAGCGTTTTGACCGTTCACCGTTTATTAGCGGTACGACTGCTTGAATTCCGTCACTGCCGCTTTCAACTCACCGGCAAGGGCGTCATTGATGGCTTTCTCGGTGCGGATCTTCTCCATGAGCGTGCCCTTGCGGGTGCCCAGGAAGTCCACGAGTTTGCTTTGGAAGTCTTTGACCTTTTCCACCGGCACGTCGTCGAGCAAGGCATTCTGCATGGTCCAAAGCACTGCCACCTGGTTTTCCACCGGCAGCGGGTTGTACTGGTTCTGCTTGAACAGCTCCACGATGCGCTTGCCGCGCTCCAGCGTGGCTTGCGTCTTGGCATCGAGATCGGAACCGAACTGCGCGAAAGCCGCGAGCTCGCGGTATTGCGCCAGGTCCAGCTTGATCTTGCCGGCCACCTGCTTCATCGCCTTGATCTGCGCGGCGGACCCTACGCGGGACACCGAGAGACCGACGGAAATCGCGGGACGCACACCTTGATAGAACAGATCCGTTTCCAGATAGATCTGGCCGTCCGTGATCGAGATCACGTTCGTCGGGATGTAGGCGGACACGTCGCCGGCTTGCGTTTCGATGATCGGCAAGGCCGTCAAGGAACCGCCACCGCTGCGTTCGTTCACACGGGCAGAACGTTCCAGCAAACGGCTGTGGAGGTAGAACACGTCACCCGGATACGCTTCACGGCCGGACGGACGCTTCAAGACGAGGGAAACTTGACGGTAAGCAACGGCCTGCTTGGACAAATCATCATAGATGATCAACGCATCCATGCCGTTATCCATGAACCACTCGCCCATCGCCGCACCGGAGAACGGGGAGAGATACTGGTTCGCGGCGGAATCGGAAGCGGCAGCGACGACGACGATGGAGTATTCCAAGGCACCGGCCTTGTCCAACTCCGCGATCACGCGCGCCACGTTGGATTGCTTCTGACCGACCGCCACGTAAATGCTGTAAACCGGCCGGAAACCCTTCGGGAACGTTCCATCCGCCTGCTTGGCCTGGTTGTTGATCTTGGCCTGGTTGATCATTGTGTCCACGCCGATCGCGGTCTTGCCCGTCGAACGGTCACCGATGATCAGCTCGCGCTGACCGCGGCCCACCGGGATCATCGCGTCGATCGCCATGATGCCCGTCTGGAGCGGCTGGCTCACGGATTGGCGCTTGATGATGCCGGGCGCGATCTTCTCCACCGGATACTGCACGGTCGATTGGATCGGGCCCTTGCCATCCAACGGACGGCCGAGCACGTCCACCACGCGGCCGAGCAACCCTTTGCCCACGGGCACCGAGAGCAGCTTGCCGGTCGTGCGGACTTCCGCGCCCTCTTTGACGCCGAGGTAGTCGCCCAAGATGATGGCGCCGACTTCGGTTTCTTCGAGGTTCAGCGCGAGGCCGATGACGCCGTTGCCGAAGTCCAACATCTCGTTGGACATCGCGTCGGTCAGGCCTTCGATCTTGGCCACACCGTCCGAGATCTCACGGACGATGCCGACGTTCTGCTTGGAGACCGACGTCTTCACGCCGGTGATTTGGGCTTCAATATCCTGGAGAATGGAGCTCATAGCTGTTCGTTAAATTCCTAAATCGATTAAAGGGCTTCCTGCAAGGCATTGAGACGGGCAGAAACACTGCCGTCATACACGTCACTGCCGACTTTGATCCGCAAACCGCCGATCAGCGCCGGGTTCACCGCGAACACGACGTCCAGACCGGCACCATAACGCTTTTCCAAATTCGCCTTGATGCTGGCCTTCAACTCGGGCGAGGTCTCGATCGCGTCTTCCACGCGCACCGCACGGCGCTCGATATCCAGCTTCACCAACCGCTGGAAATGCTGGAGCGTGCCCAGATAACCGCGCGGCTTGCGCGCGATCACCTCTTGCACCGCCACCCGCACGCGGCTCTCGTCCAACAGACCGTTCGCCTTGCAACTCAAGAAGAGCTGCTTCGCGTCACGACGGGCTTGTTTGCCGATTTTCACAGTTAATTTTTAAAGTGTTTCAGCTTAGGCGGCCAACTGGCTGTTGGTCTCCTCTGCCAGACGCTTCTGGTCTTCCGCCGTCAGGATCTTGCCAGACACACGCATCGCCGCCTGCACGGACAGACGACCGATCTCGCGCTTCAATTCCGTTTCCAAGCGCTTGAACTCGGCTTCGTTGGATTCCTTGGCCTTGCTGATGATCTGATTGGCCGTGCCGACCGCCTTCTGCATCTCGGTCTCGGTCACCTTGGCCGCCGCCAGACGGGCTTCCTCGATGATCTTGTTCGCCTGCACACCGGCCTGGGCCACCAACTCCTGAGCCTTGGCTTGGGCATTGGCAAGTTCCGCCTTGATCTTGTCGGCATTGGAAAGGCTTTCCGAGATGATCTGCCGGCGCTCCTCCAGCACATTCAAGATGGGCTTGTAGGCAAATTTGTGCAGCAAGAACGCCACGACGCAGAAGCTGATGACCTGCGAGATGAATAACGTGCCGTTCCAACCGAACGTTTCCTGGATCTGCTGAACCACACCCTGCTCAGCGCCCGTCGCTGCCGCCAAAATCGACCAAGTATTCATAATAAAAATTCCGTATGAGAAAGATGGCTCCGGAGTCCTGACGGACTCCGGAGCAAACCAAGGTTACTGGCCCTTCGCCAAGAAAATGGCGAAGAAGATGATACCTTCCGCCAGCGCCGAACTGATGATGGCCTGGGTCAGGATCTTGCCAGAAGCACCAGGATTACGGCCGACCGCTTCCGCGGCCTTCATGCCGATGATACCCACGCCGATGGCTGAACCGATAGCGGCCAGACCGATGTGAATATTGCCTGTCATTTCTGCGAACAACATACGTTTACCTTTCTCTGTTCTTTCCCATCCGCCCCGGCAGTCTTGCCACCGTCTGACGGACGAAATCTTAATGAGCTGCGTGTTTCTCCCCGTGCGCGTGCTTCTCCCCATGCTCCTCATGGCTGTCGCCATGCTGACACATCAAGCCGGTGAAGATGGCGGTCAACAACATGAACACCAGCGCCTGCACCAAACCAACAATCAATTCCATGAAATAGAAAGGCAACGGCACCAGCCAGCCGAAATACTTGCCACCCATGATCGCCATGGATTCCAGCAGGTTCTCACCGGCAAAGATATTTCCGTAGAGACGGAAGCTCAACGACACCGGACGGAACGCTATGGAAATCACCTCAAGCACACCCACCGCCATGAAAATCAGGATCAGGAAAGCCTTCATCCCGCCCGTGGCATCACCTGAATAACCGAAGATGTGTTTGAAGAAACCACCTACGCCATTGGCCTGCACCGACCACCATATCCAGCAGACAAAGAACGTGATGGCCATCGCCGAGGTCATGTTCAGGTCCGCATTGCCACCGCGCAGAATCGGCCTCGCGATATGATGCATATGCCCCTCGGCATCCGCCACGCCCCACCCCACCGTGCCCACACCCGGAATCAAACCGAACCAGTTGGTGAACAGGATGAAGATGAAGATGGTGGCAAAGAACCAAAACGTCTTTTTGACCAGATCGCGACCAATGATACCCTCCAAAAAGCCATACAAGCTTTCCACCATCCACTCCCAGAAATTCTGCAGACCGCCCGGAACCTTCTGAAGGTTGCTGGTAGCCATTTGCGCAAGCAAAATCAGCGCCAACGCCACGATCCACGTAACAATCATGGAATTGTTGATCTTGAAGAAACCAAGATCGACAATCACCGGAGCCGCCGGGGGCAGGCCCTCAGCTTTATGCTCCCCACCATGCTCAGCCGCCTTATGCGCCGCATCACCCATCGCATGCCCAGCTTCCCCAATCACATTCGTCACCGCATGCCCCGCTTCACCGACAGCAACAGGGACCGCAGGCTCAGCAGCCAGACCGAACAGTGGCAGCGCCAACAAGGCCACTGCCGCCAAAATGGATTTCAGCGTGCGCATTTAGTTTTAAACCCTAAAAGACGGGTGCGTTTTACCAGCAAAGCACGCACTTCGTGCTTCATTACGTCCCAAACGGTCCAGCAGAGTGTCTCATCGTGAAATTTTTCACAAGCGATTTTTTTGAACAAAATGGACGAATTCGGGTCCGCTAATCTCCTTTATCAGAAATTCCATTCATACCGCCTGATTTTACCCGGTTTCCAGCAACAAAAACGAGCGGGACTCCTCCGGATCGAGCTTCAACAAAACTAAAAACCGCCGTCCAGAACTGTTCCGGACGGCGGTTTATGAAAAGAACCGTTTGTTTAGAAGCCGACCAACTCCACGTCAAAGATCAGCGTGGCATTCGGCGGGATGACACCACCGGCGCCCCGGGCACCATAGCCGAGTGCAGCCGGGATGATGAGCACGCGCTTCTCGCCCTTCTTCATATCCACCAGCGCTTCGTCCCAGCCCTTGATGACCATGCCGGTGCCGACCGGGAACTCAATCGGTTCACCGCGCTCGATGGAGCTGTCGAACACCATGCCGTTCACCAATTTGCCGGTGTAATGGGCTTTGATGTTGGTGCCGGGCTTGGGTTTGTCACCTTTGCCTTCGGCCACGATGAAGTATTGCAGGCCCGTTTTGCTGGTCACCAGTTCGGCCTTGGGATACTTGGTCTTCAAGCTCGCGATGACGCCTTCCAGTTGCTTCTGCTCACGGGCACCCGCGTTCTTGCGGTCTTCTTCCACCTTCGCTTCCGCCTTCTTCAGCAAAGAATTGAAGGCTTCTTGATCCGCCTTGAACGCCTTGGCCTTGTCGCCCTGGCGGATGACCTTCACGGTGTTCATCTTCATTTCCGTCACCGGCCGGTCTTGCGGGGTGCGCGGGGTGTTGCCGATGGCTTCCACCACGTCCTGGCCCTTGATGACCTTGCCGAAGATGCTGTGCTTGCCGTCCAGATGCGGAGTCGCACCCAAGGTGATGAAGAACTGGCTGCCATTGCTGCCAGGACCGGCGTTGGCCATGGACAGTATGCCTGCACCGGTGTGTTTGAGACTTGGATCGAACTCATCGGCAAACTTGTAGCCCGGCCCGCCCGTGCCGCGGCCATCGGGATCGCCGCCCTGGATCATGAAGCCCGGGATGACGCGATGGAAGATGACGCCATCGTAGAATTTGGTGCCTTTGGGTTTGTTGGAATCTTTGGTGCCCTCGGCCAGACCCACAAAGTTCGCCACGGTGAGCGGCGCCTTCTCGAATTCAAGCTGGATGAGGATTTTGCCCTTCGTGGTGTCGAGTTCCGCGTAGAGCCCATCGGGGAGGTTGTCTTGTGCCATGATGGAAAAAGGGGCATTGGCAGCCAGCAGCAAGCCACCCAGTAACAGCGAACGGATCACTGATTGCTTCATATAGTTAGTATCAAAAAAGGGACGTTCAACCTATTGGACGCCCCAACCGGCCTTTGGGTTCAACCGTAAAATGACGTGACAAACCGCAAAGTGCGGCAAAAGCTAGCTTACATCCGGCCTAAAAGGCAACGGACAACCTTATCATGGAAGCAAATAAAGAAGTCGCCGTCATCAAGACCAATAAAGGCGAGATGGTCGTGGAATTCTGGCCGGACGTCGCCCCCAAGACGGTCGAGAACTTCAAAAAGCTCGCCAACTCAGGCTTTTACGACGGCACCTGCTTCCACCGCATCGTGAAAGGTTTCATGATCCAGGGCGGCGATCCGCTCACCAAAGACCCGGAAGAAGAGCACCGCTGGGGCACCGGCAATCCTGGTTGGAAGGTGAAGGCGGAGTTCAATGCACGCCCCCACGTCCGCGGCGTGCTCTCCATGGCCCGCTCCCAAGACCCCAACTCGGCTGGCAGCCAGTTCTTCATCTGCCTCGCGAAGGCCGATTTTCTGGATGGGAAATACACCGCCTTCGGCAAAGTCATCACCGGTGACGACGTCTTGGGCGTCATCGGTGAAACTCCGGTGGGCATGAGCAACGGCGGAGAGCGCAGCAAACCAAGGGAACGCATCGCCGTGGAAAGCGTGCGCATCGCCACCGCGACGGCTTAACTTTCTTAACCCATGGACCACGAACAACTTGCTCAAGTACTCGTGGCCATGGGTTGCCCGAAAGACAAATCTTTGGAGATGGCCCGCCAGCTCGACAAACGGGCGCGCCAGCTCGCCGAGACCAAGGGCAAGCCGTACGAAGAGGCGCTCACTCATCTCCTGACGCTGATGCGGCAGGGGTGGGCGGCCAAGGACCGGGGACTGTAACGCCGTAAGCCACAAGGAGACACATGAATGACGAGATCAGACCATGGCCGCTGGTGGAATCGAAACCGCTGAACAACTACCGCGTCTTCACCACGCGCAGCGATCGCAAGCTTTCCCCCCGCACCCACAAGGACCACGAGTTCTACGTCATCGAATCCCGCAACTGGGTGAACGTCATCGCCCTGACTGCGGATAACGAACTCGTGATGGTGGAGCAGTACCGCCATGGCACGAACACGATCGAACTCGAGATCCCCGGCGGCATCATCGACAAGGAAGATACCTCGCCGGTGGAAGCCGGCTTGCGTGAACTGCTGGAGGAAACCGGCTTCGAAGGCGATCACGCGGAATTGCTGGGGGCGATCGCCGCGAACCCCGCCATCATGAACAACACTTGCTACACCGTGCTGGTACGCAACTGCCATTTCACCTCCGAGACCCGCTTCGATCACGGCGAGGACATCATCACCAAGCTGGTGCCAATAAGCGAAATTCCCGAGCTGGTCCGCACCGGGAAGATCAAGCATGCGATGGTCGTGGTGGCGCTGTACTACTTTGAACTCTGGCAGCGGAACCAGAAGTAACTGCCCGGCATACTCAGCCTCGGCTCCCCCAAGTCATTTCACTTGGTCTTCGCTTTGGCACGCAACCGCACCAGGATGGCGGCTGAGGGGCTGGCCGCATGGGCACCATCCATCCCGCCATCGCCCATCGGGAAATGCTTGAGCGCAACATCCATGATTTTGATGCCATCTGCGTGGAACCCTCCTCCGAACAACGCGTTCCCGAGCTGAAATCCACGCTTAGGCTCCTCGGACAGATCATAGTGCTTGGGCGTGGCTGAGGTCATGTAAGGCGAACTCGCCTGACCTGTATTGGGCTCCGTCATCGGTGCGATGTGTTTCGCCGCAAACTCCTGGGCCTTCCTCACCACCGCATCCAGCTTGGGCTCGCGATACGCCGGATTGAAATGCTGCAGCTCCATCAATTCCTCCACAGTTAGCATGAAATAACCCAAGATGTCTTTATCCTTGGGATTGTTGCCGTTCAAGTTGTAGTGCCAGAACCCATCTTTGGTTTGCGACGGGATAAGCTGGCCATAGATGAACTTGTCCGTCTTTGCTTTGAGCTTTTTAGAAAGCTCCGGCGCGACCTCATGAAGGGCCTCGCTCAACATGCCCGCCGACATGGCCATGGCTGCACTCTTGTTGATGATGGAAGGCTTGCTCAAAGGCACCTTGGGCTCCCCCGTCTCCACATCGATGTCTTGAGCCCACCAACCACTCTCGCTCCAAGCATACGCATCCACGACTTTGCCGAGATACACCAGGTCATTGGTCCGCCCGCCTTCCTTGTGTAGAATGTAAGCGACATTGGCGGTGTAGAAACCGAACGCAGGCGGACCGCCTCCGATAAAACTCTCCCCACCCTGTTTCTCTTTTTCTTTGATGGGCAGCACGCCGAATTTGGTCGCCCGCATATCCTTTAATACCCGGTCGGCCAGCGTGAGGGCGGATGTCCGGTAACGCTGCTCACCGGTGATCTCGAACATACGATAGAACACCAAAGCCTCCTCGCCGTTCGCGCCTTTGCCCTTGAGCGTCCTCACGGAGCCATCGGGCTTCAGCAATTGATCCAGATGCTGCCCGACCGTTTTCTGCAACCTGTCTTTGAAGGCAGTTATTTCTGTCGCGGGCTTCGCACTTGGCGAGTCCGCTGCCAATGCGCTCTGGCAAAGCAGGCATAGCGCTAAGATGGGGAGGCAGTTTTTCATCAGGGTTCCATCCACAGAGACGGGCTTGTTGCCCCACAGGTTACATCCCCGCACGACACGCGAACAAGGAACTCGAAAAGTTCTGGCTTTCCAGAGCGTACAGTCATTTCTCCTTCGTCAGCAGGAATTTCTTCTCCGCCGTATCATACACATTCACCGCCCCCAAACCATTGAGCCGGTTCAGCACAAAGTCCGCGATGTCCTTCATCTGGCGGAACTGCTGATACGTCAGCACACCGAGCAACTTCTCCTTGTTCCACGGGCTCGGCTGCATCGTCAGCGCGAGCAGTGATTTCCCTAGATACGGCCGGCGATCCACCTGCAACTGCCCCTTCACATGCCGCGCGAGCAGCTTGCGCTCCGTCCGCTTCAACCACGCATGATTATCACTGCGCCCCAGCGCGATGACATTCGCTTGCGCGACCTCTGCCGCCGTCAACTCCGCATCACTCCGCATCAACAACTGCCCCGCACGCATCGTGTTCTCGCCCCAGGAAAACCGCGCCAGCTTCTCCGCCTGCTGCCGCAGTAACTCCACCTCGCGCGGCACCGGCGAATGCGCCGGATACGAGATGACCACCCGTTCACTGAACAGATCCATGAACGTGCCGCGACGCTTCGGCACCAACACCGGTTCCGGCGCCTTGCTTTTGCGATGCGTGAGAAACCATTCCGCCAGCGAATCTTTTTTCCGCGCCGGATCATAGAGCCAATCCCACGAATTATGCCCCCAATCGCGCAACTCGTCATACCGCACCTGGCCGCCCGCCAGCTTCAGCGCATCCACCATCCGCCGCGCATTCTCCACCGGCACCACCTCGTCATGCTCGCCATGCACACACCACACCGGCACCGATTTCATCGCCGCCACCGCTTTCACATCACCACCACCGCACACCGGCGCGATGGCCGCCCATTGCTCCGGATACTCACACGCCAGTTGCCACGCCGCATACCCGCCCAGAGACAACCCCGTCAGATACTGCCGCCTCGCGTCGATGCGATACCGCTCCTTCACCCACCGCATCGCCTCCCAGAGATCCATCTCACCCGGCCCTTGGTAATCGATGTCACCGCGCCCAAACGGACTCAGCAAGATGACATCCCCCCGGAAACCGCCCGCATGCACCTCGAAACATTCCTCCGGGATCATGCGATGATCTGCATCCGAACCATGCAACACCACCATCAGCGGATACGCCTTGCGCCGCGAGTAGCTGAGGGGAACCCACAACGCAAACGGCTGCTCCGTGTCATCCACAGAGGAAACGTAGGTCGCCGTAAAATAACCTTTGGCCAACATGCCGCGCGGTAAAGAAACCACCGCCCGGCCATCAGGCCAAAAGTTTCAGGGCATTTCACGCTAAATCGCGTACGGCCTTATTCCTCTATAAACAACAAGGCGAATTACCACATCAAAATTTACATGCCGCTTGCGTGGGAATATGGCATCGGTACTTTAGCCAAAAAATGAGTGTTCAAGAACCAGCCATTGTATTGGGAATTCCGGGCCAGTGGAAAAATCGCTCCGACATTGTAACTTCCATTGCCAAGCATAGCGGTGGCTACTTGTTTGCCGGAAAAGTGCTGATGCACGTGGAATCGCAAACTCATTTCGAGTTGGAAATATACGATCACGATCCCTTGCTTGCGGGTAAAGTTAGACACGGTGGAATGGGACAAATCCCAGAAGATGATCTTGCCGCCTTGGAGAATCACACCTTCACGCTTTACTTGCTGGCGGACAATGCCGGACGAGAAGTAGTAGCGAGAATGGTGGACGCCGTTGTGGGATTACTAAATTCGGGAGGGCTGGTAGTGAAGATTGAAAAGGCAGGCTTTTCAGTCAGTGCCGCCCAGTGGCGAGAGCATGCCTCAGTAAAGGCAGCCTACTCGCTCTATCGGTCGATGGTCACCTTGGTTGCCAGCGAACAAGAGCATTTCACTTGCGGCATGAGCGCCTTTGCCCTTCCTGATTGCGCAGTTCTTGAGAGCGATTTGCAGACCGCGTTTGAAGTCGCTACTGAATTCTGTTGTTATCAAATGGCTGAAGCTCCGAAACTTAGAGAGGGCCACACTTTCGGCATCGCCACCGGAGCAGCTCGTTACCGGCTTTCTTTCGAGAACTATATTTATTACCCACCCGAAGATATGTTTCACAACCCTAATGGCCTCTGGAAACTTGAGCCTGTAAACAAGGCCAATTAAGAACCGAGAGAATCTGTGAAAAAACAGCGGTTTCTCACTTCTTCCGCTGCCGCACCGCTTCCTTCTTCGCCTCCAGATCCGCCTGCAGATTCTTCCGGATGAACGGCAGCTCCTTCTCCAGCTCGCCCATCTTCTCGAAATCGCCTTCCGACTCCGCCTTCTTGATCGAGTCCTTCGTGGCCAGTTCGCGCTCCGCGATCTTGGACGCGTAAACAGATTCCAGTTCGGCCAGCTCCGCCTTCTGCGCCGCCGTCAATTTGACCGTGGGCGAGGATTTGTTCAGCCGTTCCATCGCCAGTTCGTATGCGCTTTTCATGAGAGAAAGTTAAATCGTGATCCGTGAACGGTTAAAAAATCGTTTTCCACCACATCACGTTACCAGACAGATAACACCGCCCCGCCCAAAAAGCGATGAAAGAACTGAAAGTAGCGACGCAGCGCAAAACTGGTAGGGCCCGCAGTCCTCTGCGGGCCGCCGCCGGAGCCGAGGAGATTCGCAAAACTTGGACTCAATGACGTCAAGTGACGCGATGCTTCCGATAAGAAAATTCTCATGCCAGAATCGTTACGCGAACCTTGTCGTGAGAGAGTCATTGGCTTCGGCGGTGGACGCCTGAGGACAGACGGGCCCACCTCAACCCACCTTCACGTAAACCATCCCCTCCACCACCTTCACCTCATACCGGTTCACCGCCACATTCGGCCGGTCCGTGCAGGCCCCCGTCCCACACTCAAACTCCCACCCATGCATCGGACACGCCACCTTCCCGTTCTCCACCCAGCCAAAACTTAACGGCGCACCTTTGTGCGGGCACTTGTTATCCAGCGCATAAACCGTGTCCCCTTCGCGCAACAGCGCGATCTCCCGCCCACCCACATGCACCGTCAACCCGCGACCCGCAGGTATCTGCGCCAGCGGCGCGGCTGGGAGAAACTCGCTCATGCTCATGCAGCTCGGATTCTATTTGGCTTCGGTTGGTGACGTCCGCTGCGTCATCCACAACACGCCCACCCCGATCCACGAAACCACCATCAGGCCCAAAGCGTTCGTTCGGCTCGCCTTCCGGTTTCGCTCCGCCGCAGACGTCAGATCCGGACTTGCGACCTCCCCAGCCTGGCTCTTCGGCGTCATTACCCCTGGAGCGATGAACATCACCGTCCAAAAAAGTGCGCACAAAACCATGAAAGCAAACAACACCGGCCGCTTCATACAGCACCGCCTTCGCCACCCTCTTTCCCTTCAGGCTCTTTCTTCATAGCTGGGCCGCCAGCCACCGGCGCCTTCTTCTTCCACGGCATGTCCGGAAACTTCTCCGGCGTCTTGAAACCTTCCACCTTCGGCTTCGCCAGTTGCAGCTCCGGATCACCTTCCTCCGCCGCCGGAGCCCCACCGGGCGCCCCCATGTTCTCCCGCCACGACGCGATGCGCGCCTGCAATCCATGATGTTCCGCCGTCTTCTTGTCCCCTGACTTCATGTAGAACAGCGAGAGATTCGTATGCACAAGCTGCTCCTTGGGCCGCAATTTCTCCGCCTTATGCCCCTCCGCGATGGCCGTGGCGTAATCTTCCTTGCGATAATAGGCCATCCCCAGCGAGAGCTGCGCATCGAAATTATCCGGCTCCACCGCCAGAATGGCGCGAAACTTCGCGATGGCCGAGTCATACTCGCCACAACTGAAATCATACATCGCGTCGTCGTATTGTTCCTGGAGGCTGCCCATAAGCGTTGACAGAGGAACGTAGCTTACGTTTCTCTACGGGCGCAAGCGGAGCCTGATTATAATGACTTTGCCCATCCAGCTCATCTCGACGGATTTCGACGGCACCCTGTTCGCCGAGTTCGCGAACCCACCGGTGCCGGACACGCTCCAAAACCTCATCGCCCATCTGCAAAGCCAAGGCGCGAAGTGGGTTATCAATACCGGTCGCGACATGAACAGCCTCATGGAGACCATGGGCCGCGCCCACCTCCGCATCAAACCGGACTACGTCGTGGTCGTGGAACGCGAGATCCATCAGCGCGTCGGGGAAGGCGGTCACTTCCAGTTTGTCAGCGTGGAACCGTGGAATGACCGCTGCACCACGGATCAAAACGCCCTTTTTGCCCAAGTCCGCCATGACTTGCCTGAAATCGTCGCCTGGGTGAATGAAAAATTTCGCGCCACCGTTTACGAAGACCCATGGTCGCCCTTTTGCCTGATTGCCGATAACAACGGCGACGCCGACCAGATCCAGGCCTATCTGGAGGCCTATTGCACCCGTATCCCGAACCTGACGCTCGTGCGCAATGACATCTACGCGCGCTTCAGCCACGCCGCCTACAACAAAGGCTCCGCCCTCGCCGAAATCGCCCGTTTATTGGGCATTTCTCCCGAAAACACCCTGGCTGCCGGCGATCATCTCAATGACTTGCCGATGCTGAAAAAAGAATTCGCCCACGCTTTGGTGGCCCCCGCCAATGCGATTCCCGTCGTAAAAGAACAGGTGGAACGTGAAGGCGGTTACTTGAGCCATCATCTCTGCGGTGAAGGGGTCGCGCGGGGCATCGAATTCTACATGGAGCGCCGTTGAGAAGGCTAATGCGCGAATATTAGACGGCCTGATTTAACCCTTGACAGCAGTTTCCATACCTTCAAAACCCATAGGCAAATTACCCCATTTTTTGCACAAATACTTGGTATTCAAGCAGATAAAGATTCACTTATCATTTGACTAACCGCCCCCCCGTGATAGTGTGAAGCTCAAACGCAGGTACCGACGTTGAACACAGAATTACTGTCTCAACCTCATATCAAGCAGACAGCGCGTCGGCACCTTAAGCGATTTTAGGCACAACATGAGCGAGTCAATAACAGCCGCCCCGGCTTCGGGCGGTGCTTCTCCCAAGGTTTCCCGCATTTCCGAAGCAGTCATACGCATCGCGGGAAATTCACAGGACGGTATTCAGGCCATCGGTGGTTTCCTCGCGCGCCTCGCCGGCCGCAGCGAGCAGGAGGTCATGACGTTCATGACCATTCCGGCCACCATCTCCGGCGGCCCCTCCATCTTCCAGGTCCGCATCGGCTCTGGCGAAGTGCTGAGCGCCGGTGATGAAGCGGATCTGCTGTTGGCCTTCTACCAGCACTCCTACGAAGGCCACATCAACTCGCTCAAGAAGGGCGGCATCGTCCTCTATGACGCCGACCACGTCACGCCCAAGCCCGAGTGGCAGGAGACCTACCACCACATCGGCATCAACATCTCCAGCCTCACCGTGGAAGCCATCGGCGGCACTGGTCGCGACAAAGGCAAGAACATCTACTCTCTGGGCCTGCTCGCCAAGATGTTCGACCTGAACGTACCCAAGCTGATGAAGCTCATCGAAGAACGCTTCGGTGGCAAAGACCCGACAATTGTCCAGAACGCCGTCACCTGCTTCAACGCCGGCTACAGCCACTCGCTCGAGAAGGCCGTCGAGATCTATCAATTCAAAGAAGGCATCAACAAGGGCGTCAACCAGGTGGTGATGAACGGTAACGAAGCCATCGCCTACGGCCTCATCGCCGCCGGCGTGCGTTTCGGTGCTGGTTATCCGATCACGCCTTGGTCCGACATCATGGAGCTGCTCCGCAAGGAACTGCCGAAATACGGCGGCACCTTCGTGCAGTGCGAAGACGAGATCGCCGCCGTCTCCATGGCCATCGGCGCCAGCTACGCCGGGCGCGTGGCCGTCACCGGTTCCTCCGGTCCTGGGATCTCGCTGAAGACGGAAGCCATCGGTTGGGCTGTCATGGCGGAGATGCCGCTCGTGGTCATCGACGTGCAACGCGGTGGCCCCTCCACGGGCATGCCGACGAACGTCGAGCAATCCGATTTGAACATCGCCTGCTTCGGCGGCCACGGCGATTCCCCCCGCGTGGTCATCGCCCCAGCGAATGTCGAAGACTGCTTCTACATGGCCATCGAGGCCGTGAACATCGCGCGCAAATACAGCGTGCCAGTTTTGTTCCTCACCGACCAAGGTATCGCGACGCGCATCGAAGCGATGCCCGAGCCGAACTTGGAAAAGATTTGCCAGGACATCAGCCCTGATTTGACTCCGGTCACCGATCACAAGCCTTACGATCTCTCTGCGAACGACGGCATTACCCGCCATCTCGCCCCCGGCACCCGCGTGGGCAGCGGCAAGTATCCCGTGGTCACCGGTCTGGAGCACGATGAGCTGGGCCACCCGACCGGTTCGCCTAAGCTGCATGTCCAGATGGGTGCCAAGCGCCGCAACAAGATCAAGAAGCTAGGGGCCGAGCTGCCAGTGCCGAAAGTGTACGGTCCGAACGAAGGCCAGATCCTCCTGGTCGGTTGGGGTTCCAGCCAGGGTCCGATCCGCGAAGCCGTGGACCGCGCCCGCGCCGCTGGCGAGGCCGTCTCCGCCCTGCACATCAAGTATCTCAACCCGCTGCCGAACGATCTGGACAAGATCTTCAGCGGCTTCAAACACATCTTCGTCGTGGAATTGAACGATGAAGGTCTCTACGGCTACGGCCAGCTCTGCGCCATCCTCCGCGCGCGTTATTGCAACGCCAATATCCGCGGCATCACGAAGGTGGACGGCCTCACCTGGAAGGTGAAGGAAATCCTCGACTACGCACACAAGCTGGCCAAGTAACCGCACAATTTATCTAGCAAACATTATGGAAACTTTCGCATTTCCGTTCCAGCCGTTGGCCCGCACGGGCAACCTGAACACCGCCCCGGTACCGCCTGTCGCGGATGCCGATCGCAAGGGCCTGACTAAAAAAGAAGTCGCCGCCGATCACCCGACGTGGTGCCCGGGTTGTGGTGACTTCTCCGTCCTCGCGCTCTATTTCAAACTGATCGAGAAGCGCAAGATGTGGCATGAGAAGATCACGACGGTGGCGGGCATCGGCTGCTCCAGCCGCTTCCCCTACTTCGTACAGGCGCACGGTGCGCACTATATCCATGGTCGCGCACTGCCCTTCGCCAGCGGCATCTCCCTGAGCCGCCCGGACCTGCACGTGTTCGTCTTCGGTGGCGACGGCGATGCCTTCTCCATCGGTGGCAACCACTTCACGCACACCGCGCGTAAGAATATCAAGATGACCTACGTGGTCATGGACAACCAGGTCTACGGCTTGACCAAGAAGCAGACGTCCCCGACGTCCCCGATGGGCTTCAAGTCCAAGACGGATATCTGGGGTTCCTCCGATCGTCCGATCAACCCGGTGAAGCAGGCTGTGTCCATGGGCGCGACGTTCGTCGCCCGCACGACCTCCACGAATCCGAATCACGTGCTGCAGATGATGGAAGCCGCCATGGATCATGATGGCTTCAGCTTCATCCAGTGCTTGAGCGAGTGCATCGAATTCTTCCCCGGCGCGTTCGACTCCGCCAACCCGCGCAAGGGTGGCAAGTTCGACCTCATCCCGGAAGGCCACGATGTGACGGATGAATACGCCGCCTACAAGCTCGCGGACGAACCGTTCCCCGGCCAGTTCGGCATCTTCTACAAGGCGAGCCGCCCGACCAAGAACCAGAACGAAGCCAAGCTCATTGCTTCCCACCGCGAGAAGGTGAAAGACGCGAAGGACTGGCAGATCCTGCAAAAGAACTTCGACCGCATGAAGTAATTCAACGGTAAGAAAACGATTCAAAGCCCCGGCCAAGAGGTCGGGGCTTTTTTGTTGCTAAATTGTTCTTACTGCGGCGGAGCTTTAGGCCGATGGTGCATCTTCTGAAAGCTTTTGCACGCTCTCCCAGTTGATGATCCGCATGGCAAAAGGCCAGACGCTTCTCTGCGCACGCAACCAGCGGATATACACAACTAACATGCCCAACACAAAAGAGACCACGAAACCAAAGGCAGACCATAAACCGTAGAAAGCAAGCACCATGAGAATGACGGCGATAAGGACAGCGTGAGCGGCATAACTCAGGGCGTTATGGCGTAAAAATGGGATGACCCTGAACTTATGCTCGCGCGCCGCAAGCAACCGCTTCGCCCGTATCCGGTCATTGATAGCTTTCATAGCGTGTAGTCGGTTTAACGCCCCAAACCCGCAGCCGCAGTTAGCATCAATCGCCAACCACGGCGTAATGCCGAGTTTACTACAACGTATGGTATCACAAATGAATCAGGGGTGGTATGCAGAAAACAGCAGCTACCTTCTCAGCTCATACTCCATCGCTACCGCTCCAGAGGCAAACTCCCGCCGACTGACGAGCTTCAAGTCGAGATGCTTCGGCAGTCCGGCGAAGAGTGTCGGCCCGTGACCGGCGATCCGGGGATGAATCACGAACATATATTCATCTATCAAGCCCAGTTTGGCCAAGGCCAAGGGAAGTGTTACGCCTCCGAGGGAGATCGCCTTGCCCGGTTCCAGCTTAAGTCGCTGCACGGCTTGCGCCAGATCGCCACTTACGAGTTCAGCGTTCCAATCGACATGGGTCAGGGTACTAGATACGACGTATTTCTTCTTGGGGTGGATGACATGGGCGAAGGGTACCATCCAGGGCAACATCCACTCCGGCCGCACACCGGTCTCGGCAACGGAGCGCCAGGCGGACATCATCTGATAAGTCACCCGGCCATAGAGGAGGGCATCGGCCTGAGCGATTTGCTCAGTCCAGAAACGGTGCAATTCTTCATCAGTGGAACCGGCGCTATGATCGCAGCAGCCGTCCAAGGTGATGTTGATGGAGTAGCGAAGGGAGCGCATTTATGTAAGAGTATTATTCACCTTGGGGCTGTCCACAAATATCAGGCTAAGTTCCAGTTTGGCCGGGTATAGGAGCGGATGCGGATGACAGGTTACGACAAAAGGGCTCACGGCATCTCGCACCTCAATGGAAGTTTTTTTGTGCCTTCTGCGCCTCTTTGTGGCTATATTCCCGGCACGTAACTATGCCCATTTACGAATATGCGTGTCCCAAGTGCCGGAAGATTTTCAACTTCCTGAGCAAACGCATCAATCCCGACCGCCTGCCAGTCTGCCCCAAGTGCGGCAACAAAAAGATGGTCAAGGAACTCAGCCGTTTCGCCATGATCAAAGGCGCCGCCGAACCAGTCGCTGGCGACTTGGGCGAAAGCGGTGACGACATGGCGATGCCGAACTTCGACGATCCGCGCGTGCAAAAGGTGATGAACGATATGGAGCGCGACATGGGTTCCATGGATGAGAATAACCCCAAGCACATCGCACACATGATGAAGAAGATGAAAGACATCATGCCCGCCGGCTCCGTGCCCAAGGAATTGGACGTGGCCATCAAACGTCTCGAACAAGGCGAAGACCCGGAAAAGATCGAAGCGGATATGGGTGATGTGCTCGGCAATTGGATGGGCGGCCCCGGCGGCAAAGGCGGTGGCGCTTACACGCAGGACAGCGGGCTGTACGACTACTGACCGGCTTGCGTAACCATCACTTCACCCCACGTCATGACGGGTTTGCGCGAGGCCTTTTTCCGCCTTGTCCCAAAACGCCGACATCGCGTCCGTACCCGAGATCTGCCGGGCGGCCAGCAATTGGGCGTTATTGGCCACATGGTAAAACTCTTTCTTCAGATCCGCAAAATAATGGTCGATCTGCGAAAGCCGCTTCGCCAGCACCTTGGCAATGAACAGACCGGCCGCCGGATTGGTTGCCAGGAATTTCTCCGCATCCTCGATGACGTAAAACTCCGAATCCTCCAGTGTCTTCACCGTGGCGTTATGCGGTGTGCCCAAAAGCGCGGACAGCTCGCCCAGAACCGCTCCCGGCTTGGCGATAGTGCAGATCGACATGCCCCGGACCAAAACCTCAACCGAGCCCTTGGCCAGAACGTAGAGCCGGCCTTGCCGTTCTCCTTGTGTGATCAGCGCGTTCCCCTTGGCAACCGGCTTGAGGGGCTGCCCGTGCAGCAAAGTAATCAGTGAGTCCATAGGCGATATGGGTGTGTCTATCACCATACTCCCGCCCCGGGCAGTTATGGTCAATGTCATTCGCAACCAAGGATTTGGTTAATCTCAGGCAAAGCCGCCAAAACATATTGTTGACATATAAACAATATACCTATAAACATTTATCCCGTGAGCACAAAACCGCTGCAACCGGGCCCGCATTACGAAGCCATGCTTCAGCTTTTGCGCACGGCGGAGACCCTGTGGAACTCCAGCCGCATCTTCTTCTCCCGTTGGGATCTCAGCCCCAGCCAGTTCAATGTCTTGAATCTGTTGCGTGACCACGCCAACGGCCTTTCCCAGACGGAACTCAGCGAAGCCCTGCTCACCCATCGCTCCAACGTCACCGGCCTGGTGGACCGACTGGAAGAGCGCGGTCTGCTCGAGCGCCACAGTGTCCCTGATGACCGCCGCGCCTATCGCGTAGTGCTCACGGAGGCCGGTCGCAAACTGCTGCAAGATATCTTGCCGGTGTATTATCAAGCCGCCGAGGAAGTCTGGAGCCCGATGTCCACTAAACGCGCCAAGGAACTGGTGGCGGAACTGAACGCCATCAACGTTCAAGCGGAGATAATTGCCCAAAAGTACGGACAGAAATAAACCACCCCAAACGAAGGAAGGAGGCCGCTATGCCCGCCCGCACCTGGAACACCTCGCAGCTCGCCCTGTTGATCCCGCAATGGTTCAACACGCGACTCCAGAGCCTCCACTTCCTGGGTTCATCAGCCCTGACCAAATCCGAGTCATTGCTGTGGCTCTTGGCCGGCATTCTCGGATTCCACGCCGCCTATGTGACACCAGCGGCGGGCAGTTGGCTTTTGCTGACCTATCTGGCGCTGGTGCAACTGACCCGCCTGGAACCCGGTCGCAACAGTTTTCTCATCGGCTGCCTCCTGGGCTTCTCGCTCGTGGCTCCGCAACTGCACTTCTTCTTCAATATCTTTAGTTGGGCTGCGGTCCCCTTGTGGCTGGTGCTGTCCTTCTGGTTCGGCCTGTTTCTCTGGCTGGGCTGCCAATTGCGGCGCCAATTCCCCGCGTGGGCGTTTGTGTTGGCGTTGCCCATGGTCTGGCTCGGGATCGAATATTTCCGCAGCGAACTCTACTACCTGCGCTTCACGTGGCTGAACGCTGGCTTCACCATGGGCCTGCATCTGCCGAGCGGCCTGTTGCAAGTCTTCGGCGTGTATGGTCTCGGCTTCATGCTCATGCTGCTCGCCTGCCTGCTTTCCTTGCTCCGGCGTGAGGCGATGCTGGTGGTGACCGCACTCGTCATGCTCGCCTTCAGTGCATCTACCCGTGATTGGTCCCTGCCCTCCAAACTCTCCAAACGTGTCCCCGTCCGCTCCTTCGCTGTGGCGGGGGTGCAACTGGAGTTCCCCTCCGAGGGCGAAGTGATGCGCAGCCTGGCTGAAGTGCTGGTGAAACAACCCGACGCCCAGCTCATCATGCTGAGCGAATACACCTTCTCCGGGCCCGTGCCGGAAAAAGTCCGGGAGTGGTGCAAAGTGAATCAGAAGTATCTCGTCGCGGGCGGCAAGGCCCCGGCAAAGGATGGCGCCTACTATAACACCGCCTTCGTCATCGGCCCCAGTGGTGAAACGGTGTTCCAACAGACCAAAATGGTGCCCATCCAATTCTTTGACGATGGCTTGCCCGCAGAGAAACAGACGCTCTGGGAATCGCCTTGGGGCCGGCTTGGCATTTGCATCTGTTATGATCTAAGTTTCTCCCGCGTGGTGGATGAACTCGTCCGCCAGGGTGCCCAAGGCATTCTCGTGCCGACGATGGATGTGATGCATTGGGGTGAGTATCAGCACCAACTCCATGCTCGTGTGGCGCCCCTCAGGGCGATGGAACATGGTGTGCCAATCTTCCGGGTGGCCAGCTCCGGCATCTCACAACTGGTGGACAGCAAAGGCCGCGTGCTCGCCTCCGCCTCCATGCCCGGTGATGGTGAAATCCTGGGCGGTCGCATGACCGTGGTCACGCAAGGCTCACAACCCATCGACCGCCACCTCGCTCCCGCCGCCAGTGCCGCCACCCCTTTGATCGGGCTATTGGCCTTGGTCATGCGGAAAAGAAAATCATCCGCTGCGGTCAAAAACCGCGAAAGCTGCTCGTCTATTAGCCCGAAATCTGCTCTCTAGTCCCCATTGTCATCACCATGAAAGCGTTTCTCCAATTCCTCGTCCGCCTGCTCTACCGCTTCCGGGCGTATGATGTCGAAGTGCTGAACACACCCGGCCCGGTGCTGCTGCTGCCGAACCACATCTCGTGGCTGGACTGGCTGTTCCTCGCCGTGTGCCTGGATGACGATTGGAAATTCGTCACTTCGGCGAACACCGCGAAGACATCGTGGCTGCACCACAAAGTGATGGTGAACAAACGGACCTTCCCCATCGACCCGAACTCGCCCTACGCCGTGAAGCAGATGGCCGAACACCTGCAAAAAGGCGGTCGGCTGGTCCTCTTCCCGGAAGGCCGCCTCTCCCGCACCGGCAACTTGATGAAGCTCTTCGACGGCACCGGCTTCCTCATCTACAAGACGAACGCGAAAGTCATCACGTGCTACCTGCGCAAGGCGCATCGTCTGCCGCTCTCGCCGCACACGGGCTGGAAGGAATGGTTCCCGGAAGTCACCGCGCATTTCAGCGGTGTGCATACCGCACCGAAGCTCGAACACCTGAGCACCGCCGAAGCGCGTCGCATCGTCACGGACTGGCTGCGCGATCAATTGGTAACGCTGCAATTCAAGACGGAGATGGAATTCGGCGAGAAGAATCTCGTACACGCGATCGCGGAAACCGCGGCTGATGTGCCGAACGAGATCGCCCTGGAAGACATCAACCGCACACCCGTCAGCTTCCGCAAGTTGTTGGTGGGTTCCGATCTCATGGCCCAGCAGATGCGTCCGCTCTTGCCTGCACCAGCAGCGCGTGTGGGTGTCTTGCTGCCGAACATCGCGGCCACTCCGGTCGTCTGCCTCTCGCTCTGGTCGTTGGGTCATGTGCCCGCCGTGTTGAACTTCAGCACGGGCATCCCCGTTATGATCGCCTGCGCACAACTGGCTGGCATGAAGCAGATCATCACCTCCCGCGAGTTCTTGCGGAAAGCACGGCTGGATGTGGAACCGATGACGAAAGCCGGGATCCAGTTCTTGTATCTGGAAGATTTGCGCGCAGGTATCACTGGAAGCCAGAAACTCATCACGTTGCTGAAACACATCCTCTGGCCGCGTCACGCCCTGACCTGCATGCAAGGTTACGAAGACACGGCAGTCGTCCTCTTCACCAGTGGTTCCGAGGGTGTGCCCAAGGGTGTCGAACTGACACACAAGAACATCCTCGCGAACATCCGCCAGATGCTCGCCATCACGGATCTGCAGGACAATGATCGCGTCTTCAACTGCCTGCCTATGTTCCACAGCTTCGGTCTCACCGTGGGCACCTTGCTGCCGCTGGTGCGCGGGCTTTACTCCTTCGTGTATCCTTCACCCCTGCATTATCGCGTGGTGCCCACAGCGCTCTACGACCGCGACTGCACGGTCTTCCTCAGCACGAACACATTCCTGAACGGTTACGCGCGCAAAGCACATGCGTATGACTTCCGCAGTATGCGCTACCTCTTCGCCGCCGCTGAGAAATTGCAGGAGAGCACGGCGAAGACCTGGTCGGAGAAATTCGGCGTGCGTATCCTGGAAGGTTACGGCGCCACGGAGTGCAGCCCTTGTGTTAGCGTGAACACGCCGCTCCAACCGCGTAATGGCACTGTGGGCCGCTTGCTTCCGGGCATCGAATACAAACTCGAACCGGTGGAGGGCGTGGAAGAAGGCGGGCGTCTGCATGTGCGCGGCCCGAACATCATGAAGGGCTACCTGAACGCCGATGCGAACGCGAAGTTCAAGGAGAACGGCGGCTGGTATGACACGGGCGATATCGTGGCCGTGGACAGTGACGGCTTCCTCTCTGTGCGCGGCCGCATGAAGCGCTTCGCCAAGATCAGCGGCGAGATGGTCAGTCTCACGGCCGTGGAAGACGCGTTGGCCGGCGCTTTCCCGCAATTCGGTCTGCGCTGCCAGATCGCCGTGATCGCCGTGCCAGACGAGGAAAAGGGCGAGAAACTCATCGCCATCAGCAACGAACCCAAGCTCACGCTCGATGACCTGCGCAAGGTGATCAAGGAAAAGGGCCTGAGCAACCTCAACGTACCGCGGGAGGTCAAAGCCGTGCGCGAGATCCCCAAGCTGGGTACGGGCAAGGTGAATCATCGCGAACTGCAAAAGCTCATCTCTGAAGAAACGTCGGCGAAATGATCCATATGAATCCTGACACCGCCGACACTTCACCAGCGCCGCACATCGTCACCAAAAAGGCAGTGACGGGCTGGGTGCTGTATGACCTGGCGAACACCATCTTCGCGATGGGTGTGACCACGCTGCTGTTCCCGCTCTACGTGCGTGGCATCGTGGGCGCGGACAAAGTGGACGGTGTCTTCAGCAAGATCACCGCTGTCTCGATGGGCACCATCTTCATCCTCTCGCCCTTGCTGGGGGCCATGACCGATCGCGCCCCGCGCCGCATGCCCTTTCTGCTGGTCAGCACCTTGATCTGCATCCTGCTGACGATGACCTTGGGCACCATCAACCTGGCGATCTCGGCCACCTGCTACATCCTGGCGAACATCGCCTATCAGGCGGGAACGCAATTCTATGACGCCATGCTGCCGGAAGTGAGCAATGAATCAAACCGTGGCAAAATCGGCGGCATCGGTGTGGGTATCGGCTACCTTGGCTCTTACATCGCCGTGGCGGTGACGAGCATCGAGGCGCTGAACAACCCCACCAACTATCCGCTCCAATTCACCATCATCGCCGTGCTGTTCCTGCTGTTCTCCATTCCGTGCCTGCTCTTCGTGAAAGAGCGCGGCAATCCGAAACCCAAACCCTTGGGGCTCCGTATGGCCATCGAATCGTTGCACCAAACATGGAACACACTGAAAGACAGCAAACGCTATCCGGGACTGGGAAGATTCCTCATCGGACGCGTGTTCTATACCGACCCCATCAACACGGTGATGATCGTGATGGTGCTGTTCACCATGAACGTGGCTATGGGCAGCGGCCTGACGGAAGAGGCCGCCGATGGCAAGTCCAAGGCCGTCATGGCCTTCGCCATCACCTTTGCCATCGCGGGTGGTTTCTTCTGGGGCCGCATGGCCGACAAGCTCGGGCCCAAGCGCACGCTGAACATCGTGTTGGGCTTTTGGATGGCGAATTTCGTCCTGGGATTCTGCATCGGCGTGTTTTCGTTATCACTGCCGTTTCTCTATGTCCTCGCCGCCTCCGCTGGCTTCTCGCTCGGCGGCGTCTGGTCCGCCGACCGGCCATACATGCTGCGCCTGACGCCACCAGACCGCATCGGTGAATTCTACGGCCTCTACGGGATGGTAGGACGCTTCTCAGCGATCACCGGGCCGATGGTCTGGGCCGCCTCCACCACTTACCTCATCAATGTCCAAGGCTACACGGCCTTGAAGAGTCAGGGCATCAGCATGCTCTTCCTGCTGGCGATGATGACCGTCGGCTTTGTGATTCTGCAAAAGGTGGATGACAAGCCGCGGGATTGGGAGGCGCTCCGACGTGGCTGAAGAGATTCTCCAGATCCGTGTGCACGGCTCTCCTGAGTTGCCCACGCTGATCTATCTGCCGGGCACACACGGAGACTGGAGCTTGATTGCCGGACTCAGGAACCGGCTCCTGCCCGAATTCTGCTTCGTGGAGCTCACCTATCCACGGACCACAACTTGGAACTTGGGGGATTATGCCCGGGGCATTCAGCAGACATTGGAATCCCACGGTATCAGGCGAGGCTGGCTCTTGGGCGAATCTTTCGGCTCACAGATCGCGTGGTTACTGGCCGACTACGCGCAGGCTGATTTCAAATGCCAAGGCATCATCTTGGCCGGCGGCTTTGGGCGGCATCCTTTTCCTTGGTCTGTCGATCTGGCCATCCGCAGTTTCCAGAAACTCATCCGTGACGAAACCAAAGTGCAGCGGGTGATGAAGTCCTACGCACGCTGGGTCCGTTGTTTCTATGAGGCCACTTCCGAAAGAGACGCCTCCATCCATGATTTCATCCAGCGGCGTACTCACGAAGATGGGCTCGCAGCGATCCATCGGCTGAAGCTTATTCGTGAGCACCAACCGCAAGCGCTGGTTGGCCAGCTTGCAATCCCCGTATATAGCTTAAGCGGGGTTTGGGATGCCTTGGTACCGTGGTATCTGGTCACACCTTGGTTAAGATCGCATTGTCCGAGCTACCGAAAATCCAAGCTCATCCTCAGGGCCGACCACAATGTCCTCTTCTCCGCGCCAACGAAAAGCGCCCGAACCATCCGCGAATGGCTCGGGCGCGTTGCTTAAATCGTCTGGCTTAGAAGCTCAGGATGGCCGCGATGTGACCACGGGAATTCTCCGGGCTGTGCGGATTGGTAGCCGGCGGACCCGAATCCATCAACTGCCAGCCGTAATCAAAACGGACGGAGAGATTTGTACGGAACTGATAGCGCAAGCCCACGCCAGCCGACATCAATTGCAGATGTGGATCATCATTAGGCTGGAGGTCGATGTTCTGGGTCTGGCCCATGTCGAAGAATGCGAGCAGCTTCAACTGGTCGCCCGCCTTCTTGTTGATCAGGCTGAACAACGGCAAGCTCGGCGAGTAGATCTCATTGACGATCAAGTAACCGTTGTCACCGTTGGCTTCGCGTTCGTCATAACCACGCGGCCCCATCGAACCACCGATGCCCAACTGCTCGCTCGTCGGGATGTTCTGGGAGGACAATTGGCCGGCCGCGCGCACCACCCAGGAAAAGTCAGCCGGCAGTTTGGTCATGCGTTCCAGAGTCAAGCGTGTGTAAACATAGCTCGAATCTGCATCGGGGCCACGATAAACCCGGAATGCATTGTCATCATTGCTGGCCGTGATGTCGCCGGGGCTCCAAAACGTATCAAGCTTTAGGCCTGTAGAACCCCACTTGTCCGTGCATTCGCTGCGGTACTGCAAAGCCACTTGAAAAATGTCCAGCTCACCACCGAAGACGGGGAAGCCACCGAATTCCAAAGTGTTGTCCAAACGCTTGAAATCCAGACCAAAGTTTACCAGATGGCTGAAGTTCCCGACCCGGCCCAAACCGATCTCGTAACGTCCGCTGACCTGAATGCTGGAACCCTCCTGATTCAACAGCGTCGTGTTAAAATCTGCCTCCGATTCGGCATAACCGCCATAGAATGACAGCGTGTGACGCCACGGCAGCGGGATCTCATAGCTCAGGGAGTGTGCCTGCAGCAGCTCGAAATCGATATCCGTGGTGTATTGGTAGCTCAGGCGATGATCCAGACCGAAAGCGTTGAACCAGTTGAACCCGGCGAACAGACGGTCTTCACCGACATTCAGAGGTCCGTTATTCTCATAGCCCACGTAACCACGGATTGGGAATCGGTCCTTCACACGCAACACCACATCGGACTCGCCCAGCTTCTCACCACGGCGGAACGAGGCGTCCACATGACGACCCGGATTGCGGTTCATCCAGTCGATATCCGAGAGCAATTCCTGGGAATCGATCACGTCACCGGGACGCAAGCTCAGGTTCTTGGTGAACAGCTCGGTCTTGAAATGCTTGTTGCCTTCCACTTCCACCTTGCCCAGCTTGCCTTCCAGCACGAAAAACTGGACAACCCCATTGCCCACCGATTCCTGGTCGGGCAGCACGGCATCCACCAAAGGCCGGTGGTTCTTGCGGAAGAAAAGAATGATCTCTCGTTGGAGACGGCCCAAGTTGTAGGTGTTGATCGGCTGGCCGATCAATGGCTGGATGGCTGCTTTGAATTCAGTGCTGCGCAGCAGATCGAGCTGGCTGCCCGGCCCCACCACCACACCATCAGCCGCCACATCACCCTTGGGCTTCACTTCCTCACGCGTCCCGACAATCGAGACACCCTTAAGGGCCGGACCGGGATCTTGGGGCGAACCTTTCAGACCGGCGGTCGCGGGGTCCACTTTGGGAGCAGCGGTTGCCGGAGCGGGTTCAGGCTTCTTAGGCTGCAAGCGCTCGGATTGCGCCATGGCTGGTGTCGCACACAACACGACCAGACCGACTCCCAGCAGCTTCTTAAATGATGGCTGATACATAGGCTATTCAGGGCTTAACGATTCTTGCGGGCTTCTTCCAGCGCAGCCAGATCGTAGCTTGTAAAGATTTTGTCCGTTGGCATCGCACCGATCAGTTTTTCCACCTGGTTGGTGGTCAGCAACACCGAGATGTCCGAGGTGACATCCTTCGCATCGCCCGGATACTTGAACAGGTTCGGCACATCGCGACCGAAGATTTCTTCCATTGAGTAAACCGAGTTGTTCAGGTTGAACGCGGTCATCGGCGACGTGTAGATGAACACGAACGGCGAGTTCGGCAGCGACAGGTGCAGGTTGATGCCCGTGTTACCCGGGTTCGCCGCGATGTAAGTTCCCGTCGCGAATCCGTTCAAGGTGTCCACACCCGAGACCGCCGCGTTGATCTGCACATTGCCACCGAGGGCGTTGATGATCATATCGACACCCGGGACCGTGCCCATCAGGGTGGTCAGACCCCAAGGCACCGGCGGATTCGGCTGGCCGATGGTGATGTTACCCGCGATCAGGCTGGTCAGCACCGTATCCTGGTTGACCGTGACATTGTCATTGTAGGTCTGGAAGCCAGTGGTGATCACCAGTCCGCCGTTGATGGCGGTGATGTCGCCAGCGACCACCGGTCCGGCTGCCGGATCCGTCGTGATGCTGGTTAGCGGCGAGATGCCACCCACCACACCACCGAAGGTAGTGACCCCGGACGTGTTCACGATCAGGTTCGACGTGTTCGCCGGGAGAGTCAGATCATCATCCAGCGTCTGGGCGAAGGTGATGTTGCCAGCCAGCAGGCTGTTCAGCACCGTATCCGCACCCAGCGTAGCCACATCGTTGTAGGTCTGGTTGTTGACCGTAGTCACCAGACCGCCATTGATCCGGACGTTGCCCGGAGCATCCGTCGTCAGGCTGGTCAGCGGCGTGATACCGCCCACCGCACCGCCGAAGGTCGTCGCCCCCGCCGTATTGACGATCACATTGGCCGCACCGGCCACCGCATCGTCATCCAGTGTAGTTACGAAGGTGATGTTGCCCGCCGCACCCACACCCGTGCTGGTGAAGGTCGTGTTCGCGCCCACCGTGGTCGGATCACCGTAGGTCTGGATGCCGGTCGTGTTGACCGCTGTGCCGTTGACCTGCGTAGAGCCAGGCCCATCAGTCACCAGCGAGACCAGCGGCGTGATGCCGCCGACCACACCGTTGAAGATCGTGAAGCCAGCCGTGTTCACGTTCAGCGTGAAGGCGCCGTCCAGCGTCTGCATGAAGGTGATGTTGCCTAGCGGCGCACCCACAGCCGTGCTGGTCAGGATCGTGTTCGCACCGATCGTGGCCGGATCATTGTAGAGCTGGAACGTGGTGGTCGTCACCGCACCACCGTCGATGGATACCGTTCCCGGCGCATCCGTAGTCAGGCTCAGCAGGGCACCGATAAGGCCTACCGCACCGTTGAAGTCCGTGTTACCGGCCGTGTTCACAACCAGCGAGAACGGACCGACCGCACTGTCCAACGTGCTGTTGAACGTCACGTCGCCCAAGGCCGCAGCGCCCGTGCTGGTGAGGAGCGTGTTCGCACCCAAGGTCACCGGATCATTGTAGGTCTGCGTGCCGAAGGTCAGCACGCTGCCGCCGTTGATCGCCGTGAAGCCAGGCGCATCCGTCGTCACGCTATTCAGCGGAGTGATGCCACCCACCGGACCACCGAAGGTCGTCGTGCCAGCCGTATTCACCAGCAAGGTGAACGGCCCGTCCAGTGTCGTCACGAAGGTGATGTTGCCGGCGGCACCGACTCCCGTGCTGGTGAGCACCGTGTTGGCCCCGATGGTCACCGGATCATTGTAGAGCTGGAATCCGAAGGTATTCACGATACCACCGTTGATCTGGGTTGCGCCATCGGCATCAGTCGTGATGCTGGCCAGCGCCGTCCCACCACCAACGATGCCGTTGAAGATCGTCAACCCGCCACCATCACTGTTCACCACGAGGGCGAAGGCACCGTCCAGCGTGTTGTTGAAGGTGATGCTGCCCACACCCGCTTCATTGATGGTCAAGTTGGCCAGCAACAGGACCGGATCATTGAAGAGTGCGCTCGCACCGTTCAGGTTGATCGTCACGGCATTGATGTCCGTGCGACCATCGAGATTCGTCTCCAGACGGGCCAGGCGGTCGAGCGTGCCGATCGCACCATTGAAGGTGGTGATGCCGCCGCCCGTGCTGTTCACCAGCAACGTGCGCAAGGCAGCTTCCGAAGAATCCAGCAGGTTCATGAACGTGATGTCATTGCCTGTGAGGATAGTATTGGCACCTAGGCGCACCGTATCATTGTAAACTTGGTCACCCGTAGTGGTCACCGATCCGCCATTGATGCGGGTCAAGTTGGCACCACCAGAAGCATCCGTAGTCAGGCTGGCCAGCGGCAGGGAACCACCCACCGCACCACCGAAGACGGTCAACGGCGAGTTCACCAGCAGCGAACGCGGTGTGCCGATCGCGTCGCTGTCCACCGTCTGGGCGAAGTCCACCGTGGTCGTGCCGTTCAGCACCACGTTCTGAGACAGCGTGACCTGGTCATTGAAGTCCAGCGTCGCACCCGTGATGGCCGTCGTATCAATCGTCGTCACACCGGCTGCATCCGTGAAGAGCGTGCCTAGCGCACCGCCGCCCGCACCACCCACGATGCCGTGGAAGGCCGTCACCGGCGAGTTCACCGTCAGGTCGTTGGCTTCAGCGGCCTGGCTGTTCACCGTGCTCGCGAAGTCCACCGAGACCGTTCCGTTCACCGTCGTATCCACCGCGATCACGATGGCGTCATTGAAGTCCACCACCGAGGCACTGATGGCCGCTGTATTGATGGTCGTCGTGCCTGCCGCATCCGTGGTCAGCGTGCCCAGCGGGGTCGTGCCACCGACCACACCATTAAAGGTGGTGCTCGGCGAATTGATTGTCAGATTATTCGCCTCACCCACGGCGCTGTTAACCGTCGTGGCGAAGTCGATCAGCGTCGTGGCTGTCAGCACCGTGCCGACATCGATGATGATCGCGTCGTTGAAGTCCATGGTCGCGGCATTCATCGCGGCCGTGTCAATCGTGGTGGTTCCCGCAGCATCCGTGCTCAGCGTGCCCAGTGCACCACCGGCCGCACCACCCACCACACCGTGGAAGGCCGTGGTCGGCGAGTTGATCGTCAGGTCATTGGCTTCACCCGTGGCGCTGTTCACCGTGCCGGCGAAGTCCACCGAGGTCGTGCCCGTGATCAGCAGATCCTGATCGACGATCACCGCATCATTGAAGTCCACGATGGCCGCTGTGAGGGCCGTAGTGTCCAAGGTCGTGGTGCCCGGCGCATCCGTGCTCAAGGTTCCGAACGCCCCACCGGCTGCGCCACCCACGATGCCGTGGAAGGCCGTGCTCGGCGAGTTGACCGTCAGGTCATTGGCTTCCCCGGCGGCGCTGTTCACCGTCAAGGCGAAGTCCACCGAGGTGAGACCCGTCAGCAACAGGTCTTGGTCAACCACCACCGCGTCGTTGAAGTCCACCACATTGGCGGTGACGGCTGTCGTATCGATCGTAGTCGTGCCCGCGGCATCCGTGCTCAACGTCCCCAGCGGCGAGGCGGCACCCACGATACCGTGGAAGCCCGTCACCGGCGAGTTGATCGTCAGATTGTTGTTCTCCAACGCCACACTATTCACCGTGCTGGCGAAGTCCACTGAGGTCGTGCCGGTCAGCGTCGTATTCTGGTCGATGACCACCGCGTCATTGAAGTCCAGCACCGCCGCCGTCATCGCCGTCGTGTCGATCGTTGTCGTGCCCGCCGCATCCGTGCTCAACGTGCCCAGAGGCTTAATCGCACCCACGATGCCGTGGAAGGCCGTCACCGGCGAATTGACCGTGAGACTGTTGCCTTCACCCGCCTGGCTGTTGATCGTGTCCAGGAAGTCCACCGAGGTCGTGCCCGTGACCACCACGCTCTGGTTCAGGACGATGTCATCGTTGAAGTCCACCACTGCGGCCGTGATGGCCGTGGTGTCGATCGTCGTCGTTCCGGCTGCATCGGTGTTTAAAGTGCCCAGCGCACCACCAACCGCACCGCCCACAACGCCACCGAACAAGGTGATCGGCGAGTTGACCGTAAGGTCGTTGGCTTCAGCCGCCGCACTGTTCACCAGCGAGGCAAACGTGGCCGAGGTCGCACCGCGGACGGCTGTATCCGCTTCCAGCAGCACTGACTGGTTGAAGTTTAGGATGTTCGCATTGATATGGTTGCCATTGCCACCCGCTGCCGCGATGTCAATGGTCGTCACCCCGGCCCCAGCCGTCGTGCCGTCAACCGTCAACGTGCCGATCTGATCCAGGAAGGCCGCGCTCGGAGAAACCGCACCATGGAAGCCCACCACCGGAGAATTGATGGTCAGGTTATTACCGGCTTCCGCCCCACCCAGACCGGTGGATCCAATGGTCAGCGCAAAGTCCACACTGGTCTGGCCGACCAGGAGCACATTCGCCGCGTCGATTCCGATGGCGTCATCGAAGTTCAGCACATTGCCGGAGATCAGTGCTGTGTTGATGAAGGTGGCCCCGGTGCCGGTCGTGTTCAGCACATCCACCCCGGTCACATTACCATTGAATTGCACCAGTCCCGCCCCGCCAACCGTCGTCAGGTCAAAGTTCGCGCCCGTAATCGTGCTGTTGAAGCGGATCGAACTCGTGCCGGTGACTGTCGTGTCCGCCGCCAGGATCACCGCGTCATCGAACTGGACCGCCGCCGCATCGATCTGCGGGGTGTTGATGATCGCCGTGCCGCCGCCGTTCACGATGAAGATCGCGAGGTCAGCCGTGTTGCCTACGGTACCGTTGAAGCGGGTCACACCAGCCGCCGTCACAGTCAGGTTAAACGTGCCGTTCAACGTGGAGTTGAAATTCACATCCGTACCAGCCGTGAGCACCGTGTTGGCGGTAAGCGTCACCGGGTCATTGAAGGTCTGAGCACCGGTGGTCGTGATTGCGGCTCCGATGGTGGTCGCACCCGGCGCATCCGTGGTCAGGCTCAACAAGGCCGCCGGCGTTCCCACCGGTGCATTGAAGGCCGTGGTTCCTGCCGTATTGACCGTCAGCGCCTGCGCACCCGTCACCGTGGAGTTGATCGTGATGTTACCCGTCGCACCTGCGCCCGTGCTAGCGATCGTCACCGCGCCTTCGCTCAAGGTCAGCGTATCAGCAGCGGCATTGCCGATGGTGATCGCACCGGCCGAGGTGAAGGTCAGACCGTCGAGCACCACATTGCCGTTCAAGATAGTGGCGGTAGTCGCAGCCACGATGGTGACATCACCATCGAAGGTCACCGTGCCGGCCGCATTGTCCTGCAAGAGACCCGTTGCCGTGCGCAACGTGCTGCTGAAAGTCACCGGACCGGCACCCGCGCCCATGGTGATGGAAGCACCCGTGCCATCACCGATGGCCGTGTTGAAGCCGACCGGGGCCGCGAAGGTCGTGGCACCTGTGGAATTGATGATCAGGTCGAACGCGCCATCCGTAGAGGCATTCACCGTGGTCACGCCCGTAACCGCCAGCGTCACAGTGCCCTCGCTCAAGGTGAGCGTGTCCGTGCCGGCATCACCGATCGTCACCGCGCCCGCCGAGGTGAAGGTCAGGCCGTCGAGCACCACATTACCGCTCAAGGTGGTCGCTGTACCCGCTGCCACAATCGTCACGTCACCGTCAAAGGTCAGCAACCCGGCTGTGCCCGCCTGCGTGATGCCCGTCGCCGTGCGCAACGTGTTGTTGAACGTCACTGCACCGGCACCAGCACCGATCGCGATCGAGGCGCCCGTGCCATCACCGATGGCCGTCGTGGAACCGACCGCAGCATTGAAGGTCGTGGTGCCCAGCGAATTGATGATCAAATCCTGGCCGCCATCCACCACGGCGTTGAACACCGTGGCTTCATCAATCACCAGCGTCACGTCACCCGTGGAAAGGGTCACCGTGTCCGTGGCGGCATTACCGAAGGACACCCCGCGAGCGGAGTCGAAGGTCAAACCATCCAGCACCACATTGCCGTCGAAAGTGCTGGCCGTATCACCATTGGAGATCGTCACGTTGTCGCGGAACGTCACCAAACCGGCCGTGTTGTCCTGTGCAATGCCTGTCTGCGTGCGGACCGTGCTCTCGAAGGTCACCGCACCAGCACCGGCACCAAACGTGATGGAAGCACCCGTGCCGTCACCGATCTCGGTCGCCGCCGCCGTGCCACCCACAGCGGCATTGAAGGTCGTCGCGCCCGTCGAGTTGATCACCAGATCCTGGTTGCCGTTCACGATCGCGTTCACCGTCGTCGTGCCCGTCACTACCAGCGTCACCGGTCCGCCAGACAGCGTCACCACATCCGCCGCTGCATTACCGAAGGTCACTGCCCCGCCACTGGTGAAGGTCAGGCCGTCCAGCACCACATTGGCGTTGAACATGCTCGCCGTATCACCTGCGGCAATTGTGACATCACCACGGAAGGTCACTGCGCCGGCACCGTCCGCCTGCGTGATGCCCGAGGCTGTCGCCACCGTGCTCTGGAATTCCGTAGTGCCCGTCGAGTTGATGGTGATGGCCGCACCGGTGGCGTCACCAATCACCGCACCTGCGCCCACCGCACCCGTGAAGGTGCTGCTGCCGGTGATGACCAGTGTCAGATCAAAGTTGCCGTCCACCGTGCTGGAGGCGAGCAAGGCACCACCCGCTGTGAGCGTCGTGGAGGAACCCAGCGTCACTGCGCCAGTATAGGTCTGGTTGGCACCCGTGGTGATGACGCTTGCCGTGATCAGAGTCGTCCCTGTGACCGTCACTTGATTCACTAGGACCGCATCATCACTTGCATTACCAAACACTGCATTTCCTGTGATGGTGGCATTGTTAGCAGCACCCAGGAGATCTTCCAGGAAAGTCACCGTGGTGCCCGTGAAATTCACGTTGTTATTGATCGTGACATTACCGGTGTAGGTCTGGGTTTCGCCAGCGGTTGTCACCGTGCACGCATTCACCGTCGTCGCCCCGGTCACCAAGATGGTACCAGTGGTCACCGCGTCATTGGCCGCATTGCCGAAGACCGCGTCACCCGTTACGGTCAGGTTGTTTGGCGTCCCTAGCACATCCTCGTCAAAGTTGACGATTGTCCCGGTGAAGTTCACATCGGTTGTCAGGGTCACGTCACCATTGTACACCTGCACCTCACCACCGCTGCTGATTGTGGCGGCATTTGCCGTGGTGGTTCCGGTCACAATGATCAGCCCGGTGTTCACACTGTCTGCCGGCGCATCGCCGAAGACCGCATTGCCCGTGATTGTGATGTCATTCGCCGCACCGCTCAGATTTTGGTTAAACGTCACGGTGGAACCGGTGAAATTGATGACAGCGGTGAATGTCACCGGGTCATTGTACGTCTGCGTGCCGGACGTGCGCACCGAAGCACCATTAATCGTCGTCGTGCCCGCCGCATCGGTGACCAGGCTCAAGAGAGCCGTGCCCGCACCCACGGTATCGGCCGCCGCATCACCGAATGTCGTCACTCCGGAAGCGGTGACCGTCAGCGCTGCCGGGCCGTCCACCGTGCCGTTGAACGTCACGTTGACACCCGTCAGCGTCACTGCCGCCACACCTAATGTGACGTTGTCATTGTAAATCTGATCCGCCGTGGTGGTCACACCCGCGCCATTGATGGCCGTCGTCCCACCCGCGTCCGTGGTCAAACTGGTGAGCGGTGTGGTGCCGCCAACCAACCCGGCGAACGTAGTCGTTGCCGTGCTGTTGGCCGTCAGGTTCTGAGCACCATTGACGGTGCTCTCAAAGGTGATCGAGCCCGCTGCCGCGGTCACCACGATGTTGCCACCGGCCAAGGTCACCGGACCGTTGAAGCGTGCCGTATTGCCGCCCGTGGTCACCGTGATGCCATTGGCCGCGCCATCACCGGAGAAGTTTGGCGTCGCATCGGCCATGCTCGCATCACCATCATCACCTAAGGTAATCCCGGTGGCGGTGATGTTGACTCCTTGCACCGCCGTCGTAGTGACGTCACCGCGCAGAACCGTCGTGCCCGTGCCCGCAGTCTGCGTGAAGGAACCGGCCGCCAAGGTGGAATCCACGTCCACATCACGCGCGCTGAGGATGCTCAACGAGCTGATCGGCGTCGTGTTGCCGATCGCCCCGCGGAAGTCGATGTCACCCGTCGTGCCCGCATTGAGGATCAGCAGTGAGCCAGTTGCGCCATTGCCATCATCATTCGTCGTGAAGTCGAAGATGATGTCCGCGCCAGCCGCAACCCCACCACCCGCGGTCGTGTCGAGGATTGAATTGCCAGTCACCTGCACAGCATCCGTGAATTGGATCGCGGTGCCAGCAGTCGTGATATTCGCTCCCAGGAAGGTGGTCGAATCAGGTCCGTAGAACAACACACCCGCACCATCCGTCGGGAACGTGCCAACACCGAGGCCGAACGAGTTGACCGTGATGGTCGCATTCGCCGCATCCCGATCCTCGGCAAAGTTGTCCGCCGCCGCCTGCGCTTCCGCCAAGGTCGCCGTGCTGACAATATTGCCGACAATGCTGATCGTGCCGCCCGCCGCCGGAGCCTGGATGCGCACCGGGTCACGGAAGGTCGAACTGTCAACCGTGATCGGATTGGCACCATCGAAACGACCAATCGTGATCGCGCTCCAGCCATCGGCCAAGGCAGCGAGATCCGAATCGCTCAGGCTGAAAGTGGCCGGAACATCCACTGTAGAACCGATGTTCATCGCCACCGTCGTGGACAGCGGGCGCATGATCAGTTCCGCATTCGGATTGGCTGGCGAGCCAAGTGTTCCAGCCGCCACTGAATTCGCACCGCCCGCAAACGTGATGTCATCCGCCGTGATGGTCAGGTCGAATCCATTGGCTTCCACCGTGCCCAAGACCACCAGGCCGGCATTGAAATAAACCTCGAAGTTGGAGGTCAGATCCAAGTTCTGGATGCCGGAAGGACCGGTGGAAATATCCAGGAACTCGAGCTGCACCAAGACACCGATCTCAGCCGTGCTGATGTTGATCTGATCCGCAAAGACCGTCAGGCCTTGCTGGTTATGGACATCGCCATCTACCCGGTTCGCGAAGGTCACCGTGGCGCCCGGTCCAGCGCGCAAGATGACATCCGCATTCGCGGCGGAGACTTCACTGAACGGAGCCAGCTTGACGTCGTCATTGTAAGTCTGGAAGCCGACCGTCCGGATGTTCGTGACCTTCGTCACGGCATCCAACTGGCCAGACGTCGTCGGCGTCGTGTGCGTCGCCGTAGAATTGATATGTGTCTCGTCACCCGTATTGAAGGTCGCATCCTTCACCGCACCGCTCGGCCCGAGCAACAATGTGCTCAACGGAGCCGTATTGCCGATCAATCCGTCGAACCGGGTGATGCCCGTGGTGTTGATAATCAGATGGGCCTCGCCCGCCGTCGCATCATCATTGATCGTACTGCCAAACCGGATCGTTCCCGAGCTGGCGCTCGTCAGGATGGTTCGGCTGTTCAAGTAGCCCGCATTCGCCTCGGCAGCGGCTTGGGTCAGGAAGTTGCCCGCGCTGTCGTCACCGGCCGGCGTGCCATCTGGATCACCGATCAAGACCGCATCCAAGTAAGTCTGGTTATTGAGCGTGTTGATGATGCCGCCGTTGATGACAGCAGTGCCGCCGCTATCCACGGTGAGTGCATTTAGCGCCTGACTGTTATCACCCACGGCCCCATTGAAGGTGGTGACACCCGTGCCACTCACAGTGAGCGTCTCTTCGTTGGCGGTAAGGCTGCGAACGGTGCCTTGGAACGTGATGTCCACACCGATAAGCGTCGTCGCATTTGCCGTAGCGTTAAGCAATACTGCTCCGTTATAGGTCTGGTTGCCCGTGCCGCCATTGGCCGAACTGGTCGTCACCGCGCCACCGTTCAGATTGATCGTGCCAGCGTTGACCGTCAGGAATTCCAAGGCCGACGTGCCTGAACCCGTGCCCACCGCACCGTTGAATGTCGCCGAGGTGGCCGAGCCCGTCCCTGCTGTATCATTGATAGTCAGGCTGAATTCACCGTTGTTGCTGCCATCACCGTTCACCGTCTGGTCAAAGGTAGCTGCCGTGGTGTTGATCGACACATCCGACTTCAGGATGACCGTATCACGGTGCAACTGGAACGCAGTGGTGAAGAAGTTGCCCGTCAGCTCCGTGTTGCCGCCCAGGATTCCGGAAGCGACGCTGTCCGTCGTCAGGCTGCTCAGCGGAGCGAGATTACCCACGTTCGCGCCGTTGAACTGCGTCAAACCAGCCGTATTGACTTCCAACGAGCGCGGTGAAACGAGCGCATCACTGTTGATCGTGCCCGAGAAGCTGATCGTGCCGGACGCCGTGCTGTTCATGACCGTATCCTGCTCCAGCACCACATTACCGTTGTAGGTCTGGTTATTGACCGTCGTGATGGTCACCGGCGTCGCAGTAGTCAGGTTGCTGTCCTCGATGTAGATGATGCCCGCATCCGAGGTCACCGTGAGGCTTGTCAACGTGCCACCCGTGGTCGCATTGGATGCATCGATGATGATGTCATTGATGTCCCGGATGTTCACGTTCTGGCCAGCCACAATCGTGACGATGCCGTCTCCGGCAGTGAGGCTGGTCGTACCGTTCACCGTTTGATCGAAGTCATTCGCCTGAGTCAAGGTGATGTCACCGGTGGCGCTCAACGTCGTCCTGCCCGGGATCAAGAGTTCCACACCGGCGTTTTGCGTGATGCTGCCTCCACCCGCCAACAGGTTCAGATCACCGCTGTCCGGTCCGGCGATGTCTTTCAAGGTAAGATCAGCCGTGATGATGATTCCCGTCATCGTGTGCTGAACCGTCAAGTCGTTGATGGTCGCCGTGGCCGGCAATGTCGGCCAAGTCGCATTTACGTTCACATTGCGCCAGACCACATCGCGCAAGGCGTCCGCGTTGGCTTCCGCAAAGGTCACCGCCCCGGAGACATTGTTATCCAGCCCCAGCAGGATGTCCGTCAGATCCACCGTCGCCGGGGTCACCGTGACGCTCAAGATCGGGCTGGTGATGATGGCCGTCTGGGTCACATGACCATTCGCGAACAACGTCAAAGATGTTGTGGCCGTCGCTCCGGCGATCTCCATCGCCGAATCTTCCGTCACCGCCACCGTCGCGCCATTCAACGTCAAGCTGCCAAAGTTGATGTCATTACCAGCCTGGTCACCCAGCGTGATGTTGTTGGCACCGGCGTTGAAGTTCGCGTTGCCCGTGATCGCCAGGTCCGCGTTCGCATCGTCCGTGATGTCGCCCGCAGACGTCAGCGTCAGCGCTCCCGTCAGCGTGCTGCTGCCCGTGAAGTCCGTCCCGCTGTCTTCCGTCACCGTCGCGTTCACACCGTTGACCGTCAGCTGGCCGAAGTTCAGGTCGTTGGCCACCGCATCACCCAAGGTGATGCTGCTCGCCGTCGCCGTCAGGCTCGCGATGCCCGTCACCGACAGGTCCGCCGTCGCGTCATCCGTGATGTCGCCCGCGCTGGTCAGCGTCAGGAAGCCCGTCAACACGCTCGCTCCCGTGAACACCGTCCCGCTGTCTTCCGTCACCGTCGCGTTCACACCATTGACCGTCAGACTGCCGAAGTTCACATCATTGCCCGCGTTGTCACCCAGCGTGATGCTGCTCGCCGTCGCTGTGAAGCTCGCCGCTCCCGTGATCGCCAGATCC
>CAZPUL010000026.1:0-65482 GCA_964589735.1 uncultured Verrucomicrobiota bacterium | reverse complement strand
CTGCCAGCACGCTAAATCTCCCACATTCCCACCACTCAAACCACCACTATTTGTTATCTAAACGCGACATTTCTCCCAACCCATTCCGCGAGAAGAAAATCCAATCAAAGATTTTCCCTTTTTCACCAAAAACCCCTCATCTCGAACATCAATCCACTTTAACTGGCTCAAACTTTTGCACCGAAAATGCTCTACCCCGACTTGAAACATGAGACCAGAGACTTGAAACTCCTTTGCGCTCTCCAGTTGGTGCCACCGACTCTGGTTAATCCTCTCTAAAACCTTTCTCCGCGTTCTCCGTGCCTCCGTGGTTCCCTGTTCCCCGACCTGAGCCGTTAGACCCGAGGCCTGAGACTTTTCCCACCCCTCGCCACCGGCAGATCGCCCACACCACCAGCAACCCCATCGCTGCGCCGAAGGAATCCAGCACCACATCCATCACCGAGCCCTGCCGCGAAGGGATGAAAGACTGGTGCACCTCATCCGTCACCGCGTAAACACTCGCGATGCCCCAGGCCAGCCACGCACTCCGGCTCCGCCACACCGCCGCCGTCCAGCGCGGCGGCGGCACCAGCGCCCGCCAGCACAGGATCGCGAGGATCGCATACCCCACCGCATGACCCGTCTTGCGGATATAGAACTGGATCGTCCACACCGTCTCATCCGTCACCGCGCCGAAGATCCAGCGCAGCAGCGGCCCGATGATCCGCGACGTGTTCTGCGCCGAGCCTGCCCCCGAAGAGGCGAAAAAGATGAGGGCCATCCACAAACCCGGAGCGATCCAGCGCGACCACGGCAACGACATAGTGCCACCAGCCTAATCAAGCCCGGTGGCGGAGACAATCCGCCGCTTTTTTTTGGAGCGCCGCCTGCGCACCCTCCTTGGAGCGCGGGCGTCTCGCCCGCAGCAACGCACATAAGCAAAACCGGGCTCCAATCACACATGGCCCCCCGCCCGCACCTCCTTTTTCCAACACCCTCCGGATTTCCAAACCGCTACAACCCTTAAAATGTCCCGGCCCCACGGTGATTCCCGACCCGGCTGAGTCCAATACGGCCCTTCCGCGGGAGCGCGGACGCGCACCTTGAACGGTCTGCCTCCATGCCCACTTCCCAAACCAGCGTCACCTGGTGATGCTTGCGATGGCGGTGAAATAATCCCCGTGCCTTCCTGACCTTGAACAGCCTCGGATCGTGCCGTCGCTACGCGACTGGTTATTCCATACCTGCGTAATCCGTGGACTGCGTCCACGGCTACCACCGGGTCGTGCCTCCGGCACTGCGGGGATATCCGGCCAGCTCGCATCACGGCCCAAGCTGTTTTGCGTGCCGTAGGCACAGCATGATGGTAGCCGTGGGTGAAACCCACGGATTTAGACCGGAAAAGCCGCGTCACGTAGTGACGCCTGAAGCCGCGCTGTGCTTGGTGACACTTCCATTGAGCCCCGCGCGTCATCTCTCTCCGCCAGCGGCAACTGGCGGAGAGGGCCCGGGGAGAGGTGGAGTCAATCCTTCCCATCAGCACACCCAACCCAACAACGATCGCGCACGATGGACTGGTCGCTCGTGTGTTTCGCGCTGCCCCCTCGCTCCCAACTCCGAGGGGTGAGGGCGCTCACACCAGTCCTTTTTCCACCTTGTTTCCTCAATCAAAGCTCAGGACCGGCTCTCAAGGAAATCCCCAGAAAACTTTGTGCCGCCCTTGGTGTTTCCTCACCCACAGCCGGGCAGCGACATGGATATAACTACCCTCCGGGATATACAGAAATACACCTGTACCTTAGCAAAAACCACCCAAAGTGCCTATGGCATTAAAAGAAAAAGTTATGCAACGTGTTATCAAGTTTACCAAATGTCCTGAACGCCTTATGAAGTATCTGCCCCAAATCGGCCTCTTAGTGTCCTCCCTCTGTCTCGTTGGTTGTGGTGGCGGGGACGCTTCCATGGATGTTCCGGCAGCCCCTCCGGCTCAGCCGCAGGCGGTCGCTCCGCAGGTCCAGGCGGCCCCGCCGGTATCCGCCCCTGCCGTCGCGGCCCCGCCCACGGGCAGTGCGCCCGCCGCCATGGAACCCGCCGCCCCGGATCTGTTTAACACTTACAAAGTCAGCACGGACGGCAGCCCGAACAAAACGGATGTGCAAGCGATGCAGGCCATCGTGGATGCGTATGCTTTCGGCCCGGACGGCCTGGGCGCACCGCCCTTGAACAGCTTGGATGACCTGGTCACCAAAGGTTACCTCAAAAGACTGCCCCCCCCGCCCAACGGCATGAAGTGGGCCTATGACCCGCCTAAATGGAAAGTTTCCGTCGTTCCCAAGTAAACCCCTCCCATCGTATGAAAGACTACCTCGCCAAACTCCGATTGTTCCGCACCTCGCGCAAGGCGTTCACCTTGATCGAGCTGCTGGTCGTCATCGCCATCATCGCCATCCTGGCGGGCATGCTCCTGCCCGCCTTGGCGAAAGCCAAGCAGCGCGCCATCGCCAGCAACTGCCTCACCAACCTGAAGCAGATGGGCCTGGCCAATGGCATGTACCTTGCCGACAACAAACAGAAGCTCACGTACGCCGCCCTGATCTCGGTGGTGGACGGGCAGAACTACTCGTGGGATGATCTGATCATGGGTTACATGGGCGCGCCTTACGTCATGGGCGATGGCCAGACGAACTGGCGCATGGCGTGGGACAAGACCGCCGCCCCTCCGGGCAATACGCCCAAGGGCAAGCTGAAAGCCTTTGTCTGCCCGGCAGACACCAAGGACTGGCCCGGCAATGACGATCCCGCCCAGCGCTATGGCGGCAACCGCCGCAGCTACACGATGCCCAGCCACAGCATGGATCATGGTCACGGTGGTCGCGGCAACATCTGGCCGCCGAACCCCCAGAATAACACCGCTGTCGGCCTCTGGTGGTGGAATGGTACGACTGATCACCATCCCACTGCGTGGAACACCATGGATGGTCAACGTGCTACCACGGCGGGTGATCCGCGTATTTATGCCCGCCGTCAGGCGGCGGTGAATGAGCAGATCATCGGCGACCCCACGGCTACGATCAGCAACACAGAACGGATCACTTGGAACAATCTGCTCGGTGCCGCCGGCGATTCACGCATCGACAATGCCAATGCTCATCTGGACACTAACGCGACCATGGGTTACAGCGAAGCGGCGCACCATGGTCTAGGCATGTTTAACTATCTCTTCGTGGACGGCCACGCCGAGACCTTGAATAAAAACGCCACGCTCGGCATGACCAACATCAACTTGGGTTTGCAGACGGGCCTGTGGACCATCAATCCCAAGGATTGATTTCCACTTAGCAGTCAGGCTGCTTTTCCAGCGGCGGGATAATCTCCCGCCGCTTTTTCTTTTCCCGGAGCGCCGTCTGCACCGCGCTTGTTCACCCCTTCGTGCCAGCGGCACAGAATGAAGGTAGCCGTGGGCAAAGCCCACGGTAATCGATGGGCACACAAGTTTCGCGTCACGTAGTGACGCCTGATTTGCGGTGAAATACACGGAAATCAAACGTCAACTCGCCACCGGCCCGCGCACGTTTCCCGCTAGTGCCGTAGGCACGACCCGATGGTAGCCGTGGACGAAGTCCACGGTGCGTCGGCATCAAAATTAGGCGTCACGTAGTGACGCGATGATTTGGCGGTGAAAGCGATTTTACCCACATCGCGTGGCCGCGGATCATTCCATCCGCTCACTACGCGACCGGATGTTCAACGACGGGCGTGGTCTGTGGCTTCTATCCCCGGATGAACGGCCAGAAAACCGCCTCACGTCACGCCGTGCCCCCCGGTCCACCCCTTCCTGTCGGCACCCTGACATGGTGCTGCCTGCACCCTTTCGGACAATCATAAAACGAATCTCTATAATTTATAATCAATAAATAAATTTTAACTAAAACTAATAATTGTTTTATTGATATGATTTTCACCCAAACTGCCTATTTAAAAGACACGTCAGCTAGCGCTATAAGTAAGGTGAATTCTGAAAAGGTTTGTTTGCTGCTGCATGAAAATTCAACTTCTACTCCCAGCCTTGGTCTCCGCCACTGCGCTGCTTTTTTCCGCTGGTTGTGGTGGTGGGGATGATTCATCCATAGAGGTCCCGGTGGTCCAGCCCCCGGCTGCCCCGCAAGTGGAAGTCACGCCTGCCGTGGCGGCTCCCCCGGTCGCTGCCCCGCCCACGGGCAGTGCGCCCGCCGCCATGGAACCCGCCGCCCCGGATCTCTTTACCTCCTACAAAGTCAGTGCGGACGGCAGCCCGAACAAATCGGACGTGGAAGCGATGCAGGCCATCGTGGATGGGTATGCTTTCGGCCCGGACGGCCTGGGCGCTCCCCCCTTGAACAGCTTGGATGACCTGGTCACCAAAGGTTTCCTAAAAAGGTTGCCGCCCGCGCCCAACGGCATGAAGTGGGCCTATGACCCCTCCAAATGGAAAGTATCCGTCGTTCCCAAGTAATCCCCTCCCATCGTATGAAAGACTACCTCGCCAAACTCCGGTTGTTCCGCACCTCGCGCAAGGCGTTCACCTTGATCGAGCTGCTGGTCGTCATCGCCATCATCGCCATCTTGGCCGGCATGCTCCTGCCCGCCTTGGCCAAAGCCAAGCAACGGGCCATCTCCAGCAACTGCCTCACCAACCTGAAGCAGATGGGCCTGGCCAACGGCATGTATCTTGCCGACAACAAGCAAAAAATCCCCTACGCCGTATTGCAATCCGCCAACACAGCCAACGCCCAAAACTATTCGTGGGATGACTTGATCATGGGTTACATGGGCGCACCCTACACCATGGGCGATGGCCAGACGAACTGGCGCATGGCGTGGGACAAGCAGGCGGCCCCTCCGGGCAATACGCCCAAGGGCAAACTGAAAGCCTTCATCTGCCCGGCGGATACGACGGACTGGTTCGATAATGAGAAACCTGCCGCCACGCATCGTTATGGCGGGAATCGCCGCAGCTATACGATGCCCAGCCACAGCATGGACCATGGCCATGGTGGCCGCGGCAACATCTGGCCGCCCAATCCCCAGAATAATACCGCCGTTGGCCTGTGGTGGATAACTGGCGGAGAGATTCACGCCAGCACTTGGAACACGATGGATGGTGACCGCGCGGCCACCACGGGCGATCCGCGTATCTATGCCCGTCGTCAGGCGGCCGTGAATGAGCAGATCATTGGCGATCCTACCGGCACGATGGTCATCACGGAGCGCCTCAACAATGGCAACCTGCTGGGCGGGGTTGGTGATGCACGCATCGACAATGCCAATGCCCACATGAACACGGGTCAATACAGTGAAGCCGCCCACCACGGTCTGGCCATGTACACCTACCTGTTCGTGGACGGTCACGGTGAGACCTTGAGCAAACACGCCACGCTCGGCATGACCAACATCAACTTGAACCTCCAGACCGGCCTGTGGACCATCAATCCCAAGGATTGATTTCCTCTTAGCCGTCAGGCTGCTTCTCCAGCGGCGGGATCACCTCCCGCCGCTTTTTCTTTTTTATGTAGCGCGGTCCTCTGGCCCGCAGCCCAGCATGCGGGACCAGCCCAGCCTCGCCAAAAGAACAACCCCTTGCTTGTAGTGCCAGCGGCACGACCCGATGGTAGCCGTGGACAAAGTCCACGGACCAAGTTGCAAAAGTTTTCTGCGTCACGTAGTGACGCAATGATTGACTCTGCCTTTCACTTCTTCAACCTGTGTGCTGGAGCACATCATGGCCAATACCTACACCTCTCTCCATTACCACGTCATCTTCAGCACCAAAGTTCGTGAGCGCTGGATTACTCCAGATATCGAGCAACGCATCTGGGCTTATCTGGGCGGCATCGCAAATGAAAATAAAATGACGCCGTTAAAGATCGGTGGCGTGGAAGATCATGTCCATCTGGTGTTAGGCGTGCATCCCACAGTGGCGATCAGTCAGGCGTTAAAGCTTTTGAAAACGGGTTCTTCCAGTTGGGTTCATAATACCTTTCCAAGCATGAAAGGTTTTGGCTGGCAAGACGGGTATGCCGCTTTTGCTGTAAGCAAATCGTTACTTCCGGAAGTCATCGCATATGTGGAGGGACAAAGGGAGCATCATAAAACCAGAACCTTTCAGGAAGAGTATCTGGCGTTTCTGCGAAAGCATGAGATCGACTATGACGACCGGTATGTTTTCGATTGAGCGATCAGGCGTTGAAGTTATCTCTGATCGCGGCGGGTGGTCGTTTCAAGGATCGTGTCGTCACTACGTGACTCGTTGCTTCATAGGGGATTGAACCGGGGACTCCGTCCCCGGCTACCATCGGGTCGTGCCGCTGGCACTGCAATGAAACAGGGACCGTGACGTTGGCGCTGCAATGAAAGATGGTTTGTGCTCGCTTACTGAGCGAGCCGTTCCGGGCGTCCCAGCGGGACAGCCTGAAGGTAGCCGTGGACAAAGTCCACGGATCAACGTGATGAAAGGATTTCCGCGTCACGTAGTGACGCTTGATTGACCGAGGACATCCTTGATCACGCCGGGTGATTTTTTGAAGCTGATATCGTGATTTTGCCGGATGGACAGATTGTCTTTTCCCGCCAATCTTCATTGCAGACATGAACCTCCGGTTCCATCATCCCCCCGCCACCTTACGCTTCTGGCGTTCCCTCGCGAACAAGGCGTTGCAGGCCGGTCACCCCACACCCTGTTACCTCTTCTCGGTGGAACCGCTGAAGGAAGCGTTGGCCGAACTCGACACCGCCTTCGGCCATCTGCCCATCCGCCACTGGCTCTCCTGCAAAACCCAGCCGTTGCGCCCCACGCTCCAATGGTGGCAGCGCCTCGGCCGCCCCATCGAAGTCGTGAGCGAGTTTGAATTTCGTGCCGCCCTGCACGAAGGCTTCCCGCCTGACCGCATCCTCGTGAACGGCCCCGCGAAGCATCGCTGGTTACCCTCCTGCGCCGTGCCCGGCCTGTGGGTGAATTTCGATTCGTTGAACGAAATCAAAGCCCTCGCCCCGCTCGCAAAAAAAATGAAATGGCGCCTCGGCCTGCGCCTGCGCACCAGTGAGGAATACGACCCCGAGACGCCCGAGTACCCCACCCAGTTCGGACTCGCGCCGGAAGAGATCGGGGGAGCATTAAGAACATTAAAGCGCAATCACCTCCCGGTGGAAGTGCTGCATTTTCATTTGCGCACAAATGTGGCGGATGCCGTCCCTTACCGCTGTGCCCTGCTGGAGCTGCGCGCCCTTTGCACCCAGCATTCCCTCACGCCGCGTTTCCTCGATTGCGGCGGCGGTTTTCCACCGGAGCATGTCATCGGTTTTGGTGATAAGTTCGTGGATGAGAATTTCCGTCTGCGTGACATGGCGGAGCTCTATGCCGAAGTGCTGAAATGGTTTCCTTCCTGTGCGGAGATCTGGCTGGAGAACGGCCGCTGGTTCAGCGCGCGCAGCGGCGCCCTGATGGTGACCGTGCTCGATGAGAAGAAGGGCAAAACCCATCGCAACCTCATCTGCGATGGTGGCCGCACCATGAACGCCCTCGTCTCCAACTGGGAGGCCCACGAACTCCTCTCCCTCCCCGAACGCAAAGGCCCCAAGCTCATGACCACGGTGAATGGCCCCACCTGCATGGCCTACGACAAACTGGCGCGACGTCCGCTGCCTAAGAGCATTCGGGTGGGTGACCGGTTACTGTGGCTGGAGGCGGGTGCGTATCATCTGCCGTGGGAGACGCGGTTCTCACATGGGCTGGCCACCGTGCTCTGGCATGATGGGAAGAGCTTGGTGCAGGTGCGAGGGCAGGAGGAATTTGGCGCGTGGTGGCGGATTTGAAGGATCATCGCCGGGTCTTTTTATTTCGTCTTCTCCCACACCAGCTTGGCGGCGCGGATGCCGTTTAGCTTCGGTTCGAGCGCCACCATGTACCACTCGCCCTTATGCTGCACGAGCTCCGGAGCGGCGAGCGCCATCGTGCCGATGAGGTGGCCGTCGTCCTTATTGATGCCGAAGTCCAGCGGATCGCGGGAGTGATAAACACTGGTTTTGGCTTTCTCACCGTAGACCTGCGTGCGGAAAAGGTAGAACTCCCCTTTTGAAAGCTCGACGACGAACGGGCACTCGGCGGAGTAGGGGCCGTCGCCGGACTGGCCGCCGAACGCCACCACCTTCGAGTCGCTCCAGGTCTCGAGATCCGTGGAGGTGCGGCAATAGACGGCGCCCTTGCCCTTCATGTTGGCACTGTAGTAGCAGTGCCAGCGGTCGTTGATCTTCACGAGCATGGGATCGCGGGCATGGTTGCCGCCTTTAGCGATGGTGACGGGATCGAGCGCCTGGCTGTCGCTCTCTTCGTGGAAGAGGCCGGTCTTGCCCGACTTGAGCACGTGCCGTTCGAAGGTTTTGCCGTCCTTGCTGCGGGCGGAGCAGATGTTGGCCCAATCGCCGTAGAAGAGGTGGAACTGCTCACCGACACGGATGACGTGCGGGGCCTGGAGCCCGCCGAGGGATTCGCCGAGGGATTCTTTTGCCTGCAGGGCGATGCCCTTTTGCGCCCAATTCTTGGCGGTGAGGTCCGGGCCTTCCCATTGGTAGAGGAGCCGCGTGCGGCCCGGTTCTTTGGTTTTGCGGATGCAAGACATCACCTGCCAGGTGCCGTCCGCAGCCTGCCAGACGGCGAAATCAACGGGCTGCTGCTTGGGATCATTGAGCTTGCCCAGATCCGGCATCCCGGCGATGGGCCACCACGGCCCCTTGACCCGCGGCATCATCACCGGCTCCGCCCCGGCGGTGACGCCCAGTGAAACCAGCAACACCAGAAGCGTTTTGATCATCATATTGTCCTCTCTTCTGAACTGAGATTGTGCATGGCAAGATTTCCTTAAAATCAGATACTAGGGGTGAAACAGGGAAATCTCATGAAAAACGACCATGACTTGAGGGATGCTGCAAGTCAAGCTGGCCCCCCGGCTGGTATTTTCTGCCTCTTGCAAAAAGGCGGGGAATCGCTAGTGTTTGCCGCTCATTGCGCTTTCAACGGGTGCAATGCGAGCAACAACAACGGGTTAGCGATGGCACTAATTGTCCAAAAATATGGCGGCACTTCGGTCGGGAATACCGACCGGATCAAGAACGTCGCCCGGCGCGTGGCGGAATATCGCAAACGCGGTGATCAGATCGTCGTCGTCGTCTCCGCGATGAGCGGCGTCACGGATAATCTCATCAAGCTGTCCAAAGAGATCATGCCGCTGCCGAGCGAGCGGGAGATGGATATGCTCCTGGCCACCGGCGAGCAGACGACGATCGCGCTCACGGCTATGGCGCTCCACTCGATCGATATCCCCGCAGTGTCCCTCACGGGGGCGCAGGCGGGCATCGTGACGGACGGCATGCATAGCAAGGCGAAGATCCAGAACATCACGCCGAAGAAAGTGCATGCGTTACTGGATGCGGGTAATGTGGTCATCGTGGCCGGTTTCCAAGGTCAGACAGCGGAAGGCCACATCACCACGCTGGGACGTGGCGGTTCCGATCTCACGGCCATCGCGCTCGCCGGTGCGCTTAAGGCCGACCTTTGCCAGATTTATACGGACGTGGACGGCGTTTACACGACCGATCCGCGCATCGTTCCGAACGCAAGCAAGTTGCAGGAGATCGCCTACGATGAGATGTTGGAACTGGCGGGTGCCGGGGCCAAGGTGATGCAGTTGCGCTCGGTGGAATTTGCCAAGAAATTCGGTGTGGTCTTTGAAGTTCGCTCCAGTCTTAACGACAACCCAGGTACGATTGTGAAAGAGGAAACAGCAGCCATGGAAGGCGTCGTCGTGCGCGGCGTCGCTCTCGACAAGAATCAAGCCAAGGTCACGCTGGTGGCCGTCCCGGATCAACCGGGTGTGGCCGCCAAGATCTTCAAGGCGCTGGCCGAGGCCGCCGTGAACGTGGACATGATCGTGCAGAACGTGAGCCACGGCACGGACAAGCCCGCGACGGATCTCTCCTTCACCGTGGAGAAGGCCGACCTGCTGAAAGCGCAGAAGGTCATCGAAGGTCTGAAGGCGCAAGTGGGCTACGGCCGCGTGATCAGCGATGAGAGCGTCGCCAAGGTGTCCATCGTGGGCGTGGGTATGCGCAGCCACTCAGGTATCGCCGCGCGGATGTTCGATACGCTGGCGACCGAGGGCGTGAACATCCAGATGATCTCGACGAGCGAGATCAAGGTTTCGGTGATCATCAGCCTGGACAAGGGCGAGAGCGCGTTGAAGGCGCTGCACAAGGCGTTCATCGGCTGAGCGTAGCCGGCATAAATTGAGAAAGGCCGGTCACGCAACGTGACCGGCTTTTGCTTCTTATACAGTACGGAATAACTCACTGGCCGTGTCCCCTCCCAGCAAACATGCGGTTTGCTTTCCGTCAAACCCTTGTGGCGAAAAAGGGATTCTTCTCCACCTTAGTTTGACAGGTTGATTTCCATTCTCCAAGAAATGAATGAAATCCTCATTTGCCCTCACTTGAAACCGCTTGTCGCAAACGGTATATAAATCGATCAGATGCCTGTCGGCCTCCACCAAATCTTGCCCTAGTGCAGTACCGTGGAGATGCACTCGGTCAGTGATATCCTGGGTGTATGCGTTTATGAAAGTTTTCTCTTCATTAATGCAGCTTAAAAACTCAGCTTTCGTCGCATGTTCAAGCCGGGCAGCAAGATTAACAGTTTCACCGGTTACAGTGTAGCTGTAACCAGGTTTGCCGGGCTCCCCGAGCCAGGAAAGCCCCACCTTTTCACCAAGCGCCAAGCCTACTCGAGATCCAAGCTTGATAGCGTGCGTGTCTAATCGCATCTCCTTCTCGATGCGACCTATCTCGTCGATTAAGCTGCTTACTATTTGCATGGCCGTTCGCGTTGCTTGATATAGCACTGCAGCTCCCGAGAGGCTTTCTCGCCCACATTTCCCCTGTTCCTCTACTTTATGGGTCGAAATCTTAAGGTCGCCACATTGAATATAAAACATTGTGCAATCGCCCATAAATTTATCGATTCTGGCAAGTGGCTTGGGCAATGTTTTTTCGAGCTTAAGCATTCTCTGCGCCTGCTTGTCGCCTCCAATAGCTATCAAACCATTAAATTCTTCCTCCAACCGTGCCATCTTGCTCTTATTTAGGTTCATTTTCGCACACACATCAGCATTGGCAGCAGAAATTATTTCGTTGCTGGCAGTAAAAAACATGCTTTGTAGATTTCGAAATGTCGGTGCACCAAGCTCCCGAAGCACTCTAGTAGATCCCTTCAGATCACAAAAGGCGATGATCATGGCGGAAGTCTCCATAATTTCTTTCTTCATATAAGCATCTTCAAAGAGGCATTACTGTTTGGAGACAGCCGCACTCAACCAATTGTTCTTATCGATACACAGCCCCATCGTCTTTTTTTCCAAGCTTTTCATGGAAGGAGTGGTGGCACCCGTGATATCCACCATAAACAGCCTAGGCGTATAACTTCCACCATCCTTGACCGGCAAAACTGTCACTGCATGACGTTTTCTCTCGTATTGTTTTCCCCTTACATTGCTTACACTAATCTTGGACCATATCGGCGCTATTTTTTTATGAGTAGGCTGCTTTCCCGGAACTTTTTGAGCATTATCAGCGAGTTGCTTTCTTAAGGCCTCGTTCTCACTATACTCCTCTTTGGTAATTGGTTCGACATCAATAACTACGTCTGCCCCGGCCGAAAGCCCGTAGGACAGCTCCTCCCACGAACCTTTCCCGGTAACATCTGTCACGATTAGCATAAAATGCTGATTGTTAGCCTTAGCCATGCAGCTCAAAGCCGGAAAAAGCATCTTCTCGCTAAATAAATCGGGGAATCGCATCCTAAGGTGTGCAGTGTTGTCAATCATCACTCTTTTGGGTTTGTATTGTTTGACAAGGTTGTCAATGACCCAAAGAAACTCTTCAGGCGTCAGATAGCCAGGCTTGAAAGTCACCTCGATCAACTCCCCCTTTTTTCTGCGACTCTTAACAGATTTGGCCACCCAACGATGGCACATAACTTTAGATTGTTTCATAGACTCTCCATCGAGAGGCTTGGATTCAAATTTCAGCGTTGTCCCATTATTGAAATTTCTATCTTTAGCTCTAGGCTTGACCCCGCAAGCCAACGGGATGTCAGGAATCGTCATGTAAGTCTCCTCTCCCAAACATACCAACATCACCCGATTGTCATCAGGCGTCGAACCCTCCTCCAAACCTCTGACCAAAAGGTTAAAACTCAAAGGCAACTTGTGGCCTCCTTTCTCTCCGCGCACTAGAATTGATGCGTCCGGAGGTAGATACCGGCTGGTTTCGCTTTTTTTTGCTTTTTTGTCTAGCACTTCATCTAGCACTGCTATACCGCTGCGGTGATGCCACTTAGGCGTATCATTTCGCTCATACGACAAAGACAGCACCCAATGAATTGACGGAAAAATCATGAACCCGGGATGGTTTGTTGCCCGCGGTGAATTCCCCTCTTTGTCTGACGGGAATATATTGCTGAAGGCATGCTCCGGCTTCTCTATCCGGTACATTTGCCGCCCAAATCTGGGTTGCATGTTTCTACTCTTGGTTATTTCAATCGATCTCCTGATATGCGGCTCAGAGGTGATTGTGAGTTCCACCACCAAATCCGCCTCGAACTCAACATAGCTTGCCAACTGACGATGACCTTCCTGCGTATGTTTTCCGCCGTCCTCCAGAGTCATGAGCAATGGCCACTGCAAAGTTCGGAAAGTCGAAATTAAATCAGCAATCGCAGCTCGTGAGTCTCTGTAATCGAAAAAGAAATTGATTGGATCTATGACAACTATTGGGACTATCCGCGTATCCTTGGGCATTTTTTCGGGTAATTCGCTGCTCAGCGACATATTAAGTTTTTTGCGATCTTTTCCCAATTGCCAAATGTCGGAGTCAATCAAGTGATTGATACATTGTTCAAATTTTAAATCTAAGCTTTCACCAATCGCCTTGGACGGACGATCACTGGTATGTTTTTTCTTCCCTTCTCCTGTTCTTGCTGAACGCTGATAGGGTTCAAATGGCAATGTTCTAAAGAGAGCCAGTGAGGATATTAGAGACCTTCTTAGCGTCGATATGCCCCCAAGCTCTGATGCTCCTAAACTGTACTTAGGGGAAATTATTATTGGGTTTAAGTTGTCATCTTTCGCAGCACGGATTTCTTCCAGATAACGGTATATGCCTTGCGCTGGTTGCGCGTAAGAAAAATATATAACAACAGGTAAGTAGGGTAAATGGCTGCAAGCACTCTCGCCCGCTGCGGCTTGACTTTCACGACGCACGGGTCGCCCGTGCATGTTATAGGACATGATAGAGGTTAAGACCGATTTTCCGGCCCCGGCCGCACCTTTTATGATGGTCGTGGAAGAGGCAAATCCTCCAGGTGAGGGCATCGCTATCCCTAAATGAGGCGACCGCGTCATCAAGTCGTTTAAGGATTGTATTCCTGTGTCCAAGAACACTTCGCCATTTCCCATATGCACTTTTCCCACAGGATTACTCATATTGTTTTGAGGATTTTGCTCGGCATGCCCCCTTCGGGGCAAATCCAAGAAACGACAGTAAGACAGCAACCGGCAGCCATTAAAATATGTTCGTTCGCTAATTAGTCTGCAAGTGAATTCTTCATCGAGAATATGCAATCCGCTTTAGTCATTGTTTAAAGTTGAGAATGGAACGGCTTCCGCTATGTTGCCCCTGTCCAACAGACCGATAACGAAAATCTCTTACTATGAAACTCCGTCATGTGCTCGTACTGACCTGTGCTGTCCTTCTTTGCGCGGCGACCTCCACCCAGGCCCAATTTGGTGGTCGTAGCGGTCAGCCGCCCGGTGCCAATCCCGCCCTCGCCAAGGTGTTCGGCAAGAACACCTCTTTCTCCGCCAAGGCCCAGATGAAAGTGATGGATGCCACAGGCAAGGAAGTCATGAGCGGTCCGGTCACCTACGCCATGCTGGAGGGCAGCACGTATTGGGGCATGGACTTGAGCGCGATGAAGAGCGCCCAGATCCCCCCGCAGGCCGCCGCCAGCATGAAGCAGATGGGCATGGCCGAGATGGTCATGGTGAACAAGGCCGGGTCCAAATCAGCCCTCCTCATCTACCCTGGCATGAAAGCCTACGCGGAGACTCCGCTCCCTGCCGAAGCCGCCACGGAGTCCAAATCCGATATCAAGACCGAGCTCGTGAGCGAGGAGACCGTGAACGGCCACAAGTGCAAGAAGAACAAGGTCACCATCACCGATGGTGGCAAGACACAGCAAATCTTCACATGGAATGCCACCGAACTGAAGGACTTCCCGGTGCGTGTCGAGATGAGTGACGCCAATAACAAAGTGCAGATGGATTATTCCGACATCAAGCTGGAGAAACCAGATGCGAAACTCTTTGAGGCTCCCGCTGGTTTCACCCGTTACGACAATGTCCAGGCCCTCTTGCAAGGCGAGATGATGAAACGCATGGGCGGCGCGGGTGGTGGCTTCCCGCCTGCACCGAAATAGGCTCCGTGAGCTAACCGCGGTGGCGCGGTCTAAGTGATGATGCTCCCTCGCTGCCTCTATCTTTCGATCCTGCTCTGGGCGCTCCTGGTCAATCGGCCGGTCAGCGCCCAAAGCGTCGATACCCTCGGGCAACAGATGCCTTGGGTGGCCGCTGCGTTGTCTGAGTTTCTCAGCGATTCGCGTTCCTTCATCGCCCGCCTCGAGGTGCAGTTGCCGGCGGAGCCTGGCGAAAAGCCGCTCGCCCTGCCTTTCGCCCTCGCCATGGATCAGGGGCAGATGCGCTTGGACCTGCGCCTGGCCGAGATCAGTCCGGACCTTCTGCCCGCCGAGTTCCTCACCCCCTTGAAGCATGCCGGCTGGGACCGCCTCCTCCTGCTTTATCACCCGCAAGCCGCCACGCGCTTAGTCGTCCCGGCCGAAAAGAAGTACGTGGAATTCACCAAGTCCACGAACGGCCCCGCCAAAATGGAGAATGACGCCATGCTCAAACTCGGCCGGATGGAAAAGAAACTCCTGAACATTGAATCCCTTGATGGTCATCCCTGCCGCAAATATCGCCTGACCAGCAAAGAGGGCGATCAAGTGGAAGAAGCCTACGTTTGGGAAGCGACCGATTTGAATGCGTTACCGATAAAGCTCTCCGTAAAGACAGCGGGCCAAGTTTACACTTTCCAGCTCCGCCAAGTGCGTATGGGGCGGCCAGACCCTCGTTCCTTCAGCCTTCCCGCCGATTATCGCAAGACTAGCAGCGCACAGGAACTCCTTGCGGGCGTGATGCTTAAGTCACTTGGCACCGGCAAATCCCCGTTTTCGTTGGCGGAATAAAAAGAACGGGCACCGTCGCCGGTGCCCGCCCAACCAACCAACCTATTTCCTACCAAACCAACTAACGATAATGCAGACGTCGCTAAAGTTGGCTTTCTTCAAATAATTTCAAAAACAATGTCCGGCGCGCTTCTTGATGATGGGAATCTGCCCCCAATAAACGCTGGATGTTTTTGCAATTTCCTCCCGCTCAAGATTTTCCATTTATTTAGCCGGAGAGTTAGGATAGGGTAGGTTTTTATGCGTATTCAGAACCTGAATCCCGATCGCAACATTGGCGCAAGCTCGTGGTTCGTCGAATTTGAGAACCACAACGTGCTGCTCGATGCCGGGACTCACCCGAAGCTGGAAGGGCGTGCCTCGCTGCCCCTCTACGATCTGGTGAAAGACAAGCCGTTGGATGCCATCGTCATCAGCCACTGTCACCATGACCATGTCGGTTCCCTGCCGGTAGCCTTGCAATTTTTCCCTACGGCACACGTGCTCATGACCGAACTGAGCTACTTCCTCGTCGAGCGCGTCCTGCACAATTCCGTGAACGTCATGATGCGCCAGCGCGAGGAACTCGGCATCCGCGAGTACCCGCTCTTCACCCATGACTACGTGGACGAGATCGCGTCCATGTTCCAAGGCTTCAAATACAATCGCGAAGTGGAATGGGGCTCGTTCCAAAAGACCCGTGCCGGTTTCACGTCGCCCACGTTGGAATTCTACGATGCCGGCCACACCCTCGGCTCTGCGGGCGTGATGGTGCGTGGGGCCAAGGAAACGCTCTTCTTCACCGGCGACGTCTGTTTCCAGGATCAAACCATTTTGAAAGGTGCCCGCTTCGAAGACATCAAGGCCGACGTCATGATCATGGAGACCACCCGCGGCAATCGCGAAGTTCCTGCTGGCATGACGCGTGAGACGGAGCTCAAGCGCCTGGCTGAAGCCATCATCCGCGTGCAGGAGCGCAAAGGCTCCGTGCTGCTGCCTACCTTCGCCCTCGGTCGCACGCAGGAGATCCTCGCGTTCCTCGCTTTGCTCATGAAAGAAGGCCGCCTCAAGCACCAGCCCATCTACATCGGCGGGCTCGGTCGCGTCTTCACCGAGATCTACGATCTCGAAGCTCACCGCACACATCGCAGTCATAGCAACCTGCAATTGCGCGAGGCGCTGAACTTGAATGTTCTCGACCGCAAACAGATCGACAAGATGAAGAACACCGGTGGTCGCATCTACGTGGTCACCGCCGGGATGATGAGCGAGAACACCGCCGCCCACGACCTCGCGGCGCGGATGGCCGGTGATGAGAATCACGCCATCTTCTTCGTCGGTTACACGGACCCGCAAACCCCCGGTGGCCGCATGCGCGTGGCGAAGCCGGGCGAGACCTTCGTGTTCAGCCCCAGCGCCGGTGAAGTGACCCTGAAGTGCGAGATGGACGCCTTCGATCTCACCGCCCATGCGAACCGTGATGAACTCCTGGACCTCGTCGGCCAAGTGGAGCCGCACACCGTCATCCTCGGCCATGGCGATGACGATGCCCGCGCCTGGTTCGCCCAAGCAATCGCCACGCGCCATCCGAAGATCAAAGTGCTGCAGCCAGGACCGGGTGAAGCGGTGGAAGTGTAAGCCAAACTGCGCCAGCCGAAGCAAGTAAGGCGGCGGGCAGAGCGTCACTTTATCAGGAACCGTGGCCGTGAAACTCCCACTTGCCCGTATGCTTGTGAGGATGCACGCTACACCAGCACCCGAGGCTCATGAAAACATACCACCTGCGGTTGGTTCTGTTTCTCGTTCTGGTAGCGCTGGCCCAGTCTTCGTTCGCCGCCGGGCGCCCGCCCAATCTCGTCTTCATCCTCACAGACAACCAAGGTGCGTGGACGCTGGGTTGCTACGGCAATCCGGATATCCGCACTCCCCACATCGACCGGCTGGCGGCTGAAGGCATCCGCTTCACACGCGCCCTCAGCAGCAATCCCGTCTGTTCGCCGACCCGGGCGACTTTTCTCACGGGCCTGCTCCCTTCACAGCACGGCGTGCATTCGTTCCTCGATCCGCAATTCATGATGGGGCCGAAGGCCTACAACACCTTGGCGGAGTTCACTTCGCTCGGTGAGATCTTACGCGATGCGGGCTACGTCTGCGGCCTGAGCGGCAAGTGGCATCTCGGCGCGAATCTCACCCCGTCCGAAGGCTTCAGTTTTTGGATCACCAAGCCCGATGGCTCCACGCGCGAGTTCTACGACCAGGACATCATCGAGGACGGCAAGTTGCGCAAAGAAGCCGGTTATACGACGGATTTATGGACGCGCAACGGGATCAAGTTCATCGAGCAGAATAAGGAGCGTCCGTTCTTTCTGTTTCTCGCTTACAACGGTCCTTACAACCTGGGCGCGCTCATGTCCCATCCGCCGCGCAATCGCTGGGCGGAACATTATCGCGGCAAATCCTTCAAGAGCTTTCCCGTGGACACCATGCATCCGTGGCAACATGCGAACAAACAGTTCCATAACCAGCAGGTGGCCATGGAGCGTTGTGCTGCTGAGACCAGTGGCGTGGATGACGGAGTAGGGGAGATCATGGCCACGCTGAAGCGGCTCGGTTTGGATGACGACACGCTGGTGGTGTATGCCGCCGATCAGGGCTGGATGGGCGGCCAGAATGGTATGTGGGGCATGGGCGATCATTTCCGACCGGTCGGCGCCCATGAATTGATGATGCAGATCCCGCTCATTTTCCGTCATCCCCGGGAGATTCCGGCTGGTGCGACGAATGACTTGCTCGTGAGCAACTATGATTTCCTGCCCAGTGTGCTCGGTCACTTGGGCCTGAGCGCCAGGATGCCAACCAAACCGGTATCACCCGGCCGCGACTTCTCGGCGGCATTGCGCGGCCAGTCAATTCCATGGGACAACGTGATCTATTACGAGATGGAAGGAACTCGCGCCATCCGGACGGATGGCTGGAAGTATGTGGCGCGACACCCCGATGGGCCTTTCGAACTCTATGACATGAAGGCCGATCCACTGGAGCGTTTCAATCTGTTCGGCCAGCCCTACCATGGTCAAACGCAGCAGCAACTCGCCAGCCGGCTCAACCTGTTCTTCCGCACCTACGCCGATCCGAAGTATGACATCTGGAAAGGCGGAACCTCCAAGGCCAAACGCTTGGTGCCTTAAGTGCCGCGCCTGTGGAATCCCTCCAACCGGCGCAACCCTAAGACCGATCTGAAATAGCCGACCTTATCCGGTGGTTGCACTCATGATGGCAAAATCCGCCTTGCCCTCGCCAAGTAAAGGCCTTCCCAATGGATGAACGCGCCAGCATGATTCAGTGTCAAAATGACCAGACGCAACTAATGCGGACACCTGAACATGCCGGTCGCACCAAATCTCCCCACTGGGTGATGTGTGTGGCTATGCTTGTGCTGCTCATGCAGGTTCAAGGCTTGGTTCCGCTGCTCTTCGCAGGAATTGCCTGGCTGGATGGCGAACACCACGTTGAGCTGGACTCCGCTGGCAGCGGCTATCAACTCATCTTGAAGCATGATGCGGATGCAGTTCCCGGCTCAGCATTTTCCTGCCAACATCAGCATTGCACCATGGACCGCTTGCTGGTCGCCTTCGCGAATCCAGCCAGCAACGCAGATCCCGATCATATTTTTTCTTTCAGCAATCTGGATCTGGCTGACGACAGCAAACACCCCCAGGCTCTCAATACCTCTGATCCTGACTGCACTTATCAGCCTTTGATTGCTTTAATCGCTGGAGGGCAACCCACCATCAACCTTGTCTCCCGGCGTCCGCACCTTACTCCTTTTACTCGTCCGCCGCCTTCCCCGGCGGCCACTGCCTTCATTCGCCAGACTGTCCTGACCATTTGATATCCGTGCTACGGCTCCCGCCGGACCGGCATGGTGTATTGCGGACCTTCGTGCCTTCCGGTTCTTCGTTTAACTAGGTGAATCCCTCAGGATTTCCAGTTCCGCTTCTCAATTGTGAACCTTTTGGCATGTCGATATGAATAGAGTTTATGGATTCCTAAAGCAGCATCCTCGCTTGCTGCTGCCCTTGATCAATACCGGACTCCTGATCGCCGCTTTCACCATTTTGCGCGTTGTGATGGCTCTGCTGTTCCCTCCGGCCACCCCGGTTACTGCTGGCGCGTGGTTGCACACGTTTCTGGTGGGCCTGCATCTGGACATCGTGATGTCCGTGATTTTGCTGCTGCCCTATGCCCTTTGGGCGACGATGCTCTCGAAACAGGACTGGGGTATCGGCTGGCGAAACGTCTTGTTGCTCGTCGGTTCCAGCGTCGCGTGGAGCGCCCTGATATTCCTGCTCGTCGCGGAAGGCTTCTTCTTTGAGGAATACCAGTCGCGCTACAATACCGTGGCCATTGATTACCTCATCTACCCGCACGAAGTCTTCGTGAACATCTGGGAGAGCTATCATGTGGTATGGATCGTACTGGCCTGCCTGGTGATGGGCACCGCCATGACGGTCGCTGTGCTGCGCGGCGGCAAGGCTGGTTGGAAGGCACCCCGGGATCGTCGAGGTGCGGCCATCTGGGTTGCCCTCGCCTTGGCCCTGGGTTTCACGGCTGGAGGTCAAGAGAGCCATTTCAGCAACGAACGTTCGGTCAACGAACTCGCCAGCAACACTTTCTCCTCGCTGCTCTACGCTGCGACCACCCGCAACCTCGATTACGCCGCCTTCTATCCCACCATGGATCGTAGCGAAGCCTTTAAACGCACCAAAGAACTCGTGCTCGGCCCCGGCGAAAAATTCATCGGCGGCCCGGAAGACCTCTGGCGCAAAGTGGACGGCGATCCTAACCGGCCCAAGCTCAATGTCTGCCTGCTCCTGGAGGAAAGCCTCGGCTCAGAATTCTGGGGCGCGCTCGGCCGCAAAGAACCCTCGCTCATGCCGCGCATGGATGCCCTCGCCACCCAGGAGGGCTGGCTCTTTGATAACATCTATGCCGACGGCAATCGCACCATCCGTGGCTACGAGGGTGTTTTCAGCAGCTTCCCACCTTTGCCCGGCGATTCCATCGTCGCCCGTGACCGCACGGAGAACGTGGAGACCATCGCCCAAGTCCTGGGTCGTGATGGTTATGAAACCATGTTCGCCTATGCGGGCCGCGGAGTGTTCGATGGCACCGGCAAATTCGCCAGGGAGAATGGGTGGAAGCATTTTCTCGAACTCAAAGACTTCCCGAACCCCGCCTTCACTACCGTCTGGGGTGTGTGCAATGAAGACCTCTATGACCGGTTGCTGGTGGAGATGCGCCAGTTCCATGCGGCGGGCAAACCCTTTCTCCTGACCAGCATGTCGGTCTCCAACCACAAACCCTATACCTATCCAGCCGGTCGCATCCCGGAGAACCCGCAGGACAAGTCACGCTCCAACGTGGTCAAGTATTCGGATTACGCCCTGGCCCGATTCTTCGAGCAGGCCAGGCACGAACCCTTCTGGCAAGACACCATCTTTGTCGTTGTGGGCGATCATGGTGCCCGTGTCTATGGCAGCCAGAGCATTCCCATCCGTTCGTATGAAGTGCCGTTTCTGGTGCTGGGACCGGCCGTGGCCAGGGAACCGCGTCGTGTCTCCACATTGGGCTGCCAGTTGGATATCGTGCCCACCTTGCTGGGCATGATCGGGCGTCCTTACGAGACCACTTTCTTCGGGCACGATCTGCTAAAAGTGGCACCCGGACATGAACGCGTCCTCCTGCATCACAACCGTTCTGTCGGCATCTACGAAGATCAGCACCTGGTGGTCTTCAACCTCAACAAACAGATCGAGTATTTCACTGGCGATCCCAAGGCCGGCCAGATGCAGCAGGTATTCACCGCCGATGAAAAGCTGAAAGAGCTGGAACTGGATGCCACCGCGCTTTTCCAGGCAGGGGATGATCTTTACATGAATCGCGCCTATACTTGGCCGCCAGTCCGTAAGCCAGGTCAATTGGCAGTATCGCGCCAGTAAGCCGGCAAATCTTTCTTTGTCTCCCGCAAGATCCCCAGAATCGCCTGCCGTGATTCTTTTGTCACGCGGGCATACGCCTCGCCGGTTTCCTTGCCGATGAGCACGTCATACAGGCGGCGATACACCAGTTCCTTGGCTTCCGGCGGTAGTTGCACAAAAGGTTCCGAGTAGATGAGATAGCTGCACGGATACTTGAGCAGCCGCGTCTGTAGATCCAGATCGCGCAAGGAGCGTCCCTTGCTATCCCGCGGCCCCTGCTGCTGGAATTCCTGTGTGAATGCGCTCGAGCCCTTCACCGGATTCGGCAGCGGCACTTCATCGGCGAAGAGCAGGTAACGCACGAAACCATCCACGATCTGGTGCAGATGCCGCGTGTGCTGGTACATGTAGAGGTGGATGCGCGTCTCGTAATTCAGCCGGGTGATATAGTTGTGCAGGTGCGCCTGATGCTCGAAGAGCATGAGCGCCACAATGTCGCTGCCCGGCTGCGGATACTTCGCCGTCTCGAAGAACTGGTTCAGCTCTTTTAGATTGCTGAGATGCCCCGGTTGCTCCTGTTGCTTCGCGAACGCCGCCTCGCCCATCAGATTCCCATTATGCACCAGCTTGCCCGATTCACCGGTCACGTACCAGCCTGCCCAGCGTTTGTCGAACGGCGTCTTGTGGCTCACCATCATCGAGCCGCTGAACATGTCCACCCGGCCTTCCTCATCCGGGATGAAGGAACGCGCCAGATGTCCCGGCACGCCCATGTTCCGCGTGGAGGCGTGGCATTCAAGGCACTGATTGTCCCGCCGTAGCCGCGGATTCTTCAGGTCGCTCTGGTCCAACGTGTAGAAGACCCCGCCCAGCTTCGGGTCCGAGGACGCGATCTCGATGATGGGCGAACCCGGCACATAACCGATATACACATCATCATTGAAATAAAGCGCCCGCGGGTTCTTGGGGGCGATGAGATGACGCTGCAATGACGTCTTGGAGAAGACCAGCATCTGCGAGGACTGGGGAATCTTAAGCTCCCTCAGCAAAGCAGGCAGCAGGCCGAACTTCCCATCCGCTTGCAATTGGATCTCCTCGTAATCCAGCTTCCGTTTGAGCAGGGCCACCGGGTCCGTGGCCCGGACATGCGGATAATCGATGATCTCCTCATCAAACGGGGTCATCTGTGCGGAACCTTGGAAATCCACCGGCTCCGCCGCTTGCACCACCAGTGCCAGGCCCAAGAACAAGGCGCCGCCACAACGACCAGTCGCGCGACGGACAAGTTGATTCATCAAGGTCATATTAAAGCGGTATTTGATATACCTCTATTGAACTCTGCTGGCCGCACCTTGCCAACCTTCTTTTGCCGGATGCCCACCACTCCCTGACCCTGCCGGAACCAGTCCAGGAAAAATAGTTGTTAAAAGTGGGCTGATAATGCTTCATTTTATGCATGTTAGTGGCAAACCCTGTCATCATCGGCCAGAGCTACCCGCTCAAGGAAGGCACCACGGAACACCCATTGCGCGGCAGCCTGAAGCCCGGCCTCATAGTCAAAGTGCTCCGGGCACTCGGCAGCAACCTCTTCGAGGTGGAGCTGGTGGTAGGCAAAACCGCCACGGTCCACAGCGACAACCTCGACCGGGGTTTCTACCATGAGATCGCAGTCAAGTTTCTGCCTGCGGCACCCACCGACCGAACTTATAAACGGCTGGAGCTGAAGGCCGAAGCAACCGAAGAAGCCTTGAAACTCTATTTCGAGCAGCACGCGGATGTGGCGATCGAGTGTACCAATACGATGGTCCAGCGTCTGGCGGAATGTCTGGAGCGGAACCATTACGAAGTCATGGCCGTTGCCCACCCCGGTACCCGTGCTAATTATTTCTTCCGTTGCCGCAAACCATAACCCGCCTCACACCTTGACCTTGAGTGATTCCTTGTTCGTGGCTTTGGCCGCGATGCCCTTCAGCACCTTGCTCTTCCCTGTCTCCGGCTCGGATACTTTCACGGAGTAATTGCCCGTCGCGAACACATGCGGCTGGAACTTTGTCTCGCGTAACCGCAAACCATACACCAGCTCGCCCGTCTTCTCCTCGATCACTTCGATCAATGGTTGCTTCACGCCCTCGATCTCCAGCGTCGGCAGATGCGCCGTCGCTTCCCGCGCGTAATTGTCCCGCGTGGTCAAGGTCACCGGCCAGCCGGGGAATTGCGTGCCCGGTTTGGTCGGGTCCGCCAGATACGGCCAGCACTCCACGATGACCTGCCGCTTCGCCTTGTTGAACCGCACCATCCCCATGCCGGAGGATTTGTTATCCATGAACTTCAGCACATCCGGGTCTTGCGCGTTCTCCGCGCCATTCTTGAACGCGATCACCGTCATCGGATTGCCGAAGTGATCCGTGAAATCACCGGTCAATTCCTTGCCGCCACCCTTCCGCACGCGTTGCGTCGTCTCCGGCTTCCACCAGCGCGGATAACCCACATTCACCGCCGGACCGGCAAAGCTCACCCCCGCATCGCGATGCGTCTCCACCCCGTAATGCACCAACGCCGGCAGATGCTGGTCCCCCGCGATGTGAAACGCGAACGCCTTGCGGATGACCTTCAAAGCCTCGTTACGCGGTGTCTGCGGCCAGGCATTGGAATCATAATCCGCGCGTAACATCCCGTCCGGCGAGCCATGCGTGGTGGCCATCGCCGTGAACACCGTCTGCGAGATGACCGCCTTCATCTCCGCGCCCTTCCAGTCCGTCACCCACTCGCGCAAGAACTGCATCTGCTTCTCACCGAGCAATTGCAACCCGGGCAAGTCCGCCGTTTTCGGGTCAAAATTCAGATCCTTCACATGATCACCCCGCGGCGTGTCCGTCTTGGGCACCTTACCCTCCGGCCCGGACTTGTATTGCCGGTCCGCCAGCAAGGCGAAACTGATGCCGCCGTAGGTCAACGGCCCGTAGTAATTGGTCGTGCCGCGCTTGCACGGCGTAGCGTCATAAGGGTCCGGATGATGCGACGCCTGCGTGCGATGCACCACGTTCACCCATTCCACCGGCATGTCGTACCCGCCCGCTTCCTGCGTCGTTTTCTTGCCCTCACCTGCCTCACCCCAGAGATTGCCCTGATACACATCGTGATCGTCCGGGAGAGAAATGCTTGGCCGATCCTTCATCAACTCGCGCCAGGTCCAGCCGTGGACATACCACTTGCGCAGGTAATCGATCATCGCCTTGTCCAGCGGCGCCCTTTGCACCCCATAACCCGCTGTGGACTCATAAAACTGATCCCCGGTGAACGCGATGAAATCAGGATTCAACTTCGCCGCATTCGCCACATAACCATGATTCGGAAACGCCGCATGGATGTTGCACGAGACATCCATCACACTGAGTAAATCCTGCCCGGTCGGATCTTGGCGTATGGTCCCATTCCAGTATGCGTCCTGCGTCTTCCCGCTCTGAAACTTCTGCATATACACCACGCGATACTCCTGCGCCACGTTCGCATCCCACTTGTCCATGCGGAAGGTCACGGTGCGCGCCTCGGGATGAATCTTCTCCTCGGCGAGCTTGGTCCAGTTGTTCCCCTTACGCACTTCCAAACGCGCGGTCTGTGATTCCTTTTCACCTACAGGAGGCATCTGCGCAGTCAGTTTTAACGTGCCTTGGCTCAAAGTGTACTGCGTGAAGAGGATGGGGCCGAATGCGTGCTCCTCATGGGCGACCACCTTGGTGCCGCTGACGCGCCAGTCCGCGAACCAGAATTGCCCCGTGCCCGCATTATTCTCTCCACCTTTGGCTTTCGCCTTCGCCTTGCCGCCACCCGCGCCTTGGGGCGCACCGTAGTTCGCTGCGAGCACCAGATTGCCCTGAAGCTGCTCCGCCTTGATGCCTTCACGGGTTGTTTCACCGAGTTGCTTGCCACCGGCCTCATGCACGGACAGAGTGACGCGATAGTTCCCGCCCGCCGGTTCCGCCTTCAATCGCAGCTCCACTTCCTTGTCACTCAGCTTCACCGTGCCAGCAGTCGCTGAACGCACTTCACCGATGAAGATTCCACCCTCTGCTGTGATGCCCGCATCCAGACCTTTGCCGTAAAGGAGACTATTTCGATACTCCTTCAATGGCCCTTGCACCCCGATGGAAAATCCCGCCGATCCCTTACCCTGATTCAAGGCCCCATCCACGCGACCGATCCGCACGCTCATCTGCAAAGTGCCCGGTTGCGTGCCCAACTGCCGAGTGAGCAGATGCACATTGCGGCCCAAGGCGGCATTCACGCACTCGGCGCGCCCGTTCTTGATCTGCCAGTCTTGCAGCGGATTCGCCCAATACTCCGGTCCGAGCCACACACGGTCCAGACACTGGTCCCAGTTGCTGCGAAAACCACCGGTGGCCTCCGCCGCCTTCGCGATCTGCGGCAGCACCTTGGCCGCCACCACCGTTCCCGCCGTGACGGCAGCCGATTGCGAGATGAATTTACGCCGGGTGACTTTCCGTGTGGGTTTCATGCGCACATTATAGTCGAGACTCGTGATTTGTCTCTACCAAGACGCATTCGCGTGGTGAAAATGTTACGCGCTAACTGAGGATATCTTTGATCACATGCCCATGCACATCGGTGAGGCGGCGTTCCGCGCCGTTGTGGTAATACGTCAGCTTCTCGTGATCGAGCCCGAGCAGGTGCAGCACGGTGGCGTAGAAGTCATAGACGCTGGTGATGTCCTGCTGGGCGCGGCGGCCGAATTCATCCGTGGCGCCATAGCTCACACCGCCTTTGATGCCCGCGCCCATCATCCACGTGGTGAGCGCATCGGGATTGTGGTCGCGCCCGTCCGTGCCTTCCTGCCGCGTGGGCATGCGGCCGAACTCGGTGGTCCAGAGCACGAGGACGTCATCCAGCATACCGCGCTGTTTCATATCCGTGAGCAGCGCAGCGGTGGGTTGATCGAAGATGGGGCAGTGACGCTCGTAATCCGCCTTCAAGGTCTTGTGCGCATCCCAGTTCAAGAGGCCATCGACAGCCGAGGCGCGGGAGGCGCAATAGAGGCTTACGTAACGGACGCCTTGTTCGAGAAAGCGGCGGGAGAGGAGGCAGTTGCGGGCGTAGGCGGCGAGCAAAGGATTCTTGCTGTCGGTGCCATACAAGTGGTGCAAGTGCGCGGGCTCTTTCGAGATGTCCGCGACTTCCGGAGCGGTAAGCTGCATGCGCGCGGCGAGTTCATAGGCAGCCATGCGGGCTTTCAACTCACTTTCACCGGGATGACGCAGGGCATGTTCGCCATTGATCGTTTTCAGGAAATCACGCGTGGCTTTTTCTTCACTCTCGCTGATGGAGGCAGGGCGCGCGAGGTTGCGTAGCGGTTGTTGCGCGGCCATGGCCACGGCTTGGTAATCGGCGGGCAGAAAGCCGTTCGACCAGTTCGCCTTGCCGTTCGGTGGCTCACCGCGCACATCCTGGATGGTCACGTAGGTCGGAAGATTATTGTTCAAGCTGCCGAGGGCGTAACTGGACCATGCGCCCGCGCTGGGGAAGCCTTCACGCACGAAGCCGCTGTTCATGAAGATGCAACCGGGGCCGTGCGTGTTCGTGCGGGACGCCATGCCATGCAAGAACGCGATGTCGTCCACGTGCTTGCTCATGTGCGGCAGCATGGAGGAGATCATCTTGCCGCTCCTGCCGCCGGGCGCGAAGGCCCACGGCGATTTCATCAGCGGACCGTTCTTGCCCTGAAAACTCACCATGTTCTCTTCGCCGGGCAAGGGTTTGCCATCGTATTTTTCCAGTGACGGTTTGTAATCCCACAGGTCCACGTGTGAGGCCGCACCAGGGCAGAAGATGTGCAAGACCTGCTTGGCCACGGGCTTGAACTGCGGCTGGCCCGGTTTCCAGTCCGCGCTTTCCGCGGCAAAAAGTTCATCTGCGAGCAAACTGGTCAGGGCGACACCGGTAAGCCCACCCGTCAGACGGCCGAGGAACTGGCGACGGGCGAGATTGATAGCATCAATGTTCATGGCTGCTTGGGTAGTTTAAGATTTATCCCACGGTGCGCGTAAGGCCGGTTTCTGCGTCAGGAATTCCAGGCCGCCACGCAGTTTGCCTTTGGCGGTGAAGAACGGATGGAAGCCTTCTTTGTTGATGCCGTTGGCATCGTAGCGATCACGGCGCGTGGAGATGGCCTTGCCTTCGCGCAAGGCCCAGCCCATCCAGCCGAAACCAGCCTTGGAGAGAAGTTCGTCGTAATACTTGGCGACGTCGGCACGGACTTGGTCGTTCAGGGAACCGGGGATGCATTCGTTCACCAAAAGCGGTTTGGCTGCCTTCTCTTTGATGCTGCGCAGACTGGCGATCTGGTTTTCCAAACCCTTGCGATCATGGGCGTAGGGATGTCCGCAGAGGACATCACATGTGCCTGCGTAAGCCTCAATGTTCGCACCGCTCATCGTGCCGACGGTGATGGGCTGTTGCGTGCCGCATTTGCGCACGGTGTCGGCGATGGCGGCGAGCCAGTCCTGTTCCTTCTTGGTTCCCTCGGGCGTCATCTCCTTGGCCCACGCCGCGCCTGCTTGCGGTTCATTGCACAGGTCCCAGATCAGGATGCGGTCATCCTTAATCAAGGGCGTGACCAAGGCGCAGACGTAGTCGAGCTGCGGCTGCCAATTCTTGAAAAGATTGTCGAGATACGTGCCGCCGTAGTCATAGTGATTGTCGTGCCAGCGGTTGAACAGACACGGCATGGTTTTCATACCGGCTTCGTCGATGGCTTTTACGGCGTCTAGAAAGTGCGCGGTAATCTTTTCGGGATCGGACACCCATGCGCTGAACTCGATCCAGAGGCGGATGCAGTTTGCGTGCACTTGGCGGGCGAGTGCGACTTCTTCACGCATACGGGCACCATCATAGGAGAGCCACGCCTCTTCTATGCGTGCGCCCCAAGAGGGAACCACGCTGAAACCGCGCAGCCAACCGTAGCTGGTGTAGTTATGCAGTGTTGGTCTAGGACGGTTTGGCGCGGGAGCCGCTGGTTCGGCGGCGTGCGCGACTTGGCCGAGGGCGAGCGTGAGGGTGCTGACCTTGGTGATGAAATCGCGGCGGCTGGAGATAAGTGGTGTCATCAGTTTACTCCAGGTAGATCAGTTCGTTCGCGTTCAGCAAGGCGCGGCAAAAGGCGTTCAGGCCGTGCTTGGTGATGAGATCGGTGGCGGCTTTCAATTCGTTCCTTGTGGGCTGACGCTGGAAGGCGAGCGTGTAGGCGCGTTGCACGGCGAGGGTGGGATCTTTGCCGCCTTCCTTTTCCACGCGGGCGGCCAGAACGGTGGCCATGTCCAAGGTGAAGCTGTGGTTCAGCAGGGTGAGGGCTTGGAGTGGTGTGGTGGTGTTGGCTCGGCGAGGCACGCCAAACGCATTATCCGGCAGATCGAAATCACTTAGCACATCCACTACGGAGGCGCGGGCGCTTTGATGATAGACGGCGCGCCGATACGTCTCTGGGCCGACCTTGTCCAGTGGCGTGTAGGTGGAAACGTTGTCTGACTTGTAGTCGTAGAGGCGGAAGCCGGGGCCGCCCATGCGTTCATCGAGCTTGCCGGTGACGGCGAGCATGGTGTCGCGCACTTCTTCCGCACCGAGGCGACGGGGCGGGAAGCGCCAGAGGAAACGGGCGTCCTTATCCACCCGCGCAGCCGCTTCACGGTAGTCGGCGGATTGCTGATAGGTTTGCGAGAGGAGGATCTCGCGGTGCAGCGCTTTGAGCTTCCAACCATTCGCGTGCAGGCGGTGCGCGAGGTAATCGAGCAACTCAGGATGCGTGGGCTGGCCGCCGAGGAAACCGAAATCGCCGGGCGTATCCACGATGCCGGTGCCGAAGTGATAGTGCCAGACGCGGTTCACGAGCACGCGGGCGGAGAGTGGATTCTCATCGCTCACGATCCATTTCGCGAGGGCGAGGCGGCGTTCGCTCTCGGGAGCTTTGGCATCGAGTTCATAGGATTTGGTCACGCGCTCAAGCACGTTCAGGCTGGAGGGTTTTACGATCTCGCCGGGCTTCATCGGGTCGCCGCCTTTTTGCACCACCGTGGCGTCTTTCGGCTGCGTGATGCTCCCGACCCAGACGGTCGGCAGAGCAGGGATGGCGCGGAGTTTCGCATCGATCGCAGCGATGGCTTTGTTCAATTCAGCGAGTTGTTTGCGGTCTTCGTCGGTGGTGGTGATGCGGCGATTGATCCGTTCATTGGCAAGGGCGGCATTGAACGGCTTGCGGTCAAAAGAGTCCGCCACCTTCTTCCACTCCTTGCCATCGAGCGAGGTGAATACCTCGTACTCGATGACGGCCGGTGCCGCGCCGGCGATCACCCGGTCATCCGGGCCGGTGTAGTTGTTGAAGAGCGTGACGCGCTCAATCGTTTCTGTTTTCGCGAGCGTGATGGTGAGCTGGGCGGGGTTGCCGACAAACCAGCGCGCGCCAAATTTCCCATCATTCACCAGCGTGACATCGTAAGCATTATCAAAGTCCTTCGCTTCACGGCTTTTGGCCCCTTCGGTTTTTCCGCCGTTGCTGGCGAGGGCGACATTGCGTTCACCGGACCACACCTGCACTTCTTCCAGCTTGGCACCACCTGCGCTGACAGGTGATGAACTGCTGGCCAAGAAATTGAATCGCACATACCGCGCTGAAACCGGTGCGAAGGACTCATCCGTCTGGCGCGGGCTGACGGCCGGACGCGGTGTGGCGATGGGTTCCAGCTTCTTGCCGCGCTCTGCGATTTCCTTGTCCACCTTGGCTTTCTCAGCCACCAAGCGGGCGCGTTCTTCATTGAGCGGTTTGGTTTCGTCATTGAACTGTTTGCGTTGCTCGGCGGTGGCGAGGACACGCGGGCCGTGCTTCACGCCTTCGAAGACGGATTTGATGCGGTAGTAATCCTCCGTGGGGATGGGGTCGAACTTGTGGTTGTGGCAACGGGCGCAATTGATCGTGAGACCGAGGAACGCGGAACCGGTGGCGGTGACCATGTCATCCAAGGTAGCGGCACGGATGTTCGCCGCGGCCACGACGTCCTGATTGCCGACGTCATCGTAAGGCCCCATCGTGATGAAACCGACGCCCACTTCGGTTTCCGGTTTGTCCTTGGCCACGACATCCCCGGCGAGATGCTCGATGATGAACTGGTTGAAGGGCTTGTCCTCGTTGAGGGAACGGATGACGTAATCGCGGAAAGGCCAGGCGTTATCGATGATGAAATTACGCTCGAAACCATTGCTCTCACCGAAGCGCACGATGTCCAGCCAGTGACGGCCCCAGCGCTCCCCATAACGCGGTGAGGCGAGCAGGCGGTCCACGAGCTTGGCGTAAGCATCTGCGGATTTGTCATTCACGAAGGCGTCCACTTCTTCCATCGTGGGCGGCAAACCGGTGACGTCATAGGTCACGCGGCGGATGAGAGCGCGACGTTCGGCGGGGAGATTCGGTTGCAGGTCTTTCGCGGCAAGCTGGGCGAGGATGTAGCGGTCGATGGGGTTTTCCTGCCACGCTTTGAGATCGAACTTCGTGCGTTGCGGCTTGGTGACTGTGCCGACCTTAGTCTTCAGGTCCTTTGCTTCCGGTGGCAGTGTCTTCGCCAAGGCTTGCAGGGACCACCAAGTCTTGTCGGCGCGTTTCACTTCGGCAGTAGTACCGCTGCGCGGATCGGGGGCACCGAGCTTTACCCATGTTGTGAGATCCGCAAGCTGCTCGGTCGTAAGCTTTTTCTTGGGCGGCATCTCCAAGTCTTCGATCTCATGGCGCACGACTTTCAGCAGGAGGCTGGCATCAGGCGCACTGGAATCGATCATCGGCTTGCCGGAATCGCCGCCCTTGGCGATGCCCGCCTTGGAATCAAGCAACAGGTTGCCCTTAAGCTTCTTGGCCTGGGCGCTGTGGCATTCGTAGCATTCGTTGACTAAGAGGGGGCGAATCTTCTGCTCGAAGAAAGTGACTTGTTCGGGTGGAAGCGTGGCCGCATGTGCGGGACGGTTGAGGATTGCGACCAGCGTGACGAGTGCCAATGCGCCGGTTCGGAGAACGACGCTCCAAGGTAACAACGTCGGACGCTGCGTTACTGCTGGCAAGATGCCGGCAGCACGGGGCGGCTGGGTCTGTCGCTCGCTGAGGCGAAAAAGGTTTCTCATGCGGCGGCTTTTCCTTTGGTGCGCAGCTTCAGGCCTTTGGTTATGTCCACGGCGGCGGCCTCCAGATGCATCTTCATGGCGGCGTAGGCCTTCTCCGGATGACGGGCCTCGATGGCGGCAAGGATCTGGCTGTGATGATTCACGGCCACGACGTTGCCGACGGCGCATAACGTGGTCTTGCGGCTTTCGCGACCGAGTTCGGCGAGCGAATCCAGGAGCAGGGTGCAGATCTCATTCCCAGCGGCGACCGCGATGAGACGATGAAATTCGAGATCGGATTCGATGGCTTCCTCTTCCGTGTCCGCCTGGATGAGGCGGGTCTGATTGAGGCGCAAGGCACGCAGACTGGCGGCGTTGGTGCGCTCCGCCGCCATGCGGGCAAGGCCCGGCTCGATGAGCAGGCGCGCTTCCGTAAGCTGGCGCAGACGATCGGCCGTATCCGGGATCAGCAGGGCGACGGAGCCGTTCAGCGGTTTGTGCAGCTTGTCCACCACCTTGATGCCGACGCCGTGGCGGATCTCAAGCAGCCCTTGCAATTCCAGGCGCTTGGTGGCCTCGCGTACGACCGGGCGGCTGACGCCGAGGCGCTCGGCCAGTTCACGCTCGGGCAGGAGCCAGCCGTCATTGGCGAGCTGGTCGTCACGGATCTGGCCGGAAAGCTGGCGGCACACCTCTTCGACAAGGGACGCCGGGCGCTCGATGGTTTGCAGGGACATGGTAAGAGGTCTTACCACTTGAATTTGGCGCGTCAAGTCTTTGAGGGCGGAATGTGAGGGGAAACGTTTAACTTCCAACGTCCAACGTTCAACTTTGAAAGGGGGAAGTGCGGTCGGAAGCGTGAGTTGATTATTGGGGGCGATAGGAGCAGAGTGGAGAAACTGTAAATGAAGTGTAGCGATGAATGAGGAAGAGCGAACGCCAAAAACGGAATCGTCGGGGAGTTTGAAGCCACCGCGGCCTCCTCGTCCACCGGTGGTCGGAATGGCTGAGCCAGCGGATGACGATGGTGCGATAACTATCAGTCTCCCGCCTAAAGCGAAGGAGACCGTGCGTGTGGCGATTAAGCGTGAGGATGTGGAATAGCGTTGGACAAACCTGAAGTATGCAAAAAGTAAATTTAGCGGCTATCCCCGAGAATGAGGATAGTTCACCGAAGGGGAAGTATCGCTCGTATTATAAGGGCATCTCGGAGGCTTTGGGGCGGGAGATGCAGTCCACGGACATCCTCAAGCGTCATCCCTTTGATCTGGAATGGAACCGCTTGCCGCCAGGGGCGACGCATTGTCCGTATCATTTTCACACGGCGCAGTGGGAGCTGTATTTCGTGCTCTCTGGTGTAGGCACCATCCGGGATGAGGAAGGTGTCACGGAGGTGGTCGCGGGGGATGCGTTTCTCTTCAAGTCGGGCGAGGCGCATCAGCTCAGCAACCGGGGCACGGAGGATTTCGTGTATCTGCTGGTGGCAGACAACCCGATCGGCGAAAGCTGCTACTACCCGGACAGTAACAAATGGCTCGTGGGCCACAGCACCAAGCGGCGCAAGATCGTGAACGAGCAACCGGCGGAGTATTATGATGGGGAGGAGTAGTTACTGCCCGTTTGCGGCAGGACTTGTCATTTCAGTGGGGTTATGGCTTACTGATAGTAGAAGGGAAAAAGACCATGATAACTCATGATATTTCACAAACGCCTTTGGTCCGACGCTATGGGGTGCGTGGAGCCAGGCTGTTTGCGGGGATATGGTTTCCGGCCGTTTACCTCGCCATCATTTCGTTGGTGACCAAACTTTGGATGGTGAGCGGCGAGATCGGCGAGGGGCCAAGGCGCTTGATATTTGGCGGTCTTGTAGCCGGATTTGCCGTCCTTGCTACGGCGCTTTTGACCAAGATGCGGTTAGAGTACTGGGCGTCGATCGAGAAGCTAGAGAACTAGTGGCTTTTCCGATGAGGCGACTCGCATTCCGTTTTCCTACTTGATCTCCGAGTCCTTCTGCTTTTCCAAAATCTTATCAATGGTCTTGTCCAGCAGGTCCCGGTACGTCTTCACATCCAGGCAGCGCGTGTCGGGTGTCCCCTTTACTTCATACAGCCAACCCGCGCCGAACGAATCTTTATGGATGAGGTTGATTTTTTCCTTCAACACGGGATTCACACCCAGGAATTCACCTTCCGCGATGCAGTAGATGTCGGAGATAGCCTTGAAGCCCTCCACCCAGCCCACGATCTGCCCTGGTTTCACGGCCACGCCCGGTTGCACTTCCCAGCCGTGGTCCACCATCTCACCGAGCATGCGGGTGGCGAACTTAGTGAGGCCTACGCGCCAGACGCCCTCACGGTCGGTCCGGGCGAGCCAGCAATGCGACGGGCTGTAGAGATAATCCACCGGCATGTGCGTCACAAAGTGTGAGCGTTTGTAGTAGAGCTTGCCGGTGTCCGCATTCATGTGTCGCGCAAAGGATGGGAAGGAAGCGGCGCTTGGCAAGCTTGGAGCGCAGGAAAAAGTGTCCGGTTCCAGTGTGCTTTTTGCAATTGCACTGGTGACAAGCAGACGGGCTTGCGGTATCAAGCACGGGCGCATTTATGGTGAAGTTCGGTCCGAACCGCGGTTCACCGAAGATGCGCTTCGGGTTGTACGCGCATGAATTTGCATCCTTACGGGCGGCTGACAGCAGACCGGCTCGCAACATTTGAATCGACCCTGCGTTTTCCGCTGCCGGTGGAGTACCGTGATTTCCTCAAATGGAACAACGGCGGCAAGTGCCAGGGAGTCACGGTGCCGATCCCTGCTCTGAACGAGCGGCTGGCGCTGGACGTGTTACTGGGGCTGGACGTCGAGCCCGGCCTGAATCTGGATGAATGGAATCTGCGGCTGCGCCCGGAAATCCCTTCCGGGGGCCTCATCATCGGCACCGATCCCAGCGGCGGCTTCATCCTGATGGGGCTCGATCCCTCCTGGGCCGGTGTTTACTATTGGGACCACGGTTTCTGGTTCGAGAAATCGACGCCGAAGAACAACATCTACCTGCTGGCCGTTTCTTTTGCGACCTTGCTGACCGTGGCGAAGTGAGACACCGGGCGGCTAGAACCCGGCTATTGGCGGCAGCGTCTGGGCCAGTTAGGCTCTGGTCCGCATCTATCAACCGTGAACTACTTCGACCATAATGCCACGACGCCGTTGAGCGCGACTGCCCGCGAGGCGTGGTTGCAGGCGTCCGCCGAGTTCATCGGGAATCCCTCCAGCCCGCATCGCCTCGGCAGCCGTGCTGACCGGGCATTGACGGAAGCACGGGAGGAACTCGCCGTCATCCTCGGCTGCGATGCGTTGGACATCGTGTGGACCTCTGGCGCGACAGAATCCAACAATCACGTGCTGCATCATGCCGCTCAATCTCTGCCCGCTGACGGAGAGGTGTGGGTCTCGGCCATCGAACATCCTTGCTTACTGGAGGCGGCGCAGAAGTGGTTACCCGGGCGGCATCGCCTGATCCCAGTGACGCGCGCGGGCGTGGTGGATCTTGCCTGGTTGCAAAGTGAACTGGGCAACCGGCAACCCGCTCTCGTCGCGGTCATGGCGGCGAATAATGAGACCGGTCTTCTGCAACCCTGGCGCGAGGTGCTCGCGCTTTGCCGCACGGCGGGTGTGCCGTTCTTCTGCGATGCTGCGCAGTGGCTCGGCAAACTGCCCGGAAAAGGTTTGGGCGAATGTGATTTTGTGAGCGGTTGTGCGCACAAATTCGGTGGGCCACGTGGTATTGGCTTCTTGAAATGCCCATCCAAGGGCAAGGTGCAGCCGCTTATCGTAGGTGGTCCACAGGAGGAAGGCCGGCGAGCTGGCACAGAGAATGTTGCGGGAGCGGTGTCGCTGCTGGCCGCTTTGCGCGAACGTGAAGCGGCTTTGGCCAATGGTGAGCATCTGATCCGGCAGGCGGCGAAGGAACGTTTCGAGACCGAACTGCTACAGGCTTTGCCGGGTAGTGAGATCGTGGGTGCAGGCCAAGCGCGCTTGTGGAACACGGTCTCGGCGCTCATGCCGGAGGCGGATTGCCAGCAACGCTGGGTGGTAAAGCTGGACAAGGCCGGTTTCGCCGTTTCCACCGGATCTGCCTGTTCGAGTGGACAAGAAGTGCCCTCCCACGTCCTTTCCGCCATGGGCTACAGGCCATCTGACTCTGGCCGCGTTTTGCGCTTCAGTTCCGGCTGGGAGACGCCGATAGGGTCTTGGGCGGACCTGCTGATTGCGTTACGCCGGGCTGAAACCCTCATGCGCGGGTTGTAAAGCGCCATTTTCCAGGCCGCTGTTCGGTCATTTGATGCTCTGGAGTGCCTTTTTATATCAAGATTCGCGTTAAAGTGATAAAACTTTGTTGACGCGTGGCATAGTCCCTGTTTTTCTTTAAAAGTAAGTAGCACCCGGTATTTTCAGTGGCTTGATCAAGTCCATGCAGACACAGGCAAACAGCCCTACACAAGCATTGGTTTACATCGTCGATGATGAGCCGATGATAGGTAATCTTGTCGGGACCTATTTGCAGATGGAGGGCTTTGAAGTGGAAGTTTTCGATCAGCCTTGGGTGGCTTGGTCGGCTTTCCGCATCGCCAACCCGAAGCCCGACTTGCTGCTGACCGATTTCCGGATGCCGGGCATGACCGGCCTCGAACTGATTGCCGCCTGCCGTCGCTTGCACCCGTCGCTCAAGACGATTTCCATCAGCGGTACCATGAGTTCCGAAGACATGGAAGCAGCCGGTGTGGCGCCAGACCGCTTCGTCCGCAAGCCTTTCAATCCTTCCGCTCTGCTCCAGCCTATCGCTGAACTGCTAGGGGTTGCCCACGCGGAGCACGATGTGGCCAGCCGCTGACACAGGCAGCGGATCAGATCTGTGAACCGGCCGCCGGAATCACAAATGTTTTTGTGATCTTGGAGACGATTTTGGCATCCGCATACTCCGGGATGCTCTTCAATTTCACCCACGCGGGATCGACCCGGAAAGTGCCCCAGCTCTTGTCGTGATCGGCCATGTCCTTGAAGACGAGTAGATACGTCAGGTTCGGCCGGCTCGTGCCGATGATGGTCTCACCGAAGAAAACCGGCGTGAGTCCAGTGCGGCGGAAAATATCGATCTCACCCGCATTGAACATCTCGATCTTTTTCTTGCCCGCCGTTTCGTTGTGGCTCTCGTAGGTGCGCAGCACGAACATGCGCGGCTGGCCCTTGAGCTTGGGCACTTCCAGTTTGGGCATGCCATCGAAGGCCAGCATCAGTGTGCTCTCGATGCGTTCGTAGGCCGGGCTCTTGGCCTCCACACTCAGATATTCGGCACCGTCTTTCTGATATTGGGCCTCGCCTATCAGTTTGGCGTTCACGGTATGGAACTGCTCAAGGCTGGCATACGTGAGCAGCACGTAGAACTTCGGCGCCGGGGAAGCTGTCTGCTCACGGAACGTGCCGACGTTCGACACCCCAAGCCGGTTCAACGCGGGGATCGCGGCCTTGGCCCAGTGCCGTTCCACAAGGGCGAGCTGCTCGGCGTTCTTCAACGAATAGGTGCGCCACTCGTAGTATTCAGGTTTCACGTTCTTGGGAGATTCGGCTGCCATGGTGGAAGAAAGTGTGGAGGTGAGGCCGGTGACGGCGGCGGCTGCCGCAGTGGTGGTGATAAATCGGCGACGGTTCATGGCCGGAATCTACACCCGCCCCCGGGTGGGGCGTCAACTCGCGCTTTACCGCTTCAACCCCAGGCCGCTTCCCGTTACAACCATCCGATGCGCGCAGTGATCCAGAGGGTAAGTGAAGCCAGTGTGACCATTGGTGGCCAGGTGAAAAGTGCCATCGGCCGCGGCTTATTGGTACTGTTGGCGGTGGAAGATGCGGATACAACCGAGGATATCGAATGGCTTAGCGGCAAGATCGCCCGTCTGCGGGTGTTTGATGACACGGAAGGCGTGATGAACCTGTCGGTGGCGGAAGCTGAGGGCCAGGTTCTGGTAGTAAGCCAGTTCACCCTGTTCGCCAGCACGCGCAAGGGCAACCGGCCTTCCTATGCCCGCTCATCCAGACCGGAATTCGCAGTGCCCTTGTATGAGCAGTTCGTGAAATCACTGGAGACAGCAGTGGGCCAGCCGGTACAGACCGGTGAATTCGGTGCTGATATGAAAGTGGCGCTGTTGAATGACGGACCGGTGACCATCCTTATCGATTCCAAGCTGCGCGAATGACAATTATTTGCCCGTACCGAGCAGCAGCTTGCGCGGTTCTTTTTCACCTTCCACCTGCACGATCACGTGATCGGTGGCAATACTGACACAGGTCACCTTGAACGAGTTCGTGCCGGCCTGCACCTTGTAGGAATCGCCTGCCCCAAAAGTTTTGCCATTGATCAGCGCCAGCGGGCTTTTGGCCGAGCCGGTGACCCCTTTCAAGACCAGTTTGTCATAGGCCACCTTGGCCGCGGGGATGATCGGTGCTGCTGGCACCGCAGGCTGGGCAACGGCTGCCGCACTCACAGCAGGTTGCGCTTCGCCGACCACCCAGCCGTTTTGGGTGACGGGCGCACCGGCGGCGGGCATGGTCTTGGCCAACTCGCCCAGAAATGCCTTGGGCCCGCCCGGCATGTAGCCAAGCTGTTGCAGAACTTTCCCATCCGCATTCACCAGAAAAAGGGTGGGGTAGCCCCGCACACCGAATTTCTGCTGCAAAGCCTGATTGGCCTGTTTTTGGCTCAAAGATTGCCTTTTTTCCTGGGGGAAATCGACCTCCAGCAGCACCAGCCGGCTGTTCGCGAACTGGTCGAATTCAGCCGTATCGAACACTTCTTTCTTCAGCTTCATGCACCAACCGCACCAGTCGGAGCCGGTGAAATTGATTAGCATTAGCCGGTTCTGCGCTTTGGCAGCCTGCAGCGCCGCGGTGTGGTCGGTAAGCCAAGTGGCAGCAGACAGGGGCGGAGTGATCAGCCACCAAAAGGTGACGGCCGCCAGTGCGATGCGTTTCATGATGGACCTATGGTTGCGGCCGGTCACCGTGTGCGCGGAAGACCAGCCGTCACTACCCTTATACCACCGCCACGGAATTAACAAGCGTGCCGATGCCCGACACGGTGATGCGGACGGTGTCTTTTTGCTGCAGCGTGAAGTCATCGTTGGGCACAATGCCCGTTCCGGTGAGCAGCACGGCTCCGTGCGAAAAGGTTTGGGAACGGCAGAGGAAACCGGCCAGTTCCTTGAAGCTGCGCTTGATCTGGTCGATGGAAGTTTCTCCGGCAAAGACCGTCTTGCCCAAGCGAATGATCTCGACCCCGATTTTCCAAGTGCGCGCTTCCTGTTCATCCACCCCCACCACCACGAAAGGTCCCACGGCGCAGGAGCGGTCATACATCTTGGCCTGCGGGAGGTAGAGCAGATTCTCGCCCTCGATGTCCCGCGAACTCATGTCATTGCCGATGGTGTAGCCGACGATGCCGCCGCGCGAATTGATGACCAACGCCAGTTCCGGTTCCGGCACGTTCCACTTCGCATCCCGCCGGATGCCGACGTCTTCCCCTGTGGGCACGGTCTTTTCCGGCAGGGACTTGAAGAAGATCTCCGGGCGCTCCGCGTCATACACACGGTCATAGGCGCTGGCGCTGAATTCCGATTCATCCATGCGTGCCTTCTTGCTGCGCAGATAGGTGACACCTGCCGCCCAGACTTCCTGCCGCTCCACGGGTGAGAGCAGTTTGACCTCGGCGATCGGTCGCGTGGGCAGTTCGGTCTTGGCCAGCTCCGTGAGCCGCGTGAGCAAGTCTTCACTCTCGAGCAAGGGGGTCATCACTTCGATCCCGGCGGAGGTGAGATCGGCGACGGTATTGTCCGCGTGGACCAGACCGATACGGACCTGGGACTTGGCATTCAGATAACGGCACAGCTTGAACATGTCGGTATTCTCTTAGTTTTATTTGGCGCCCAGCCCCAACACCGGCGCGTATTGCTTCATCGGTTTATCTATGCCGAGTAATCGAGATACACGGTCTTGATGCGCGTGTAGAACTCGATCGCCCCCGCTCCTTGTTCCTTGAATGAATCCGTGCTGGATTTCTTCACCCCGCCGAACGGCGCCTGCAAGGCGAGCCCGGTGGAAATCTGGTTCACCTTCACCACCCCGGCCTGGATGTGCTCGGAGTAGATCATGGCTTTCTTGATGTCCTTCGTCACGATGGCGGCAGACAACCCGACGTCCACGCTGTTCGCCACCTGGAGCGCCTCTTCAAAGTTCTCCACCGCGATGACCGCGACGACCGGACCGAAAACTTCCTCTTGCGCGATGCGCATGCCGGGGGTCACACCGCTGAGCACAGCGGGCTGCATGAAGTAGCCGTGCGCCAGATCGCCTTCCGTGAGGCGTTGACCGCCCCAGACAAGTTGCGCGCCTTCCTTCACCGCGATGTCGATGTATTCCAGGTTCCCCTTGAACTCCTGCTCATTCACGGCCGGTCCCATCGTCACGCCTTCGCTCAAGCCGTTGCCCACTTTGATGGCCTTGGCCTTCTCCACGAGCTTAGCGGTGAACGCTTCCGCCACACTCTTCTCCACGATGACTCGGCTCGTCGCTGTGCAAGCCTGACCCGTAAGACCAAATCCCGCGATAGCCACGAGCCGTGCCGCCAGATCGAGGTCCGCATCCGCCAGGACGATCGTCGGGTTCTTGCCACCCATCTCCATCTGCGCGCGCGTCATGTTCTTGGCGAGCTGCTGGTAGATCGAGGAGCCGACCTTGTGCGAGCCCGTGAAGGACAAAGCCGCGATATTCGGATTCGTCGAAAGTTCACCACCCACTGCGCGACCGTCACCGGTCACCACGTTCAAGGCACCCTTCGTCAAACCTGCTTCCGTCAAAATCTTCGCCAGCTCCATCGTCATCGCCGGCGCTTGCGACGCAGGCTTGATGATGACCGTGTTGCCGCTCAACAGGGCCGGAGCCATCTTCCACGCGGGGATCGCGATCGGGAAATTCCACGGCGTGATGAGCGCCACGACACCGACAGGTTCGCGGCGTGTGTAGAGCAGATTGTTCGGCAGATCGTGCGGGATGGTCTGGCCGCCGACCGTGTAGCTGAGCCCGCCGAAGAAACGGAAGATGTCCGCCGTGCGTTGCACTTCACCCGTGGCTTCGGCGAGCGTCTTGCCCTCTTCCTGCGTGAGCAGCTTGGCAAGCTCGGGCTTGCGCGCTTCGATCAATTGGCTCGCTTTGCTCAGCACCCGGCCGCGCGCCACAGAAGTCATCGCGGACCAGGCGGGGAACGCCGCTTTCGCCGCTTCGATCGCCGCGAGCGCATCCGGCTGGCCGCTCTGCGGATACTGCGCCACCACTTCACGCGTATCGGCAGGGTTCGTGTTCTGGAAAGTCTGGCCGGACCTGGCTGGCACCCATTCCCCACCGATAAAATTCTGATACGTCTGCATAGTGTTACCTGATAAAGCGGAAAGCATAGGCCGCCAGATTAGCGACGCAACTCTAAGAAAATAAAATCTGACTGACGGCTGGAGATGCACCGCCGCAAACGCTCCTTCCTCATTCAACTTTACAAAACCCTTCCCATAGGATTGGATGTTAATTATGTCCAAGGGAAATCTTTTCACACTTCTTTTTTGTGCGCTGTTCTCCGTCTCCCCGGCTTTGCAGGCGCAGTTCTACGCGCCGGACACCGAGTATCACGATCCTGTCCAGCGCGTATTCCCTGTGGAAGCCGCCCGCGCGTTCGGCTGGTTTGGCAATCGTCAGACGAACACCATCCACCAGGTCGTTTACAACGTTAGCACCAAGCCTGACGGAACCACCGCTTGGAGCATCCAATGGCTTGCGCGGGACGGTAAGCCCGTCAAACAGGTCAAAGTCGCCTACCCGAAGAAACTGCTGGAGAGCGGGCCGGATTTTTATCGTGAAGTCGTGCGCCAGGTTGCAGAAGCCGGCTGGGAAGGGTTGACGCCGCAAAAGGCAGACTTTGTCCGGGAGAAATTCTGGCAGGGGGCAGATGCCGCCACGACGGCCCGCGAGTCATCGATACAGAAAGCTTTCAAACTTGCGCCCGCCAATGTGGCCGATGCCAAGCAAGACTGGATGCCGGAACTGGCCGGACTTTTGATACACTCGGGTCGGCTGGCCGCTGCGGATCGCCTGACGATCGATGACCTGCTCATCGCCCGTGGTGCCGTCTGGCTGGCCTTCTCGGAACGTGCCGCTGCGGAAAAACTGGATGCCCTCTGGCCGCCTGTCCTCGGGCTGGCCAACCGCTATAAGGCCGCCGCCGCGCTTTGGAGCAAAAACTATCCCGCCCGCCCCGAGATGGACTCGCCCTCGCTCCAGGCCTGGAACATCGCCTTTCGTGATCCCAGCAGCCGGGCCATCTATCTTTTCGCCCTCAATGCCAAGAATTGGAATGCCGCCGTACCGCTCATGGTGTTCGACTGGCGGATCACCGAGTCCAATGACCTGATCTCCGAACTCCTGCCTTATCTGGCGGGCACCCAGGCCAACCTGGAAGAATTGCACAATCTTGCCCCTTTGTTTGGCCAGGCCGGATCGGTGGGGCTGGGCCATTTAAGCGGCGGCGTCTATCCTGTGTTAGCCCGTTCGGCTTGGCTGAAACTGCTCGAAGATCACAGCGTTAGCGAACCGGCCTTGGTGACAAAATATAAACCCTTGCTGGCCGCTGCTGCAAACGCCGTCAAAAAACCTGATGGCAAACTGCCTGATCCCTCACTGCGTGGACTTAAAGAATGCAGCCCGCTGCTCCAGTTCGCCCACAAGGAAGGCCAAGGCATCTTAGCTCCAGTAGCCGTTGCTTCCACTCGTGATCTGCTGAATTACGGCTGGGAAATGACCGGCATCCAGATGAGTGGCCGCCATCGGTTCGTCACCTATCGCTGGGGTATCAAAGATCTGGGGCGGACCATCTATGACCAGTCCGTCGCCGCCGCTGATGGGTGGATGCCGTTCTTCTGGGCCGGATCCAAGACAGGTATCGGGGACTACAACGAAGCGCTCACGCGCGTCCAGATGGTGGATGGCCACTATGACCGCGCCGGTTTCGCCCGCCATCCTTTCGGTGTCGGGCTTTCGGACAAGGACGCCTGCCTGATGTGGCTGAAACGGTCCTGGCTGCGCCCTCGTGATCTGGAGTGGCAGGCACGCACCCTTTGGGATCATGATATCAAATTCGTCGCGGAACATCTGCAGATCACTGCTGATCTTTCTGGACCCGCTGGTGCTGCTGAGGTCCTCGGTTATCTGGTCGAAATTGGCAAAAAACATCTGGAACCACAGCCCGCCCTCCTCGCTCTCAAAACCAATCTCGTTGCCCAGATACCTCAGCCCAGTGCCATCACCATCCGTTGCCTCTATGACACCCAATTCTCCCAATTGCCCAACGCTGAACGCGCTGTGGAGATGGAAAAACTTTATTGGAAAAATCCCGACTCCATTCCACCCGACCGCGTGTTCCGCAACTACGTGGTTTCCGGCCAGTTCAAAAACGCCCGCCGTTTTTATGAGCAATGCCGCGAGAATCTCACCGAGCCCATCACGTTTTCCAACACCATGGGCACCAAGGCATTTGTCCTCGCCTTCCTCACCGACGACAAGGAGATGCGCCGCTGGGCGTTGGAGGACAGCCGTTCCGGCAGCTATAACGATATGATCATGGGCATCTGGGAAGCGACGATCCACGACAACGAAAAAGCACTTGAAGGCCGGCTGGATGAAATGGTTGAACGTTACGAATCCGAGAAACCTCCGACCGCTGCGGGAAAACTCCTTCGTGGTTTCGTTCCCCTGTTGCCAGCGTTAAAAGATCCCAAACATCCGAAACGGGAGGAGGCTCTCTCTTATTTCGGAAAACAGGCAGATGGCGTCATCTTCCGCTGGATTTTGATCCAAAAGTATAAAGTCCCCACGGAGGATGCCATCCGCTTCCTGGGCGGCCGGGAAAATGATCCCCTGCGGTCTTGTCTCATTGCCTGCTTGGAAGGCGTTAATTGGAAGGCTTTGGAGGCCCTGAACAAGCTGACCGGGCAGGATTCCAGCATCAGCTACAATGACGTGTTGGCAACCGTCGTTTACCGCCAGAAGACCGGGCATACCGATGATAAACTCACTCCCAATCTCAAGCCCAATGATAGCGGGTCTCTCCGCAAGCTGGTGATAACCAAACTGAAGGAACAGGGGCGCTGGCCCAACTTCCGTTAGGCTTCAGGAGCGGTTGCTGCTATTTTAGCCGCTGAAGATGCTGTTTCTCACCGTAGATATTATTAATGTGCTGGCCCAAGCCTGGCACATCATTGTGGCCCTGTTCACGGTGTTTATAGCCGTCGTCGCCTCGTGTCATGCCATCCTGCACAAGCGCGACACCCGCGCGGCGGTCATGTGGGTGTCACTGAGCTGGCTGGTGCCGCTCATCGGACCGGTGCTCTACCTCACCTTTGGCATCAACCGCCTGCGCCGCCGCGCCTCCCAGTTGCGCGCCACCCACGCCCGCTATCACACCAGCACCGGTTCGCTGACGGAGCACGAGCATCCTTTGGATACGGTCACCCGCAGGACGCCGTTTCTCGCCCCGCTGGTGCGCCTGGTGAATCAGGCCGTCCACCAGCCCTTGCTCACGGGCAACTCCGTGGAGCCGCTCGTCAATGGTGATGCCGCCTTCCCCGCCATGGTCGCCGCCATCGATTCCGCCCAGCATTCCGTCACCTTCGCCACCTACATCTTCGACCAAGGCAAGGCGGGTACGATGTTCGTGGATGCCCTGAAGCGCGCGTTGCACCGCGGTGTGGAAGTGCGCGTGCTCATCGATGACACCGGCGCGCGCTACTCCTGGCCGTCCATCGTGCCCAAGCTCAAGCAAGCGGACATTCCCGTGGCGCGTTTCCTGCCCACCTCCGTGCCGTTTCGCGCCATGGCCATCAACCTGCGCAACCATCGCAAGATCCTCGTCATCGATGGCCACACGGCGTTCACCGGCGGCATGAATATCCGCGATGGGCATCTCGTCGCCCAAAAGCCCAAGCGCCCCGTGCAGGACATGCACTTCCGTCTGCGGGGTCCGATTGTCAGTTACCTGCAGGAGGTCTTCGCGGATGACTGGCTGTTCTGCACGAAGGAAGAATTGCGTGGCCCCAAGTGGTTCCCGCCCCTGGCCAATGTCGGTCCCGTGCTGGCCCGCTGTGTGCCGGACGGACCAGATGACAACTTTGAAAAGATCCGCTGGACCATCCTCGGCGCGGTCTCGTGCGCGCAGAAGCGCATCCGCATCATGAACCCCTATTTCCTGCCGGACCGCGGCTTGGTCAGCGCGCTGAACGTCGCGGCCATGCGCGGGGTGCAGGTGGACATCATTTTGCCGCAGGTGAACAACCTGCCCTTCGTGCATTGGGCCATGATGGCGCAGCTCTGGCAACTGCTCGAGCGCGGCTGCCGTGTGTGGCTCACGGAACCGCCGTTCGATCACTCCAAGCTCATGATCGTGGATGGCGAGTGGTCCTTCATCGGCTCCTCGAACTTTGACCCGCGCAGCTTGCGCCTGAACTTCGAGCTGAACGTGGAATGTTACTGCTCCAAGCTGGCCGCAGACTTGGAGACGCACATCGAGAACAAGCTCGCCAAGGCGCATCAGCTCACGCTGCGCGAAGTGGATGCGCGTCCGCTTCCCATCAAACTGCGCGATGGCGTGGCCCGTTTGCTGACTCCGTATCTGTGACGCCGCGCGATCACGGCACGGAGAAGCGGAACACGGGCGAATCATTGTTCGTATTCGTGTTGGAACTCGCGACCGACGTTTGATTTGTCTCCGGGGGGCGTTCCGCCACCGGTGTGTCATTCGTGACCGGCGTTGCATTGGGGGCGGGCGGTGCATTGGTCGCCGGAATCAGGACCGGTGAAAACACCGGCAACGGATAACCCGGACTCGAGCCCGCGCCCCCGGATGGGGCTCCATTTCCGCCGCCACCACCGCCGGGCACATTGTTTCCCGGCGACGTTTTGGTCGCACCGAGCAAGCGCCGCAGGTTTTCAAAATCAAGCAGCACCGGCGGTCCCGATCTCCGCGGAGCAGGTGGTGGGACAGCGGGCGCTGCCACCGCTTGCACCGGGGCAGGGGGCAGTTCGGCCGGAGCGAGCACGACTGCGGGCATTTCTTCCAGTGCTTGCGCTGAACGCAAGATCCGGATCTCCGGTACAGGTCCGGGCGCGTTCAGCATCACCAGCAGCAGCTCCAGCAACACGGCCAGCAGGGCCACGGCGAGGATCACCTCGAACACGCGAAACGCCACTCGCGTCCGTTTTTTCCAGGTATCATTCATGTACTGCCTCTTATTTGAGTCCGTGCCGGTTGATGCTGCGTTGCAAGCCTTCGCTATCCAAGGACTCCACGTGACCGTCAGCGAACAGGAGGTTGCCCCGGTTCTGGTGCATCTCCTGCGTCCAGAACGCCGTCATGTTCGTGCGTACCGGCACCACGCCCGGCGTTGGATAGCCCGGCGTCATGATATTGCGGTCGCCCGCCAGGATATGATTGGCCTTTCCGATCTTGGCATCAAGGCCCACGAAGAGGCTGGTGTTGAGATTGCCCAGCCCGCTCCAGTTCGTCACGGCGCGCTGTTTGTCCGCCGGGCAGACGATGAGTTTGGGATTTACCAGCAGATTGGACATCACCTGGAAATGCCGCCAGGTCTCGCCGCGGTTCGCATATTCCAGCGTGCCGCCGCGGCGCACGCTCACCTGCATGGGCAGCCGGTTGTCATGTTCATCGGCGAACATGCGGAAGCTGAGGCCCACCTGTCGCAGGTTGCTCGCACACTCTGTTTGCTGTGCCTTCAGCTTGCCCTTGGCCAAGGCAGGCAGCAGCAGCGTCATGAGAATCCCGATGATGGCCACCACCACGAGCAATTCGATGAGGGTGAATCCTTGGCTCTGTTTATGCCGCAAGTTCATACCGCCTTTCAGTTGTGAGTCATTGGTTAGCATTACCAATGCCAACGCGATTCAGGCGGATAATATGGGCATAAAAGGCCTTCCGCGCGGGAAGCTGACGCATTGCGTGTGGAAACTCACGCGCCGGGCAGCTTGCGCGGCGTCACTTCGATGGCCATCCCTGCAGGACGTTGCCCCTTGCCTGTTACCAAGCCGTCACCCAATTCTTCCCGTGCGCGTATCGCCTCCCGTTCCAACCTTCGTACTATGTCGGGGTGCTGTGCGGCCACGTCATTCTTTTCCCCGAGATCCAAGCCGATCTCAAAGAGTGCGGCGTCCGTCCGCAACTTCTTAGTACGGTCCACTTGCGAACCTTTCAGATAGAGTTTCCAACGCCCATCCCGCACCGCCTGCAATTCTGCACCCTGGTAATAGAAGAACACCTCATTCGGAGACCGGACTTTCTCCGGTGCCAGCAACAGCGGTCCGATGTCCTTTCCGTCAATCTGGTTTTCGCGCGACAACTTGCCACCGCATAAGCTCGCCAGCGTCGGTACCCAGTCCATCATTGTCGTCAGTGCCGCGGTGGTCTGGCCTGGTTTGATTCGGCCCGGCCAGCGCACGAGGCAGGGCACGCGCATCCCGCCTTCGGCGGTGGTGTAGCCCCAGCCCGCCAACGGCAGGTTGCTGCCTTGTACCGGATTGCGTTTTGGAGCGCCGTTGTCCGAGGTCCACACGATGAGTGTGTTCTCATCCAACTTCAGCTCCTTGAGCACGCGCAGCAATTCCCCGGTGGACCAGTCCAGCTCCTCCACGGAATCGCCCCAGGCACCATTGCGCGAGCGACCGGAAAACTCGGGCGCGACCTCCGGCCTGGTCGTGCTGCCCGGCGTGGCGTGGGAGAGCAGCAGGAAGAATGGCCGGTGCTGGTTCGTCTTGATAAAACTGATTGCCTCCTCGGTATACCGCTTGGTCAGGAAACGGCAATCCACCGGGGCCTCCACCACGATGTCATCACGCATCAAAGGGAGGGGCGGCCATACCTGGCCTGCGCGCGGAGTCATGTCATCGCTGTAGGGGATGCCAAAAAAGTGATCGAAGCCCTGACGTGTCGGCAGGTGTGGCAGTTGATCGCCCAGATGCCACTTGCCGATGAGCATCGTCGCATAGCCCGCCGATTTCATGACCTCCGCGATGGTCACTTCGTCAGGATTCAAGCCTTTCGGAGAGACCGGTTGCAACACCGCCCCGCCTTTGTCGCTCACATGCATGTTCACCCGGCGCGGGTAGCACCCGGTCATCAGGCTCGCCCGGGAAGGGGTGCAGACGCCACTCGCCGCATAGAAGCCCGTCAGCTTCAATCCTTCGGCCGCCAACCGGTCCACATGCGGTGTGCGATGCAGAGTGGAACCATAACACCCAACGTCTCCGTATCCCAGGTTGTCACACAGGATGAACACCACGTTCGGTTTGGGGATGGCGGCGTTGCTGCTTCCGGCCCAAGTACAACACGTCAGCCAAATCATGAGCCAGGAGGGCAAGGCATTGCGTGGGAACATGCCTATGAATCTGCCTCCCAAAACCTTCCCGGCACAATCCCAAACATGGGTCGGCAGCCGGGAGGAGAGGAGCTGAGGTTGCCTTTCCGGGATTCCCGGGCCCGGCCGGTTGCCGCTCAAAATAATACCTATACGTATTATTTTTGTTTGCCAAGGTCCGGAACCTCGTCGATAGTCTTTCCGGTAGAAGCCCCTCGCCGGTAACCTGCCGGGGAAGTGTCTTCACCGATTGCAACCATGTTGAGCCGACGTCATTTTCTGGGCGGCACGCTGGCCACGCTGGCGTTAGGTTCCTTGCGTGCTGATACTTCCACACCCCCCGGCCCCACGAAGACTTCCTGGCCCATGTTCCGGGGCGGTCCCGAACTCACTGGTGTCAGCCCGGCCAGTCTGCCGAATGACCTGAAGCTGCTCTGGACCGCCAAGACCGGCGGACCCGTGAAATCCTCCCCTGCCATCGTGGACGGCAAAGTCTTCATAGGCTCGGATGACATGAAGCTGCATGCGCTTTCGCTGGCGGATGGCAAATCGCTCTGGGAATTCAAGACCGAGAGCACGATCGAAGCCGCGCCGCTTGTGCTGGATGGCAAAGTTTACGTCGGCTCCACGGACAATACGCTTTATGCCGTGGAAGCCAAAGACGGCAAGCAGATCTGGAAATACGCCACCGAAGACAAGATCCTCGGCGCGCCGAACTGGACAAAGTCCGCGGACGGCAAAGAGAACTGGATTCTCGCGGGCAGTTACGACACCAAGCTGCATTGCGTCTCCGCCACCACGGGCAAGAAGGTGTGGGATTACGAGACCGGTAACTATATCAACGGCTGCCCCGCCGTTTCTGATGGCGCGACGGTCTTCGGCGGCTGCGATGCCTTGCTGCACATGATCTCCGTGGCCGATGGCAAGAAGGTGAAGGAGATGGATGCGGAGGCGTATATCGCCGGTTCCGCCGCTGTCACGGGTAATCGCGCCTACGTGGGCCATTACGAAAACGTTTTCCTCTGCTTTGATCTCACCGCCCAAAAGATTCTCTGGCGCTATAAGGATCGCGCCTTCGCCTATTTCTCCTCACCCGCCATCACGAAGGATTTCGTGATTTTCGGCGGACGCGACAAGCGTCTGCACTGCGTGAAGAAGGAAACCGGTGAAGGCGTGTGGACCTTCGGCACGCGTGGCAAGGTGGACAGCTCTCCCGTAGTCGTCGGTGACAAGATCATTGTCGGCTCCGATGACGGCCGCCTCTATCTGGTTTCGCTGAAGGACGGCCAAGAGATCTGGAACTACGAGATCGGCCAGCCCGTCACCAGTTCCCCTGCCGTGGTGGACAACCGCGTGGTGGTCGGGTGTGAAGATGGAAATGTGTATTGCTTCGGCAAAAAGTAAGGATTTTAGATTATCATGAGCACGACGACCGTTGAACCTCCCAAGCCCGTGACCGCTCCGCCGCTGCAAACGCAGACGACCGCCGGCAATTACTTCGTCTCGAACTATCCGCCGTTCTCCTTCTGGAAGCCTGAGCTGATTCCCGATCTGCAGACCGCGCTCGCCACGCCGCCCAAGCCGAACACCGACCTCGGCGTGTATGTGCACGTGCCCTTCTGCCGCAAGCGCTGCCACTTCTGCTATTTCAAGGTCTATACGGACAAGGACTCCTCTGAGATCCGCAATTACATCGATGCCGTCATCAAGGAACTGACCATCTACGCGAACAAGCCCTTCATTGGCGGTCGCAAGCCCAGCTTCCTCTACTTCGGCGGCGGCACGCCCAGCTACCTGAGCGTGGAGCAGCTCAAGCATCTCCTCGGCGAGATGAACCGGCTGCTGCCGCTGGATGCCTTGGAAGAATTCTCCTTCGAGTGCGAGCCCGGCACTTTGACCGATCACAAACTGAAAGCCATCCGCGAACTCGGCGTCACGCGCCTGAGCCTCGGTGTGGAGAACTTCGATGAACACATCCTCGAGGTGAACGGCCGCGCGCATCGCAGTAAAGAGATCGATCGCGCTTACAAGTATGCCCGTGAAGTCGGCTTCCCCCAGATCAACATCGACCTCATCGCCGGCATGGTCGAGGAGACGGAAGAGAACTGGAAGGAGAACATCCGCAAGACCATCGAGATGGCCCCCGACAGCGTGACCATCTACGAGATGGAGATCCCCTTCAATACGACCATCTATCAGCAGATGAAGGCCGAGGGCAAACTCGTCGCCCCTGTGGCCGATTGGGAAACCAAACGTCGCTGGGTGGATTACGCCTTCAAGGAACTGGAGAAGGTCGGCTACACCGTGGGTAGTGCTTACACCGCCGTGAAAAACAAGAAGACCGCGACCTTCATCTATCGCGACCGCCTTTGGGCCGGTGCAGATCTGCTCTCCCTCGGCGTCGCCTCCTTCGGTCACATCGGCGGGGTGCATTACCAAAATCACCACGAGTTCAGCACCTACATCGAGCGCATCAACAAGGGCGAACTGCCCACCTTCCGCGCGCTCACGCCCACGCCTGATGAACGCCTCATCCGCGAGTTCATTTTGCAATTCAAGCTGGGCCGCAACGAGGCCGGATACTATCAGAAGAAGTTCGGCGTGGATGTCCTGCAACGTTTCGCCGAGCCGATCCAGCGCCTGAAAGACTGGGGCTTCCTCACGCAGCAAGGCGACACACTGCTCCTCAGCCGCGAGGCGCTCCTGCAAGTGGACAAACTGTTGCAAGAGTTCTTCCTGCCGGAACACAAAAATACGCGCTACGCGTAAACCTAATGCCAAGTTCCACTGCCAATAAACTGACCAGTTCCGCCGCCCAGCCGATCGTGTATCCGCTGGACGATTTCTACGCGCAGGCGGGCCGGCCTTTGCCGCGCATCGAGCCGGTGGAGGGCAAGGATGTGCCGGAGCCGTATCAGACGTTGCTGGTGCATCAGAACGACATGACGCCCACGCTGGAGCAATTCCACAGCTCGAAGATCCATCTGGAAGTGATCCGCAGCCAGCAGCGCGGCGATTTTTATTTTCGCGAGGTCATCCTGCTGACCGAAGAGGGCAAACCGGTGGAGTTCGGGGCCATCAAGATCAATCTCAGCCTGTTTCCGTCCGCTGCCCGGGCGCAAATCCTGGGTGAACGCATCCCGCTGGGCACCTTGCTGGCGGAATACAAGGTCACCCACACCAGCCGTCCGAAGGCTTTCCTGCGCATCGAGGCGGATGATTTCATCAACACTGCGTTCAAGCTCACGGGCCAGCGCTGGCTCTATGGCCGGCGGAACACATTGTGGAACCCGCAGCAACTGCCGCTGGCGGAGATCGTCGAAATCCTTCCGCCCTGATTTGCACTATCCTTTTCCTGCACTAACTTCTGCGCGATCGTCTTATGAAATCCGGTAACAACTACGACGCTTTGATCATCGGTGGTGGCCCGGCGGGCGCCTCGGCCGCCGCCATCCTCGCGGAATACGGCCATCGCGTGCTGGTGCTGGAGCGTGAGAAGTTCCCACGCTACCACATCGGCGAATCGCTCATCCCCTTCACCTACCAGCCGCTCGAGCGCTTGGGCTTGGTGCACAAGATGAAGGAGTCCGGTTTTCAAAAGAAATACAGCGTGATGTTCGTGCAGCCGAACGGCAAGGCGAGCCAACCGTTCTATTTTTACACGCGCTACGACAAAGAGACCGTCGCCCAGACCTGGCAGGTGCTCCGCAGTGATTTCGACCTGATGCTCCTCAACCATGCGCGCGACAAGGGCGCGGAGGTCATCGAGGAGATCACGGTGAAGGAACTCCTGAAGGAAGGCGAACGCGTCATCGGCGTGAAGGCGCAGAAGAAAACGGGCGAGGTCGTCGAATACTTTGCGCCCATCACGCTGGATTGCACAGGCAAGGAAGCTTTTGCTGCCGTGCGCAACGGCTGGCGCCTGCGCGATCCTTACCTGAACAAGGTCGCCGTATGGACCTATTATAAAGGTTCCAAGCGCGAACCGGGCGTGGATGAGGGACAGACCACGGTGGCTTTTGTGCCCGAAAAGGGCTGGTTCTGGCACATCCCGCAGCATGATGATATGGTCAGTGTTGGCGTGGTGGCCGAAGGCAAATACCTGACGCGCGGCGGGGTGAAGGAGCCAAAGGCCATTTTCGACCGGGAAGTGGGCGAGAACCTCTGGATCAAGGATCACCTGTCCGTCGGCCAGCAGACCGGACCCTATTACGTCACCAGCGAATACACTTTCCACTCACGCCATTGTGGCAGCCAAGGGCTGTTGCTGGTGGGCGACGCCTTCTGCTTTTTGGACCCCGTGTTCAGCAGCGGCCTGATGCTGGCCTTGAAGAGCGGGGTGATGGCGGCGGATGCCGTGCACCAGGCCATTCTGGACAAGGATTTCTCGCCCGAACGCTTTGCGGACTATGCCAAGAGCCTGCGCTTGGGCATCGAGAACATGCGCAAGCTGATCTACGCCTTCTACAACCCGAATTTCTCCTTCAAAGATGTGGTGATGAAGCATCCCGAAGTGGCCGGAGACATCACAGACTGCCTTTCGGGCGATGTGAACAAGGACTTGAGCAACCTGTGGAAGGTCATCGCCAATTTCGCTCCGATTCCGGATGAATTGCCGGTCGGCGCGCCCAAAGGCAGTGAAGCCGAAGCGGTTTGCACCTAGGTCAGCGGCCAAAATCCGACCCTATCTGTTTCTTCCAAAGGGAGAAATCCGGCTTGCCTAGCTTTTGCCCTCTGCGCGATGCTGACGGCAATTGCTATGTCGAAAAAGGCTTTGATCACGGGCATCACCGGGCAGGACGGTTCCTACCTCGCTGAGTTGCTGCTATCCAAGGGATACGAGGTGCACGGCATCATCCGCCGGGCCAGCACTTTCAACACGGGCAGGCTGGATCACATCTACTCCGATCCGCACGCGCCCAAGCATAAACTTTTCCTCCATTACGGCGATCTCTCGGATGGCAGTGCGCTTTCCCGGCTGATCGGCAAGATCCAGCCAGACGAGGTCTATAACCTCGCGGCGCAGAGCCATGTGCGAGTCAGCTTCGATGCCCCGGAGTACACCACGGACATCACTGGCACCGGTGTCATCCGGTTGTTGGAAGCCATCCGCGAGGTGGGCATCCATCCGCGCTTTTACCAGGCCTCCTCCTCCGAGATGTATGGCATGGTGCAGGAAGTGCCGCAAAAGGAGACCACGCCGTTTTATCCCCGCAGCCCCTATGGATGTGCCAAGGTCTATGCCTACTGGATCACGGTGAACTACCGCGAGTCCTACGGCATGCATGCCAGCAACGGCATCCTTTTCAACCACGAATCCCCCCGCCGTGGCGAGACGTTCGTCACCCGCAAGATCACGCGCGCCGTGGCCCACATCAAGGCCGGGCTGCAGGACAAGCTCTACCTGGGCAACCTCGAAGCCAAGCGCGACTGGGGTTACGCCAAGGAATACGTGGAAGCCATGTGGCTCATGCTGCAACAGCCGGAACCGGATGATTACGTCATCGCCACGAACGAGACCCATTCCGTCCAAGAGTTTCTCGAAGTCGCCTTCGGCCATGTCGGTCTGGACTGGCGCAAGCACGTGGAGATCGATCCCCGTTATTATCGCCCGGCCGAAGTAGACCTGCTCATCGGTGATTCCAGCAAGGCGAAGAAAAAGCTGGGCTGGACTCCGAAAACGACCTTTGCCGAACTCGCGCGGCTGATGACCGATTCGGATGTGAAAGCGTTGGAAGACCAGCTCGCCGGCCGCGTGCGGAAGAACGAGGAATAAGCTGATGCCCAAGGCGCTTATCACCGGCATTACCGGCCAGGACGGTTCCTATCTCACGGAACTGCTGCTGGAAAAAGGCTATGAAGTGCACGGGGTGGTGCGTCGGACCAGCAGTTTGGAGCGATCGCGTCTGAAGCATCTGCACGGTGATGCCGCTGTGAACAATCAGCGTTTGTTCCTGCACTATGCCGATCTGGATGACCCCACGACTTTGCGCCGCGTGCTGGTGAAAGTGGCACCCGATGAGATCTACCATCTCGCGGGCCAAAGCCATGTCGGCCTGAGCTTCGAGATCCCCGAATCCACTTGTGATTCCACGGCGATGGGCACCTTGCGCCTGTTGGAGATCGTGCGGGATCTGCCGAAGCTGCCACGTCTCTTTCATGCGTCCACCAGCGAGATCTTTGGCCGCCCTGCAGCGGCACCGCAGGACGAGAACACGCCGCGCAATCCGGTGAATCCCTACGGCTGCGCCAAGGCCTTCGCCACCCAGATGGTGGGAATCTACCGCACGACTTACGGGCTCTTCGCGTGCAACGGCATCATGTACAATCACGAATCGCCCCGGCGCGGGGAGAACTTCGTGACGCGCAAGATCTGCCGCGCGGCCGCCGCCATCAAGCTGGGGCTGCAGAAGGAACTTGTGCTGGGCGACACCTCAGCCCAACGCGACTGGGGCTATGCGCCCGATTACGTGAACGCCATGTGGCTGTCTTTGCAGCACAAGGAAGCAGACGATTATATCTTCGCCACCGGCATCCTGCATAGCGTGAGCGACGTTGTGACGTTGGCCTTTGCCGCAGCAGGTCTCTCGCATGCGGATCACGTCAAGCAGGATGCCCGCCTGATGCGCAAAACGGAATCGGTGAACCTGCAGGGGGATCCGGCCAAGGCACAAAGCGTACTCGGCTGGAAACACACGGTGACCTTCGAGGAGCTCATCCGCACGATGACGCTGGCCGAATTGGAAGACCTCAAGACGGCCAAGTAGGACCGGGCTTCAATGTGCCGCGCGGTGGTTCACTTCCAGTCCAAAATGCCCAGGATGTTGTAATAATCATCCGACCAGACGGGCTGTTCCGGCGCAGGTTGCAAGGGAATCCAGTATTTGTTGCCGTGCAGCGGTTGCAAGGTCTGCGGATCCGCCGCCAGCACGGCCCAATGTGCCGAGTAACGTCCATGACGTAATGTGTCATCGGGCGTGACGACATCATTCAGGCTGTAGCCATCGAGTTGCAGTTCCTGCGCGATGTTGCCCAATACCGGCCGGAAGTTCAGCAGGCGGCTGGAGATGTTATAGAGGATCAGGCCACCCGGGGCGAGCTTCGTCTTGATCTCCGCCAGCGCTTCCTTGGTGATGAGGTGCAAGGGCGGGACATCGGAACTGAACGCATCGCAGACGATCAGGTCGAAGTGGCGATCCGGTTCGGTGCGCAGCAGCAGCCGGGCATCACCGATCTTGTGCGTCACCTGCTTCGCGCCACACCGTTCCAGATAAGAGAAATAATTGGTATCCGAGGCGATGCGCAGAACGGCGGGGTCGATCTCATAAAAGGTCCACGACTCGTCATTTTTGGCGTAAACGGCCAGGGCACCGGCGCCCAGCCCAATGACGGCCACCCGGCGCACCGTCTTGCGGCGCTCGTAGAATTCCATGATGGCCCCGACCGGGCCCAGTTGGTGATAATACGAGAGCGGGACATCCTGGAGCTTGGGGTCCACGAACTGGATGCCATGCACGGTGGTGCCGTGATAGAAACGATGGATGCGGCCTTCCGGGTCCATTGTCACGCGCAGGGCACCAAAGAAATTGCGTTCGGCGTGCAGTGTCTGCCCGTGGATGGCGTTGTAGAAAGAGGCACCCCACAGCACCGCCCCCAAGGTCAGGCCGAAGACCACCGGCCGGCGCGACAGGAAGAACGCCACTACCAGCGGCAGGCCGAAAATGATGAACATGGCCACCTGATGTGATTGATTGGACAGCCCGGGAAGAAACTTGGCCGAGAGGGCCGTCAATATGCCGACCACCAAGGGCCAAACCAGTTGGTAAGAGAGTTTTTTCTCCGGCTGCTTCCCCTCTGCGGGCGGGGCGACCAGGCAGGCCAGGGCAATGGCCCAAGGGTATTCGACCACCGATTTGAAGATCAGCGGAGCCACCAGGGTGTTCAGCAATCCGCCCAGCACGCCACCGATGGACATGCAAAGGTAGTATTCCGTGAGATGCTCCGGGGCCGGTCGCAGGGAGGCGAGCCGGCCATGCAGAGCGAGCGTGATGATGAAATACACGAACAAATGCAGGGGAACCAGCAAGCCTGCCGGGTGCTTGATCTCGCCCAGCAGCAGGAAAAGGACGGTGACGGCGGCAATCGGCAGGGCGCGCGCCGCCAGCGGTGTAAGGCGGTCACCGACCTTGGCGAAAACCAGAATGAACGTCAGCAAGTACAGCGCGAGCGGCAGCGTCCAGAGCAGCGGCACGCTGGCGATGTCCGTGGTCAAATAAGTGGTGAGCCCGAGCATCAGGCTGGAGGGCACCAGCGAGAGCAAGATCCAGAGACCGCGTTGGGACCAGCCGGGCTTGGCTGTGCTTGCGGAGGGGGAGGGAGCGGCGATGGTCGGCGTCTGCTGTGATACGGCCGCAGTATCGGTATTGCGCCAGATCAGGAGCGCCACAGCTCCAAAGCAGATCACCAGCAAGCCGTACCCCACGCTCCAGCCAAGTGTTTGTTGGGACAAACGCAACAGCGGTTCCGCCAGCAAAGGATATCCGAGCAAAGCCAGAAAACTGCCCCCATTGCTCGCTGCATAAAGGAAGTAAGGGTCCTTGGCCGCCGGATGGCCGGACCGGCTGAACCAGCTTTGCAGCAGGGGGGCGGAGGCGGACAGCACGAGGAAGGGCACACCGACAAGGCCGAACAAGGTGCCCAACAACCAGAGCAAAGGGGCTTGGCTGCCGGGTTCGACATCCTGCCCCAAGGCCATGGGCAGGCAGAGCAGGCCGAGAAAAAGGAGGACCAAATGCGTCAAGGTCTGCTGGCGCAAAGAGCCTTTGCGGGTCAGCCAGTGGGCATAGCCATAACCGCCCAGCAGCAAGGCTTGAAAGAAGACCATGCAGGTGTTCCAGACCATCGGTGCGCCTCCGAGGAGGGGCAGCAACAGTTTGGCCACCAGCGGCTGCACCGCGAAAAGCAGCAGGGCGCTCAGGAGCAAGGTCAGGGCGAATGCGGGCAACAGCATGTGTTTCCAGCTTGTGCGAGAAGCATGTTCCATGCAAGGCGCGCATCAAAATAAGGCCAGTCTAAACCAAGGGTAGTGTGGAGGCCGGGCGGGGGAGGGCCTAGGCTGACCCTAGCAAAACCGAAACAGTTTTAGCTGAACCTATGACAACCAACTTAACTCCAACGGCCGGACCGGTTGCCAGCATCGAACGGATACTGGTTCCCGTGGACTTCTCTGAGGCCTCGTACAAGGCGTTGGAATATGCCATCGCCCTGGCCCGGCAGTTCGATGCGAAGATCACCCTGCTGCATGTGGTGCTGGTCAGCTACATGGCCGGGGAGTATGGACCGATCGACCTGCCCGAGCTGGAGGCGCAGTTGACCACTGCGGCGCGGACCAAGCTTGATTCTGTCGCCCGGGAAAAAGTTCCGGCCGGGCTGGTGGAAGGCACCCTGATCCGGGTCGGACCGGCGGTCCATGAGATTTCCACCACGGCCAGGGACATCAAGGCCGATCTGCTGATCATATCCACCCATGGTTACACCGGCCTGAAGCGGGTCTTGCTGGGCAGTGTGGCCGAAAATGTCGTACGCCAGGCGCCTTGTCCGGTGCTGGTCGTGCGCGAAAAAGAACATGAGTTCATCCATAACTGAACTGCTCGAACCTGTGACCACACCATCACCAGCCAAAGCGTCGGCCAATCTGGAAGCCGCCTTTGGCTATCCCCGGGATTTTCTGGACCACCAGTTCGTCTATCTGGTGGTGTCGCCCCGCGCCCGCGGCCTGTCCATCGGGCTGAACCTCAATCCGGACCAGCAGTGCAATTTCGACTGTGTCTATTGCGAGGTGGACCGGCAGGTTCCGCCGCCGAACATCAAGCTGGATGTGGACAAGATGGCCGAGGAGTTGCGCGCCACTTTGGAATTTGTCCACTCAGGCAAGGTGGCGGAGCGGCCTTGTTTTCGAAACATCCCGCGCGAGCTGCTGGCGTTGCGCCATGTCACGCTGAGCGGTGACGGGGAGCCGACGCTGTGCGACCAGTTCCAAGAGGTGGTGGAGGCGGTGGTGCATATCCGGGCCATGAGCGGACACCCGTTCTTCAAGCTGGTGCTGGTCACCAATGCCACCGGGCTGGACCGGGAGCCGGTCATCGCCGGGCTGAAATACTTCAACAGCCAGGACGAGATCTGGTGCAAGCTGGACGGTGGCACGCAGGCCTATCTTGACCGGGTCAACCGGCCGCAGATGAGCCAGGAACGCATCCTGCACAATATTCTGATGCTGGCCCGTCAGCGGCCCATCGTCATCCAGAGCCTGTTTCCGGCCATCAATGGTGCTGGCCCGGCGTGGGAGGAGGTGGAGACCTATTCGGCCCGGCTGGAGCAGTTGCGGGCAGATGGTGCCAAGATCTCCCTGGTGCAGATCTATTCGGCGACCCGCCCGATGCACACCGACCAATGCGGTCATCTGCCGTTGCGGACGCTCTCCAAGATCGCGCAACACGTGCGTCAGCGCACCGGCCTCCGCGTGGAAGTGTTCTGAAAGTCCTTCATTCGCTGAACCGATAACGGCGTTCTGGCAGGACCAGAACGCCGTTTCTCTTGGGGGCTTTTCCTGTGCAAAAAGAGTCCGGAAACGAGGTTCCATTTCGGGCAAACCATGCCTTATGCCGGACAAGAAACGGAGGGCGCAAAGGACTTGTCCGGGCGAACGTCACCTCGTTATGAGACGCGTGGTAAGCAGCAGCGAGATCGTCGGCACCTGCGAATGGCGCGGGCAGTTGATTGACGTGTCTGCCCACAGTGATGCGCACTACGATGAAGCGGGGGGTAAGATGCTGGTGGAACTCACCGCCGATGCCGAACCGGCTGACATTGAGTTTCATCCCGAATGGATCAAACCGGGCTGGTTGCCGGCCAGGCAGACAGTGACGGAGCATCTGGCCTACGAGGAAGCCTTGCCGGCGGCCAAAACCATTTTTCGGAACTGGGCCCGCAAGGTGCGGGAAGCCATACCAGTCCGCACCGTAACAAACCAAAGATAGGAGGACGTATGATCGCGAAATATCACATCGAGTATCTGGTCGAGTTCGGACGGCACCAGCAGCCGCACCATTTCCAGACGGATGATCCGGTGGCTGCCGAGGAGTTCCTCACGGAACTGCTCCAGCGCGGGCTGAGCATCCAGCACATCCGCCATGAAGGCGTGGACCTGCCGCGCGTGGACTTCGACCGCATGATCAAGGCGGCGGGCAGCCAGCTCGCGGCCCGACAAATCCAGAAATGCCTCAAACTGAGCGCCGAGGAAGAACGCTTCCGGTTCGGCTTCGCGGTTTGAGCACAAACCTTGGGTCCGTCTGCCGGGGCCGATTCCGGCAGGCGCCACCCATTCACCTGAATTTATGAAAAAGATTTTCCCGATACTGATCGCCGGATTCCTGGCTGCAGCGGGGCTGATGACCGGCTTGCGCGTGGCGGAGGCGGCGGACATGCCGACGCAGGAAGTGATGCGGCTGAAGCTCGTTCACACCCAAGGCGTGCTGGAAGGCATCGCCAAGGAAGATTACGAGCGCATCACGGCGAACGCGCAAAAGCTGGTGCAATTGAGCCAGGCCACAGGCTGGTATTCGCGGCAGACGCCGGAGTATGAGCTGTTCACCATGGAGTTTCGCCGGCATGCCCAATCCCTCGTGAAAGCAGCGAAGGACAAGAACATCGATGCCGCCACGGGTGCCTACATGCAGATGACGGTGAGCTGTGTGAGTTGTCACAAATACATGCGCGGCGTGAAACCGGTCTCCTTGAAACCTTGAGCCCCGGGCGGGTCAAACCAGCGCCGATATTTCGGCATGGTTGATTTTCCGTTTGTGGTTTAGATTGGGGCCATGCTGTTTCGGAGATTGGAGAGCATTGGGCGCACGTTTCATCATCTGCAACGGGCGCGCGAGATCGCCGGGGTCTTCCTCAAGTATGGGTATGAGGATCTTCTGGAGCGGCTTCATTTGCCGACATTGCTGGACACGCCGCTGAAGCGGCTGCACCGGCCCAACCCGGCCATCAGCCAGCTTTCCCAGCCCGAACGACTGCGCCGGGCGCTGGAGGAACTGGGGCCCACGTTCATCAAGCTGGGCCAGATGCTGGCCTCCCGTTCCGATGTGCTGCCGGAGGAATTCGTCAAGGAACTGACCAAGCTGCAGGATCAAGTTCCGGCGATCCCTTTCGCGGAAGTGCGGAGGATCATGGAGGACGAGCTGCATGAGCCGTTGAGCAAACTCTACCGGCGCATCGAGGAATTACCGTTGGGTTCCGCCTCCATCGCCCAGGTCCACAAGGCAGAATGGCATGACGGCTCGGCCGTGGTCGTGAAAGTGCAACGACCGGAAGTGCGCGAGACGGTGAAGGTGGATCTCGAGATCCTTGAGCAACTGGCTTCGCTCGCGGAAAAGCATGTCGATGGCTGGCGCGTGCATCATCCGGCGGCGCTGGTGCAGGAGATGGCGAAGACTTTGCAGCGGGAGACGGATTTCAACAGCGAGGCCGCGCATGTGGAACGGTTCGCGCGACAGTTCGACAGTGACAAGACCATCTACGTGCCCAAGGTGTATCACGAAGCGACGACGGGGCGCGTGCTGACGATGGAGTTCATCGACGGCATCAAGGCTTCGGCGCTGGTGCCGGAGAAGATTGCGCCGTCCGACCGGAAAATGATCGCGGAACGCATCGGTGACCTGTTGCTGAAACAGATCTTCGTGCATGGTTTTTTCCACGCGGACCCGCACCCGGCGAACATCCACATTTTGCCCGGCAACCTCATCTGTTTCCTGGATTTCGGCATGATGGGTTTCATGGATGTGCGCACGCGGGAGAATCTGGCGGATCTCGTCTGGGGCATCTCGCGACAGGATGAGGGCAGCGTGGCGAATGCGTTGGTGCGCTTGTCGTCAGCGGATGCCGACCCTTCACGGCCTGAGCTGGAAACAGATGTGGCGGAGTTCATGCACCGGCATTTTTACCGGCCGGTGAAGGAACTGGCGTTCGGCCAGCTCATCATGCAGTTGTTCCAGCTCACGGGCCGCCATGGGTTGAACATCCCGGCGGATGTTTTCGTGATGCTCAAGGCGCTGGGCCTGATGGAAACGCTGGTGCGCAAACTGAACCCGGAGCATGACATCATCGCGCAGGCAACGCCGTATCTCCGCAAGGCGCGGCTCAGCCGCCTGCAACCGAATCGGCTCGTGGGTGCGATCACGAATTTCGGCCTGGACATGGCTGACATGGTGCGCGAACTGCCTGCCGAGGTGCGGCGCATCGTGGCGCAGGTGAAGAAGGGCGAGGCGCGCATGGTCTTTCGTCACGAGGGGTTGGACCCGGTGATGGAATCGGCCGAGCGCATCAGCAACCGGCTGTCGTTCTCGATCGTGCTCGCGGCGTTGATCATCGGCTCCTCGCTGATCATCCATGCGAACATCCCGCCCAAGTGGCATGACATCCCGATCATCGGATTGATCGGCTATCTGCTGGCGGCGCTCATGGGCTTCTGGCTGCTCATCGCTATTTTAAGGCATGGGAAGATGTGAGAAGTTTTTTGGAGCGCGGCTGTGTCCGCCGAGGACCAGCCGCAGCAGGTAGACCAAGCAAAGTCACCCGTGAAGCATTTCAAGACCTGCTTCTACCACCAAGTCGCTGCGACTGGTGCTAAGCGCACACAGTCGCGGTCCAAAGTCTGTGGCTACGCAGTAGCATCAGAGGATTCACCCGCAGTTTCCTCCGTGTCAGCGGGCTTCGACAGCACCTTGGTGATCCGATCTTCGTTGGTCTCCCAGCGTTGCAAGGGCGGGCAGTTGTCTTTCTTGGCCTGCTTGAACTCGGCGGGGTGATCCCGCTTGTGCAGTTCGTAATTCTTCACGCCACAGGCATTGCAGGCCTGGATGAGCGCGTGCGCCTTGTAAACGCGCGGGCGGCCCAGCACGCGATACGTATCGGCGGGCAAGGCGGGACGGGGGCGTTTGTCCAGCACCAGATAGCTCAGCGGGAGGCTGCGGAGGTCGATGCCCATGAGGTGGGCGAATTTGCCCCAGTCCGGATCGGTGAAGATGGCGGTCGGCGGTTCGGCGAAGTGATGGCACCAATCGCGCTCGTTGCCGGGAGCGAGGATGCCGCATTGCTCCGCATGAGGGCAGGGAGCCACGAGACTGAACTGCGTGCGCAGACGCTCACGCACGGCGATCAAGGTCAGGCTGGCCTCATAGGTGCCTGGTTCCACCCAGATCACGGCTTCGGCCTTGGCCACGTAGTTCGCCAGTTCTTCGATCTGCTCGGGCTTCAATTCCGTGAGCACATGGCTGAGCAGCAAGATGCCGGGGTTCTCCGGCAGGCCGGATTGGATATTGAGGGCAGGGAATCTTATGCGCGCGGTCTTCACCGCGAACTCCATGGCGAGGGGTGAGCGGTCCCACACGCGCAGGCCCGTCACGGAGTCCGTGCCGAAATGGTCGAGGAACGCACGACCGGCCACGCCACTGCCGCAGCCCCAGTCGAGCACTTCACCAGATGGCGGCGTCCAGCCGAGGGCGCGCAGGTCTTCCAGCACATAGTCCCATTTCCAGCCGATGCGCTGGGCAAAGGTCTGGTTGTAGGAATCCAGCTCGCTGTGGGTGCGCCAGTAATCTGCGCTGCCCGCCGAGCCGGAGAGGTAGGCCTGCCGGAGCCGGTCGAGCGCGTGCCAGTCTATCGTTTCCCAATTCATTCAGTGATCCGTGCGGGCAAGACGGTTGCCTGCCGACAACACGGTGAGGGGATTGAAACGTCGTCGGCTAAAAAATACAGGCAAATCAATGGGTTTCGAGTGCTGACCCTTTCGGAAAAATTATCGGCGCTCTCACCCCTCACCCCGGCCCTCTCCCCGTTGAGGGGAGAGGGTGGTGGAACATTTACCTGCTTTCCTCAGCTACTGGCGATTGTGAGCCCATGCTGGCGGTCAGGGAGACGATGCGGGTCTCCAGGGCGAGGCAGGTGAGGATGTAATAGAGTTTGGGATGGGCCTGGGCCACTTTCGGGTCTTTGAGCTCGGCCAGCTCCTGTTCGGCGAAGAGGTCCGTCATCAAGGAGAGCAGGGGGATCATCCGCACGGGTGCTTTCAGGTGCGCGATCTTCTGGGAGACTTCGTTGGGCTCGAAGGAGAATTCCACGGAGGTGTGGGCGGCATCGTTGCGGATCTTCCGGATGATGTTCAGGTCGGCGTAATCCTCGGCGTCCAGCAGACCATAGGCGTAAGCGAGCTGGATCTTGGCGGAGAAGGAGGAGAGCGGGGCGTAGGGGCGGAAGAGTTCTTCCAGCAGTTTTTTTGAGTCGGGCACCTTGTGCGTGATGTGGGTGCGGTGCAATTGTTCGAGCTTCTCTTCCAGCCGCGTGGCGGAGATGAGCACGGCGCCGCGGTCTGACTCTTTGAAGAGCGAACGGAAGTAGCTGAGCGTGCCGTCATCGATGGACACATTGGTCAGCAGCTCGGTGATCAGCGGATGCGGTTCATCGCCAGCGGGTGGTAACACCTCATCGGTCATGGGTTAGAGATAGCGCAGGGAGAGGATTTGCGCCACTGAAAGTGAGAGGGATGGGGAAAAGGGGGAACATCGAACATCGAACGCCCAACTCCGAACATCGAGAGGGGAAGACGAGGCGTCAAGCCGCCTCGGAGACAAAGCGGAGGCAAGCCTCCGCACTCCAAGGGAAGACATCACCTCCTTACGTCGGCAGCCAAGGGAGCTTTACCACAACCGTTTGGCGGCCTGGTTTCTTATGAAGCCATTGAAATAGAATGCTCATTTGAAGCTGACCATTCCTTTCTGAACAGCCCGCGCATATTGATCGGTTGCGTATCCAGGACAACGCCGCTCCAACTCCATAGGAATGGTCGTCCACTCGCCTATGGGCTTTGCTTTGACCTCAGAGACATGATCCCACTTTCCTTCCCACACTTCATTGACGAGTTCGTATGCAGCCGCTTCAAGGGAAGTTAGTGTTGGGTTTTTGTTCATAACCTATGGAAGCCGTCTAGAGCCAGATATAGATGATCCGTCAGGATTTGTGGTGATTTACGGTAGCGTGCTGTTTGGGCCTTGGTTTCAGCGGGGCCATAATTTTTCGTTGCTGCCGCTTTCGTAACTGACGGACGCGTCGAATGTCCACTCCGACTCATCTTTCCCGGTGAGGTCAGCCCAAGCTTTGCGATGCGGATACAATAAAGCCTCACACCAATGATCGAGCAGCTTCGGCATGTGCTTCGGGTTTTTCAAAGTCGCTTCGTAGTGCGCCCGACCCCGGGCGACGACATAACAACGAGCATAGAGGAAAGCATCATCCGAGCCGCCTGCTTCACCTGACTCATCTGCGAACACCTGCCCGTCCAAGGCATACAAGCATTGGGACAAATGCTCCTCGAACGCCTCCAATTCAGGTTCGCTCAGAGAACTCAAGCTCTCCTGGAGAGGTTCAATGGCTGCGTCTTCATCGCCAGCGTCCAGCGCCTCGCGGTCAATGCTATCAATGAGCTGCCAAAAATCGTCGCGGTTCATGGGGTTTGGAAAGGGTTAATGGTCGATAGAGGTGGTGGGTTGGGATTGGTGGTTGTTCTGTTCACGGCAACCACTGCTCTTTCTTGGGCGCTCTGATGATGCTGAATCGCTTGGGAACACCTTCGCAGAGGACGGTCAGTACGTCGCCAGTGATCTGTGCCTGCTCCCATCGGTAGTACATCCGTGATCCGTCGCTGCTGTTGATCTCTATGGTATCATCATCTGCGATTCGGTAGCTGAGCACTGGCCCACAAATGGCACCATTCTTTGTCCCGAGGGTCGCCACAACATGACTGTCGTCCGTAAACCAGAACTGCTCCAAGACTTGCTCATCTTGGAGTTCCAGCCTCGCTTGTCGAAGGTCGCGTATGAGATCGCGTGAGGTCATCGCGCGTTCCGCCTGCAGGTAATAGACCGCAGGTGGCGGTTAAGCGTGGCGGTTGTTGGTCTGGAAGATTTCACCTTTGTGGGTTTAGGTTAATGTTCATGGTTGGGCTGTCGAGGGGAATGTGGAAATGTCCCGCCCCTATAGGACTTGGCTTTTTGGTGCCAAAACCTAGGGCTTCGCCCGCTGGGGCGGGCTCCTCCCTAGGCTATAGTATTACGGGCCGTTGGCCCTGAAGAGAATTCGTCGTCGCTGCGCGACTAGACATTTCTTTGAGCCAGTTAAAATGGATTGATATTCGAGCTGGGGATTTTAAGTAAAAAAGTGGAAATCTTCACTTGGAATTTATTGTGGGCGAAGGGGTTGGGAGAAATGTCGCTGTGGTGTTAGTGATTGTGGTGGTTTGAGTGGTGGGGATGTGGGAGATTTAGCTTGCTGGCAACTCGCTGCTGGTAAAGGACGGGGCGAAGCCCGGTTTCGAGTTCCTAGTTTGAAGTTTCGGGTTGGGAACAGGGAAAGGGCGGAAAATCCCAGGTCACTAAGCATAGCGATGCGTGATTGTGTCG
>CAZPUL010000025.1:0-66396 GCA_964589735.1 uncultured Verrucomicrobiota bacterium | reverse complement strand
AATTGGTAGGATTCCTCGGCACTTGTGTACATGTGCCGAGGTGGAGGTGGGGGGATTTTTGGGTTGGGTCCGCAGCATGCGGTCCCTCCCGGGGGGAGGGGTGGTGAGGTGGGGTATAGACGATCGACGAAAAGAGGGGGTGCGGAGGGCTGCGACTCCATACCGGGGCAGGCGGTCCGTCGCTTAGAAGGTGGGGGAGGTGGAGGGATTTCCGGGTTTCTGCCCGGCGGGCGAAAGATTTTTTTAGGGTGGACGAGTGTTTTTGGTGTAACGCGTTCGTTTGCAAGGGGTTGTGATTTTGAAATATTTTTAGGAAAAGGGGACCATGGACAGCGGTTGTCCTAGTGGGCTTGGTAGGGTTGGGGGCATGAGGATTGAGTTTAGAGTGAAGGTGGGTGATGGAACGAACCTGGAAATTGGGGAAACGTTCAACTTTCAGCGTCCAACACTCAACGTCGAGAGAAAGGGGGAGTCGCCCCGACCGATCGGCGCGGGGTTCAGGGCGAGGATGGCACATTCTTTTTGCCAAATGGGCGAAATGGCAGTTCTATTGATGGGGATGCCACTCCATGGCGTCAAAGAAAGCAGCATGCGCAGGCAATATCGAACGTTTCGCAGCTGGTTGGCCATCTGGTTGATGGTGTTCCTCGGCTTTTCTTCTTTTGTTCAGGCGCAGCAGCGGGTGGTGACGCCGAGCAAGGGTTCGACTAAGAAGGCGACGACTTCCAAGGCGACGGCTCCGGCGACTAGCGAAAGCAAGACGAAGAAAGCCACGGAAGCAAAAGTTGAGGTGGAAGCGGGGGCGATGTCGGTGGAGGAGTTGACGGCGTGGGCGAAGAAATCGCTGGTGGTGATCTCGCATTATGGTCGCGATGGGAAGGTGGATGGGGTGGGATCGGGTTTTGTGATCGATGCGAAGGGGTTGATCGCGACGAGTTTTCATGTGATCGGCGAGGCGCGGCCGATCAAGGTGGCGTTTCCGGATGGGAAGGAGCGCCCGGTGACAGAGGTGTATGCGTGGGATCGCAAGATGGACCTGGCGATCTTGAAGGTGGATGCGGAGGGGTTGACGCCGTTGCCGCTGGGGGATTCGGATGCGCTGAAGCAGGGCGCGAGTGTGGTGGCGCTGGGGAATCCGCAGGGGCTCGAATACAGCGTGGTGCAGGGGGTGGTGTCAGGCCGGCGGGAATTCGAATACAGTGAGATGATCCAACTGGCGATTCCGTTGGAGCCGGGCAATAGCGGTGGGCCGTTGCTGGATATGTTCGGAAATGTTCACGGGGTGCTGACGTTGAAGCATGCAGTGACGAGGAACTTGGGTTTCGCGATGCCGGTGAATGCGTTGAAGCCGCTGCTCGAAAGACCGAATCCGGTGCCGCTGAACCGGTGGCTGACGATCGCGACGGTGAACACGGAGGAGTGGGAGCCGTTCTTCGGTGCGCGCTGGGTGCAGCGCGGCGGGCAGGTATCGGTGGAGGGCAGCGGGGCGGGTTTTGGCGGGCGATCAATCTTGCTTTCCAAGGCAGCGGTGCCGGAAGAGAAGTTCGAGGTGGCGGTGAAGGTGAAGCTGGATGATGAATCCGGTGCGGCGGGGTTGATCTTCGGCGGGGAGAATGAGAATGAGCATTTCGGGTTTTATCCGTCGAACGGGCGCTTGCGGCTGACGCGGTTCAACGGGCCGAGCGTGTATTCGTGGCAGGTGTTGAGGGATTTGCCGTCGCCGCATTATGTGACGGGTGACTGGAATGAGTTACGGGTGAAGGTGGAGGGGAAGACAGTGAAGTGTTTTGTGAACGGTCAGCCGTTCACGGCGATCTCGTGGGAGACGCCGGTATCGGGCAAGGTGGGCTTGGCGAAGTTCCGGCAGACGTTGGGCGAGTTCAAACAATTCCAGGTGGCGAAGGAGTTGCCCTCGGGGCAGGTGTCCGCAGCGACCATGGCGAAGATCGATGAGGAATTGAAAGCGATGAAGCCGGCGCCGGTGTTGGACAGCAAATTGGTGGAGGCGCTGCAAGAGCATGGCGAGGAGGCGCGGAAGATCCTGGCGCAGCGCGCGGAGGCGGTGAAGAAGGAGGCGGAGCAGTTGAAGCGGCTGGCGGCGGCGGTGCATGAACGGAATGTGCAGCAGCAGCTCGTGAAGCTGTTCGCGGAGGGGGATGCGAAGGCGGATCTTTTCGAGGCGGCGATGCTGATCGCGAAGCTGGATAATGAGGAACTCGAAGTGGCACCGTATCGCAAGCAACTGGAACGGATGGCGCGGGAGATGCGGGAGCGGTTGCCAGCGAAAGCGACGGCGAAGGAACGGCTGAAGTTGTTGAATGATTATCTGTTCGCGGAGAATGGTTTTCGCGGGAGCCGGAGTGATTACGAGAACAAGGCGAACAGTTACTTGAGCAATGTGATCGATGATCGCGAGGGGATCCCCATCACGCTGTCGGTGCTGTATCTGGAGCTGGCGAAACGTATCGGAGTGGAAGACATGGTGGGGATCGGATTGCCTAGCCATTTCGTGGTGCAACACCGGCCGGCGAAAGGCGAGCAACAGTTCATCGATGTGTTCGAAGGCGGGAAGCCGATGAGCCAGCTCGAGGCGGAATTGATAGTAAGATTTAATGAACGCGGGCGGTCGCAGGAGGAGGCGTTTGAGCCGATGACCAAACAGCAGATCGTGATGCGGATGCTGACGAATCTACTGAATAACAGCCTGGACAAAGACACGGCAGCAGAGTCGCTGCGGTACCTAGATACGATGGTGGCCCTGGCGCCGGATGAGGCCGGGCTGCGGTTGCGGCGGGCGGGGATGCGTCTGCAGACAGGGGATACACAAGGCAGTCGCGCGGACTTGCGGTGGCTGTTGGACAATGAACCCAAAGGGGTGGATCTGGACAAGGTGGCGGAGCTGTACCGGAGCTTGTGAGAATTCTCAGCGGCTGGAATGGTGCTGACGCAGTAAAATGGCTGATTTTTAAGCCGCAGACGTTTCTCCTATCCGGAAATTGGTGTTTCCAATCGTTAATTGTCATCCCGCGGAGTTTTCTCTCAAAAAGGACGAATGGCACTATTGATGCTACCCGTATGGCTATGGCTGCTTAGGGTGGTACGGTGGCGACGGCGGTAACAAGAAAGGCTGTGGGTGCTGTTTAGTGTAAAAAACGGACAGTGAATGGTGCCCCGGTCAGGACTTGAACCTGAAACCAATTGATTAAGAGTCAACTGCTCTACCATTGAGCTACCGAGGCCCCAAATGGGACCGGCAGAATATTGAAGAAAGTGACAATGTCAATAGTTGGGAAGAGAAAAAATAAGGGTAAAGAAGCGCGTCCCGGTCAGCTTCCTGAACTGGTCGGCTGAATGTGTCTGAAAATGCTAAAACCCATTGATTTGCAGAGTACTCTGTAGAAATCCTTAGTTTTCATTGTAGGGCCATAAGTAACTTGACGTAAGGCATAAAGAATCTATTTTGATAGTCCTTAAGGCTCTATCTATAGCCTGATCTTCCATGAATCTCGTGAACATACTGTCAAGAAACCGTGCGCGTTGTGCGGGGGGGGGCCGGTGGTGTGGCCGTTGGGGATTTACTCTGCCTGAGGTCGTCATCTCTGTGGCTATCTCAACTCTGGCTATCGGGGGCATCATTTATGGCTACATCATCTCCGCCCGCCGGGCTGAGTGGTCGGGCTACTCCTTGGCTGCGCACGCGTCCGCTGTGCAGGTTCTGGAGCGGTGTCGGGCGGCCAAATGGGACCCGACACTTAATCCCGCAGTTGATTTGTTGACCACGGCCCAGTTCCCGACAGAACCCATGCTGATGGACATCCCAGTCACAGGGACCAACGCTGTCTATGCCACCAACTACATCACCATTTCCAGCATCAGTGTGAATCCGCCGGTCAAACTCATCCGGGTGGATGCGATCTGGAAGTTTTTGAATGGGCGGCTCTATACCAACACCGTGGTGACCTACCGCTCTCCGGGAACTTGATATGAAAATCTCAACCGCCAGCCAGATCCGTCCCGGTACCCGTCAACTGGCTTTCACGTTGACGGAGCTGATGGTGTCCATGGCCCTCATGGTCATCGTCATGGGAGGCATCATCTATTCGCACATCAACGGTCTGCGCTTTTATGAGATCACGCGGGCGAAGCTGGGGGCTAGTGAATCCGCGCGTATCACGCTGGGGTTGCTGACATCGGAGATCCGCAGCGCTCAACGCGTGGCGATCGGGACCGGTAGCAATACGAGTTTTGTCGAAGTGGGGGATGGTACCAACCAGCAGGGCAATTCCATCCAGGTCTACCGTTCGGACTGGCATGCCACCACGAATTCCAACTCGTGGATCCGTTATTACCGGGACAATGCGACTTCTTTCGTCATGCGCAAACCCGGTCCTTCGGCCAATCCCCAGCTCGTGGCCGAGTATGTGACCAATGTGATCGTTTTTGCGGCGACGGATCATACTGGCACGAACGTGCTCACCGAGAACGACAACAACGAAGTCATCGATGTGAAGTTGCAGTTCTATCAGTTGCGGTATCCGCGGGTGAGCATCGGAACCAACCAGTTTTTTGAATTCTTCCAGATCTCGTCGCGCGTGGCACGCCGTTCCATCTAGAGGTGATGTATGAAAATATTGCTGAATTTTGTGCGGAAAAACCGGGGCTTTGCCCTGTTACTCGTCCTGGTGTTCACCAGCATCGGCTTGCTGCTGATGTCGGCCTCGATGAGTTACACCTCGAACACGGCGCTGCTTAACGAGCGTAACAACCAGTACAATTCGACGATGCTGGCGGCGGAGGCGGCAACGGAGAAGATCGTCAGCGCGATGATCAACGATTTCAAGAACTACGGCCAGCCCGGCATCGCCAACAACCTGAACAACTACAAGCTGCTGGTGCCGACCTCGGGAGAAAACGCCTACTGGAGCTCTTTTAGCTTCACTGATGCTCAGGGCAATGCGAACCGTTCTTATGTGGCGGCCAACGGGGCTTCCTATTTCACGGCTGATCTTGGTTCCACTTACAGCGGCTTGGGCGGGACACGCATACCTTACAAAATCATCTCGAATGCCAAGATGACCAATGGACGGTTCACCCTGACCAACGCCGTGCAGCAGGAGGTGGCTTTCACCACCATCCCGATCTTCCAGTATGCGATCTTTTACAACGGGCTGCTGGAGCTGACCCGGGCCGCCCCATTGAACATCCGCGGCCGGGTCCACAGCAACAGCTCCATCTACTATGGCAGTTTCTCCAGCAGTTATGTGAACTTCTATGAAGATGTTACTTCGGCGGGAACAGTGGAGAAGAAGAGTTGGTGGGATTACACAATATCCGACTATACCGGGGCCATCACGTTTCATCAATCCAAGACGACGAACGCCCCGACGATGTCACTGCCGATCGGCACGAACAACACCTCGGCCGCCGTGCATGAGGTGATCGAACGTCCGGACCCAGGTGAATCCATCAGTTCGGCGATGGGCCAGGAACGCTACTACAACAAGGCGGAGATCGTCATCCTCGTGAGCAACAGCACGGTGAATGTGAGCGTCAAGAATCCGAATTCGGCGACTTCGAATGCGATCCTCTACACTAATGCGCAATACTTTATCTCCACCAACAAGAGCATGTATGACCAGCGGGAAGGGGAGAACCAGATGATCACGGAGATCGACATGGCCAAGTTCAAGACCTGGTTGGGGACCAATACGACGGTAAGTTCGACCGTATCCACCACTCCTTCCATCGTTTACGTTGAGGACACGCGGGGTGGGGTGGTTTACACCACCAACATCACCACCACGCCGACCGTCACGACCGTCACGACTTGGCCGGGCAATGGGGTTGGCGCGATCACCACCAATGCCGGTTCTTGGCAGCCAAGCGGCACTGGGGTGGCCTTCAGTTCCCTGCCAGCCGGTTATTACCAGTACTACAAGTCCTCCAGCAACCCGAGCCGTTACAAGTATAACTACATCGCCAGTTACACCTACAATGATAACAGCAATCTGATCACGAACATCAATGTCACCTCCACGGATACGGGCAATGCCGCGGTACGCTTGATCAATGGGAAGACCCTGCCCGCCAATGGCATGACTATCGTCACCCCCAACGGATTGTATGTGCAGGGGCATTACAACTGTCCCACCGATGCGCATCTGGGGACCACGAACACAGCCGATACCAAGCCGGCTTCCCTGGTGGCCGATGCCGTGACGCTCCTTTCGGGTTCGTGGAGTGATGCCAACAGCGATGATAGCTACACCAGCCGTGACGCGGTGGACACCACGGTGAATGCCGCCATCGTCAGCGGCAACGTGGAAAGCCAGGGGAGTGATGGGGACAGTCCGATGAGTGGTGGGGCACATAATCTGCCGCGTCTGCTGGAGGATTGGACGAGCCGGACCTTGACCATCAACGGATCGCTCGTGTGCCTCTACCAGAGCACGCGGGCCAACGGCAATTTCATCCATCCCGGATACAGTGGCCAGTATTATGTGCCGCCGACGCGTAACTGGTCCTTTGACCGAAACTTCCTGGACCCGAACAAACTCCCGCCCGGCACACCCGCTGTACGTGTCTTGGAGCGGCTCAAGTGGACCAACCCGCCGGCCAACACGGTGAATTACGCTGGTTATTGAGATCCTAATTCCACAAAAATCATGAAACTCGCGAAATGGTTGTTCTGCGGAGCCGTCAGTCTGGCACTTGCCGGAACTCAGGCACAAACGAAGGCCGGAGCCGAGGCTGAAGAAGCGGAAGACCCGATCCGTCCGGGCTTTGTGCCGCCGCCGCAGGTGATGCAGTTGAAGTCCGTCAAACTCCAGGACAACGGGGTGGATCTGGGCAGCTTGACCACGATCAATACCGGCAAGGAATTGATCGCCATGCATGTGCCATCCGGCTGCCGGCTCAAGGCCTTGGATGAAGGCCAGATAGTGGAAGTGCATCTGGAAAATACCAGCCGCAGCGTGGTCACAGTCAAATTTCAGCCGGAAACAATCCCTGGTTTTGAACAGCAAAAGGTGCTGGCCTTGATGAGACCATTGTTGGGTAATGGCGTGGTCGAGATATCCGAGCGCACGGTGATGGGCAAAAAATCCTATGCCATGGCGGGCAAATCTTCCAGCGGGGGGATTGTCAAGCATACGCGGGCTCAAGTGATCGCGTGCGAGTCTGGCACCTTGACCATCAGCGCGGTGGCTTTTGAAGCGAATACCGCGGAAGTGTTCTCGGCAATGCAGCGACTGGTCGCTTCCTTGCAGGTGGTGGGGGCGGGGCAGGAAGTGAAGCGCCCGGTGGTAGTGCCGAGCAGCTAGTCCGTTGCCCCCGGCTGGCACAGCCCGCCGATGGCCGTGGCGGCCCGCATGATTGATCCGCCGTTGCCAAATGTCGTCAGGGCAGGTTGGAGTGCCTGGATGGTTTTCTGCCGCTCTTCCGGATGCCGCAACCAATGAAGCGATGCTCGGGTGAGATTCTCCACGGTGGCGGCGTGCTGGATGAATTCCGGAAAGATTCCCTGGCCCGCGATGAGGTTCACCAGGGCGATGTAATTCACCGTGACGATCTGTTTGCCGATCCAATATTCGGGCGGGGAAACTTTGTAGAGTACCACGGTTGGCACCTCCATATAGGCGCATTCTGTGGTCACCGTGCCTGAGGAAGCGATGGCCATGGTGGCCTCGCACAAGGCCTCAGACAAGCCGCCGATCTGTACCTTGATGGAGGCATCGGTGATCATCGGCCGGGCCAGTTCCACCAGATTCTCATCGGGCAGGATGATGCGGAATTCAGCGGGGAGCTGTGTCCTGATTTGTGCGGCAGCAGCGAGCATCACTTCCAGATGGCGGGAGACTTCTTTGCGGCGGCTTCCCGGCAGCAGCAGCACGACCGGCCTGCCGCCGTTGCCCGCCAGCCATGATTGTCGCTTGGCACGGAAGGGCTGAAGCCGGTCCACAACGGGATGCCCCACGTATTCCACGCGCAGGCGAGGCGTCTTCCGCGCATACCACTCTTTTTCAAACGGCACGATGCTGAGCAGCAAGTCCAGATCCTCTTCGAGTTGCAGCGCCCGCCCGGGTCTGGAAGCCCAGACTTGCGGGGACACGAATTGCACGAACTTGGGCCGCCAGTTCGTGAACGGCCCTTGCTGGGCCCGGGCGCGCTCTTTGAGTGCATGGGCCAGCCGCCGGTTGAAGCCGGAATAATCCACCCCGATGAAGACATCCGGCAAACGGTCCTCCGCCAGCTTAACCAACTGGTTGAAAAGCCTTTGGAATTCACGGTATTTCTTGAAAACGTCGACGAAGCCAAAGATCGCATGTTTCGTCAGGTCAAAAGACAGCTCCACGCCCGCTTCGGCCATCTTGCTGCCGCCGGCACCGAAGAATTGGGCCGGGAAGGGGGCGCTGCTGAACTGCGGCTGCTGCTTGATGGCGCGGACCAGTTCGGCCGCCAGCGTGTCACCACTGGTCTCACCGGCCACCACCATGAAACGCTTGCTCATGCGGTCGTGGGAATCCGGGCACCGCTGCGCGTGATCTGTTCCGTGATCTCCAGGGCCAGATCCAGCGCGCGCTTGGCGGATTCACCGCTGACGCGTGGCTGCTGTTGCTCGCGCACGCAGGAGACGAAGTGCTGCAGTTCCAGCTTGAGCGGTTCGTCCTTGGTGATCGGTACCGGCTCGCGGACGATCTTTTTTCCGGCGAACTCGCTCACGATGGTTGAATCGTTCGCGCTGAGCAGCTTTTTGAGCAGGGATGATTCCTGTTCATCCGAGCGGGCCAGCCGGTAGATGAAGCCCTGCTGCGCGCGGTAATCGAGCGAGATGTAGCTGGTCTGGGTGCCGCCGCTGAACACGCGGATCTTGCGCATCCGTTCCGGACTGATGCGGCTGGCGGTCAGGTTCGCCACGCAACCGTTCTCAAAGCGCAGGCGCACATTCGCTATGTCCTCCGTGGTGCTGAGCACCGGGATGCCCACGGCATCCACGCTGATCACGGGCGAGTTCACGAACGCCAGCACCACATCAAGGTCATGGATCATCAGGTCCAGTACCACGCCGATGTCGATGCTGCGGGCGGGGTAGGGGGACAGGCGGTGCGCCTCGATGAACTTCGGCTGCGTCGCGGCTTTTTGGAGGTAATCGAACACCGGGTTAAACCGCTCCACATGGCCTACTTGCAGGATCAGATTGCTTTGCCGGGCGAGTTGCACCAGCTCGGCGGCCTGCTCGGTGCGCTCGGTCATCGGTTTTTCCACCAGCACGTGCTTCTTGGCTGTGAGGAGGTCTTTGGCGATGGCATGGTGCGTGATCGTGGGGGTCACCACGCTGAGCGCATCGGTGGCGGCGGCAAGCTCCGCGATGGTGGCGAAAATCCTCACGCCCAGCTTGTCGGCGACGCGCTGGGCGTTCTCGGCGAAAGCATCGTAGATGCCCACGAACTCGCACTGGCCGGCAGCGGCCAGCTCGGCGTAGAGGCGCGCATGCTCTTTGCCCAATGAGCCGGTACCGATGACACCGACCCGCACCCGTTGATTTGACTTGCCCGGTTCCATGTGGCGGCAGTCTGCCCGTCCGCCGCCACCCTGACACGCGAAAAATTTGAGCCTTGTCCGGCTCTGTGGACGCCCTACATTCCGGCGCGTGGAAATGACGGTCTATCTGGTAACAGCCATAGTGGCGTATTTTCTGGGCTCGATCCCGACCGGTTATCTGGTGGCAAAGGCCAAAGGTGTCGATATCCGTTCGGTGGGGAGCGGCAATATCGGTGCCACCAATGTTTTTCGCATCCTGGGCAAGGGGGCGGGAATCTTTGTGCTTACGATGGATGCGTTGAAGGGGTTTCTGGCTTGCGGGCTGGTGGCCAACTTGGTTTGGCAGGTTTTCGTCAAACCCGGCACGCAAGAGGGTGGTGCCCGGCTATACCTTTCCATCGTGGCCGGCATCTGCGCAGTGCTGGGACACAACTACACTTGCTGGTTGAATTTTAAGGGCGGGAAAGGCATCGCGACTTCGGCAGGTGTCCTGATAGCGCTCGTGCCCAAGGCTTTTCTGGTGGCGTTGGCGACGTGGCTGGTGGTGTTCTTTGCCAGTTGGTATGTCTCATTGGCTTCCATCGCCGCCGCCGTGGTTTTACCCTTTGCCACCTGGCAACTGGAAGGTAGCCTGGCGTTGATTGTCATCACCACGCTGATGTCGGCGCTTGCCATCTACAAGCATCGCGCCAATATCCAGCGCTTGCGCGCGGGCACGGAAAATCGTATCGGTGGCGGCAAGCGCAAACCTTCGGCATGAAGATCACTGTATTAGGCGCGGGTGCCTGGGGCACCGCATTGGCCCGTCTGCTGCATCAGGCAGAGGCGGACGTGACGCTGTGGGGGCATAACCCCCAGCATCTGCAAGACCTCAAGACCACCCGGATAAACTCCCGCTACCTGCCCGAGGTGCGTCTGCCAGCGACCTTGAAGCTGGAGACCGATCTGGCCAAGGCCGTAAAAGGTGCGGAATGCCTGGTGGTCGCGTTGCCCTCGAAAGCCTTTCGCACAGTGACCCGGCGCCTGGGCGAGTATGCCGGCTTGGTGGTCAGTGTGACCAAAGGCATCGAATACGATACGGGATTGACGATGTGCGGCATCTTGCATGAGACGATGCCCAAGGCGGTGCATGTCACGCTCTCCGGCCCGTCCATCGCACATGAGGTGGCCCGCAACATCCCTTCGGCCGTCGTGGTGGCCAGTGCGGATGAAAAAGCGGCTCAGACGGTGCAGCAACTCTTTCATCGGCCTTACTTCCGGGTGTATCGGAGCAATGACATGCTCGGCGTGGAGCTGGGCGGCGCTTTGAAGAACGTCATCGCGATCGCCGCAGGTGTGTGTGATGGCTTGGGTTTCGGTGACAATTCCAAGGCAGCGCTCATCACGCGGGCCATCGTGGAGATCCGGCGGCTGGGTGTGGCTTGCGGTGCGCAGGCGGAAACATTCAATGGTTTGAGCGGTCTGGGTGATCTGACGGTGACCTGTTTCTCCAAACACAGCCGCAATCGCACCTTTGGCGAACGATTGGGCAAGGGAGAGGAGATCTCGCAGGTGCTCTTCACGGGCGTGCATGTGGCCGAGGGGTATCCTACGGCCTGCTCGGCGCATCAGCTGGCGCTGAGAAAAGGCGTGGAAGCGCCGTTGATCAACGAGATCTATGCCATGCTCTATGAGGGCAAAAATCCCGGCAAAGCGGTCCAGGACCTCCTCTCGCGGGATTATAAGGCGGAAGTCTGAGACCGGCGTGCCGTCACAGCTCCGGCTCGATCTTGTATTTCAGGCGGGCGCCTTGCTTGCGGGCGGCATTGAGGATGCCGGAGATCACCGCCGAATTGGCATCCATTTTCACCACATAAACCAGGTCGCCGATCTGGTTGTGCAGTTGGGTCCGGAACACCGGCAGCAGGCTCTTCTCCGAAGCCAATTCGCCCAGCATCTTGCCGATCTGCAACATGAGGGCAAAAGTTTGAGCTCCGGAAGGAGTGGGGCTGGCCTCCATTTCCTGGCGCAGTTTATTGACGCTCGTGTTGATGGTTTTGGAAGCGCGGCTGGCCAGATCGGCTTCACTTAATGCCGGGTCCTGTTGCGGCAAAGCTCGAAGTTCCAGCATGATCCTCTCACCGAGCTCGTTCACTTGTTTGCGGATGACAACCGTCCGTTCGCCTGTGCGATAAGGATTGGCGGTGATCTGCCCGGGTTGGATGGTCTTGCTGTAGGTGCCTTCCCGCCAGGCGGCGTGGGAGCCGACCATGAAATCATTTACCTGCTCGTTCTCGGCCAGCATCAGGACCAGTTCCGGTATGGAGCGGGCGCCTTCCACGGCCATCATCTGCCGTTTGAGTTCCAGCAAGCTTTCCAGCGAAGCGCCACCGGTATAAAGTGAGCCCAGTTGTTTCTTGTCGATGCCCAGCCGTTTCAGCACGGCGACCGCGCTGCGCACCCAGATGCGATTCGCCTCAAAGGCTTCCTTGCCGAGGTAATGCATCCACTTGCGGATACGTTGCGGATCCTCCCGCTTCAACGCCTCAAGATAGCGGAAATTGATATGCTCGGGAATGTCCGAGTGGTTGTCCCGGTGCAACTCCAGGTCGGAGATCAGTTCATCAATGGAATAACTCGGCAAACGCCGGGCCTTTTTCATGATCCAAGCCGGGACCAAACCGAGATGGCCCTGCAGTTTCTCCATCCCGGGCAAAAGGTTGCCGCCTTCGAGGGGGGACATCAGCGGCCCGCGCACGGGCCAGGGGAGACGATGATTCCACTGCACGCTGGCCCATTGGTTTTGCGCCGCATAGGCCACTTCCTCATCCAACAGAGTGTCCAAGGGGTCATACGCCAGCACCTCCCGCAGAGTGTTGCGATCCTCCTCGGTCAGGGCGTTGAAGCGATCTGGCCGGGTCGCATATTCATGCCACAAGGCTTGCTTCAAGCAATAGGCGTGGCTGCCCCAAAGTCCGCCCAAGGTAGGTTCGCTATGGTTGTTGAGCAGTTCGCGCAGGGGCACAAAGGGTGCCACCAGGCCGCTGAGCACCTGCGCGGTCGTCCTGATGGCGTTCTGCTCGTCCACATAAGCGAACACGGTGCTGTACATCGCGGCCCCGCTGGAGTTCCGCACATCATCCACGATGCCGGAATAAACAACGTGCTGGAACGCTTCCGCAGGCAGTTCAATGCCAGCTTTCTGCTGCAAGACCCGGCGGGCAGTTTCCGCCGCACTTTCTTTCGCACAGGGGCGCTGGCAATAGATCCCCTCGGCGTCGATCAGATAAAGCGGTTCTTCGCCGATCTGGGTACGGATGCCACCCGGCAGGGCGAAGTAGCCGGAGGCCCTTTGGATCAGCAGCACTTCGATGCCTTGCGCGCCCCGCCGCAGGACAGCCGTATCTGCCGCTTCGGTGAAGATTTCGCCAAGCTCATCGCCCTGACCCTCCACCGGTATCTCAGGGTAACCAATGAAGACCTGTTTGAAGTCCGGGTGACCTTGGCGGTTGGTCGGCAGCATTCGCCCGGTCGGGTCCTTGAACCAGCGGATATCCCCAAATCGTGAATCTGCCGCCAGCTCCCTATACCAAGGTTTCTCCGGTGAACGGAGCTGGACACGGGTGCCGTGATCGTCCTCAGAATCTTGCAGCGCCGCGAAATCAATGCTGGCCCGGCCCAACTTGTGCCAAAAGACATCGCCGCTATTCTCAAAACTGGGCAATGGCTTGGGCTTGAGCCCGGCAAAGCCCGCAGGAATGGATTCGACTGGCTGATTCATGGCGATACCCTGCAACTGCGGAAGGCTAAGGGGCGCACAAATTTCTGTAAAGCGTTGTCCCGGAAAATCTGGCTGCTTTTCAGGTTTAAAACGGGCACCAAAACCCGATCAAAATTTGGCTTAGAGTTGGTCACGGATGAGTTTCATCAGGTTGCCGTATTCATCCACCGCTTTGAATTGTGGGAACTGTTGTTTGATGTTTTCCGGCGAATGGAACAGGAAGCCGACATGGGCTTCACCCAACATGGTCGTGTCGTTGAAGGAATCACCGGCGGCGATGACCTTGTAGTTCAGCCCCTTAAAGGCCGCCACGGCCTTCTGCTTCTGGTTATCCTGGCGCAGCTTGTAGTTCACGATGCGCCCATCCTTCACCTCGAGTTTATGGCAGAGGATGGCTGGCCAGCCGAGCTGACGCATGAGCGGCTGGGCAAATTCTTCGAACGTATCTGACAGGATGATGACCTGGGTGAGCGAGCGGAGTTCATTGAGAAATTCCTTTCCGCCGGGCAGGGGGCTAAGTGTGCCGATCACTTCCTGGATGTCTGCGAGCTTCAGGCCATGGCGGTCCAAAATCTCCAGACGGCCGCGCATGAGTTTGTCGTAATCCGGTTCATCGCGCGTGGTGCGGCGCAGTTCGGGGATCTTCGTCTTTTCGGCGACGGCGATCCAGATCTCGGGCACCAAAACGCCTTCCAAATCCAAGGTGACAATCGACTGTTGTTTCACGGCGCGGGAGGGTGCAGGGGTGGTGGGGTTTTGTCCAGATAAAGACCTATTCCACGGGTACGTTTCGCAGCTCGGTCTTGAGGATCTTGCCGGTTGCATTTCGCGGCAGGGCGGGGATGACAACCACTTTCCGCGGTACTTTGTAGTCGGCCATCTTCTCCCGGATAAAGGCCAGCAAGGCTTTTTCATCCAACGTCACCCCTTCGTTCAAGGTGACGAAGGCGACGGCTTGCTCGCCTTTGCGCGGGTCGGGCTTGCCGATAACCGCCGCTTCCTTGATGCCCGGGAAACGATAGATGACTTCCTCAATCTCGCGCGGATAGACGTTGATGCCGTTCACCAGCAGCATGTCTTTCTTGCGGTCGGTGATGTAATAGAAATTGTCGGCATCACGATGGCCGACATCGCCGGTGTAGAGCCAGCCGTTGCGCAAGGTAGCGGCCGTCTCATCGGGCTGCTTCCAATAGCCTTGCATCACATTCGGCCCTTTGATGCAGATCTCGCCGGTCACACCCGGCGGCAGGGCATTGCCCTGGTCGTCGCGGATGCTGAGTTCCACTTCCGGGATCGGCACGCCGACAGAGCCGGGCTTTTGTGGGCCATTGATGGGATTGACCGTGGCTACCGGACTGCTTTCGGTGGGGCCGTAGCCTTCGAGGAACTTGATTTTCGGGAAGCGCTGCTGGAACTGGTGCAGCACTTCGAGCGGCAAGGGCGCACCACCGCTGACGCACAGGCGCAGATTCAATTCCACACCCGGCGGCAAGGAAGCCAGCGCGCGATGGATCTGTGGCACTGCGGGCAAGACGGTGCTGCGATGGCGGAGAATCTCTTCCAGCACGTGCTTCATCGGGTGGAGGGACTTCACCAGCACGATGCTCGCGCCACCGAGCAAGGGCAACAAGGTGCCCACGGTGAACATGAAGCTGTGGAACTGCGGCAGCATGACGACGATGCGGTCCTCCGAGGTCATCTCAAGGCACGTCACACAACTGCGGACGTTGGCGAGGAAATTGCCGTGCGTGAGCATGGCACCTTTGGGCCGGCCCGTGGTGCCGGAAGTGTAGAGCAGGGCGGCCAGCTCATTTTTGGTGCGCCGCACCGGTTCGATGGAGTCATCGTCACTGGCAGTGAAATCTTCCACGAACAGATAGCGGATATCCGGCAACAACTCCTTCAGTTTGGTCTGGTTGTCCGTGAGGCTGTGGTCGGTGATGACGATCTTGGCCCCGGAATCTTTCAGGATGTAAGACACCTCATCCGGTTTCAGGAAATTATTGATCATCACGACCACACCGCCCGCGTGCCAGGAGCCGAACAAGGCCACGGGAAACTCCGGGCAGTTCTTCAACCAGACAGCGACGCGGTCGCCGGATTGCAGGCCAAGCTCCTGGCGCAGACGCAGGCTCAAGGCGCGCACCTGCGCCAGCAGCCTGGCGTAAGAGATCTTTTCATCACCCCAAAAGATGGCGGTGCGGGTCAGGGACGACCCGGCCATATCCAGAAATTCCTCGTGGAGACTCATGTGCGGGTTTTGATACCTGTTTCATTTTGGAGTGAAAAGAAAAACAGGATGGCGGCAGGAAGATTTTATCTTACCGCTCGGTAGCTTGCTGGAGCTGCAACACTGAGGAATTAGCGCAGTTCTTTGCCGAAATTCTTCAACCATTTTTCTGCCTCGCGGTGTTGCGGGAAAGCGGCGGCGACGTGCTGCCAGAAGCGGGCGGAATGGTTCATCTCCTTCAGGTGCATCAGTTCGTGGACGATGACATAATCGAGCACGAAGGGCGGGGCCTGGATGAGCCGCCAGTTGAGGGAGATGGTCTTGCGGGCGGAGCAGGAGCCCCAGCGGGATTTCTGGTCGCGGATGGAGACATGCTTCACTTCCAGACCGTGCTGTCGGGCCAGCGCTTTGACTAGCTGAGGAAACTCTGCTGCCGCGAGGTTGCGCAGATGCTCGTTTACCACAGGCCGCCAGTTGGCTTGGGTGAGGCTGCTGCTGGCCATCTGGTCGCCGAAGTGCAGTGTGTGGAGAGAATCGTGGGCGTGAACTTGCAACGGGATTTTCTCACCGCGATACCAAAGGAGCGAACCATTCACCAAAGGTTGCACTACGGTGATGCGCGCCAAGGCACGCGCCCGGTTTTTGGTGATCCAGGCGTTCTGCCGGGTGACGAAACGCAATGCCTCCTCACGGTTTCCGTAGCGAGGGATGGTGACACGCAGCGTACCGTCAGGGCGGATGCGCAACAGGTAACGGCGGGCTTTGGGATTATGATGGATCTCCAACTGAACCGCACTCGCTTCACCCGGCATCGCATGCTGGACCGTATCTCTGCTGAGTATCACAGGACTTTGACTCCGCATTTTCTTGCGGAGATTTGCAATTGGGCATCCTTGCTGGCCAGTGGCAGTGATTTGCGGATGGCCAGTTCCAGATAAACCGCATCGTAGACGGTCAGTTCATGCTGCCTGGCCAAAGCGGACAAACTGGTAAAGGCGATCGCAGCCGATTCGTGGTCAACCTGCAGGTTCAAGCGTCCCAACCGGTCAAGAGCTGTGATGCGTTCGGCTTCGGCGAGTTTTTTACGGCGAACCAGAACGGTCAGCACGTTGGCCATTTCCAGAAACCACAAAGAGGGCACATGGAGGACGGCACCTTGCCCGACGGCGTCAATCAGGCGGTTGGACAAATCCGTTGACTGATCGGGGTGGACCCAGGCAATGGCGATGGAGGTATCAACAACGAATGGATCTGTCACCTTCTTCCTTCCTCCAGGGCAGAACGGACGTCTTTATCGGTCAACTTGCGACCGCTGCGCTTGCGGGAGGCGATCTGCCGTCTTAATTCACTTAGGCCGTTCACAGCATCCTGGACTTCCGCCAGACTGCGGCGGTTCTCGGGCACGATCCGGGCCACCGGTTTGTCGTGCCGGGTGATGACAATCTCCTCGCCGGTCGCAACCCGGTCCAGCAATTCACCAAAACGGGTCTTGGCGTCAAAGGCGGTGATGGTAGCCATAGTTATAAATTAACCAGTCTTTAACCAGTTTACTGCAAAAATGGGGGATTGCAACGTGGTTTATGGCCGACGGTGTCGCAACTCAAAAGCCAGTTCAGGATCAAGGCGGAAGATGATATTATGGTAGGTGGATTGGGTCCCTATGCTGCTGCCGGCCTGATGGTAGAGCCGGGAAAGTTTGGGGATGGCGGTGCGGGCATCCGTACCCCAGCTCATCAGGGCGTGGGCGGCGGAGAGGCGGACATCTTCCTCCGGATCATCAAGCATGGACAGACAGAGGGTGAGTGCCTCCGTGCGCCGGTGCTGACCCCTCGCGTCATGATTCACCCACTCGCCCAGTAACCGGATGGTTCGCTCCCGGACTCGGTAATCGGTGTGCTTCAGCAGGGGGAAGACCGAATCGACCAGCCGCTGATTGGGTGGCTGAAAACTGTCCAGCGCTTGCAAACTGGCGATGATAAGGAACGGATCGGGGGAGAGGAAGTTGTTGGTCAACACCGGTACGGCGGCGCTCTCAAAATCAGCCGGGGCGAGGGTCTTGATCGTATGACTGGCGAAACCGATCACTGACGGTTCCGGGCCGGGCAGCATTTTTTGCAGGAGCGGGAGAATTTTTTCCTTGGAGCCGGGATAGTGGCGCAGGGTCTGGATAGCCGGATGAACCAGTTCCCGGTCCTTTCCGACGAGCAGCGTGAGCATCTTGGGCACCACTTGCTCTTCGTAGCCGAGCGTTTGTTGCAGCGCGGTGGCCGAGCGAAGGACGACCTCGCGATCTGGTGAATCGAGATTGCGCAGGAGCAAAGGCGTGGCGATGACCGCATTGGTGCCCAGCCGCCCGAGGGCTTCCAGACAGTAGAGTTTGCGTTCCCGCGCGCTGTGATAACTTCCCCGGTAGCCCAACAGCCTTTTGAAGCGGTAACGAAATTCCAGCATCCGCTCTGATTCCCCGTTCTCAAACCGGTCGATCAGGAAAGCGATGCCTTCATTCCCCATTTCCTTGAAAGCCTTTTGCGCCTGTCGCGTAGTCTGGGCATCAGCGCTGTTAGGGATGATCAAGATTTCCGCCCACTCAGACGCGGTGCGACCGGCGTAGGTCGGCTCACGGGTGAAGATATAAACCAGCAGGAAGGCGACCAGGAGGGCGAGTCCAGCCGCGGCCGCTGCTTTGCGGCGGTCCGTTGGAGAGGCGGCTGATTCTTTGCCCGGGTTCACATCGGAATATTTACATGTGAATGAAATTAATGCGATGGCGCTTACTTCATCCCGAAATGTTTTTTGAAGAAGGCGATGGATTCGGCGTTGAGGTTCATTTTCTCGTCGGTGTGGCGGATGACGCATTCGATGCCGAGCTTGTCCATCTGTTCTTTCAGCTTCAGGCCAAAGTTGATGTGATGAATACCCTGGCCGGGCTTGGCATCGGCGGGCAGGGGGCCGCGCGGTTCATTGTAGTAGGCATACACAGGCGGGTCGTTCTTGGTCAGATAATTGATGGGCGCGGCGGCTTCGTAGATCTTATGGGCTTTGGGCGAGTCGAGTTCATCGCTCTTCACGCCGTGAAAGTCGGGCAGGGCAGGGTGCTCGTGGGCACGGCCACCGACCCATTCCTTGATGGTGCGCGGATCGTAGGTGGATTGCGCACCGCCGACGACCATGCAGGAGAGCCGGGTGGATTCGCGCAAGACAGGGTCGGCATTCTTGGGGTCGGCCATGTCATCGTGAAAGCCGATCCAGAGGGAGGTGCCGGCACCGGCGGAACCACCGGTAGAGGCCACGCGTTTGGGGTCGAGATTCCATTCCTTGGCCTTGGAGCGGGCGAATTGGATGGCGCGGGCGCTGTCCATGTAATGGGCGGGGAAACTGACCTCTGGTGAGAGCCGGTAGTTGATGGCCATCACGGAGATGCCGGCTTTCAGACAGCCATCCAATAAGGCGGGTGAAAGCGATTCTTTGCTGCCCGCGCGGAAGCCGCCGCCGTGGATGTACACTACGAGTGGCGTGGGTTGATCGGATTTCGCCTTCCAGAGATCGAGCACGTTGCGGGCGTGCGGGCCGTATTTCACATCCGCCAGATCAGGCGCGGGTTTGGTGGGGCCTTTGGCTTTTTCCTGGGCGGTGACATTTAGCAGGGCCAGGGGCAGGAGTGCGGCCAGCAACAACGCCCGGAGCAATGGCGAGGTGTTCATGATGGTATGGATGGGTTGTTAATACCCATCTATACGCTCAATAACGGATGACGTAAATGAAACTTCGAGGCGTCAAGCCGCCTCGGGCGGAAAGCTGCGTCAAGCCGCAGCACTCCAAAGGGCAAGGCTACGCCTTCTGCAACTTGGGCTGACCGTTTTCCACGACGAATGATTTGCGCGTGTTCAACGGGGAGCCGGGGCGGGTGACATATTCCACGGTCTTATAGTCGGTGCGCCATTCTTTCGGAGTCACTTCGCAGCGCACGTAGCCGCGCTCGGCGTTGTGGTATTTCACGAAAGGGTTCTCGGAGTACAGGGCGTCCAGATTCTTGGGCGCGTTGGTGCCGTCACCACTGGAGGAGATGGACGTGCCGACGAATTCGGTGGCGACGCTCTTGGATTCGAGGTTGTCGAAGTCCGCGATGAGTTCGTTCGCCCAGTTCGTGTGGATGTCACCGGCAAGCGCGACGGGATTGGAGATCTTGCGGTCGTGCAGGAACTTCAGGAGCTTGCGGCGATCGCCTTCGTAGCCGGGCCATTGGTCCATGCTGTAGCCGACTTCAGCCCCCGCCTTGCGATCTACACGCGCGATCATGATCTGCTGGGCGAGGATGTTCCAGGTGGCGTCCGATTTGCCGAGCGTATTGAAAAGCCAGTCGCGCTGTTTGGTGCCGAGCAAGGTGCGGCTCGGGTCGAGCGCTTCATCGCATTGCGGTTTGTTACCATCACCGCAAGGCTGATCGGAGCGGTATTGGCGCGTGTCGAGCACCTGGAATTCGGCGAGTTTGCCGAAGTTCAGCTTGCGATAGAGCGTCATATTTGGGCCTTTGGGCAAAGCCGAGCGGCGCAAGGGCATGTTCTCGTAGTAAGCCTGATAAGAAGCGGCGCGACGGATGAGGAAGTCCACGGAGGAAACGCCTTTTTCTTCGGAGATGTCGTTCGCACAGTTGTTGTCGAACTCATGGTCATCCCACGTGACAATCCAAGGGGCTGCGGCGTGCATATTTTGCAAAGCCGTATCCGAGCGATACTGCGCGTAACGCGAGCGGTAGCCGTTCAGCGTCTTGCACTCGGGGCCGACGTGTTTACGCACGCGCTTGTCGATGCCTGCGTATTCGTAGATGTAATCGCCGAGATGTAGCACGAGGTCGAGATCCTCCTTCAACATGTGCTCGTAGGCGGTGAAGAGGCCGGTCTCGTAATGCTGGCAGGAGGCAAAAGTGAAACGCAAGCGGCCGGGTGTGCTGTTCTTCGTCGGCATGGTCCGCGTGCGGCCTTTGGGACTGGTTTCACTGCCCGCTTTGAACTGATACCAATACCAGCGATCCGGCTTCAGCCCCCCGGCTTCCACATGCACGGAATGGCCCCAATCTGGTGAAGCGACGACAGTGCCTTTCTTCACGACCTTGCTCATCGCTTCATCTTCAGCGATCTGCCAAGAGACTTCGATGGAATCAGGCGTCATGCCGAAATCTTCTTCCAGCGGCTTCGGAGCGAGACGGGTCCAGAGAATCACGCTTTTTTCATCGGGATCGCCGGAGGCGACGCCGAGTTGGAAAGGGTAAGCGGAGAATTTCGGGTTCTTGGTGACGGCACCCAATGCATGACCGGACCACAACGCGGCCGCTGCAAACGATGTGGTGGCGAGGAGGAAGGAGCGGCGGTTCATCGCCTTGGGCGAGAGCAGGGGATACAGCGGCTGCGTCATAGTGATACTTTGGCCAGATAGATGGCGGACTTTTTATCGTGTGAGGAGTAGTAGCTAACCCAAAGCTGGCTGTCGTGCCAGACTAAACCGGGGTAACTGGAATCACCACCGGAGGGAAGTTTCAGGCACTCGGTCAAGGTGGCTTGACCGGGATCCAACCAGAACAGGGATGTGCGCACAGCCCCATCGTGATTGCGTCCGGCAGCGAGGAAACGGCCATCGGGCAACTGGATGAAGTTCGGGCCACCGATGCGTGACAGGACTTCGCGCCAGGTCCATTCCTTGAAGGGTGGTTTGGAGGTGCCGAGCAGTGAAGTGAACGGAGCGAGATCGCGCCGCACTAAGCAGATGGCAGTGCCGTCTTTAAGGAAGCGGATGGTATTTTCACCGGGAGAGAACTGATCGAAGACGCGTTCGTTCCAGACTTCGAACTTCTTCCCCTCATCACTGCGATAAAGGCGCAGGGAGCGCTTGGTGCGGTCGCTATTCGTGTTATAGCCGATGGTGTAGCACTTGCCTTCATGCCACGTCACGCGCCAGAGCCAGTAATCCGGATCGCCTATCAACGTAGGCTCGGACCATTTTCGGCCGTCATCACTAAACCAGACGGCGGACTGGTGGCGGTGCTTCGACTGGTCATGGAGGGCGATGGCACCATTGAGCATCAAACGGCCATCCGGCGTGACGCAGATCTTGGCGTCGCGGGCATCACCGAGGGGAGATTCGACCAGCGCGGCGGACTCCCACTTCTCGCCATCGCGCGAGGTGATGACGCGCAGCTTGCCATCGGGTGAGACGTGCTTGATCCCTTCGCGGAAGACGCAGAACCATTCGTCTTTATACCGCACGAGGTCGGTGAAGGCATTGTGCGGGGCGTTGTCCCAAATCTTTTGGACGGAGAGAAGTTTTGGTGCGGAGGTGTCTTGGGCGGAGGAGCTTAGTGCGGAGAGCGCGAGGCCGCTGGTGGCGAGGAGCCATTGGCGACGGGAGAGCGTGAGTTCAGGTTTCATCACTTCTTCACTCTCGGCAGTTTTACTTTGGAGAGGTAGATGCTGCTCTTGCCTTCGTGGGAGGAGTAGTAACTGACCCAGAGATTGCCGTAGTATTGCAGGCCGGCGTAGCTGGTGTCGCCGCCGCTGGGGAGGTCGAGCAGAGGACGGAGCGCGCCTTGCATCACATCCAGTTCACAGATGACGGTGCGAGGGACACGATTTCCCGCTTCGTCCGGACGAAACATGCGGCCGGCGGCGATCCAGCGGCCATCGGGGATCTGGATGAAATTGGGGCCACCTAAGAACACGCCGAGGTCCTTCCAAGTCCATTCTTTGTAAGGCGGGTGGCTGGTACCAAGGAACGCAGTGGTTTGTTTATCCGGACCATCACGCCGTTGCAGGACATAGGCGGTGCCGTCTTTGGCGAAGCGGATAGTGGCTTCGTTGGCGCCGATCTCATCGCAGAGCGGATCGGCCAGCGGCTGGAATTTCACGCCGTCTTCGGAGACGTAGAGCCGGGTGGTGAATTGCCGCAGGGCACGGATTTCCGGACGGACATCATAGGCCACACCGTAGGCTTTCTTTTTGTGCCAGGTGATGCGCCAGAGCCATTCTTGTTCTGGGGCGACGTAATCTATCCGGCTCCAGGCGATTCCGTCCTTGGAGCGGGCGATGAAACTATGGCTTAGAGTGGCGGGTTTGTTCCCCTCGCGAATGGTGTCGCCGCCGAGCAGTTCCAGCCATTTGCCATCCGGACTGACGGTGAGCTTGGGATCGCGCAGGTCGTGGCCTTTCATCTCGATGACACTGGCGGATTCCCAGTCACGACCGTTCTTGGAGGCGAGGATGCGGATGTCGGCCTTGGGTGAGACATGGGCTTCCGCTTCGCGGAAAGCACAATACCAGCGGCCTTTGAAGCGGACCAAGTCCGTGAAGGCGTTGTGGTTGCCCTTGTCCCAGAGCTTGATGGTCTCGACGAGGACGGCTTCCTGCGCGGAAGCAAACGTGGTGCTGCAGAGGAGGGCGAGGAGGATGATCGGCAGGCTCAAGTGAGGATGTCGCAGCATGTTTATGAAGGTGGTTCAACGTTGCCAGGTCTGCAGCTCGAGGATGTTGCCCTCGGGGTCGGTGAGGTAGATCAGGGTGAGGCGGCCGGCTCCGGCGATGTCGAAGGTGGTGAGCTGGCCGACATCGTGGCCGCCCCAGGCATGGATTTCCGCCCGTTTGGCAATGACATCGGGCACTTCAAAGGCGAGGTGGGCGAAGCCGGGTTTGTCGAGCCGCTGGGGATTGTCGGGTCCGGCGGGTTCGTATGAAAAAATCTCGAGGGTCGGGCCGTGCTCGCCATGGCCTGGCACGCGGAGATGACGGCCACGGACACGCACGCCGTTCATGCCGGTAAGGGCATTGATGTGTGGACCGTGATGATCGCGCTCGGTGCTGACGGGCTCGCAACCGAGCACCTGCTGGTAGAAGTCGGCGAGCTTGCGCCAGTCCCGGGCAATGAGATTGGTGTGGGCGTAGCGAATGCCAGCGGTGGTGCTCATGATTCACCCAGATTCAAGTCTGCTTGAGGTGTGGTTGGCAAGCCGTGAAAAAGAAAAAAACGCCGGACGGTGAAGTCCGGCGTTTAACCCATGACAATTGATTCAGGCGTCCTTCTTCTTGTTCTTTTTCTTCCCGTCACCGCCGGATTTCTGATTGGAGAAGGAACTGGCGGGCCAATTCTTTTGGACCAAGGCTTTCATCTCTGCGACGACGGAGGTGTGCTTGGGGTCTTTGATGAGGTTGTTGAGTTCCTTGGGATCGTTCTGGTGGTCGTAGAGTTGGGCGCCGGCCTTGCCATTGTCCCACTCGGTGTAGCGCCAGCGCTCTGTGCGGACGGAGTGACCGGGAGTGCCGCCACGATTGACCTGTGTGAAAGCGGGTCGATCCCACTTGGCCGTGGCATCCTGCAACAGGGGCTTGAGGCTCGCACCGTGGATGTTGGCAGGTTTTGGCAAGCCGCAGAGATCCGCGAGCGTGGGGTAGAGGTCGATCAGTTCCACGGTGCGGGCGCAGCCCTTGGAGGCGGGCTTCACACCGGGACCGGCGATGATCAGGGGCACGCGGGCGGATTCCTCGAAATTGCTCTGCTTCATTATCAGGCCGTGTTCGCCCCAGTGATAGCCGTGGTCGCTCCAGAAGACGATGACCGTTTTGTCTGCTAGTTTGAGACGTTCCAGCGCAGCCACCAAGCGGCCGACCTGGGCATCGACGAAGGAGATGGCGGCGTAGTAGGCCTGCTTGGATTTGCGGGCTTCCTCCTCGGTCACGCCGAACCACGGGCGGGGTGAGGTGGAAGAAAGGGCCAGGTCCGGCACATCCCGGAACTCGCTTTCGGAGATCACCGGCATCTGGATCTTGTCCAAGGGGTAGAGATCGAAATACTTTTTCGGAGCGACGTAAGGGCAGTGCGGGCGGTAGAAGCCGGCGGCGAGGAAGAAGGGCTTATCCTTGTTAGCTTCCATGAGCTTGATGATTTCGGTGGCGACCATGCCATCGGTCTGTTCTTCATCCGTGCCTTCCGAGGCCATGAAACTGAGGGAGCTGCCGAGGCCGCGTTTGGGGGTGAGGTTGGCGATCTTCGCCTCTTCGGCTTTGTCCCGACCGCTGGGGTTTACCTTATGATTCCAAGAGGGAGCGTCGTCCAGGCCATCGGTGCCGATCTGGCCGGGATTACCGTAATGGTAGATCTTGCCGACGCGGGCGGCGTAGTAACCGTTCTTCTGGAAATGCTGGGAGAGTGTGACGGCCTCCGGAATCACGGTACGGAAATGCTTCTGGAGGTCGAAGACCTGGGTGGTGTCCGGGCGCAGACCGGTCATGAGCGAGCTGCGGCTGGGGCTGCACAGGGGGAATTGGCAATAGGCGCGATCGAACCGGACGCCCTTGGCCGCGAGTTTGTCGATGTTGGGCGATTTCACGATCGGGCTGCCGTAACAACCCAAATGGTTGTTCATGTCGTCCACGGCGATGAAGAGGACGTTATACTTCTCCGCGGCTGGAAGGTTCAGGGCGCCGAGAACCAGCAGGCAGAACACGATGTGCCTGAGCAATGGAATGAAGGTTGCTTTCATGGGATGAAAGACGATAGCTGGAACCGGGAGGTTTCAGCGAGAATTTATTCCAAGGATAACCAGGGTGGTATGATTTTGATAGGCAATCAGTTCGGAGGGCGGATGTGGAAGGGGTAGGCGATTACAAAAAAACTCATTTTTCGTGGTGGCGAAATAAGTAGGGGTGTGATTTGTTTGAGGCACTTCCAAACAGGATTTGCCTTTGGGCAAGTTGTAAAAGGGGGAAGAAACAGTCGCATCCAGAAATTTAAAAAAGAAAGCAAAGGAGGAGACATGAAACACAATGTGCAAAAGCTGATCATGCTGGCGGTCATCACCGGGGCATGTCTGCAAACCGCAACGCTGGCTCAGGGGCTCACGATGGAGGAGTACCAGAAACAGCAAAAGGCGGCGGCGGACGCGCGCGCGAAGGATCCGATGTGGAAACCGGCCACGGTGGAGGTCGGCAAGCTGCAGATCGGGGACAAGCGGAGTCCGGGCTCCTTGAAGAATTTCTGCCTGAACGCGGAGGGGAACATCCTGGCATGTTATAATACGCCGACAGGTGCAGCCAAAGGGGGCATTCTGAAGATGTTCTCACCCAAGGGTGAGTTGCTCAAGACCTGGCCACTGGAGATCGGGCCGGAAGCAGTCGCCGTGGCGAAGGATGGCACCATCTTCGCGGCGGGTGATGGCAAACTGGTCAAACTGGATGCAGAGGGGAAGGTATTGGCTACAGTCGTCTCGCCGGTGGCCAGTGTGCCCGTGGTGATCACCAAGGAGATGGAGGAGATGATCAAGCAATCGGGCCGTTCGGGCCCATCGGAGATCGAGAACATGAAGCGTGCCCTGGAACAAAGGCGCACGTCGGTGACCGGCCTGACGGTGACGGACAAGGATGTGTTCATGGCGGTGCCGACACCGAACGAGTTCACCTTCCAAGTCTATCGTTTCGATCATGCCTTGCAGAATCCGAAGGTGGTGGTGGAGAAATTGCGCGGGTGCTGCGGGCAGATGGACATCCAGTCGCATAATGGCAATTTGTGGATCCCGCACAATGCGCGGCATGCGGTGGAAGCACGTGACCGGGATGGGAAGCAGATCACCAAGTTCGGCTCGGCCGGCAAGGTGAAGGCGGATGATTTCGGCGGGTGCTGCGAACCGAAGAATTTACGGGTGCTGGCGAACGGCGAGGTCCTGGTGGCGGAATCGGGTCCGCCGACGTGCATCAAGCGGTTCTCAGCCACGGGCAAATTCATCGAGGTGGTGGCGCTGGTGGACGGTCCGAGCGAGTGCGTGCGCGTGACGGTGGCAGTGAGCCCGGATGGGGGACGCTTCTACATGCTGGACACGCATAATGATGCGATCCGGATCTTTGCGCCGCGCACCCAGGGTGAATGATGGATTATCACAGAGGAGGGTTCATGAAGTGGGGCAAAGCAAGCGGCTGGTTCGGCGTTTGGGTGGTGTGGTTGTGCGGGTTGCTGGTGGCCGAGGGGGCCAGTGGCAAACCGCCGGCCAAAGCGGCTGCACCGGTGGTGCTGGTCGTCATGGACCCGCTCGCCAAGGAGTTGGCGTGTGCGTGCATGAAGGGCTATGGCCAGCGGGATTACCGCAAGCTGGCAGCGCGACTCGGCACGGCGCTCAAGCAAGAGGTGAGCATCGAGTTCTCCGATGATCTGGCCGAGACGATGGCGGTCATCGGGCCCGGACAGGAAGTGGTGGTCATCGGCGAGCATTCCAAAGTGGCGAAAGGTGCCCAAAAGGCGGGATTGAAAGCGCGCCCGGTCTGTGAACTGACGGATCAGGAGGGTGAGACGGTGATGACGGGCTCCATCGTGGTTCAAGCCAAGGATACGGCCAAGGAACTGAAAGACATCACTGGACGAAGAATCTTCTTCGGTCTGGCCGATACGGAGGCGAACCAGATGGCCTTGGCGGCGGCGCTGCAAGCAGCCGGAGTGAAAGCACCGACACAACAGGAGAAGCGCGACCAGTACACCGATGCCGCCCTAGATGTGCTCGACAGCACGGAAACAGCCTTGCCGGTGGCGGTGATCCCGAGTTATGCGCTGCGGTTGCTGGAAGGGTGCGGGAGTGTGAAGCCGGGTGAGCTTAAAGTTCTCGGCAAGACGCAAGCGGTGCCATTCATCACGGTCTTCCTGAACGACGCTATCAAGCCGGAAAAGGAACAGGGCATCCTCAAGTCGCTGCTGGGATTGAAAGAAGATGCCAAGCTGCTCAAGGAGATGGAAAGCCGGGAAGGTTTCAGGCCGATAACCACTGAGAAAAAAGCCAAACCGCAGGCCAGTGCCGGACGTGACTGGCCGGACTGGCGCGGGCCGAATCGCGACGGGTTGGTGCCGCAGTTGCCAGCGCGGCTGCCGGAGAAGGCGAAGATTGTCTGGAAAAAAGGAGCGATGCCCAGTTGCCTCGCCGGACTCAGCGTCAGCGGCAACCGGTTGATCTTGGCGGAGCGTGATTTTGCCGATGAACATGATGTGTATCGCTGCCTCAATACGGAGAATGGCGAATTCCTCTGGCGCGTGGAATATCCGGCAAGCGGGCATCTGGATTACGGACAGTCGCCGCGGGCCACACCGGTCATCCATCAGGACAAGGTGTATCTGCTGGGAGCGTTCGGTGAATTGCGCTGTGTGACATTGGCGGAAGGAAAGCTGATCTGGAAACGGGATTTGCCGGGGGAGTTTGAAGCGCAACTGCCGACATGGGGCATGTGTGCCACGCCGCTGGTGGTGGATGACATGCTCATCGTGAATCCCGGCGGGGCGAAGGCATCGTTGGTGGCTTTGGATTGTGCCACGGGAAAGACGCGCTGGGCGACGCCGGGTTCACCGGCTGCCTACGCGGCGTTCATTTGCGGAGAGTTCGGCGGGCATCGGCAGATCGTGGGCTATGACCAGCATTCCTTGGGCGGGTGGGATGTGAAAACGGGAAAGCGCCTCTGGCAATTAGTTCCGCGGTCGCCGGGAGATTTCAACGTGCCCACACCCATCGCCGTGGAGGGCGGATTGGTGGTGACCTCGGAGAACAATGGCACGCGGCTCTATCGGTTTGATGATGCCGGGCGGATCATCCCGGAGCCGGCGGGCGAGTATAAGGAACTGTCGCCGGATTCGGCGACGCCGGTGGTGACGCGGGGCCGGGTCTATGGCGCGCATAATGGATTGCACAGTCTCAGCGTGCAGAACGGGCTGAAGCCGGTGTGGCAACGGAGCGATGATGCGGCGGGGGATTTCGCGACGCTGATCGCCGATGGGGAGCGCGTGCTGGTGATCTCGCTGTCGGGTGAACTGGTTCTGCTGGATGCAACCAAAGACAAGTGCGCGGTCATCTCGCGGCTGAAGATTTTTGAGGATGCTGTGGAAGTGTATTCCCATCCGGCACTCGTGGGGACGCGGCTTTACCTGCGGGGCGGGATGAGTGTGCTCTGTGTGGAGCTGGCCGCCAATTAATTGAGAACGAAGTATGAAGATGTTCATCGTGTTGCTCAGTGTCATCGTCTGGTGCGCGGGTTGTGCCAGCGCGCCTGACATTTCCGAAGCGAAGTCCGAGGCGGGGTTGCTGCCGCCTTTGCAAACCTATGTGAACGAAGTGGCGGGTGAACTGGACAAGCTGTCGGCGGAAAGAAAGGTGGTGCTGGGACAGATCGCCCAGACGGTCGCTACGCAATTACAGCAGGGGCAAGACGCCCGGCTGACGTTTATCTGCACCCACAATTCGCGGCGCAGCCATATGTCGCAGATCTGGGCGCAGACGGCGGCGTATCACTATGGTCTCGACCGGGTGCAGGCATATTCGGGCGGCACGGAGGTGACGGCATGCAACTGCCGGACGATCACGGCCATGCGGAGTGCGGGCTTCCAGATCAAAGACGCCACGAGCGGTGATAATCCGCTGTATCTGGTGCACTATGCGGGCGAGCGTCCGCCGATCAAGGCTTACTCGAAGGTTTACAACGCGGATGACAACCCGGCGGAGCGGTTCATCGCCTTGATGACGTGCAGTTCGGCGGACAAGAGCTGTCCGGTGGTGAAGGGCTCCATCGCGCGGTACGCGATCCATTACGTGGATCCGAGGATTTGCGATGACACGCCTTCGGAAACGGCGGCTTACAACGAGCGTTGCCGGGAGATCGCGCGGGAGATGTTCTACATCATGTCGGAAGCGAAGCGGCTGTCCGGCAAGGCAAATCCGCCGGCGCCGATCACAGTCGCCCGCTGATCACTTCTTCAGCTTCTTCTTCGTGGCGGCCTGGAGATCGTCGATCTCGGGCTTGAGTTCCTGTTTCGTGTTGCGATCCATGCGGTCGATGAAGAGGATGCCGTTCAGGTGGTCGTTCTCGTGCTGGACGGCGCGGGAGAGCAGGCCGCCGCAGCGGAAGGATTTCGTTTTGCCATCGAGGGTCGTGACGGTGACATCGACAGACTCCGGGCGCTCGATGTCGGCATAGATCTCCGGGAAGCTCAGGCAGCCTTCAGGGCCTTTCACGGGCTCGTTCACTGGTTTTATCTCGGGATTGAGGAGGATCAGGGGCATGAAGGCATCCACATCCGCCGGTTTGCCATCCAAGTGAAGCGTGGAAGGGCGGTCCTCGATGCCGCGCACGTCTATGACGGCGAGTTGCAATGCTTGCCCGATCTGCTGGGCGGCGAGGCCGACGCCGTGGGCGTCTTTCATCGTCGCCATCATGTCATCGATGAGTTGCTTGATCTCGGGCGTTACTTTCTCGATCTTCGCGCCTTTTTGGCGGAGGACCGGGTGACCAAATTTTACGATCTCCAATACCATTTTCTTGCGTCGTTTAATCCGGCGTTTAAGCGGTTTACGGCTCTTAACAGCTGCTTTGCGTCCCGGCGCCTTCACCGATTTCCGTTTGGTTGCCATTTCAATAATCGTCTCAGTCGAGACTTACGAGGGCCAATTATCCATCATGCCTGCCAGGTCGAGCATGCCGGGTGTGGTTGCCGTCTTCACGTAATACCCGCTGGTGGTGACGCCGGTCAATACACTTGCGGCGTCATCCAGGCCGAGCAACTTGCCCAGGCAGAAGCCAGCGTTGAAGTGATCGCCCGCGCCGGTGGTGATGAGCGCCTTCTGGATGCGCGGTCCAGCGACCATGGATACTTGGCCATCGGTGACCGCCAAGGCGTAGGTGACGGGGTGGACGACGATGGTTTCCACGGCGACTTTTTCGGCGATGCGTTGGGTGAGGCAGCCGAGGCCATTGGGTGAACCATCCGGCATGGGAAGGCCGAGCACTTCACCGACTTCGAAGGCTTCCTTTTCGTTCAAGCCGAGGATGACGCGGAACTTGGTGTTGAACTGGTGGACGAGTTCCAAGGCGTGCAGCAGATCTTCCCGTGTGCGTTTGGCGGGGTCGGCGAGGTCGAAGAACATCCAGCGTCGTTCGCCGGTCACAGTGGGGACGATCTCGGCGAGCATGCGTTCCCAGATGGCACTCATGTGGGGCAGCATGGTCCAGTTCACGAAGGCGATGAGGGTGGAACTTTGCACTTGGGAGCGAACGGTCTCGGCACCCGCGCGGGCATTCAGATTTTCCCAGTTCACCTCGGCGAGGGGATACATCTTGCCGAGCATGAGCTTGCCATCCTCGAACTCGAGCGCATCCGTGTGGCCGGGTTCGCTGATGGAGATGACTTTGGCGCGTTGGGCGAACTCGGCAAAGACAGGATGAAGGTTGGGGAAGCCCAGGCTGCCAACGTACGTGGTGTTCAGGCCGAAGGAGGCGAGGGCATTGGCCATGATGGGACCATTGCCGCCCAGCTTCGTGCGACGGGTGACCAGCTCGATGTTCGTGCTGCGACCAGCCGCGCCCGAGATGCGCTCGCCCAGGCTGGCGATGGTGGGCATGCGCTGGTAGTTGGCGACGTCCTGGCGTTTGTCCACCACGTCGAGGATCTCATCGACGAAACCGTCGAGGCCGACGAAGGCGGTGAGTTGGGGGACACGGCTGGCTTCAAGACGGAGAGCGGCGGCCGTGCGCGCACGCAGTCCGGGGGTATTTTCAGGTGTCATGGTTGGCCTTGGCAACGGCCACCAACTGGCGACCGTAGTTTAGTCCATCTGAATGCCGGCGACTTGCAGCACACGCTCCAGGTCGTCGTCATTGAAAAATCGGATCTCCACCGAGCCCTTGCCGGCCTTGTATTTCAGGGCCACGCGGGTGCCGAAGCGCTCCTGCAACTTGCGCTCGAGGTCGGCCACGTGGGCATCTTTCGGGGGCGTTTTCTTGGCACTGTGCCGGACGCCTTCCGAGGCGCTGTTTTTACCCAGCATCCCGGCGACCAGTTCTTCCGTTTCACGGACGCTCAGGCCGTCCTTGATGATGCGTTCGGCGGCTAGCTTTTGCTCGGCTTCGATGACGAGGCCGAGGATGACCTTGGCGTGACCGACGGAAATCTGGCCATGGCGGAGGTAGCCTTGGAGTTCAGGTGCGAGCTTGAGCAGACGGAGAGCGTTGGCGACCGCCGCACGGCTTTTGCCGACCTTGGTAGAAACTTGTTCCTGGGTAAGGCCGAACTGGCCGAGCAATTGATTGTAGCCGAGCGCTTCCTCGATGGGATTCAGGTTCTCGCGCTGGAGGTTCTCGATGAGGGCGAGCTCAAGCAGTTGGGCATCCGTGGCTTCGCGGACGATGACGGGGACTTCGCTCAGACCGACGACCTGGGCGGCGCGCCAGCGGCGTTCCCCGGCGATGAGTTCGTAGCCATCGGCGCTCTTGCGGACGAGCAGGGGCTGGACGATGCCTTGTTCCTTGATGGAGGCGGCGAGGTCCTGGATGGCTTCGGGGGCGAAATCTTTGCGGGGCTGAAAGGCGCAGGGATGGATTTCGCTTAAAGGCACCTTGCGGATGACTTCACCGGCAGGCACCGCAGGCGCTGGGGCGGCGGGAGCGGGCGTGAAGGGTGCCGCTGGGGCAGCAAAAGGGGAAGCGGGCGCGGCGGCGGGAGCGGCAGGGGCGGGCTTCGCCGCACCGGCTCCGCCTAACAACGCACCCAAGCCTCGTCCTAATACTGGTTTCACCATGAGGTGAGAGTGGGGAACAGGGCGGGGGTTGTCAATTTTTCGGGTGGGAGAATTGATGGATTCGCAAAGCGTGATTCGTGATGCGCAACCGGAAAGGCAAGCTGGCACGCTGGGCTTCCCTCGGCCGGAGTAGCGGCTTACATTCCGGGCGTGAGCAAAAAGAGCGCGAAGATTGCGGCGATGATTGAGACCTGGCAGGGGCAGGCTCTGGATGCGCATTACATCGGTTTTTTTGAATGCTTCAACCGGCAGCTCTTTTACGAGGCGCATGATGTGCTGGAGGATCTGTGGTTGCTGGACCGCCAGAGCCCGAACTACGCCTACTACAAGGGGCTTATCCAACTGGCCGGGGCGTTTGTGCATCTGCAGAAGGAACGGCTGAAACCCTCGGCAGCCTTGTTCCGGCTGGCGCAGAACAACCTGAAGCAATACCCGGTGCGGCATGAACATTTCAACGTGGCGGTGGCGCAAGACCTCATCTGCCGCTGGCTGGGGGAGCTGGAAGCGAACGATTACACCCGGAACCCCTTGCATACGTGGGAGAAGCCGGTGCTGATGGTGGAGGGGTGAGGCGAACCTTTCCGGGATGAATTAGGCCATTTTTCAAGTCAGTTCTGCTTGCCTCACAGCGACATCAGCGTATGGTGTCAACCATCGGGCGATGATTGGTTGACGCGAATTTCAACCAGAACAGCCGCCCGGAATTAAGCATGACCACTGCCTTACGCCACGACTGGACGCGGGAAGAGATCCGCGCGATTCACGATATGCCCTTACTGGACCTCGTGTTCCGCGCCGCTGCGGTGCATCGCGAGCAGCCGGACCCGAGCGAGGTGCAGGTCTGCAAACTGATCTCCATCAAGACGGGCGCGTGCCCGGAGGATTGCTCGTATTGCTCACAGTCGTCGCGTTACCAGACGGGCATCGAGCGGCAGGAGTTGATGGACAAGTGCGCGGTCATCGACATCGCCAAGCGGGCGAAGGAAAGCGGTGTGAGCCGGGTGTGCATGGGGGCGGCGTGGCGTTCGGCAAAAGATAACGACCAGTTCGATAAAGTGCTGGAGATGGTGCGTGAAGTCACGGACATGGGCGTGGAAGTGTGCTGCACGCTGGGCATGCTGAATGAATCGCAGGCCAAGCGCCTCGAGGAAGCAGGGCTTTACGCGTACAATCACAATCTCGACACTTCGGCCTCGCATTACAAATCCGTCATCACAACGCGCACGTATGAAGACCGGCTCAACACGCTGGAGAATGTGCGCAAGACAAGTGTGACGCTTTGCACGGGTGGCATCCTCGGTTTGGGTGAGACGATCAATGACCGCGTGGATCTGCTCCACACGTTGTCGCACATGGAGCCGCATCCGGAGTCGGTGCCGGTGAACATTCTTTCCAAGGTCCCTGGCACACCGATGGCAGATGCGCCGGATGTGCCGTTCACGGAAGCGTTGCGGATGATCGCCACGGCGCGCATTTTGATGCCGCGCAGCATGGTGCGGCTCTCGGCCGGTCGCGCGAAGCTTTCGGTTTCCGAACAGGCATTCTGTTTCCTGGCGGGCGCGAATTCGATTTTCTCCTCGGAGACAAAGAGCATGCTGACCTCGGCCGTGCCTTCGCCGGATTACGACGAAGACAAGGCGATGCTGGAATTGCTGGGCCTGGCCATGCGTCCTCCGTTCAAGGGCGACAAGCATCCGCTCGGGTGCAAGGGAGCCAAAGAAGGCGGCTGCGGCGATCATGAGCATACGCACGAGCATGAAGAAGTTTGTGTGAAGTAAGATTTTCGTTTCGGCCGGTTCTAGCGGTCTCACCCCTCACCCCAGCCCTCTCCCCGTTGAGGGGAGAGGGAGAACATTTGTTCCTTTCAGTGTAATCAGGGCGGCATAGATACTTGGGAATCACATTGTGACTTGCACCGAGGGGCTTCCTGCGTTTCATTCCGGGGCGATGAGCGAAACGCCCATTCGACGGTTACTGCTGAACAAAGGTGCCTATCATGGCGAGACCTTGGATATAGCCAAAGTGCTGGATACTTCGGTGGCGGCGGCGAAGAGATTTGGCTGGGAGACGGAGCAGCTTCGCTGCACGGAGGATCTATGTTTGTGGGTGTTTCATCGTCCGGTAGCGAATCCTAAACGGCGCATCTACATCTCCACGGGCATGCACGGAGATGAACCGGCGGGACCGTTGGCAGCGTTGCGGTTGCTGGAGGAGAATGAATGGCCGGACGATGCGGAGGTGTGGCTTTTGCCCTGTCTGAATCCCACCGGCTTTCCCGCCAATACCCGGGAGAACCGGAACAAGGTGGATCTGAACCGGGAGTATCATGGCTCAAAAGAACCGGAGGTGGTCGCCCATATCGCGTGGCTGGAAAAGCAGCCGAAGTATGATGTGGCGCTGTGTCTGCATGAGGATTGGGAGAGCCATGGCTTCTATGTCTATGAGCTGAATCCGGATGGTGTGCCTTCGTATGCGGAGCCGATGATTGAGGCGGTGCGACCGGTATGTCCAATCGATACGTCGAGTGAGATCGAGGGGCGTCCGGCGCAGGGCGGTATCATCCGGCCCAGCATTGATCCGGCCTCACGACCGCAATGGCCGGAGGCGTTTTACCTGCTGCAGTACAAGACGCGCCTGTCTTACACACTGGAGGCACCCTCGGATTATCCTTTGAGACCGAGGGTGGATGCGCTGGTGGCGGGGACGAGGGTGGTTTTGGGGAGATGATGAAGGAGTGAATCCGAATGCTCCGGTGTGTTGTTTGATTCAACTCAAGCACCGAGTCTCAACGTGCTGGGGTGCTGAACTCAGGGCGAAACGCGGCCATAATTCCGGAGGGAATCCCGGTGTAAAGAAAGATGGTCGCGGCGGACTTCGTTAATGCCCACCAATTGGCTAACGTCCACCAAGAATCACCGAAGCGCAGACAAGACCCATCCTCGACTTCCGTTGCGGCAAGCCAGCTCCACAATCCCAGCCAGAGAAGGGCAAAGGCCCCGCCGATGAGGCAACACCAACGGATGCCTTTCTTGAGGTCTGGGTAAGCATAATCAAAAACCTTGGGCACGAAACTATGGAGTCATAAATGGAGGGACACGTCAAACTGGAATGGGCCGGTCCGAACCGCCTGAAGGCGGAACTTTGACGTGAGAGAGTAATATCCTGAAATTTTGTCTCCATGGAGCGTACCGGCCACACCGGAGGCTAACGCTGTGAGATGTGGCAGTTTGGAGGCAAGAAAGAGCGATTTTGTGTGGATGCAGTGGGATGTAGTGAGATGCATGGTTAGAGGTAAAGCGGCGAAGATGGCAGGATGCGGGGATGGAAATGAAATTTTGTCCGAGAATAGTGAGGAATAGCGAGGTTAAGAATAACGGAGACGAAAGGCTTGTGGCAGATTGGGTGTAGATGAAGAAGGAGAAGAGAATGTCGAGAGAGGGGGGAATCGAGGACGAGGACGAAGGACGACGACGAGGATTGCAGCAGGCTTGTCGGCGGGGCGGGTTGTGTGGAGGATGCGCGGGTTATTGGATTATGAGTGAAATGGCGGACATCATTGTGGTGGGTGGCGGGCTGGTCGGGCTCGGAACGGCTTTGCGCTTGTGCGAGGCGAATCCGGGCAAGCGCGTGCGTGTCTTGGAAAAGGAAGCGGGTGTGGGGCGGCATCAGAGCACGCATAACAGCGGGGTGCTGCATTGCGGGTTGTATTACAAGCCGGGGTCCATCAAGGCGCGCATGGCGGTGAATGGCATCCGCGAGATGACGGCGTTCTGCCAGCAGCACGGCATCAAGCATGAGATCTGCGGGAAGCTGGTGGTGGCGACGGATGCGGCGGAGGTGGAGCGGCTCAAGGATTTGCAGGATCGCGGCACGAAGAACGGGCTGGAGGGTTTGCGTTGGTTGAGCGCGGAGGAGATGCGGGAGATCGAGCCGAACGTGGCGGGGCTGGCGGCGTTGCGCGTGCCGCAGGAGGGGATTGTGGATTACGCCGGAGTTTGTGCGGCGATGGTGAGTGAGATTTCACGGATGGGCGGGCAAGTGGTCACGGGGGCGAAGGTGGAGTCGCTGAGATTTCATAGTGGCGAGTGGGTGGCGCTGACGGCGGCGGGGACGTTCAAGAGCAAGTTCCTGGTGAATTGCGCCGGGTTGCACTCGGATCGCGTTTGCGAGCTGGCGGGTGAGGAGCGCGAGGTGCGGATCGTGCCGTTCCGCGGCGAGTATTACCAACTGCGCAAGGACCGGGAACATCTGGTGAAGCATCTGATCTATCCGGTGCCGGACCCGAAGTTTCCATTCCTCGGAGTGCATTTCACGCGGATGATCCATGGCGGCGTGGAGGCGGGGCCGAATGCGGTGCTGGCCTTCGCGCGCGAGGGGTATCGCAAGCAGGATGTGAATGTGGAAGACTTGGCGGATGCGTTGACGTTTGGCGGGTTGTGGAAGTTCATGGCGCAGTATCCGAGCATGTGCTGGGATGAGATCCAGCGGTCATTCAGCAAGAAACTGTTCTGCGAATCGTTACAACGATTGGTGCCGGCGGTGCAGGTGGGTGACCTGGAACCGGGCGGAGCCGGGGTGCGTGCGCAGGCGATGGGCAATGATGGGACGTTGGTGCAGGATTTCTCTTTGGTATGCAAAAATCAGGCGGTTCACGTGTTGAATGCGCCGAGTCCGGGGGCGACGGCGTCGCTGGCGATCGGTGGGGAGATCGCAAATCTGGTTGCCAAGGCCTATCCGCGCTAGTTAGCTAATAAAACTCAAATATGAAGATTCTTATCACTGGTGGTGCGGGTTACTTGGGTTCGATCATTGTGCCGACTCTTTTGGCGCAGGGGCATGAGGTGACGGTGTTGGACAATTTTTACTTCGGTCAGAACAGCCTGCTGGACTGCTGCCATTACGATACGTTCCAGGTGGTGCGTGGCGATGCGCGCGAAGAATCCATCGTGAAGCCGCTGGTGGCGAAGGCCGATGTGATCATCCCGCTGGCTGCTCTAGTCGGCGTGCCGCTGTGCAATACGGACCAGATCGCGACCACGACGACGAACCAGAACGCCGTGGAGATGATCTGCAAACTGGCGAGCAACGAGCAGTGGGTGGTGATGCCGGTGACGAACAGCGGCTATGGCATCGGCGAGAAGGGCAAGCATTGCACGGAAGATTCTCCGCTGCGCCCGCTCTCGACTTATGGCGTGACGAAGGTGAAGGCAGAAGAAGCTGTGCTGAGTCGCGAGAACAGCATCAGCTTCCGTCTGGCGACGGTGTTCGGTGCCGCGCCGCGCATGCGTCTCGACTTGCTGGTGAATGACTTTGTGTATCGCGCAGTGCATGATCGCGCGGTGGTGATCTTCGAAGGTCACTTCAAGCGCAATTACATCCACATCCGTGACGTGGCAAAGGCGTTCACACATGGCCTGGAGAATTTTGAATCGATGAAGGGTAAGGCTTACAACGTCGGTTTGGATGATGCGAACCTGTCCAAGCTCGAGCTGTGCGCGGTGATCCAGAAGCATCTGCCGAAGTTCGTGTTCATCGAGGCGCCGATCGGCGAAGACCCGGACAAGCGTGATTATATTGTGTCGAACGCACGCATCGCGGCGACGGGCTACAAGCCGGACTGGGACTTGGACCGCGGCATCGTGGAATTGATCAAGACGTACACCATCATCCGAAACACGATCTACTCGAACGTGTAAGGGACAAGGAAGCGCGTGGGGTTGGAAGCATCAGAGATCGCGGCGGTGGTTCTGGCGGGGGGATTTGGCACGCGCATCCGGCATCTGCTGGCGGACCTGCCGAAGCCGATGGCGCCGGTGGCGGACAAACCCTTCGTGGAATGGGTGGTCCGCTACCTGAAGCGGCAAGGCATCACGCGCATCGGCCTCTCCACGGGCTATCTCGGCGATACCATCGAGGCGCATTTTCAAACCAAACCGGTCAGCGGTGTGGAAACGAAATGTGTGCGGGAGACGGATCCGCTGGGGACAGCGGGCGGTTTCTGGCAGACGGCGCAAGACACCGGCTGGACGCCCAAGGCGTGGCTGGTGCTGAATGGAGATTCGCTCGCGCTCGCTGAGTTGGCTCCGCTTTGGCGTGCGGTAGACGAGAGTGATGCGGGAGGCTTGCTCGGTCTGCAGATGGAGGACGCGTCGCGGTATGGCACGCTCAAGGTGAATGGGCAGAAACAGCTCGTGAGCTTTGAGGAGAAACGGCCGGGAGCGGGCCTCATCAATGCGGGCGTGTATCTGCTGCGGGATGAAGTGCTGAAGGGGTTCCCGGCGCAGAGGCCATTGAGTTTTGAGCGTGATGTGTTTGGCGGTTTGTTGAAAGAGGGGAAGAGCTTGCGCGTGGTGGAAGCGGAGTGTGAATTCCTCGATATCGGCACGCCGGAGACATTGCCGCAGGCGACGGCGTTTGTGCGGCAAAACGAGAGGTGGTTCGCATGAGCACCGCGAGCTTGCCACCATGGCCGTTATCCGCGCACTCTGGAGCCATGATCACCCTGGCCGATGGCATGTTTGCGCCGCGTCCGCTGAGCGCCATCACGCGGCAGCGGTTCGGGGTGGGGATCATTATCGAGGATGACCGGGGGCATATCCTGCTGGAGCAACGGCGCGATTGCGGGCTCTGGGGGTTGTGCGGTGGAGCGCTGGATCTGGGCGAATCTTTTGAAGCAGCGGCGGTGCGTGAGGTGAAGGAAGAGACAGGCTTGGACGTGGAAATCGTCAGACTGCAAGGCGTCTATTCCGGGCCGCAATATCGCATCGTGTATTTTGCGGACAATGGCGATGTGACGCAGAAACTTGATGTAGTATTGGTGGCGCGTATCAAGGGCGGCGATCTGCTCAAGAGTCATGAGAGCGAGACATTGGAGTTTTTTTCACGCGAGACGTTACCGCCGTGGGAGCAGATGGTGCCGCCGGTCTGGGAACCATTGAAAGACTATCTGGCCAATAAAACCGGAGTGATTGCCTAGCTTATGATCATTAGCCGCACACCTTTTCGCATCTCGTTCTTCGGCGGGGGCACGGATTATCCGTTGTGGTATCGCCAGCATGGCGGCGCGGTGATGGGCGCGACGATCAACAAGTATTGCTACCTGACGGTGCGCTATCTGCCGCCATTCTTTGAACACCGCATCCGTGTGGTGTATTCGAAGATCGAGGACTGCAAGACGATTGATGAGATCGTGCATCCTTCGGCGCGTGAGGTGTTGCGCTTCTTGGACCTGCATCGTGGGGTGGAGATCCATCATGACGGTGATTTGCCGGGGCGCAGTGGTATGGGCTCCAGCTCGGCGTTCACGGTGGGCTTGCTGCATGCGCTCTATGCCTTGAAGGGGCGGATGGTCGGTAAGAAACAACTGGCCGAGGAAAGCATCAAAATCGAGCAGGAGATTCTGAAGGAAACCGTCGGTTCGCAGGATCAAGTGGCGGCGGCTTATGGTGGGTTCAATCAGATTTCGTTCAGCAAGAACGATGAGTTCTCGGTGCGGCCGGTGACTTTGGCGACGGAACGGTTGCATGAGTTGAATAAGCATCTGCTGCTCTTCTACACGGGCATCAAGCGCACCGCGTCCAGTGTGGCGTCCTCTTATGTCACGGATATGGGCAAGAAGACGGCAGTGCTGCATCGGATGCGCGAGATGGTGGATGAGAGCGCGGGTATCCTGAGCGGGAAAGGGAACTTGGATCCGTTCGGCAACCTCCTTCACGAAGCGTGGCAAGCGAAACGCAGCTTGGGGGATAAGATTTCCAACGATCGCGTGGACCAGCTTTACATCGAGGCACGGGAAGCGGGAGCCTTGGGCGGCAAGCTCTTAGGGGCGGGTGGAGGCGGTTTTCTGCTGCTTTTTGCACCGCCAGAGACGCATGCGAAGATCCGGGAGAAGCTCTGTCGGCTCATTCATGTGCCGTTCGAGTTCGAGTTCTCGGGCAGCCAGATCATTTTCTTCGATCCGCAGGAGGACTTTTCCGAGCAGGATAAGCATCGCTCGAGCCAGCAGATTGATGCGTTCGAGGAATTGACCTGACCAAGGGGGGCAGTTACGTTCACCGGACCGTTTTTAAGCGGCCAATCGTGAGATTGGCAGGCAAATTGCACACTTTTGGGTGCGACATAGACAGGTTGTTGATGATTACGAAGCTGACGGCTGAAGAATTGGTCCAGTTTGAGACTGAGATCGCGAATACCTTCAATCAAGGTAAGATACGCGCTCCCATCCACTTATACTCGGGGAATGAGGAGAAAATGATCGAGATTTTCCGCGATGTGAAAGCGGATGACTGGGTCATGTGCTCCTGGCGCAGTCACTACCAATGCCTGCTCAAAGGTGTGCCGCCTGAGAAGGTGCGCGCGGAGATTCTCGCCGGGCATTCCATCACCTTGTGCTTCCCGGAGCAGCGCATCGTGTCCTCGGCCATCGTCGGGGGCATCATCCCCATCGCGGTCGGTGCGGCCATGGGCATCAAGCGGCAGGGCGGTACGAACATGGTGCATTGCTTCATGGGCGAGATGACGGCGGAGACGGGTATCGCTCATGAATCTATCAAGTATTCGATCAACCACCAGTTGCCGATCCGTTTCATCGTGGAAGACAACGGCAAGTCGGTCTGCACGGACACGCGTGAGGCGTGGAATCAACCGGTGTTGAGCCACGAGACGCCGTCGCATCCGTCCATCATCTCTTACAAATATCAAACGAAGTATCCGCATGCCGGTGCCGGTGTCCGCGTGCAATTTTAAGCGATCAGAGCATGAAATATTTTGACGAACTGAGCCGGTCGATGGAGATGCTGGGACGTGATCCCCGCACGATCTTCATGGGCCAAGCGGTGGCTTGCGCGGGAACGGGCATGACAAACACGCTTAAGAACGTGCCGCGTGAAAAGTTGCTGGAACTCCCGGTGGCTGAAGAGATGCAGATGGGCATGTCCACCGGCATGGCGTTGACGGGCCTTGTGCCCATCAGCATCTATCCGCGATGGAACTTCCTTTTACTCGCGGTCAACCAGATCGTAGGTCACCTCGACAAGATGTCCGCGATGTCTGATGGCGGCTATAAGCCCAAGGTCATCATCCGCACAGGGATTGGGTCTGAACGCCCGTTGCATCCGCAGTTCCAGCACGTCGGTGATTTCACCGAGGCGTTCAAGCTGATGTGCACAACTATCGAGGTCATCCGCCTCGATGAACCGCAGGACATCTATCCCGCTTACGAGAAGGCATTGAACCGCACCGACGGCCGCAGCACGTTGATCGTGGAATACGGCGATTACTACAATGAGAAGTGAGACTTTAACCGCTCCACCCGCTGTGACTGCACCGAATCTGAAGTGGCCATTGATGGCCAACAACATTCCCCGTAGCGATCTCGACGCGCTGATCAAGTTCCTGCAACAGGATGATCCGATCCTGACGCAGTCCACGAATGTCCGCACCTTCGAGAAGGAATGGTCCGAATGGCTTGGCTGCAAGTACAGTGTATTCGTGAACTCGGGCGCCTCGGCAAACGGTATCACGATGGCGGCCTTGCGCGAACTCTACGGCCCCGGTGAAGTCATCGTGCCCACGCTCACGTGGGTCTCCGATATCGCGTCCGTGCTGCAAGCCGGTTTGACGCCGGTGTTTGTGGACATCGATAACAGCCACTTGGGCATGGATACGGATGAGATCCTGCGCAAGATCACGCCGAAGACCCGCGCCGTTTTCCTGACCTACGTGCTCGGCTACAACGCGCTGAACCAGCGTCTGCTCGATGACCTGAAGAAGCGGAACATCCCCTTGATCGAAGACGTTTGCGAATCCCATGGCGCAACCTTCAAGGGCAAGAAGCTGGGCAGTTACGGTTTCGCCTCCAATTTTTCGTTCTACTACGCGCATCACATGAGCACCATCGAAGGTGGCATGATCTGCACGAACGATGAGAAGTTCTACGAAGCCGTGCGCATGTTCCGCTCCCACGGCATGGTGCGCGAGGTAACCTCTCCTGAGGTGAAGGAAGAGTATAAGACGAAATTTCCGGACCTTAATCCCGACTTCATCTTCGCCTATCCCGCCTACAACATGCGCAGCACGGAACTAAATGCGGTGTTGGGTCGTGAGCAGCTCAAGCGTCTCGATGCGAACAACGTGATCCGCAGTGAGAACCTGCAACTGTTCCTGAAGGGCTTGGATTCCTCGAAGTATTGGACGGAGTTCAATTGTGAAGGCAGCAGCAACTACGCTTTCACGCTGGTCATTCGCAAGGCGGACCCGGAGTTCCGTGATCGCTTGGAAAAGGCACTCCGAGCAGCTGGCGTGGAGTTCCGACGCGGCACCTCGGGTGGTGGTAATCAATTGCGCCAGCCGTATCTGCGTCGCCTCTTTGGTAATGAATTTGAGCAGTATCCGAACGTGAACCATGTTCACTTCTACGGCTATTACATCGGTAACTATCCGGACCTGGACCGCAGCAAGATCGCACAATTATGCGATTTGTTGAACAATCTGAAGTAAGTATAAGCATGAATCGCCCGCTAGATGTTCTGTTCGTCAATGCTGACTCCGCCGCCACGGCGTATCAGGAGTTGAGCAAAGACTTCTCGGCCATCGAACCGCCGACGTGGTCGCTGCTGCTCGCGCAGAGCTGCCGGGCGAAGGGCTATGGCGTGGCCATCCTAGATTGCGGCGCCGAACGCCTGAGCGACGATGCGGCCTCGCAACGCATCCATGAGGCGAAGGCGCGTTTGGTCTGCTTCGTGGTTTACGGTCAAAACCCGAACTCAGGCACCACGAACATGATCGGCGCGACGGCCTTGGCCCGCAAGGTCAAGGCGCTGAATCCCGAGGCGATCATCTGCTTCGTCGGTTCGCACACGAGCGCGTTGCCGATGGAAGTGCTGGGCTTCGATTGCATCGACATCATTTTGCTGAACGAAGGGGTGTATGCGCTGCACAACCTGTTGAAGACGGACCTGAAGACGGGCTTGGACAAGGTCAAGGGCATCGGTCACAAGACGGGTGGGGTGCCGCAGTTGAACCCGCCGGAAATCGTAGTGCCGCATGAGCGGATGGATGAGGACCTGCCGGGTTACGCGTGGGATCTGCTGCCGTATAAGAGCAGCCCGCTGGACCTGTATCGCGCGCACTTCTGGCACGCGGAGTTCAATCACAACCTGCGCACGCCATTCGCGGCGATGTACACGTCGCTGGGCTGCAAGTTCAAGTGTGACTTTTGCATGATCAACATCGTGAACCGTGTGGATAACGCGGAGGGTGTTGCTTCGGCGAACTCGCCGAACATGCGCTTCTGGTCGCCGCAGTTCATCCTCAAAGAATTCGACAAGCTCGCTGGTTACGGCGTGGAGACGATCCGCCTTTCGGACGAGATGTTCTTCCTGAACAAGAATTACTACGAGCCTTTGTTGAAGGGCATTCTGGATCGCGGACACAAGTTCCGTATGTGGTCGTATTCGCGCATCGACACGGTGCGTCCGCAGTATCTCGATCTGTTCCAGAAGGCGGGCATTGGTTGGCTGGCGCTTGGTGTGGAAGCGGCGAGCCAGGTGATCCGTAGTGAGGTGTCGAAGGGTTCCTTCCAAGAAGTGAACATCCGCGAGGTGTGCAAGACCATCCGCGGCTCGGGCATCAATATCATCTCGAACTACATCTACGGGTTTCCGGATGACACGATCGAGACGATGCAGCAGACGCTGGACCTGGCGCTGGAGTTGAACACGGAGATGGTGAACATGTATCCGTGCCAGGCGCTGCCGGGCAGTCCGCTGTATTACACGGCCAAGGCGAACAAATGGCCGCTGCCGGATTCCTATGCGGGCTATGCGTTTCTCTCGTATGAGAGCCAGCCGCTGCCTACGAAGCATTGCACAGCGGCCGAGGTGCTGAAGTTCCGCGATGAAGCGTGGCACAAGTATTTCACGCATCAGCCGTTCCTGGATCTGGTGCAGAGAAAGTTTGGCGAACAGCAGCGCAAGAACGTGGAAACAATGGCCAGTATCAAACTCCGCCGCAAGCTGTTGGGTGATCCCGCGCCGGTGAAGAAGTAGGTCTGGTATGGCCAAGATCAGTCTCATCCTCGTTTCGCATAACAAGCCGAAGTATGTGCGCGAGGCGATTGATGGCGTGCTGAAGCAGACCTTTCAGGACTGGGAGATGATCTTGGTGGATAGCGGAGTGCTGCTGAATAAAGGCTTCTTCAAGGGCCTCACCGATCCTCGTATCACCATTATCCCTTCAGGTGAGACGAAAGAGATGGTGAAGACGCACAACATGGCGTCATGGTGCTTCAATCAAGTCATCAACGCCGGTCGCTGCAAAGGTGAACTGCTCTTTTACCTTTGCGATGACGATGTCTTGTATCCGAACGCCTTCGAGGTCGTTTGGAATTATTACATCCAGAACAATCGCGAGCCGCAGGCCATGTATGCGTCACAAGACATCGGGGTGACAGATGCGGAAGGAGTGACAAAGATCACGGGACAACGTCGCGCAGATCGTCCGGCAGGCAAGTTTTGCAAGGGTCGCAAGCTGGATGGGGAAGTGGATTACCTGCAATTCTACCACACTACTGCATTGCTGAAGAAAGTCGAGGAAGTGCAGGGGAACACGCTGTATCATCCGGAAGATAAGCGCCTGGGACATCACGCGGATGGGGTGTTCATGGAGAAGCTGGGCAAGTTGACCAAGGTACACAACATCGATGTGGTCATCAGTATGAACCGCCGCACAGTGGACAGTGTGAATATACCACACAGCGATTCCTTCTTCGTGAAACTCAAGCACAAGATCCGTTGCAATTACAACGACCTGATGGTGAAGCTCGGGCTTTGAACCGGCTTATTTGCCCGGGATCTTCTTCAGCACAAAGAGATCTTGCAGGTAAGGATGCTTGCCACCGGTCACGGAACCCTCGATGTGAGCGAGGATTTCAAACCGTCCCGCCAACAGATTGCGATGCGCTTCCGTCGTCACGCCGATAGCTTTTTCCGGGCAGCTCGGGTTGCTCGTGAACCAGCCGGGCGTTAGCGCGTGAGTGAAATTGTAGGTCTCATTCTCGTTCACGTAATCGCGGACGATGTGGAACGTGATGATCGCGTGACCGTCATCCGCCAGCACCTCATAGACCTTGTCCATGTAGCGTTCCGCATCCTTCTGCTGCAAGTGCGTGAACACAGAAACGGAGATCAGCATGTCCTGTGACTTCGGCGCGATGGGCCAGTCGATGCCGTCGTTTATCTTTTGTGTCGTGTCGCCTTGCGGATAATAGGGGTTCTGATCCTTCGTCAGGTAGAAGCTGCAGTTTGGCAAGTCAGCGTGTGTCGCCTTGGCGGCTTCGATTGAGCGGCGATCTGTATCTACACCCAGAAAACTGCCCCCGTTCTTGATGAAGTGGTGGCAGATCGGTGCTTGGTTGCCCATGCCGCAGCCGAAGTCGAAAATCTTTGGGTTCGGTTTCTTCAGATAGAGGCTGAACAGCGCACAGAAGAAACCTTGGTTCACGATCCAGCCAGCGTAGCTGGAATAGGTGGCGGGTGTGAAGGAGGCATTCGGAATGTGGTCGATCCAGAAACGCGTTTCCCGCCAGGAGGTCATCTTGTCGAACCAGCGCCAGATGAAAGAGAGCGGGTAATAAAGCGCGTAGAAACCGTAGATTTGAATTTTACGAAACATAACTCAGAGAGTCCCCGGCGATTCCAGATGGTTGGCGGATAAGTTCATGCTTGCGCGGTAGATTCAGTGGATTTCATGCCGGGAGCAATAGCAAAACTACCGCGCAGTGACCTTCGGCGCGCCATACTGGAGCATCCGTTGAAACTCATCCCAGCGGTTCAGGCGCAAGCGGAAGAGGTTGAGCATGTCCCAATCGCTGCGCTGGCGGAAGGCTTTGATCTGGTTACGCGCTTCCGATACATGGGGCCGCATCCGCCAAGCATCGCGGATGGCTTCCCAGTAGGAACGCTTCACGAAAGACCAGCGCTTCACGATGAGCAGGGCGGCGAAGGCTTCAATGAAAAGCAGCCCAAGTTGCAAAAGGAGCGTGAGAAAGAGCACTCCCTCGGCATTCTTCCAGATGGTCAGGAAGGCATTACGATTGGCGTAATAACGTTTGGAATCACTCGTGCGGAATTCTACCACATTACCGCCTCCGGCCGGATTCACATTGGCTGCACCGCGATGATGCACGATGGCTTGTGGCACGGTGATGACGCGATGCCCGGCGATCCACGTGCGCCAGGAGAGGTCGAGTTCCTCCGCATACATGAAGAACTCTTTATCGAAGCCGCCGACCTGTTCGAACACATCCTTGCGGATGAGATAAGAGCAACCTTCCGGCATGAGGATGTCGCTCACGCGATCTGCCTGCTTGCGATCCGTCGCGAGACCGAAGATGTCGAAGCCGAGTGCGCCGGAGGACTGGAAGGTATTGTCATCGTAGTTCAAGACGAGCGGAGTGGCGGCAGCCGCTCGCTCGCGTTCGACGCAATCCAGCAGCTTCTCCATGCAGTCGGGTTCCAGCCACGCATCGTTGTTTAGGAAAAAGAGGAATTTGCCCAAGGCACGCTTGGCCGGGCGATTGTTGCCTTCGGCGAAACCGAGGTTTGCACCGTTCTGGAGGAAGTAGCCAGTGGTCCAGCCCCTCATCAATTCTTCAGCGAGCTTGTCGGAGCCGTCAGTGGACGTGTTGTCCGCCATGATGACTTCGATGTCGTTGAAGATGGTCTGTGCTTTCAGCGAATCGACACAACGCGGCAGCCACTGTTTGCCATTGTAGTTCAGCACGATAACGGTGACGCGCGGGGTGAAGGGGGTTGCGCTCATGGGCGTTTACCTCCCCCTTGCGCCATCTGCTCCAGCCAATCACAGGCTTTGGGCAGCACGCTGTCCCAGTGGAACGTCTTGGCGCGATTCCAGCCGTTCAACCTCCACTGCTGGTATTGCGCATCGCTCTGGAATGCTTCCATCAAGCGGTCGGCGAGTGATTCAGGAGTCTCCGCTTTGGCGAGTACACCGGTTTCATTGTCCAAGGTGGATTCCACCAAGCCGGGCACGGCATAGACGGCTCCTGGTGTGCCCATGGCGTTCGCTTCGATGACATTCAGGCCCCAGCCTTCGCGCTGCGAAGTGTGTAGCAGGAAATGACTTTCGCGGAGCAAGGCATCTTTCTCGGCTTCGGAGATTGGACCGGTGAAACGCACTGAACTCTGGAGGTTACCCTCCGCCACCAAGTTTTTTAGCAGACCTTCCGTTTCACCTCCGCCGACTATGGTGAGATGCGTATTCACGCCGCGGGCACGCAAGGCTTTGTGCGTCAGCACGGCGTGGTCGATGCGCTTATTCGGAGCGAGGCGCGAAACGACGATGAGTTTGAACGGGGCAGCCAGTGGCTTGGGCTCCAGCACGGGCAGGGCGCGCGTATGCACGCCGTAGGGGATGATGGTCACATCCTTCACGCCATGCTCGTGCAATTGGCGCTTGGTATCGGAGGAAGCGGTGAAGAAAGGGACATCTTGATAAGCGTAGTGCGTCCAGCGCTCCTGCGCCCGGCCGATGGCGCTGATGGGCCACGAATAAAAGGCATCCCAGATGGGGCCGAGGACTTCGTGGATGTAAGCGATGTTATTCGTGCCGCACCACCACGGAGCGAACCAAGGAATGCCATGATGCTGGTCGATCACGAGGTCAAAGTGCGGTTGCTTTTTATACCAAGCCTTCGCCTTGATGATGGCCGAGCCTTTGTCGCCACCGCGGACGATGTGCACACCATCGATGACGGTTTCGGGCTTGGCCCCGGGATAATCGAAGCTGAACCACCACGCCTCATGCCCGCGATCCACCAGGGCCTTGAGATAGGCCATGGTCACGCGTTCGGCACCCCCAGCTAGAGGGTTTTCCGGGTCGCGCCAGTTGAGCATCAGGAAACGCATCGGTTGCGCGGAAGTTCTAGCGGGCTAGGGCAGGGGGAACAATGCCAAAACGAGAGACAGTCTAGCTGATAATACTGATATCAAACGCCCGCTCAATGAACCAGACCAGCGCCAGCAGGGCGATGATAGCGGAGCCGGCGACCAAGGCGCCCTTTTGATACGCCTTGGACTGGCGTAGTGAAAAGGCCACTGGTAGGAAGATGGCCACGATGGTCAATTGACCGGCCTCCACACCGACATTGAAGCCGACCAATGTGGTGAGGAGCGAAGTCGTTTGCAGATCGAGTTCACCTAAAACCGAGGCAAAACCGAAGCCGTGCAGGATGCCGAAGCAGAAGGCGACGAGCCAGCCTTTGCCGTGGAAGAAGGGCTTGATGTTGTTTAAGGCTGCGAGGATCACGGAGAAAGCGATGGCGGATTCCACAAAGCGTGAGGGCAGTCGGATGAGTTCCGATGCCGCCAATCCCAGTGTGATGGAGTGGGCGATGGTGAAGGCCGTGACAATCTTGAAGATATTGATGAACGCTGGCTTCAGTTCCGGCACGGCTTGCCAGCCATTGTCTTTGCGCACCAGCACTGAAGGGAGCAGCAATGCCAGCAAGAAGAGGATGTGGTCGTAACCGATCCAGATGTGCCAGACGCCCTCTTTGAAGAACGTTGCGAAAGAAGCTTGTGCGCGCGGTTCACTGAGTTTGAAAGTCTGTTCCGGCTGGTCTTTTACGAAGATGGCGGGCGTGACATTGGTTTCTAGACTTATTTGCATCAGCGAGCGGTGCCCCGCATCGACTTCTGTGAAAAGATTGTTGCGGACGGTGACGATGGCGGGTGCGGCGGGGAAATCGACATCTATTTCGGCGACGGCGAAAGCACCGTCATTATCCGTGGCGACCAAGTGTTCGCGCACATGCACCAAGCCTGGTTGGCCATCAGCGGAAAAACTGAGGTGCTTCAGGAGATAGCCGCCGATGGCGGGTTGCTTGACTTGGAGTTCGGCGAAGGTGACGGCACCATTGCCATCGGCATCCAAGTTCACCACGAGGTCCAGATCGCGCAGGGACATATCCACACGGCCGGAGAGGCGGTTGCTTTCAACGGTGAGGTTGATGTAGCTGAGGCCGGGTTGATGGGCGGAGAGGTGTGTTGCTCCTGTGACAAGAAGCAACATCAGCATGGCGATGCGTTTGAGTATGGAGGGGAGGCGCTGTGTCACGTGGTGAGCGATGAAATAATTTATGACGTTATTTGCTTTTCACGTTGCTGCGGCTCGGAGAGCCGCGCTCCTAGGCGTTTGCCAGTTCGGGCCACAGCAGGGCGCTCATCTTCATGCCTTTGGTGTAGGCGGTGAGGCTGAACTTCTCGTTCGGCGAATGCGGATTGTCATCCGGCAAGCCAAGGCCGAGCAATAAGGAGTCTGCTCCCAGAGTCTTGCGGAACTGGTTCACGATGGGGATGGAACCGCCTTCACGGAGAAGAACAGGTTCGCAATCGAAAGCATTCTTCAGGGCGCGCAAGGCGGCTTGAGCCGGAGCGCTGGTCGGAGAGACGAGGTATGCTTCACCACCATGACCGGGCTCGAACTCCATCCGCACGGTGGGTGGGCAAAGTTTCTTGAGATGCTTTTCCACGAGCTTGAGAATCTTCTGCGGCTTCTGATCCGGCACGAGGCGGAAGGTGAGCTTGGCCTTGGCCCAAGAGGGTACGATGGTCTTGCTGCCTTCGCCTTGATAACCGCTGGTGAGGCCGTTGATCTCACAGGTCGGACGTGCACTGCGGCGCTCGATGGCCGTGTAGCCGTTTTCGCCCATGAGTTCCTTCACGCCGAGGAATTTCTTGTAGGCGTTCTCATTGTGGGGCAGACGCGCGAGTTGCTTGCGCTCGTAGGCGCTGAGGTTCACGACATCATCGTAGAAACCGGGGACGGTTATGCGGCCTTTTTTATCGCGAAGCTGGCCGAGCAACTGACACAGGGCCATCGCCGGATTTTCCACGGAGCCGCCGTAGATGCCGGAGTGCAGATCACGCGACGGGCCGTGCAAGGTCACTTCCGCTGCCACGATGCCGCGCAGGGCGTAGGTGAGGGCGGGATGCTTGAGGTCCGGCATTCCGGTGTCGGAGATCACGATGGTATCGCACTTCAATTCTTTGGCGCGTTCTTCGAGGAAACCTTTCAGGCTTGTGCAGCCAACTTCCTCTTCGCCTTCGATGAGGAAGGTGAGGTCGCAAGGGAGTTCGGTGCCGGTCTTCAGATATGCTTCGATGGCGTTCAGGTGCGCGAGGTGTTGGCCTTTGTTATCGCTGGCGCCCCGGGCGAAAAGGGAATCGCCTACGATACGCGGCTCGAAAGCAGGCGTGGTCCAGAGTTCAAATGGCTCGGCGGGCTGCACGTCGTAGTGGCCATAAATGAGATAGTGCGGCTTGGTGCTGCCTTTCTTGCGCGGCGTCTTGGCGAGCACGATGGGATTGCCCGGCGTCTGGCAGAGCTCGGTGTCCAAACCGATGGAGCGGCAATGGTCGGCGAGCCACTGGGCGCAGCGATCAATATCCGCGCGGTGATGTGGTTGCGCAGAGACGCTGGGGAAGCGGACGTAATGGCACAGGCGGTCGATGAATTCTTGCCGGTGCTCTTCGAGATAACGCAAAACGGGTTGCATAATGGATTTCTAAATACGCTTGGCTTGCTCACCCCTCACCCCGGCCCTCTCCCCATTGAGGGGCGAGGGAGCTACGGCGGAGCCGATAAAATATTTTAGCGGCCTGGCTGAGGTGGCAGCCTATGGTGGAATGAATTAAAAACAAAAGCCGGGGTGGTAACAAGCCCCGGCTCAGTTTTGATTCAGTGACCCTATTTCTTCTTCTTGAACAGGTCGAAGGGATTGATGGTGGCCGGCTTGTTCGTGGTGGTCTGCGAAGGTGCGTTGGTATCCGCCGGTTTGTTCGGCTGGCCGGTCAGGATGTTGCCGACACCTTTGAGGATGTTGTTGCCCTTATCACCGAGATCGATGGGGAGGGCTCCGGCGGATTTGAGCAGCAGACCGGTGATGACCAGTTCTTTGATGTCGGCCTTAGGTTCGCCCAAGGTGCCTTTCAAGGCCAGGAAGCTGGGCATCTGCACAAAGGCATTGGTCGCATCCCGGCCGGTGATGGAGAAATGTTTGGCGAGACCTTGCGCGAGCTGGAATTCCACGGGGTGATTCAAAGGAGAGTTTGTCAGCACGTCGGACATGGGGATTTTGCCGGTCACATTGGCGATGAAGGCGGGGCTGTGGGCCATCGCTTTTTGCAGGTCGATGGCGCCCTGTCCGATCGTCACATTGGCGACCACGGCGTTGAGCGGGGATTGCAGCACTTCCGGGACGCGCAAGACCAGGGCCACGGCGGCGATTACAGGATAGAATGCGCCTTTCTCGATCAACTGAATGTTGGCGTTGGTGAAGTTGAGCGAAATGTTGCCCGTGAGGTTTTTCTGCAAACTCTTGTCGGTGGTGCCTGCGCCCTTGATGGCGATATTGGCGAACATGTCGCCCGCCGCCCGGCCTTTATACTCCTCGGCGAAGCTGTTGGCCAAGGGGGCAAGGGGAACTTTGTCCGCTTTGGCGCTGATATCATAACGGTAACCGGGGACGCTGAGGTCCAGGTCCACCCGGGCGCTGACGGGCGCGCCGTTGAGCACCAGTTTGGCCGGTTCGATCTTCACCTGACCGCCGTTCAGCAGCAAGGTGGTCTGCCAGTTCTCCATCGCGATCTCGCGCAGATAAAGTTTCTTGAGGTCGAGTTCCGCTTTGAAATTCTTAAAAGGCAGCGTCACAGGCTCGGGTTCCTTGTTCGGGTCAACTACCGGGGCGGGGGTGGAGGCCGAGGGTTTGGTAGTATCGCTGGAAGTGCCGGCGAAGAGGTCGTAGTAGCGGGTCAGGTCAAGGCCGTCAGACGCGATTTTCACGCTGCCGGTGATGGCGTTGGATTTCGAGGAGTCGATCTTGCCGCTGAGGTTGAGGACGTTTTTGGCGCGCTCAGTCGGGGTCAGATTCAACTGCACGGTGCGGAGGTTCAGCACTTGCTTGTCCATGCTGGCATCCAGCGTGGCCACGGCGCTCAAGGTTTCCTTGGGCAATTTTCCGGCCTTGTCCGTGACGAGCAGGCGGGTCAGTTGGAGGTCGGCTTTCACACCGGATTCAGCGGCCGGATTCAAGGTGAACGTGCCTTTGGAATTGATGGTGAGCGAGGTCAGTTTGGCATCCGTCAGGAAAGGATCGAGCACGGCAGCCAGGAGATTCTCGTTCAGATTGCCGAGCGTGTAGTCGAATTTGCCCGTTGAATTCGTGGTATTGTAAGTGCCACTGAAATCGAGGCTGCCAGCGGGTTTGCCGGCGTGCTGGATAGAGACGGCTAGCGTGGGGGTGATGACTTGCTGGGTGGAGATGTTCACGGTCAGATCGGCAGCCATCTGCAGATCGTCGAGGCGCAGGTCAGCGAACTTGCCGGTGACATTGGCGACGACGTTGCCTTTGTAGGATGTGAAGTTTTGCGTGGTGAATTTGCCTTTGAGCGAGGTGTTGATCGGGGCCGGATTTTTGTCGCTGGAGACTAAAGTCAGGTTCTTGGCTGTCGTCTGAAAGGTTGAGTTGATTTCCTTGCCGCCGTTGGCGAATGAAATATCTACTGAGGCATCCACCAAGCCCGCGCTGGCGGCGGTTCCGATGATGGGTTTCCAATCGGCGAGGTTGAGCTGGCTGAGTTTTAAGTTTAATGAAGCATCGCTGAGCTTCAGGTCGTCAAGCGCATGCAAAATATTGGCACTGGGGTTTGAAATGAAGGCTAGGGGAAGTGACAAAGGCTTACTGAGATTGATGGCCAACACTTGATTGTTTTTTTGTCGGGCGGAACAACTTAGTTGTTCAATATTCAAGATGCCGTTTTCAAGGTTATGCTTTACATCGTATTGCGCGGAAAAATCCAACGGCGTGACCTGCTGCTTATCTTTGATGAGTGTGAATTTCTGCGCGTTGAACTGGCCGTTCACGGAGACGAAGGTGAAACCTTTGGTGACTTCGAGCACGTTGCTGCTGGAGATCTGGGTGCTGCCGAAGTCGTAGCCGATGGCGGCGCCCACCAGGTTGAGCACGCGTTTGCCGAGCGGCTCCACGTTGAGGTTCAGCTTCACTTCACCTTTGTTCAGATCCATCGGGCCGCTCACGAGGATGGCGCCGAGGGCTTCGGTGTTCTGATTGAACTCCAGACGCAGGCTTTTCACTTCCGTGGGGGAGACTTCCGTGTTCAGGGTGGCCACGAAGCCCGCCAGATCGGCGAAGGTGCCGGTGGTTTTGCCGACGGTGAGTTCGGTTTTGCCTTTCACGCTCTGGGGCAAGAGGTCGGGAGTGATGAGGAAATCGAAGTTCGCCGTGGCCTTGGTCTCCAGGCGGTTGGGTGCATTGGTCGGCGTGAGTTGCTGGTCGAACACGATGTCGGTGGCGAGTTGCAGTTTGCCCGCGATACCGGAGACGACCTGATCCACGGAGAGATTGATGCTGGCAAGTTCGATGGTCTGTTTGCCGCCAGCGGGGAGCGCTTGCGCGAAAGTGAAGCGGGCGTTTTCCAGCGCGATGTTCTTCAAGTCGAGTTTAGGTTTTTCACCGGGCTCGGCGGTTTCGGGTGCTTCCGGTTGCTCGTTGGCTTTGAGAGCCTCCAGGATCGGGGAGAGGTTGGAGGTGCCATCCACATTCTGCACGATGCTGATCTTCGGGGATTGCACCTTGAGTTCGGAGACATTCAGTTTGCCACCGATGATGTCCATGAGGCTGTAACGGACGCTGGCGGAATCCGCAGTGAGCAGGGGTTCGCCCGTGGTTACCACTTTCAAACCACGCAAGGAGACGGCGGAGAAGGGGCTCACGGAGATGTCCTCCACCGTGATGGTGGCGTTCAAAGTTTTGCCTGCCTTGGGCAAGACGAAGGACTTGATGAAATAGCCGCTGGTCAGGAAGAAGTAGAGGATGACCGGCAGACCGATGAAAATGGTGCCGAGGATAAGCAGCTTTTTCTTCCGCGGCGAGGCGGCGGAAGGTGCTGCTGGAGTGCTTTGCATTTTGAGACCTACCATAAATCGTAAAGGGTTCAGTTAAGACGATAACCGTCCATGGGAACAAGACCTATTCAGCTTGGGCTGTGCCAACCGGCGATTATCACTGATTTAGACAGGAATGGCCGTTTGTTGTTCAAAGTTATTGATAATAGCATACTTAGGTGAAATCGTGACAGAACCAATCGGCCCCGGCGGAAAGGGGAGGGCAGGAAGTGGCTCTAAAATGTCTTTACACCAGCGTATGAAGCACTTAGTGTCCCGCCTTCATTTATTAACAGATAAGTATGGAAGCAAAGTTGAAAGGTCAGATCGTTCAGGATTTTCGTCTGCATGACAAAGACACCGGTTCTGCCGATGTCCAGGTAGCGCTGTTGACCCAGCGGATCAATATGCTCACGGAGCACCTGCAAAGCAACAAGAAGGACAACAGCTCACGCCGTGGTCTCTTGAAACTCGTCAGCACGCGCCGCCGCCTGCTCGACTATCTCCACACCACGGATGCTCCGCGCTACAAGGCGGTGACGAAGAAGCTCAACCTCCGCAAGTAAGGTAAGGGAATTCTTCAATTCGTTGAAGGCCCGGTGACAATTTCACCAAAGGTTTCCACGGTCAGACTAGCGAACGCGATCTAGTCTGGCCGTTTTTTGTTTGTAATCGCGAAGAAACCGTCCGTTGGCCGGGGAAATTTCATTCAGCGCCTGTTGCTGGCAGGTGTTCACTGAAGTTCCTCTAGGCTGACGGGCAAATACAGAAAGCATAGTATGCCCGAAAAAGTAACAGCCAAGGTAGGCGCCCAGGAGATCCATATCGAAACCGGCAAGTTGGCCAAGCAGGCTGATGGTGCCGTCACCGTGCAGCTCGGTGAAACCATGATCATCGTGGCCGCCGTGGCCGCCCCGAACGCGAAGCCCGGTCAGGACTTCTTCCCGCTCACGGTGGATTACCGCGAGAAGGCCGCTGCCGCCGGCAAGTTCCCCGGTGGTTATTTCAAGCGTGAAGGCCGTCCGACGGAAAAGGAAATCCTCACCTGCCGTCTGACCGACCGTCCGATCCGCCCGCTCTTCCCGAAGGGCTGGTATAACGAAGTGCAAGTCCAGACCGTGCTGCTGAGCGCGGATGGCGTGAACGATCCCGACATCTTGAGCATCATCGGTGCCTCGGCGGCGCTGATGGTCAGCGACATCCCTTGGGCGGGTCCCTTGGGTGCGGTGCGCGTGGCGCGCGTGGACGGCAAGTTCATCGCGAACCCGACGCATGAAGAGCAGGGTCAGAGCGACATGGACCTCGTTTACGTGGGTAACGAGAAGGACGTTGTGATGTTCGAAGGCGGTGCCGATGAGATCACGGAAGCTGATTTCATGGCGGCGCTCAAATTCGCCCATGAGGCCTGCCAGCCGATCATCGAAGCGCAGAAGCAGCTCGCCGCGAAAGCCGGCAAGCCAAAGCGCCAGATCACGGTGAACATCGTGCCCGAAGAGATCCTCGTGGAAGCGAAGAAGCTCGCCGGTGACCGCATCGTGCCCGCGCTCCTCACGACGGCCAAGCTCGCGCGTGAAGCCGCAGTGAAAGCGGTGTTCGCCGATGTCGGCAAACAGCTCGTGGAGAAGTTCGGCGCCGAGAAGGTGACCGAATTCGTCCTCAAAGACGCCCAATATTACATCCAGAAGGAAGCGGTTCGCGGCCTGATCCTCGATCACGGCAAGCGCCTCGACGGTCGCGCGGCCGATGGCATCCGGGCCATCTCCGGTGAAGTCGGCCTGCTGCCCCGTGTGCATGGTTCCGCGTTGTTCGCCCGTGGTGAAACCCAGGCCTTGGCCTTGGTCACGCTCGGCACCACCGAAGACTCCCAGGAATATGATTCCTACACCGGTGGCCAGACGGAGAAGCAGTTCATCCTGCACTACAACTTCCCGAATTTCTCCGTCGGTGAGACGGGCCGTATCTCGGGTCCAGGCCGTCGTGAGATCGGTCACGGAGCATTGGCCGAACGCTCGGTCGCTCCGCTCGTGGACTTGAAGGAATTCCCGTATGCCATCCGTATCACCAGCGAGATCATGGAATCCAACGGTTCCACCTCGATGGCCTCTGTCTGCTCCGCGAGCCTTGCGTTGATGGACGCCGGTGTGCCGTTGAAGCGCATCGTCGCCGGTATCAGCGTGGGTATCTGCACGGAGTATAACGACAACAAAGAAATCTCCCGCTACAAGCTCCTGACCGACATCATCGGCTGGGAAGATGCGTTCTGCGACATGGATTGCAAGATCGCCGGTACGACGAAGGGCATCACGGGCTTCCAGCTCGACTTGAAGCTCAAGGGTCTGCCGTTCTCTATCATGGCCGAGACGGTGGAGCAGGCGCGCGTCGCCCGCCTCAGCATCATCGAGAGCATGAAGCAGACGCTGGCTGAACCGCGCTCGAACCTCAGCAAGTATGCCCCGCGCATCACGACGCTGAAGATCGACCCGGACAAGATCGGTCTGCTGATCGGGCCTGGCGGCAAGAACATCAAGCGCATCGTCGAAGAGTCGGGTTGCGAGATCAACATCGACGACGACGGCACAGTGCATGTTTACTCGGTGTCCGAGGAAGGCATGCAGCTCGCCAAGGACGCGATCACGGGCATGACGGCCGAGATCGAGATCGGCAAGACCTACCGTGGCAAAGTCGTCACGCTGAAGGAATTCGGCTGCTTCGTGGAAGTGCTGCCCGGCAAGGACGGCCTGGTGCACATCAGCGAGCTGGCGAACTTCCGCGTGAAGCAGACGGAAGACATCGTGAAAGTCGGCGACGAGATCTGGGTGAAGTGCCTGGGCATCGACGAGAAGGGACGCGTGAAGCTGTCCCGCCGCGCCGCGATGGAAGACCGCGACAAGGAAATGGCCGCGAAGGGCGAGAAGCCGGAAGCGAAAGCCTAAGCTGCTCCTAAAATAATTCGAGAAGGCGGACCGGAAACGGTCCGCCTTTTTTCATTTTGAATCGAACGAACTGGAACCGGGTGGGTTTGTCTGCTGGAATTCTCGGAAGCAGCGGCCACAAACAGGTTGGTATAAAGTGTCGAGGAAAGCACTAGTTGCTTCATCCAATTCATCATCAGCCCATTGTGCCAAGATCTGGTTGACCAGTGCAGAATCGGGAAAGCGGCTGATAAAGTCGGCGTAGCAGGCCTCGCAGAGTAAGGTCTTCTTTGCGTAGAAAAAAATCGTGAGCAACGGAACCGATTTGACGGTTTGCTCCTGCTGGGTCGCTGCCACGACGTGTTCACAAGCGAATGAGATGCCGGTGAGGCCGTGTTTCCGGCAAAGGACCATGCCCATATTGATGAAGATTTACTGCAGCCAGCTCTTGGGCAGGCCTTGGGTGAGAGGGGAACTGAAGGCTTTGTAGTGTTTGAAAGCCACGCGCAGGTTTTCCTTGGTGCTGGTGTTGATGTCCTGCAGCAGAGCCATGATCTCTTCGTATTCGTGGGCGGGGATGTCCATGGCCATCATGGCGTCACGAGCCCATTCGCGCAGTTCGTCGTGCGTGAGACGGCCTTCCATGCAGTCTTCGATCTTCGCGCCGCAATCGGCCAGGGTGACCCGTAGAATCATGAATCAAAGCTATCAGACTTTGATGGAAATTCCAAGGAGGTTGAGAAATGACTGATGACGAAGCATGAATGACCTGGCAATGAGCAATGATGAGTGAACTGGGGAAGCAAAGCGCATCCAGCAGCGAACGCTGAAAATCGAATGGAAAATCCCAGCACGTTGGAAACTACGGAGTATTTTCCGAGCGGCGGAAAAACTCTTTGGGAAAGGGGGCTTGCTGGCCCTTATCCGGGTGTCGCCAGGGATAGACGGTGCCACGGTCACGGAGGAGAGGGAGGTTCTCACCGTGGGTTTGCTCCAGCAGGTCGAAGAGCTGGGCGTTCATCTGCTTCACGCGTGCTTGCTGGCTGGCATCGGCGATGAGGTTCTTGCGCTCGTGCGGATCAGCTTGGAGGTCGTAGAGTTCGTTGAGGTCCCAGAGGCCGTGGTAGCGGATGTATTTGTAGCGTTCGCCGATGACGGCATGCATGGTGGGTGTTTGCGGATAGTTCTGTTCCCAATAATATTCGTAGAGGATGTTTTCACGCCATGCGGTTGGCTTGCCTTGCAGGAGCGGCAGGAAGCTGCGGCCATCCATGTGTGAGGGCGGACGCAAACCGGCGAATTCCAAGAGTGTCGGGGCGATGTCGATGTTAGCGACGGTTTGCGGAATGGTTGTTCCAGGTTTCAACACGGCGGGGCAGTGCATGAGGAGGGGGACGCGGAGGGAAGCTTCGTAGGCAGTGCGTTTGTCGATGAGGCCGTGTTCGCCGAACTGGAAACCGTTGTCGCCCATGTAAACGAAGAGGGTGTTCTCAAGTTGGTGGTGATCTTCCAGCCATTTGAAGACACGTCCGAGGTTGTCGTCCACGGCGAGGAGGGCTTCGCAGTAGCGGCGGTAATAGGCGGCGAGGTCGAAGTCGGGGAGGTTGTAGCCGAAGTCCGCGCCGTGGCGGCTGTTGCGCTGGTTGCGCAGCCACATGGGCTTGTCGGCGAAGTTCTCCGGGGTGTTGGCGAGGGAGGCGGGCGGAGTGAAGGGTTTATCCTTGTAGCGATCTTTATGGCGATCGTGCGGGACGAAGTCTGAGTGGACGGCTTTGTGCGAGATGTAGGCGAAGAAAGGCTTGTTCGACTTGCGCGAGTTCAACCAGTCGAGTGCGTAGTCGGTGAGTTCATCGGTGATGTAGCCTTTTTGCGGGACGCGTTGCTTGCCGTTGATATTGAAGCCGTCGTAGGCGGTTTGCGGGACGACGCGCGAGGTGCCGCGGCCATCGGGCCAGTAGCTGCCCTGGCCTTTGAAGACGACCCAGTGATCGAAGCCGCGCTGGGGTTCATCCGTTTCGCCCATGTGCCATTTGCCGAAGAAGGCGGTTTCGTAACCGGCCTTCTGCAAGTATTGGGGGAAGAAAGTCAGTGCGGGGGAGACGGGGTTGTAGTTATCCACCACGCGATGGTTGTGCGCGTAGAGGCCGGTGAGGATGGAGGCGCGACTGGGGGAGCAGAGCGAGGTGGTGACCATCGCTTTCGGGAAATGGACGCCGTTCTTGGCGAGGCGGTCCAGATTCGGTGTCTCGAGCCAAGGATGACCAAGGAAACCCATCGCATCGTAGCGATGATCGTCGGCGAGGACGAAGATGATGTTGCGCGGCTTGGTGCCGGGGAGCTTCGGGAGTTTGAGGTCGGCCGCTTGGGTTGCGGTCAACGAGAGCGCAAAAAGCCACAGGAACAAGGAGCGTAGCATGGTGATGAGGTCAACGGTTCGATTGATGGGATTTGAGGATGCGTTCTTTGCGGTCGACGGGCAGAGGCACCTGGTTCAGCCAGTTGAGGGCGGCTTTTTCATCATTGCGCAGCCAGTTGTTGGCGATGTTTTCCATCCGCTGATAGCGGCTGTTGTCATCAGCTATGCCCAGAACGGCGGAGGCGGCTAGCGCAGGTTCCTGATAGCTGAGATTATCCACGAAGGAGCCGACGGCGCGGTCACGGGATTTGCCAGCGGGCAGGGTATTCAACCATTTCAAGGCACCAGTGGAATCTTGTGAAGCCCAGGAAGAAGCGAGCCGTTGCAGGGCGTCTTCACGCAACTGGCCTTCGGGGAAGGCGTTGACCCAGCCGGCGGTGCTGGCAGGGTCTTCGCGGCCCCAGGTGGAGACGACTTGGAGGGCGGCACTGTCCTGCTCCTTGCCAGCCGGAAGCGTGGAGACGAAATTGGCGGCCTCCAGTGGTGAGGTGGCGGCCCAGGCGCTGACGGCGTTGGGGATCGTGCGCTCGCGCAACTTGGGATCGGTGAGGGCGGTGACCCAGGCCAAGGCGTCAGCGGGGTTATCTTGCGCCCAGTATTGGGTGACGTTGGCCAGGTAGTCGAGGCGCTTGCTGCCTTCGGGCAGGGTCAGGCCGAAGGCGGCGGCATCCGCTGGCGCTTCGCGGCCCCATTTGTAGCTGAGGGACTGGCTGGCAGCGAGGAGGAGGGATTCATCCTTCACATTTTTGAGCCAGGTGACCGCGCTGGTCAGATCCTGTTCACCCCAAGAACTGAAGATGGAATTCAAGGTGGTTTCACGGGAGCGACCGGCGGGGAGTTGGGTGGCGATGTCCAAGGCGTATTGCGGGTCGGTCCGGGCGATGGCATTGAGGGCGCCTTGCATCGCTTCGTTCTGGGTTTTGCCGGGCGGGAGGGACTGCACCCAGGCCAGGGCTTTTTCCGGATCGATGCGGGCGTAGTTTTCGCCGACCGACTGGAAGCGGTAAGTATCCGAGGAACTGCCGGGTGAGGCGCTCAGCAATTGGGCAGCGGTGACGGGGTCTTGATAGCTCAACTGGTTGATGGCCTGGCTGAGGGCGTTTTTCTTGAGAGCGCCCGGGGGCTGGGAATTGACCCAGTTCATCATGGCCTGAGGGTCGGTGTAGCTCCAAGTGCCGAGCAGACTGCCGACCAATTCGTTCTTCAGGGTGCCGACGGGAAGGGATTCCAAGAAGCGGACGGCGGACTGGATATCAGAACGGGCGAGCTCCGGCATGATGCTCCGGAGGGTGGCGCGGCGTTCGCTTTCCTTGGGGGCATTCTGGGCCCATTGCAGGGCGGCAGCAGCATCCCGACCGGCCCAGATACGCGCGATTTCGCCGAGTGCCTGCTCACGCATCCGGCCGGTCAACTGGCTGGCGGCCTGTATGGCGCCGGGCGCGTCGGTGAGGGCGATCTGGCTCAGGACGCGCCGGACGGAGTTGTCACGCGCGGCGGCGTCCTTCAATTGCAGGGCACTGGCCAGAGCGGCCTGGGGATCAGTCGTGGCCCAGCGGCCATAGATGTTGGCGATATTGTATTCGCGGGAGCGATTGCCGGGCAAAGCCAACTGGGCGGCCAGGGCAGCTTGCGGATCCCAGCCGCTCCAGATCTGGATGATGGTGCTGCCAACGTTGGCGGCTTCGTAAGCAGTGAGATTCTCAGACGCCAATTTCAGAGCGCGGGCGGGATCGGTTTCCGCCATGGATCGGGCCAGTGCGTGCCAGGCAGAGATGCGGCCTTGTCCGGTGAGGCTGTTCGCATAGGTGATGGCGGCGGCCGAATCGGTGCGAGCCAAGGCGCCCAGGGCGGTGGCGATGGCCGCATCACGTTGATTGCGGTTGGGGATTTTCTCCGCGAAACTGAGAGCGTCGTGCGGGGCGAAGTCGGCCCAGCGGGCGAGCACGTGACTGGTGATCAGATACTCCTGGATGCCGCGGGGCGAGGCCACGAGGCTGGAGGTGAGGGCGGCGAGGTCGCCGGGGGAAAGTGAGGCGAGTATGGGATAGAGACGGTCTAGCCGGGGAACAGGGTTGAGCAGGATATCGCGGACCTGCTGCTCGGCTTCGGCCAAGGAGATGCGGGAAGTGCCCAAGGGTTTTTCGACGACCAGTTTCGGCGCGGGCTTTTTGACTTCGGCGGTCTTGGCAGGAGCGGGAACGGCGGGCGCAGGGGCTGGTTGCGGTGCGCGACGCTTGCCGGCCTCGTATCCGGCAAGGGCGGATACGGCGACCAAAACAGCAATGATCAGCGGTGCGTTTCTCATGGCGATGCATCAATGAAGCGTACTGGAGGGAGAAAGGCAACTGCGGGAAGGAAGCAAAGTGTGAGGTATGAATTATGATTTATGAAGGGGAAAGGGGCGCAGTCAGGATATGAGTAACAACAAAGCAATGATAAGCGGGATCGACTGGCCATTACCCATAAGTTTATGGAACCCGAAAAAAGCAGACATCCGCGTGATTTGCCGGCGAATGGTGTTTGGATTTGCATGATGGACGTCTCCTTACCCCTCACCCCGGCCCTCTCCGCCGAAGCTCGGCCTGCCATTAGGGAGAGGGAGATAACATTTCCAGTGCCGATGCTAGTTTGGCCGTTGTTTGGCTGACGCAGGGACGTATCGGCAATGACAAGGCCTGGAGCGACTGGCCGTCTGGCTGCGTATTCACTTTGGTGAGATGGCTTTCAGCAGTTGGGCTTGGAGTTCGGCGCGGGTCTTTTCGTGGGCTGGATCGTTGGCTAGGTTTTTCATTTCCTGCGGGTCGGCATCGTGGTCGTAGAGTTCGAGGCCTTTGCGGCCGGCGTCCCATGCGGTGTAGCGCCAGCGTTCGGTGCGGAGGCTGTAGCCCATGTAGCCAGGGGTGGCGGGTTTCTTGCCGGTTTCGAAGGTGCCGACGGGGACGCCACGGGATTGCTGGGTGAGGGCGGGTTTGGCCCAGTTGGCATTCGGGTCTTGCAACAAGGGGCGCAGGCTGAGGCCATCGAGTTTCACGGCGGGTTTAAGGCCGCAGAGGTCGGTGAGGGTGGGGTAGAGGTCGAGGAGTTCGACGACGCGCGGACAGGGTTTGCCGTTGGCCATGCCGGGGGCGGAGATGATGAGGGGGACGCGGGCAGATTCTTCGAAGAGGGACATCTTCTGCCACTGGCCTTTCTCGCCGAGGTGATAGCCGTGATCGCTGATAAAGATGACGATGGTTTTCTCGCGCAGTTTCAGGCGGTCCAAGGCAGCGAGGACATGGCCGACCTGGGCATCCATGAAGGAGATGCTGGCGAGGTAAGCCTGAATGGCCTGACGACGCTGGGTGTCGGTCATGGCGTCGTGGTCTTTGCGATTGGTGAGGGCGGCGGCGGGGAAGAGTTCTTTCACATTCGCGGGAACAACGGGCAGCTTGATCTTATCGAGAGGGTAGAGGTCGAAATATTTTTTGGGCGCGACGTAGGGGGTGTGGGGGCGGAAGAAACCGACGGCGAGGAAGAAGGGTTTGCTTTGGTTTTCCTCCAGCAATTTCACTGCGGCGCGGGCGGTGAGGCCATCGGTCTGCTCGGCATCGGTGCCCTCGGCGGCGAGCCAGCTCAGAGTGCCGGCGTAGCGGGAGGCACCTGCGAGATCGGGGCGGAGGGTGAAGATCTTTTCTTCATCGGTCACATCGCGGCCTTTGGGGTTGATGACTTTTTCCCACGAAGGGGCGTCGTCCGCGCCATCAGTGCCGATCTGGGCGGGGACGGCGTAGTGAAAGATTTTGCCGACGCGCGCGGTGAACCAGCCGTTTTGGCGGAAGGTCTGCGGGAGGGTCAAATGGTTGGGCAGTTTGGTGCGGAAGTTCGCGCTGTTGTTCACGACGCCGTTGTGATCGGGTCGCAGGCCGGTGAGGAAGGAGGAGCGCGAGGGGCTGCACAGGGGGAACTGGCAATAGGCGCGATCAAAGCGGACGCCTTGGGCGGCGAGGCGGTCGAGGTGCGGGGTCTGCGCGAGGTGGTCGCCGTAGCAGCCGAGGCGGGTGTTGAGGTCGTCGGAGACGAGGAAGAGGACGTTGAGTTTATCGGCGGCGTGAGTGGTCAACGGGGCGAGGGAACAGAGCAGGCATAGCAGGAGAGTGAGAGTGCGCAAGACCAAGGTGTGTGTCTGTGGCGGTGGCATGGGTGTGTGGGATTATGGCGCGAAGGGGAGGGGAAGGCAATGCTGTGGCGGGCTTAGAGCGGTTTTAAAAATGCTGTAGCGGAGTGGTGGGAGAGAGAAGGTAAGCTGTCTTTTTGGGTTCTGGCGTCGTTTCGGCTCAGTCACAGGGTCTATGGAACCTGCTCCTTCGCCAAAGCCTCGCCCGAACTCAAAAATCCGCGCTCCACTCCGCTACATCATTTTTAAAAACGCTCTTATACCAGCGACGGCGATGGTGCATTATTTAGCGCGGATATTATGGCCCTGTTCAAGCATGGAGTGCCGTATGATCCGAAGGTGTGGGCCGCCGCTCTCGGCTACAAACTCGTCTCCACCACAACCACTTAGCGGCCTAGTTTCTCAGGAGGCCTATGGCTCTGGTTTGGTGTCACTGTCTTTTTCGGTCTTGGACTTGCGCTTGTCGAAACACTTTGCGACAACCCTGATGATTCCCCCGACTAGCGCCAAGAAAATGGCTGCCATCACGAACAAAGTCACGCCCCACATAAACTCCTGTGGTCCTAGCGAGCAACCAGACAAGCATGCAGTCGCAGCCAGAAGCAGAAAAATGAAGCTCTGTCTCATGGCCTAACGATAAAAGCTTAGCCACGCCGGACCAGTGACGTGGCCCGCGAAAGCGGAGATGCCAGCGCCATCCGGCGTTGGCTGCAGCGATTTGTTAGGCCGTTGGATTCTCTGGTGCATAAATCCTCCACTCCGCATCCGGTCGCTTCCGCCATATGACACGTCCGCACTTCGGGCAATCATAAAGCACTCCGACTAGTGGTCCATCGTGAAAGGCGCGGTCAGACGCCTCACGCTCCGGCGTGCCCGGAGCGGCGTTAAAGCCATCTGCATAGATACGCTGACGTTCGAGGAATGACTCCATCTCTCTGTCGCGAATAACCTTCCAACCGTCATCAGGTATCGGCGAGAGATCGTGAACAAAACCACATGGACAGGCGAGTTTTGGCATTGTGTGAAAGCGGCCTAACGACCCAAGCTCAGCGACCCGGCGCACGGGAGGCAACGATGGCAATCCCGACAAACGGTGTCGGGACTCGCGGACTCGCCGCGACGCTCTCGCAGGGTTCGCTGCAGCGCATGGTTAGGTGTCGTCATTTGGTGCTCACTGACTGGGAAATAAAATGATGGGCGCAGATGTGCTGCCATACGCCGATGTCCATGAGCATCACTCTCTCAATATCAATGCGACCAAGCAACGCCGGATGCGGAGCGAATGCGTAACACTGGCCAGCCTGCGGAATGATGCCGCGTTCGTGCAACTGCCCTACCTGAAACGAAAGGAGATGCTGCTCTTGCCAAGCCTGCGAATTCACAAGCGATGCAAACTCATCCGGCGTGGAAGCGACCTGAGAATATGTGCCCTCAATGACGGAAAGCTCGTCCGTGCCACCGTCGGGACGTCGAAGAAACCAATCGCCGAACTTCGACATGAAAACTGGAGCGACTCGTCCGCCGACCATGCCTGACCAGTAGCCGAGCCAAGTGCGAGCGTCCGACTCGGGAATGCCCTGAATCAGCAAATCATCCCATGTAAGTTTCGAGGGCATACGCAAGACACCTAACGACCCAAGCTCAGCGACCCGGCGCACGGGACGCAACGATTGCAATCCCGACAAACGGTGTCGGGACTCGCGGACTCGCCGCGACGCCCCCGCCGGGTTCGCTGCAGCGTATGGTTAGGCATCATAGTCTTGGCAATAGTGACCAAACTACCCACAACAAACAGGCTGCCAATGTGCAGCGGGCAAACACTGGTCGGCGGCGATACGCAACGCACGCAAACAAAAAGCCAACGACCGTGGTCGCCACACCAGCCGAAAAAAGAAGATTGTATCTGACTCCCGGGTGCATGTTCCCGACGCGCGCTAGATCAGCAATCCAACAAATCAATGCGTAGCCTATGCAAACTCCCATCCCAACTGACTCAAAGATGTGGACGGTCTTTGTCATGCGCTGATGCCTAACAGGTATTAGACCGCAGGTTGCGGTTAAGCCCGGTGGTTGGTTTGGCTGGAGAATTCATCTTGGTTGAAGGCAATTTAGTGAGGTTTGGCGGGCTGTCGAGCGGGATTTGCCTTAATGTGGCGGGGGCTGAGCGGCGTTATTGGTGCGGCAATTACCGCAAGTGGGCGGGCGTGGGTGCGGGAGGTTTGAGCCTCGTCATCACGCAGTCGCGGAACTGCTACGGGGAAGATCGGGTCGTCGCTACGCGAATTGGGGTTAGGAGGGTGTTGGTCCGTGCATTTCATGCACGGCTACCATCGAGTCGTGCCGCTGGCACTGGGGAAGGGAAACGCAGCAGGCCCCGACAACGGATGATGGGGTAAAATGTCTGTGCTACGAAGGTAGTCATGGTCATCATTTTGGGCCGTTGTTATTTGTAGAGGCGGATGCTTCGGCGCGGCCCGTTGAGGACTGACGGGCCCTACCTTCAAAAATCTTTGTTTGTAAATTCCACGACGGCAATTTGTTGCGTTTGGCAGTCGGATTTTGGCAAAATTTTCATGGATTTTTTGCGGTTGTTTGCTATTCTTTTTAGTGCTGGCAGCTCGCTGCTGGCAAAGGAGAGGCGGAAAGGCCAATTCTGAGTTCTCAGTTTTAAGTTTTGAATTGAGGACCAAGAGAAGAAATCCCGGAAACCTCAAGCCAGTGGTGCATTGGCATCAAAATGGCAATCCTTATGGAGCCATCACAGATATGTGAGGGTGTCGGGTGTTTGGGTCGGGGCCCGTAAGCTGGAGGGCGAACTGGACGTCGGTGGA
>CAZPUL010000024.1:0-68682 GCA_964589735.1 uncultured Verrucomicrobiota bacterium | reverse complement strand
GTGGACTGGTGGCTAGAGTGCCGCAGAACAGGATGCTACTGCGAGAGTGTCACATCGAACAAACTGGATGGCAGGCCGCTTCGGGGAGCGTTGAATAAAGCTCAAAGGTGAGGCGCTGGTGAGCCGGGGTCATTCCGTGTTTATTTATAAGCACGGGGTGAAACCGGCGAGCCGGGGGCGCACCCTGACATTGTCGCTAAATGTGGAGGCCTGCAGGAAAATAGCCGGTTGGCATGGGTTCATGCCGGGACCATATCGGGAACAATGTCAGGATGCGCCCCTGTGCAATATCTTCGCCCTGCGTTGTTGCGTGGCGGGGCGGCTTTTCCTAGTCTCCCCGTATGCCGCGTAAGGATTCAGAAGAAAAGAACAGCAAAGGCCACGGTTTGCATGATGTCATCGGCATCGTGCTCATCGGCGTGGCCGCGTTGTTGTTCCTTTCCCTTTTTTCCCATGACCCGGCGGATTTGAACAAGGAACCTGCGCCCACGGTGATCAATAACTGGATCGGCACCATCGGCGCCCACCTGGCGAACGCGGTGTTCTTCACCTTTGGCGCGGCCGGCTACCTGGTCCCGTGTTTTCTCCTGCTCTATGGGCTGGCCCAGTTCATCAGTTCCTTTGAACATTTGAACCGCCGGTGGGGCTGGGCTATTGTCATGGTGGTCATCACCATGGAGGCGTTTCACCTGTATGGCGGTCCGCTGGAGACCTTGCGCAAGACGCTGAATGCACCGAGCGCGGGGGGCTTGTTAGGCATGACGCTGGACAAGCTGGCGTTCTCCTACTTTGGCACCGCCGGAGCGACGATCATCCTGCTGATCCTGTATCTTATCGGTCTCCTCTACCTGACAAACCATAGCTTCAAGGAACTGATCGCCCTGGCGCGGGATTTCAAACCGAACTTTGCCGGAGCAGGTGATGGCAGCACTTTGGCCACCGGTCGTCCGGATCTGACGGAGAAGGAACTGGAAAAGAAAGCGCGTGAGCTGGAGAAACAGGCCAAGAAACTGAAGGAAGAGGCGGCCCGTGAAGAGAAAGAAACGCGTGAAGTGGAAGCCGAAGTGGCGGAAAAGAAGCCGGTCCTGGGTGCCGACATGCAGCCGGTACCCGAACCGACCGTGCGCGACCTCAGCATCCCCGTGGCGCGTCCAGAAGAACCCTCTGCCCCCAAAAAGGGCAAAGGCAAACCCGCCGCGCCTGAAACTGCCCCCATGCATGTGGGCGATGTCATCCGGGCCACGGAAATCCCTGCCGCTACCACCGCTGATATCTTGGGCGGGAAGAACAAACCGAAAACGGAAGAATGGTCGCCCTCCAAGCCCGAACCCGTCATCGCCGAAGTCCGCGCCATGGAAGTGGCCGAGGACAGTGCCGCTGCCCTAAAACCCTTGCCCGAAGTGGACGAGCCGCTGCCCGTCATCAAGCCCAAGCCCGGTCCGAAAAAGAACAAGCCCATCACCGTCGCCTCCGTACCCCTGATCGGTAACTACCAGTTGCCGCCCATGGATTTCTTCCAGTATCCGGACCAGAACGTGAAGCCCACGGAGTCGAAGGAAGAGCTGATGGCCAACGCGCGCTTGATGCAGAACACGCTCGCGCAGTTCGGCATCGAGGTGCAGCTCGGCGACATCACGAAGGGCCCGACGATCACCCGCTATGAGTTGCATCCTGCCCCGGGCGTGAAGCTGGAGAAGATTGCGGGGTTGAACAACAACATCGCCGCCGCGCTGAAGGCGGAGCGCATCAATATTTTGGCACCGGTTCCCGGCAAGAGCTCCGTGGGTGTGGAAGTGCCGAACGCAGTGAAGACGAAAGTCATCATGCGTGACCTGCTGGAATCGCCGGAGTGGAAGAACAGCAAAGCGCGCATCCCGCTCGCGCTGGGCAAGGACGTGTATGGCAACCCCATCATCGCGGACCTCGCGGAGATGCCCCATTTGCTCATCGCCGGCAGCACAGGCTCCGGCAAATCCGTTTGCATCAATTCCATCGTCGGCTCGCTGCTTTACAAGTTCGGCCCCGATCAGGTCCGCTTCGTGATGATCGATCCGAAGGTCGTCGAGTTGCAGCAATACAACGTTCTGCCGCATCTGGTCGTGCCCGTGGTGACCGATCCGAAGAAGGTGATCCTCGCCCTACGCTGGGTGGTAAATGAGATGGAGAAGCGCTACCAGATCTTCGCGAAGGTCGGCGTGCGCAACATCAAGTCGTTCAACGAACGCCCGAAGGACAAGCCCAAGGCGCCGTCCAACGAGCTGGAACTGCCGCTCACGGCGAAGAAGGAACGCATCGAGGCGGGCGCCGATGGTTTCGCCGTGGAACTGGATGAGGAGATCGTGGTGCCACGTGAGGATGACATCATCATCCCGGAGAAGCTCAGCTACATCGTGGTGATCATCGACGAGCTGGCGGACCTGATGCTCGTGGCCCCGGCCGACGTGGAGATGGCCATCGCGCGCATCACGCAGATGGCGCGCGCGGCGGGCATCCATTGCATCGTAGCCACGCAACGTCCGTCCGTGGACGTCATCACCGGTGTGATCAAGGCGAACATCCCGGCGCGTATCGCCTTCCAGGTGGCATCCCGCGTGGACTCACGCACGATCTTGGATGCGATGGGTGCGCATAACTTGTTGGGCAAGGGCGACATGCTTTACCTGCCGCCCGGTTCCGCGAAGCTCATCCGTGCGCAGGGCGTGCTCATCACCGATCATGAGATCCAGTGTGCCGTGGACTTCATCGCCAAGCAGGGCAAGCCGAGCTACGAGATGGAGATCCATCAGCAATTACAGAAACCGGTGAGCAGCTCCGATGGCGGCTCCGGCGGTGGCGGCAACGGTGCGGGTGAAGAGGACGAAGACATCATCGAGCAATGCATCGACGTCATCCGCAGCGAACAAAAGGCCAGTGTGTCCCTGCTGCAACGCCGCTTGCGCCTCGGTTACACGCGGGCGGCGCGCATCATGGATGAACTCGAAAACCGCGGCATCGTCGGCCCGAGCAAGGGTGCGGAACCGCGTGATATTCTGATCGATCTGGATGGCGGCGGGGCGGATGGCGCGGGGCAGTGAGCGTGCGCTGAGTCAATCCTGAAAAAGCCCGTCGGTTAAGGGCCAAAGGCCCGAGATATTTCAGCCTGGGGTGGAGCGAGCCTCCAGCGAGCGTAGCCCCAGGTAACAGGTCGTGGTTCCAACAAGCCCTGTAAGGGCGGGACATCCTGATAAAGCGGAATCTCACTCATTCGAGCTATGGCAGTCGTATTTGAAATCTGTGGATACGTATCGTTGTGACATTTTGATCGTAGGCGGCGGCATCGCCGGTCTTTGGACCGCGAACCGCCTCCTGCAAGCTGGTTGGAATGTCTTGCTGCTGGAATCGGTCGCGCTTGGCGCCGTCCAGACGCTGGCCTCCCAAGGCATCATGCACAGCGGAGTGAAGTACGGCATCGATGGCAGCAACCGCGAGATCGCCCAGCAACTAAAGACACTTCCTCCGCGTTGGATGGATTGTCTGGCGGGCAAAGGCGAACTGAATCTCAGCAACGTGAAGGTGCTTTCCCCGCATCAGTATCTTTGGTCACGCGACCGTTTGGTGGGTGGCTTCACTTCCTCAATGGCCGGCAAAGCGATGCAAGGTGAAGTGGAGGACGTACCCAAGGAGCGTTGGCCGGACATGCTCAAGGCGAATCCCCCCAGCGGTTCCCTCTACGCGGTGAAGGAAGCGATCCTCGACATCCAAACCGTCGTGCAAGGTCTGGCCAAGCCCCTGCAAGGCCGGGCCATCATCGGACAGATCACCAAGTTTCACACGAGCGATAAAGGTGTCGATGCCTTGGAAGTGAGCCTCGTTGGCGGGCAGATGGTGCGTCTCGAAGCCGGCGCTTTTGTTTTCACTGCCGGTGAAGGTAATGAACAAGCCGCCGTCGCTCTCGGCTTCGGCATGGAAGTCACGCAGCGGCGTCCGTTGCGCATGGTTCTCGCGAAAGGTCTGCCGCAGCCGGTTTACGGTCATTGTGTCACCACCAGCCCCAAACCGCGCGCGACCATCACCTCGCATCCGCACGAAGGCAAATGGGTCTGGTATCTCGGCGGCGAGATCGCCGAGAAAGGCGCAGCCATGAGCGATGCCGACACGCTCAAGCGCGCGAAGTCGGAGATGGAGAGCATCTTCCCTTCGCTGAATTGGAACGAAGTAGAATGGGCGTGCTTCGCCATCGACCGCGCGGAGCCGCGCGATCCGAAAAGCCAGTTACCACCCGAGCCACGGTTGCTCGCGCGCGGGAACAGCATCATCGCGTGGCCGACGAAGCTGGTGTATGCGCCTCTGCTCGCAGATCGGGTGCAGGAATCCCTCCCGGGACTGGGCATCAAGCCGACGACTGCCGGAGATTTTTTAAAGCTGCCCGCCGCTGAGGTCGGCAAGCTGCCTTGGCAACAATCTTTGAAATGGAGCCGGATATGAGCCAGGTGCCCCAGCGTCAATTCGGAAAACTCGATCTGCGCGGCAGCGTCATAGGTCTTGGCACCGTGAAATGGGGGCGCAATCAAAAGGTGAAGTATGCGCCCTTTGAACTGCCCACCGATGAAGCGCTCGTTCAATTGCTAGATACGGCTGAATCCCTCGGCATCAATGTCATCGATACGGCGCCTGCCTATGGCATCTCCGAAGAGCGTGTCGGTAAATTGCTGCAAGGCCGTCGCGAGCGGTTCCTCTTGATGAGCAAAGTGGGTGAGGAATTCACCAACGGCGAATCCCACTACGAGTTTAGCGCTGCTGGCGTGGAGCGCAGCATCACCCGCAGCCTCCAGCGCCTGCACACGGACCGCTTGGACCTCGTCATGCTCCATTGCGCACCGGATGACCTGAGCGCCATCACCGGCTCACCCGCGTTGGAGACGCTGGCCAGGTTGAAAGCGAAGGGCTTGCTCCGTTACTACGGCGTCTCCTCCATGACGCTTGAGGGCGGGATGAAGGCCGTGGAACTCAGCGATGCCGTGATGGTGGCGTGGAATTTCGAATATCGCGCGCAGGAGGAAGTCATCCGAGCCGCCGGTCGTCTGGGAAAGGCCGCCTTGCTCAAACGTGCCTTGCTTTCGGGAAATCTACACCAGCCCAGCACCGGAAGGAATCTCGTGGAAACGTGCGTACATGCCGCGTTGGATTTGCCGGAAGTCTCTTCTCTTGTGGCGGGCACGATCAATGTCGCTCACTTGCGAGAGAACGCCGCCGCCGCGATGAGCTGGCCCGACAAGGCCTGATCACTCCGCCGGTTCCTCGTGGCGCATATCCCCCTGGAAAAACTTCGTGATGGCGACCGGGACATTGTCCGGGATTTCGTGCCCGCCCGGATGGACTAGCACGATCATCGGTGTGCCGTTCCTGGAGCGGTAGAGAGTGCCTTGACGCCCCCACTGCTTGCCGGGCCCCTCGCATCCGTTCAGCTTGCGCAGAGCTTCTACTGCTTCCATCTGTTTTTCATATTTCACCAGCGGATCCTTGCGTCCGGAGATGCTGAGAACGGGCTTGGGCTTCAATTGGGGAATCATCCGGTTGGCGTTCGGTGCCGCACCCGGAGCAACGGCAGCGATCTTGTCACCCCGCGCCGCCCACAAGATGTAGGTGAATCCGCCGCCGTTGGAGAAACCGGTCACATAGATGTGCTTGGCGTCTGCTTTGCCGGATTTGATCAGGCGCTCCAGCACCGCATCGAAAAATTTCAGGTCGCGGTCGTTGTAATCGCCGATATTGCCCTGCCAGCCGGGCTTCTTGCCCTCCGGATCGCCGGCTGACTTGGTGTTCAATCCCTGCATGTGTACCGATATCGCTTCGGGCCAGTTCTTGGGCATGGAAAATTGGCCGAGGGCCTTTTCTATGGTCCCGCCGTGACCGTGAAAAACAAAAACGACCGGAGCGGGATTCCTAGTGGCGGAAGGAGGAATGAAAATAATGGCCTCACGGGTGACTCCTTCAATGGTGAACTCTTCGTGATGAAAATTAGGGCGGCCACCTTTCTTTTCTGCGGCGTGATTTAAACCGGGAGACAAAAGACCGAACAGCAGCAATGGCCAAACCAAGCGTCCCAAGTAATGTTGTGTTTTCATGGTCACCATCCAAGGGCACTTCGCGACCTGCTTGTCGTGTATGCCGGAGTATGATGGGAATCAAAACAGGATTGCGCCGTTTGGCAACGCTGCTTTGAGCTTGGCAAGCAGGATGGGTTTACGCCGCACTCAGTTCGGGTTCTTCCCGGCGATTCTCCACTTTGCCTGGCAGGTGGTGCAGATTATCCGGTTGCTGCTGAGCAAAGTTTTCCAGAAACTTATGGACGGACTTGAGCGTGGGTTGATCCATCCTTTGCTTGAGAAACAGAGCCGCAACCTGGCGGACAGTTCTTTCACGCTCAGGGAATAGCTCCACCAACTCACCAGACGCCAGCGCTTTCTTCACCGCGGCCAAGGGCAGACAGGCGAAACCACGCGTCACCGGCAAAGCTTTCAAGACGCTGTCCGGGTGATCAAATTGCAAGATGGGCGCTGCGTGATAATCCAGTTCCTGCAACTTCCGATTTATCATGCTGGCAGTCGGGATATCTGCAGCGTAAGCCACAAAAGGCATGTTCTTGATATCCAGTGCGGTCTTGTTTCGTCCAGGCTTGGTACAGCTCACGAAAAGGAAGGGCTCTTCCGCCAATATGACTGTTTCGTAGCGTTCATCTTTGACGGGACAGGCGATGAGTGCGAAATCGGCCACGTTCCCGACCACATCCGCATAGATTCGGCTGGCCGGGAGGTAACCCGCCTCCAGACGGAGCTGCGGATAGCTGGTCTTAAAGGCCTTCTCGAGCCGGGGGAACCATTCGATCCCCAGATGCGAGGTGGTGGCTACGAGCATCGCGCCACTGCAGCTATGCTTAAGATTCGCGATCCGTCCATTCAAGCTGTCGAGTTCTGCCAGTAAATGTTTGGCCGTATGGAGCAGCGCTTCCCCGGCCGGAGTAAGACGGAAACGGCGTCGGCTGCGCTCCACCAGTTGAGCGGCGAATTCCTCCTCCAGCACGCTGATCTGCTGGCTGATGGCGGGTTGAGATAGACCATGCCGGGCGGCGGTCGCACTGAAATTGCCGCTCTCCGCCAGATCCACAAAAATCTTCAGGCTGTTGATGCGTATGTTCATCCTTCGGCTCAAAACGGCGAGCCATGTGAAGGTTTGACCGGTCCGGAGAGGATAGCTCACGCAGAAATTTACGCCCGGCCGAGCGCTAGATCGCGCTACTTCGTGCGGGCTTCCAGGAAGGTCTTCAACTCCTGGGCGGCTTTCCCGCCAAACCCGGGCACTTCGGCGATCTGCTCCAAGGTGGCCGTCCGCAAACGCTGGACCGAACCGAACTTCTTGAGCAGGGCTGACTTGCGGGCCTCGCCGATGCCGGGAAATTCATCGAGAATGCTCTCGGAGATCTTCTTCAACCGGAGCTGGGCATTGTAAGTATTCGCAAACCGATGCGACTCATCACGCACCCGTTGCAGGAGTTTCAAAGCCCCCGTATCATGGCTCACGCGCAATGGTTCGGATACACCCGGGCGATAAATTTCCTCATATTCCTTCGCCAGACCGATGATGGGGATGTGTTGCAGACCGAGCTTCGCCAATTCTTCACACGCGGCGGTGAGCTGGCCTTTGCCGCCATCGATGAGGATGAGGTCCGGCAGCTTGGCCTTGGTCGGCGGCTTGGGCACCCACGGTGCGTTCAGTTCGTCGGAAGGTTCTAGCGCGGCAGGTTCGCCTTCGGCTGGAGCATCCTCCACGCCTTCGACTTTGGCTGATTTCGTCACGAGTTCACCGGGCTTGCCCATGATTGCCGCCGCATCCTGATTCTTCTTGGGCTTCCGGCCATGGTAAGCCGCGCTGACATCATCTACCGCGCGTTGCAGTTCATCCTTGCTCGCCTCACCACCTGTGTCCGCGGTCTTTTCTTCCGGCGGCAATGCCTCGCCTTTGATCTCCTTCATGAGGCGGGCGTAGCGGCGATGGATCGTCTCCGCCATGCACGCGAAGTCGTTCTGTTCTGTCACCGTCTTCATCTTGAAGCGGCGATAATTCGAGCGGTCCGGCCGCCCATGCCAGAAGCTTACCATGGAGGACACCATGAACGTGCCGCTGATGTTCGAGATGTCGTAACCCTCGATGCGTTCCGGGGCCTTGGGCAAGCCGAGGATGCGCCCCAGCTCGCGCATGTCCGCCTCAGGGTTGATGGACACGGGCAGCTTGTAGGGAATGCGCTCGAACTTCTCCGTCTTCTGCGTCGTGCGCTTCAGGTCCGTAAGCAGATCGCGCAGCTGGGCCGCTTTCTCGAAATCCAGTTTCGCCGCCGCCTGCTTCATCTCCGCCTCCAACTGACCCACCATCTCGCTGCATTGCCCGTCCAGGAAATCGCAGCCCGCATTCACCTGCAACAGATACTGCTCATGCGTCACATTGCCGATGCAGGGTGCGGTGCAGACTTTCAGATGACCGTAGAGGCAGTGCTTGTAGTCCGCTTCATTCGGCGTGAGCGGGCGGCACCCGCGCAGGTTGAACTTCTGCCGCACCAGATGCAACGTGCGCCGCAACGCTCCCGAATCCGGGAACGGCCCGAAGTAACGCGCCCCATCGTCATGCTTCTGCCGCGTGAGCGTGAAGCGCGGGATGGGGTCGTTCAGGTTCACCTTCAGCATGATGTACCGTTTATCATCCCGGAAGCTGACGTTGTAACGCGGATGGAATTCCTTGATCAGCTTGCTCTCCAGCAGCAACGCCTCCGGTTCGCTCTTCACCGTATGCGTGTCGAAATCATGGATGGCATCCACCAGAGCATTGAACTTCAGATCCCACCCCATGCGCCGCGAGGGATGAAAATACTGGCTCACCCGCTTGCGCAGATCGCGCGCCTTGCCCACGTAGATCACCGTGCCGAAACGGTCCTTCATCAGGTAAACCCCCGGTTTATGGGTTACCTGGCTCAGCTTGTTGCGTATGTGATCCGTGACGGGCACAGCCCTATATTACGTTACCGCCATCCGGGTGCAACTGGTACTCAGTCCCGGCTATTCGCGCGGCTGCAACTTGAACTTGTGCGGTGGCGGCCAGATGCGGAGTTCATGATTCGGATCGGCCTGCCACTGGCGGGATTCTTCCGCCCAGGTCGTTTCCTGCGCCATATAAAAGCGCGCCTGCCGGAATTCCCAGAGGCCACTGAGCAGAGACACCGACACCAGCAGACCGGCGGCATATCTTAAAGCAAGTGACCGGCCGGCCGGATTCAACGCGACATGCAGCAGCACCAGCACCAGCAGTATCCCCGGCGTAAGGCTGTAACGCGGTGCCCACGTAGGGTGTAGCATGAGATGTTTCTCACCAACGGCGCTCCAAAGGGAGGCGAAGCCCAAGGTTAACGAGGCGAGCAGCACCAAGAGCAGCTTCGGATCCCGCGTCTGCCGCCAGACCAACGCGACCAGAACTGCTGGCAACACCAGGACGGCCAAGGCCAGTGCGGGCAGCCAGGCGGCGTGTCGTTCCACTGCGGGCAGCAGCCACTGCACGCCGGAGACATGCGCAAGCTTGGAGCCAAAGAGGGGGAGTAGAATGCATTTATGCAACCAGACTAAAATGGTGCCCACGAGGTCTGGCTCGATCTGGCGGTCTGCCAGTCCGGCGGCAGGCAGGCGCATGATCACCAGATGGAACAACAGGGCGGCCGCCATCCAGCCCGCCCGCCGTCCGTTTTCCGGCGAGCGGTCCAACCACCATTTAAACACGAAGAACGGTGTCAGCATGCACGGCACCGGACTGGTCAGAGCGCCGATGACCAGCAAAGCCCAGAATAATATCCGGTTGCGACGAGACAATCCACTGACGGGTTCCAGCAGCAACAAGGCGAAGGTGAGGGAGAAATAAAACTTCGCTCCCAAGGGGCTCACCCAAAGTTCATCACTGAGCGGCGTGAGCAGGACAATGAGGCAGCCCAGGCTTTTCGCCCAGGGCAACTGCCAATGACTGGCTCGGCTGTGCAGGATGACTATGGGCGCGGTGAGCATGACCAGCAGGCCGCCCAGCTTGAAGGACAGTGCCGCATATTCCATCGGCACCAGCCAGACGGTGAGCAACGCCCAGAGATTCTCGAAGCAGCTCCAGTAGCCGGCGAAGAGCAAAGTGAAAGCAGCCCACGCGGAATCATTCCACGCATGGGCATAATAAACCAAGCCCTCCTCCACCCAGAACTGCGGCGCGAGAAAATAGCCGGGTTGACGCACAAAGACTGCCACGATGAACAGGAGCAGGATGATACCACGAGACACCCAAGTCTCCGGCAGGCGCAGCATCTGCCCCAGGCGCATGAGCGGAGGTGCAGCCGCTGTTGTTTTGGGGTTTTCGATGCTCATGGATGATGGCGCGACCGGCACCGGAACAGTCTAGCGGCAACAACTGGCGGTGGAAATGGCGGAGTGCTCAGCGTTCAGGAGTGAACGGGACTTCATTAGTAGTCACCGTCACCTTTCCCAGCAGGATATTGGTCTGGTACATGCGCAAATGGGTGTAAGCGGCGGGCGGATCGGTGAACTCGAAGATGATTCGCTCATCAGTTAGCCGGTTGGCGCCGGATGTGCCTACATCAATGGAATAAAAATTCACCACCCGTTGCAGGCCGAAATGCTCCTGGCCGGAGGCGGTGACCAGGCTCAGCGAAAAACTTCCGTTCAAAGTGCGCCGCTGCTGGAAGTCATCTTCCGTGATCGCTTTGTTCAGCAGAATGCCCAAGGAATTCGTGCTTAGCGCAACATGTGGATACTGGACCGTTTTGTAGCGCGCGGGGACATGACGCTTAAAGATCCGGTACAGTGCCATCTGCCGCCGGTCACCCATATGAAAAACCATGTTGGAGCCGCGCGCCGATTCGATGACTTCAAACTGCCCCCCACCTTCCAACGGAAAGACCGGTAGCGGCTGATAAGAGAAAGCGAACAGCAAAAGCATGCCCAGCAGGAAAAGAGAGGCACCCATGATAAGATTTCTTTTGTTGCTTGGCTTGGTCATTTCTTCAACCGTAACTCGTTGGTGTGGTTCATTTGATGAAAGCGTAGCGTTGGTTCAGGCCCCAGCGGAACGGGAAAACTGCAAACCAGAAACTCTCCCAATCCGCCGGTGAATCCTTTCATTTGACCGGAAAACATATGCCGGGCCGGATGTTCTTTCCCTTGGGAGTCAATGACCACCATCTGGTTGTTCAAAAGCATGTTGGCCAGCGGTGAATTGGTCGGACCCGTTCGATACCATGAAATGGCGGACATGTTGGTCGCAACCATGAAGCCAGCGTTAAGGTGTGTTTGGAGCCGGGTGCCTTCAATCAGTGGGATGAAGGTCTTTTTCCACGGCGCGCCGATGAACAGTTTTTCATTGGGGCCGGTCGTGAAATCCACCACAGTCAGAATAGAACCGTCATCCAGAGTTGTGGCAGGTTCGTTGCTACGGTTAAGAAAAATCCAACCTCCAGCCACAATGAGTCCCAGCACAGTCAATGCGATTGCAAGATAACGGCGACTTTTGGGGCTTGGCATCATCCAAGGTTTAGCAAGCCATTCGTTGCTTGGAAAGCCCGCGCACGATTTCAGATGACACCGCTTTCCCGCCCCAGTTAGATAGGCCCCATCACCTATGAAATCTCTCTGGTCACGGCGTCACTTTTTGGCGGGCTTGGCATCCGGCACGGTCATTCTCGCAACGGGTTGCAAGACCTCTTCAGCATCCAAGGCCAGTGTTCCCAAAACGGAAGTCACCATTGTCGGTGAAGAGTTTTACATCAATGGCCAGCCGACCTTCAAAGGGCGCACGTGGAAGGGGCACAAGATCCAAGGGCTTCTGCCAAACTCACGGATGGTGCAAGGAACCTTCGATGACCTTAACCCGGAGACGGCGGCACAATGGGCCTACCCCGATACGAAGAAATGGGATGCGGAGCGCAACGTGAATGAGTTCCTCGCTGCCATGCCTGTCTGGAGGGCGCATGGATTGCTCGCCATCACCGTGAATTTTCAGGGCGGCTCGCCTTACGGTTACTCGAATGCGCAACCATGGGAGAACTCGGCTTTCGCACCGGATGGTTCACTGCGTGCGCCGTTCCTGCACCGTATGGAGCGTATCATCAACCGCGCCGATGAACTCGGCATGGTCGTGATTCTCGGCTACTTCTACTTCGGCCAGGACCAACGGCAGGTGGATGAAGCCGCCGTCATCCGGGCCGTGGACAACGCCACTGATTGGGTGCTCCAGAAAGGCTGGCGCAATGTCATCATCGAGGTGAACAACGAGTGCAACGTCAACAAATACGATCACGCCATCCTCAAACCCGACCGGGTGCATGAACTCATCGAGCGGGTGAAAGCGCGGCAACGGGACGGCCGCCGCCTGCTCGTGAGCACCTCGTATGGCGGCGGGGCGATACCGCGTGAGAACGTTGTGCGCGCCTCGGATTTCCTGCTCGTTCATGGTAACGGCGTGAAAGACCCGAAGCGCATCACCGAGATGGTCACGCAAACGCGCAAGGTGAAGGGCTACCGGCCTGTGCCCATCGTCTTCAATGAGGACGACCATTTTGATTTTGACAAGCCGATGAACAACTTCGTCGCGGCCACGGCGGCTTATGTATCGTGGGGCTTCTTCGATTACCGGATGAAAGACGAGGGGTTTGATGAAGGTTACCAGAGCGTGCCGGTGAACTGGGGCCTCAGCAGCGAGCGCAAACGCGGCTTCTTCAAGCTGCTGAAAGAGATGACGGGAAGCTAAGGGGCGGCGACCAGATCCACCTGGTTCACCTTCGCCCACAGCGGCTCCAGCACGGCTTTCAGTTCGGCCAGCGTCACGTCCGCCGGGCAGAACACCTGCACTTGCGGCGTGCGCAAGCGTGGATCACTGACCAGCGCCAGCAACTCCTCTGGTGCCGCCACTGCCTTCATGGCTTTCACATCACCGGGAGTAAAGACGGTGGCTGCCTGTGCAACCTGCGGATTCGGAATCTTCTGGGCGGCGCGAATCTGCAAACCCTGTCCCGCGCGCGACAGCAAGATGACCACATTGGCCGAACCAGCCTCCAACCGCACATTCACGATGCCTGCCGTATTGGTGCTTTGCGGCAAGGCCCGCAGATGCACCGGCGCAGCCAGTTCGCTTTGCACTGGCACCAATGCCCGGGCCGCTGTGAACCACGTCGCCGCCGTGGCCTTCATCTCGGGTAATAATGTCAGGCCCATGTCCAGGCCCAGGTGCCGTTTCACGTGCAACAATCCTTGGATGTTTTCCAGTGGTGATTTGTCATGGCCTAAAACCGTCCGCAATTTTTCATCCGCAAGCTTCCATTCGCCCGCAGCCGTCACCGCAAGTTCCCAATCCTTGCGCCCCGGTTGAGGCGCGAAAGCTTTCACGTCGGATGCCAGTCGCAGTTCCCCGAGCAACTCCTGCGCGCGTGCTTCGCCAGCTGGCACGGCGGCAGCTTTGAGCTGCGCACCAAACTCCGCCAGATACACCCGCAAAAACTTCAACGCCGGATTGCGCGAGCCGACCTTGTTGCCCGCGGCGGCTTGAGAGATCAGTTGTGCGATGTCATCCGCCGAAAATTCCCAGTGCAAAGGGAGTGTGTTCGACGGCACGCGGGGCAAGCCGTTCGTCGTGGTCTTGAGGTCGATAAAAACCTGATAGCGACCGGGCGACTCACCTTCCATGCGGTCATAGTTGAGCTTGAGGTGACGGGCGAATTCTTTGCCGGGCGGCACGGTGATCTCGGCGTAATCGCCCTCGAGACGGCTGGGCACGCGGGTCTCGCGAAAGCCCTGCGCATTCACCACCCACACGTTGAGATCATCCGGCCAGATGAAGGTGCGTGGTTCGGCACCGGTATTCCGCACGCGCAAAGACCACTCGGCGGAACCGAGCAACGGAAACTTCAACGGACCGGAAAGTTCCACGGACAAGCCGCGCTTCGCCGTCCGCTCCGCCCGTTGCTTCAGGTAGTCGGCAATGCTGAGGACGCTCAGGCGGTTCGTCCCCGTCAGTGCGGCCTCACGCCAGAGGTTGATACCGCGTGGCACTTGGGGCTTCTGAAAATCCAGCACGCCAATGTAACGGCCGGACAGGTCGTATGTGCCGGTCTCCGGCAGCACCACCCAGTCGCTGATGAAAGTTTCGTAATCTTTAGCTCGGTTGGGCGCGAGCACCTCGGCCTTGGCGAACATGTGCGCCATCGCCTGCACGGCCGGGATGGGCGGCACCTCCTGTCCGTTACGCGCGATGGTCAGCCGCCCGTTTATCCGGCAGCAACCTTCCCACATGAAACCCAGCGGAGCGGGCGACTTGTTCGTGAAGCGCCAGTAGAGCGGGATGCTGTCGCCGATGACATAGGTTTCTGCGGGAGGAATCACCAGCTCGGCACCCACGGTAGAATCAGCCGCCTGCGCGGAGGCAGAAAAGGCGGACTGAAAGATCAGTCCGCCCAGCAAAACCAACGATGTGAGTGTCCGTTTCATTTACCACTGACGCTCACGACCTTCAGGTCGTCAAATTTGATGGGCGTGCCCGCGAAGGGGCTGCCCCAGACAGTGGGCCGTCCGCCGATGGGTTCTTCTTTTTCGTCGTAGGAGATGGTCGGTTCCTTGGGCTCGGCATCGCCTTGCTTCCAGACCTTGCCTTCCACCTTCCACGCGGTGCCAGACTTGCGCACTTCAAGACGGAATTGGGTCCAGGTATCCGAAGCCCATTTGTTCGGCACCGTGGCCACGACGTTATCGCCTTTGTAGATCTCGATGGCCTGCTTGGCCGGGGCCACCATCAGGCGGTAACCGCCCACACCACTCAAGCCCACGCCGAAGAACGGGAAGCGACGGCCCTTGCCGGTGCTGTGGATGCGCGCGGTGACGGCGAGGTTCTCCTTTTCCGTGGGGCCGAACAGGAACCCATACGTCTCCAGCGGATCACCCGGCAGTTCCACGAACTTGCCGCCATCGGCCTCCTTCACCTTAAAGCCACCATCCAGCACGAGGAAATCTTCCGGCAGAGAGTCCACTGTGGCCTTCTCGAAATTGTTCTCATAGAGGGTCTTGCCCGCCTGCGCCCGGGCGGAGGTGGTGACCAGACCGCAAACGGCGGCGAGGGTGAGGAGCTTGCCGATTTTCATTTCGCTTATCCTTTTGCTGCTCTTGAGTTTGGACTGCCGGAGCCCGGTGGCTATTCAACCGCTCGGACCCTCCGGCAAATTTATTCCGCACACGTATTATCTTCGGATAAGCTTGGCCAAGGAAGGTCCGCTGGCAACTTTTTTCTTTGTGGATGAAGGGAAGCTTTCGTGTCTGCTTTGAACATTTTGTCTCCATATAGCGCATATAACGCATACAGGCATCACGCTAAGGTGATAAACCTGCCATGCTGGCGTGCGTATGAAAAAGGCATCAAAGCAGGTAGGCGGTGAAGGGCGGGCATCCTTCCCACAAAATATCTTGTCCAATTCCGCCAGCAGCGGGAGTTTATTGGTGATGCCCCCTGATATGGAAAAGCCGCCGCACAGCCCGCTGGAAGGACCGGATGACCGATACGAGATGTTCGTACGGCTGCTGATGAGCCATGAGGCGGCCTTGCGCGCCTATTTGCGCCGTTTGCTGCCCACCTGGCATGACGTGGAGGAGGTGGCGCAGGAAGCGAGCCTCATCGCCTGGCGAAAATTCGGTGATTTCGAGGAAGGCTCCTCTTTCGGCGGGTGGCTGATGATGATCGCCCGGTTTGAGGCGTTAAAAAGACGGCGGCAGATAGCGCGAAGTCCGTTGGTGTTCTCGGATGATGTCTGGGAGCTGATTGCCGAGGAGAACTTTGACAAGAAGGCCAATGACGCGCTGCATCGCGCGCTGGAAACGTGCCTCCAGAAGCTGCCACCGCCGCAGCGGGAGCTAATTTTGCAGGCGCATGAGCCGGGTATCCGGCTCTATGAACTGGCGCAAGTATCCGGCCGGAGCGAGCAGGCCTTTTACAAAACCATCCAGCGGGTGCGGGCCTCGTTGCTGGATTGCATCAAGCAAACCGTAAGCCAGGAGGGCCTGCGTGAAGCCTGACGAACTGCAACCGTTGATCGCCGCCTGGCTGGACGGGCGGCTGACGGAGGAGGAGTCCGCCGCACTGCAAAATGAATTGCGCCAGTCTGAAGCAGCACGGACGGAGTTCCACCGCTGGACGCAACTGGATGCGGCGCTCCGTGAGCGAACAGGCGCTGATTCCTTCGCCACCAATCCTGCGCAAAACATTATCAGCCTGCCGCCGCAGAAGACTTGGCCGCAAGCGGCTGGCTGGCTGGCGGCGGCGGCGGCGATCATCCTGCTGTTCGTGCTCTGGCCGCAGGAAGTGCCGGTGCAGACGGAGGCGACCTCCAGCGGTTGCGCGACACTTAGTCGCTCATTGGGCGCGGAATTCAAGGGCACGATCATCCATTCGGGCGATATGCTGGTGCCGGGAACCATCCAACTGGACAAGGGATTGGCCCAGCTCGAGTTCTTCAGCGGGGCGATGGTGTGGATCGAAGGCGCGGCAACAATCGAGATCGTTTCTGCGTGGGAAGCCAATTGCCTGGCTGGTCGTGTCCGCGTGCATGTGCCGCCAGCGGCGAAGGGATTCAAGCTGAACGCCCCGGGCCTGAAGCTGGAGGACTTAGGAACGGAGTTTGGGCTGAACGTCGATGCGACGGCCAAGACCAGTGCGGTGCATGTATTCGATGGCGAGGTGATCGCGCAGCCCGTTAATGGCACGCGCTCCAGCCTGACCAAGGGCATGGGCCTCAAACAGAACGATTCCGGAACCGCCACGGAACAAATCGCGCCCGAGAACTTTCTCTCCATCCGTGGATTGCAGGGCCAGATCCGGGAGCATCAGGCCGAAAGATACCGTGACTGGGGGACGTGGGCGCAGCAATCGCGTCAGGATACGCGGCTGGCGGCCTATTATAATTTTGAGATCCGGTCGGAAGACCGCTGGAAACGGCTGATCCCCAATCTGGCCCAGCCGCAGAACGCCAACCGTGATGGGGGCGCAGTCGGCGCACGCTGGACAGAAGGCCGCTGGCCGGAGAAGGGTGCGTTGGAATTCAAGCGGCCGGGCGATCGCGTACGCATCAATCTGGATGGCTCCTACCAGGCCATCACGCTGAGCTGCTGGGTGAAAGTGGATGCGGTGGACAAGAAATACAATTCGTTGCTGCTGACGGATGGTTACGATCCCGGCGAACCACACTGGCAGATCTTTGAGGATGGCAGCCTGATGTTCTCCATCAGCTATTTCCCTCCCAGCACGCCGAAACCGGCGCGCGGCAAAAACAACCAGATGTATTTCTCCCGGCCGGTCTTCACGGCTGACAACCTGGGCCGGTGGCATCATCTGGCGGTCACCTACGACAATATGAGCGGCGAGGTGGTCCAGTATTTTGATGGCGCGGAAGTGGGCCGGGAAATTTCGGGGCTGCATCAGCCCGGTCGTCCAGTCGTTTTCGGCCCGTGCGAGATCGGCAACTGGGGCTTGCCCACGGAGAACCACAAATTTCCGGTGCGCAACCTGAATGGTGCCATCGATGAATTCGCCGTCTATCAAGCGGTCTTGAGCGGCCCGGCAATCCATGAGATGTTTGAAAAAAGCAAACCCGAATGAAACCAGCGATCCATCATGGTCGTAACTTGCGCCTGACTGCCTGGACGAAGGTTTTGGTGATCTGCACGCTTTCAAGTGCCTGTCTGCAAGCCGCTGAGAATGAAGCGGGAAACATTCTGTTCGTGCATCGCATCCAGCCGCTGTTCAAGGAGAAGTGCCTCGCCTGCCACGGGGATGACCCGAAGAAGATCAAGGGCGATCTGGACATGCGCTCGCTGAGTGCGCTGCTAAAAGGTGGCGAGAGCGAGAAGCCATCCATCGTTCCCGGCAAGCCAGATGACAGTCCGCTTTATCTCGCAGCGACACGGCTGCACGAAGGCACGTGGTCGCCCATGCCGCCCAAGGAGAATGACAAGCTCACACCCGAGCAGCTCAAGTATCTGAAGGAGTGGATCACCGTCGGTGCGCCGTGGCCGGAAGAATCGCGCTGGGCAGAACTGGCCAAGAAAGGCGCGGACAAATGGGCGGCAGCCGATGGTGTGCCGATGAAGACTAGCGGCGGCCTGAGCGAGGATTGGACGAACCGGCGCTACAAACCCGAGAATCTGTGGGCGTATCAGCCGTTGAAGAAACCGGCCGTGCCGACAACTCAAAACCAGAAACCAGAAACTCGAAACCCCATCGATGCTTTCCTTGCCGCAAAGATGCCAGCAGGTCTCACGACCGCGCCTCTGGCAGACCGGCTCACGTTGTTGCGTCGCGTGAGCTACGATCTGATCGGTTTGCCGCCTTCACCGGCAGAAGTGGCGGCATTCTTGAACGATCCACTGCCCGATGACCAGGCTTTCGCGAAAGTGGTCGAGCGGTTACTGGCCTCGCCGCATTATGGCGAGCGCTGGGGCCGTCATTGGCTGGACGTGGTGCGATATGCGGATTCGTCAGGTTTCGCGAATGATTATGTGCGCGGGAACACGTGGCGCTATCGGGATTACGTCATCCGCAGCTTCAATGCCGACAAACCTTACAACCAATTCATCCGCGAACAGATCGCGGGCGATGAGCTTTACGAAAACCAGAAACCAGAAAGCAGAAACTCGGAACTCTTAGTAGCGGCTGGCTTCTTGCGCATGGGACCATGGGAATTGACGGGCATGGAAGTGGCCAAGGTGGCGCGCCAGCGTTTCCTGGATGACGCTACGGACATGGTGGGTCAGGTCTTCCTCGCGCACATGCTCCAGTGTGCGCGGTGCCACGATCACAAGTTCGACCCCATCCCCACGCGCGATTACTATGCCATGCAGGCGGTCTTCGCCACGACGCAACTGGCCGAACGGCCCGCGCCTTTCCTGCCGCATGAGAACGTCAGCGGCTTTGAAGAGAAGAAGTATCTGGACCTGCGCCGTGCGGATCATCTCGCCACGTTGCAACGGCTCGACGAGAAATCAGTGCAGGCGGCGCAAGGGTGGTTCAAGGAAAAGGGCATCGATCCTGCGGCGTGGAACCAAGCGGTGGAACAGGCACGCAACAGCGAGCGCGGCAATCAACGGCGGGATTTCAACGGAGTGTTCAACGCCGCCCGAGCCATCATGGCGCGCCAGAAGGTGGCGGAGGACCAGTTCCCGCCGAAACTTTATGGCTTCAGCCCGGAGGATTACGGGCACGAACGCATCGCGCGAAAAGGACTGGAACGCCTGAAGTGGGAGTATGACCGTTACCAGCCGTTCGCTTTCTCCGTTTACAGCGGCCGTACACCGGATGTGAAATCAATCAATGCACCGGTGCGCATCCCACAGAATCGCCTGATGGAAGGCGAGCTGGAGCAGGTCGCGATCCTTGGTGGCGGCGATCCTTTCTCGCCGACCATCAAGGTGCAACCGGCCGCGCTCAGCGTGGTGGATGCGCAACTGGTGAATGATGGTTCCCAAGGCGCGGCCATCCCGAATGAGATCAACGGGCGGCGTATCGCCCTGGCGGACTGGATCGCAAGCCCGCGGAATCCGCTCACGGCGCGCACGATGGTGAACCGCATCTGGCTCTGGCATTTCGGCCAGCCCATCGCGGGCAATCCGAACAACTTCGGTGGCACGGGCAAGAAACCGACGCACCCGGAACTGCTCGACTGGCTGGCGACGAGCTTCAGCGAGCAAGGCTGGTCCGTTAAAGCGATGCACCGGATGATCCTCTCCTCCGAGGCGTATCGCCGCTCCTCGACGCATCCGGACCGCAAGCTGCTCGGGGAAAAGGATCCGAACAATACGAGTTACGCGGTGTTTGCTCCGCGCCGGTTGACCGCCGAAGAGTTACGTGATTCCATGCTGCTGGTCTCCGGCGAACTGAATCCGGCGATGGGCGGAATTCCATCGCGGCCTGAGATCAATCTGGAAGCCGCGATGCAACCGCGTCAGGTGATGGGCACGTTTGCCGAGGCCTGGGAGCCTTCACCGAAACCAGAGCAACGGCATCGCCGTTCGGTCTATGCGCTTCAGATCCGCGGCCAACTGAACCCTTTCATGGAAGTCTTCAACTCGCCTTCACCGGATCTTTCGTGTGAGGCGCGCGAGGCTTCCACCATCACGCCGCAAGTGTTCAGTCTGTTCAACGGGCAAGGCACTTATGACCGCGCCATCGCGCTGGCGGCGCGCTTGAAGAAGGAGACGAAGACGCGCGAAGACGCGATCATGAAAGCTTTCACGCTGGCGTATGGGCGCAGTCCGCGCGCGGCAGAATTGCAAGCGTGTCTGGCACACTGGACCACCATGAAGGCTCGCCATGACGGACTGAGCTTCACGAAATGGGAAGCGCCCAAGGATGTCTTGCGCGAGGCGGTGGAGGAGAACACGGGCGAGAAGTTCAAGTTCACCGAGAAGCTGCACGCCTACCAAGATTTCGTGCCAGACCTGAAACCGGCTGATGTGGATGCGGATACGAGGGCGCTGGCCGAGGTGTGTCTGGTGCTCTTCAACGCGAACGAGTTTGCGTATGTCTATTAAGGCTTACATTTTCACGATGCTGCTGGGCGTGCTGGCTGCGAACAGCATGGCTGCCTCGCCGCCCAATGTCATCCTTATCAATTGCGATGACTTGGGTTACGGTGATCTCGGTTGCTACGGCGCGAAGGATCTGCGCACACCGCATCTGGACCGCATGGCGCAGGAAGGGACGCGTTTCACGGATTTCTCAGTGACGTCGGCGCTGTGCACGCCCTCGCGAGCAGCTTTGATGACGGGCAAGTATCCGGGACGCGTGGGTTTGGCCACGGGCGTGTTGCGGCCGGATGCCACCGGCGGTCTCGCAAGCGCGGAGATCACGCTCGCTGAAGTGCTGAAGGCGGCGGGTTATACGACGGGTTGCATCGGGAAATGGCATTTGGGTTTCATCAAGGGCATGCGGCCGATGGATCAGGGCTTCGACAGTTACTATGGCGTACTGCATAACCTCGACAAGTTCGAGACGGTGGTCTTCGAGAAGGAAGGTGGCATGCCGGTGTTACGCGGCGACAAGGTGGAGAAGCGCCCGGCGGTTCCGGCGGAGATGACGGAATTATATACCGCGGAAGCGCTGAAGTTCATAGAGGCGAATCGCGAGAAACCTTTCTTCCTCTATCTGGGACATGCGATGCCGCACATCCCGTTTGATGCCTCGCCCCGTTTCAAAGGCAAGTCAGCCCGCGGACTTTATGGCGATTGCATCGAGGAACTGGACGACAGCACCGGGCAAATTTTGGAGAAGTTGCGCGCATTGAAATTGGCGGAGAAGACGTTGGTGATATTCACGAGTGACAATGGGCCGGAACGCAGGACACCGGGCACGGCAGGTATTTTGCGCGGGACGAAGCATACCGTGCTGGAAGGCGGGTTGCGGGTGCCGTTCATAGCGTGGTGGCCCGGGCAAGTGCCCGCTGGTCGCGTGTCGGATGATTTCCTCTCGACGCTGGATATGCTGCCAACGTTGGCGAAACTTTCAGGGGCTCCTCTGGCGAAGGATATTGCACTCGACGGAGCGGACATCAGTTCAGTATTGCTCGGGAAAGCAGGCAGTCGCTCGTCGCGCACCACGCTTTATTCGCTCTACGGTTTGAACAAGAATCGTAGTGAATCTTTTCGGGAGAACCAGTGGAAGCTGCATCTCGCCACGCCACCGCAGCTCTATGATTTGAAAGCCGACATCGCCGAGTCGAGCAATGTGGCGGAGCAACACGCGGACATCGTCCAGCGGCTGACAGAGTCCGCACGGAAGATGCGCGTGGAAACCAAAATCCCAGGTGCCAATCCTTAGCACGCATATGCCTAATCCTTACTTTCCATGCACGCCGGGCGCACGGGCCTTCTCCAGCCACACGCGGCGTGATTTTCTCTACTCGCTCGGAGCGAGTATCGGCAGCGTGGCGTTCAGTTCGTTCCTCGCGAAGGAAGCGGGCGCGGCGGAGGTGAAGGCCGGACCGTTGTCGCCGAAGGATGGACATATCGCGGCAAAGGCGAAGAGCTGCATCTTCCTGATGATGGAGGGCGGGCCCTCGCACATCGATACGTTCGATCCCAAGCCGATGCTGGCGAAGATGCACCTGAAGGAGTTCGTGCGCGAGGGCAAGATGAAGTCCGCGATGGAGAGCGGCAAACGCTACTACGTGCAGAGCCCGTTCAAGTTCCGCAAGGCCGGTAAGAGCGGCATGGACATGGCGGAGAATTGGGAGCATCTGGCGAAGGTGGCGGATGATCTGTGCTTCTATCGCGGTTGCCAGGTGGACTCGGTGAATCACCCCACGGCGATGTATCAGATGAATACGGGCAACCGCTTTGGCGGCGATCCGGGCATCGGCTCGTGGGTGACATACGGACTCGGTACGGTGAATCAAAGTCTGCCGGGTTTCATCGTGTTGCCAGAGGTATCATATCCGCAAGGCGGCTCAGCAAATTGGAGCAATGGTTACTTACCCGCGAGTTATCAGGGAACGCCATTGCGTGCGAAAGGTTCACCGATCCTTGATTTGCAACCACCCAAGGGCATCACAACAGAGCATCAGCGGCAGAATCTCGACCTGTTGGCGAAGTTGAATCAAGGCCACGCGGCGCAGCATCAGGGACATGATGAACTGGCGGCGCGCATGGAGAATTATGAATTGGCTTTCCGCATGCAGATGCAGGTGCCAGGACTCATCGACTTGGCGAACGAGGATGCGAAAACAAAGGAGCTTTATGGCATCGGCAATGACGCGACGGATGCTTTCGGGCGCAAGTGTCTGCTGGCACGGCGATTGGTGGAGAAAGGGGTGCGATTCATCCAGCTCTATGCAGGTACGTGGGACAGTCATGATTACATCGAGCGCGCACATGGCAATCTCGTGCGGAATGTGGATCAGCCCATCGCTGCACTCATCATGGATTTGAAACAACGCGGCCTTCTCGACAGCACACTTATCGTGTGGTGTGGTGAGTTCGGGCGTTCACCGGATAACGGCGTGCGCGGCGGCACGGCTTATGGACGCGATCATAATCCGCATGCGATGACGATGTGGTTCGCCGGCGGTGGCGTGAAGGCGGGCAGCAGCATCGGCGCGACAGACGAGACGGGTGACAAGGCTGTGGAAAACGTGCATCACGTGCGCGATGTGCATGTGACGCTGCTGCGTTTGCTGGGATTGGATGACAACAAGCTGACGTATTTCCACGGTGGCAGGTTCAAACAACTTAGCCAGTTCGGCGGGCAGGTGATCAAGGAGCTGATTGCGTAGCGTTAATTTCATGAAATCATTCATCCGCGTCTGTTGTGCGCTGGTCTTGTTCATCTGCTACACCGCCTCGGCTGCTGATTCCGGCAAATTGACTGTCACTTGGTTCGACATGAAAGTGCATGGGCTGGCCACGTTGCTGGAAACGCCTGAGGGCAAGGTCTATCTCATCGACACTGGGGGTTATGACAAGAAACAGGATTACAACGCCGCACGCGATGCGGTGGCACCCGTCTTGAAGTCGAAAGGCTACAAGAAGATCGATGGTATCGCGGTGAGTCATCCGCATGCGGACCACTATGGTGGCTTGGAATGGTGGCTGATGAACTATCCCGTGAAACAAGTGGTCGATTCCGGCTACGAAGGACGTGCCCAAACCGATGATTACCGCAGACTGCGAACGCTGGTGAAAGAACGCGGTGGCGAGTATCTCGCAGTTTCCGCCGGACAAAAGCTGGTTTGGGACAAAGAGCTCATGGTTGAAGTCCTCTCGCCGCCCAAGGAGCTGCTGGAGCTGGCGTCCGATCCGACAAAGATTTCTGACCATGGTTTGCTGAACGGCAACTCGCTTGTTCTCCGCGTGCAGCATGGCGAGAATGTTTTTCTGTTTCCGGGCGACGCGTATGGCATGGGGCAACGCTTCATGCTGACGAATACACCGCCTGCGAAGTTGCGCGCCAAGTTCGTCACCGCACCGCATCATGGCTTCAACACGAGTCCAGAGTTCGCAGAAGGAACGCATCCCGAGATTGTCATCGCTTCCTGCCTGGCGGATTACCCCGGCAGCCCCATTCGCTCGCCTGCCGCACAGGCTGTGAAAATGTATAGCTCCGTGGGAGCGAAGGTGTACGCGACCGCCTGGCACGGGACTATCCAGATTGTCTCCGATGGGAAAACTATCGCGGTGAAAACGGAGCGTGAATATGTGCCGCAACCTGCTCCAGTCTCGGAACCGGTCAAACCGGCAGTCAAACCATGAGCGGCATCATCGGTCATTCCATGTATGCGTTGCTGGGATTGAAAGCTGCGGCGCAACGGAAATTGCCGATGGCTCCGATCGCCCAACGTCATTTGGCCAGTTACCTCGCGGGCGCTTACATAGGCAGTGATATCCAGACCATGCCCGAAGCCATCTGCGTGGATACGGGCCGTGAAGTCGGTTACGGTACGGTGCCGCTGACGAAGAGCCCGCTCACAGGCGGTGCCGTGAAACCATGGAAGCTCAAGGTGGCGGAGCGCGAATACACGCCGCGCGAGATCCATGAACTCTTCTACGGGCGCGCGCATCTCGTCTTCGGTTGGAGCAAGGCGGAGCGTGAGCATACGGTGCCGTGGGATCATCTGCCGGATTTTTTTGCGGATGTCATTGAGGACACATTCACTTTCTTCGGCACCAGTGAACGCAGCCTCGCCTATGTCTTCGGCTGGATGGCGCATGTGGTGGGCGACAGTCTCATCAAATCCATCCAACCGGGCATCGACCTGCATCTGCTCGATGGCAAATACACACCGCGCAATCGTCCCATCCAGGATTTGGTGACGTATCATGAGATCGGTGTGAAGGAATTGAAACTCGAATGGCCGGCGCTCTTTCGCGACCTGTCCGGCACGCCGGTGGAACCAGTCCAGCTTCACTATATGCGCATCGCCCCGGCGCGAGGAAAGCTCGCCGAGCAGTTCACTAACGCGTGGCAGCCGGAGCAGCAAACTCTCCTGCAAGCTGTGCTGACGGAGAACCGCCGGTGGTGCCGCTTTCATGCCGAGGACGTCGTGCGAGATATGCAGCTCATCCGCAATTCCGAGGGGCGCTGGGATTGCCATGAGACCATCCGCCAAGGAACAGGTTTGCACTACGACCAGATGGTGGAACTTGCAGACAAGGCCACCTTCCGTCATGCGCTCTGGCAGATGGGGGAAGCCATCGCCCGGATGTTTGCGGACACGGTGCAACGTTCACCCAGGTTGGCTCGTTTGCCCGCAGGTGAAACCGGCGATTGGGAAACCTTAAGCCGCCAATGGAAACGGAAGCCTTGAATTTCCCCTCACGGCCATGAGTCCAAGTATTCTTATGAAGCCGATAGTCCTGCTGAGCACTCTGTTGCTTTGTGCCACACCGTGTCTGGCGGAGATCCCCAGGCCAACAGATGCCCCGAAGCCCAAGACTCCCGAGGAGAGCGCCAAGGCGTTTCAGTTGCCTCCCGGCTTCCGCATGGAGGTGGTAGCGAGCGAGCCGTTGATCGCTTCGCCATCCGGCGTTTGTTGGGATGAGTGCGGGCGAATGTTTGTCAGCGAGCTGCACGGCTACAATCTGGAGGGCCAACTCGACATCGAAGAGCTTAACAAGACCGGTCAGCTCGATACCCAGGTGCGACGGGTGCAGGCAGATGAGAAGTTCAAGCAAGCCGCGATGAAGGGTACGTATGGCGTCATCAAGCTGCTGCACGATACAAACGGTGATGGACGGATGGACAAGGCAGACATCTGGGCGAGCGATCTGCCGCCTGCCTATGGATTGGTGCCGAGCAAGGGCGGTGTGATCGTCGCTTGTGCACCAGATATCGTGTATCTCGCGGACCGGGATGGGGATGGCAAAGCGGAAGTGCGTGAGGTGCTGTTCACCGGCTTTCGCACGGGCGCTTTGGAACGTGGAGTCAATGCGCCGCAGTGGGGGCTCGATGGCTGGATTTATTTCGGCCGTGGCTGGGGCGGGGGCCAGATCACAGGTCCGCATTTGAAAGCCCCAGTGCAGTTAAGCGGCACGGATTTTCGTATCCGTGCGGATGGCAGTGCTATTGAACCAGTCACCGGGGGCACGCATACGTTTGGGTTCACGTTCACTCCGGCGGGTGATCGCTTTGTGGTGAATACCATCACGCCGGGATTATTTGTCGCGCCCTTGCCGTGGCGGTATCTGGTGCGAAATCCCGATGCCACGTTTACCGGGCTGGAGGTTGAAGCGGGGAATGACCGTCATGCTTATTCACTCGCGCCCGCGCATCCTTGGCGCAAGCGGCGTGCGGAAGATCCGGCTTACTTCAAATATTATCGCGACCGCTATGGCGCATCGGATAGCGATGCCAGCGGCTGGTTCACCTCCGGCTGTGGCCCGCTCATCTATCAGGACAGCGTTCTGCCCGGCTTGCGTGGGCAATACTTCGTCTGCGATCCCTCGGCTAATCTCATCCACAGTGCAGACATCCAGGAGAACGGGACGATGCTGAATCTGCGGCGCGTGCCCGGTGAAGAGAAATCTGAGTTTGCGGCTTCACGCGATTCCTGGAGCCATCCTATATCGTTGAATCATGGACCGGATGGCTGCATCTATGTGGTGGATTATTACCGGGAGATTATCGAGGACTACTCGGCCATCCCGCGACATCTCCAGCAGCAGTATGGGCTTTACGCGGGACATGATCGCGGGCGCATCTACCGGCTGACACATAAGGATGCTAAGCCGTCGCCATTACCGGACCTCAGTAAATTGGATAGCAAGGATTTGGCTTTACGCCTCATGCACGGAACATTTTGGCAAAAGCAAACTGCCCAACGCTTAATCATTGAGAGGAAAGATACCCTTGGAGAAGAAGCATTAAAACTAGTCGCGATCCATGTTTGCTATGGACCGTCGATGCACATCTTCGGCCTGCGGACCTTGGATGGAATCAGGCTGCTGACACCAGGCTATGCCATGTCAGCTTTTAATTGGCCTGACGTTGAGACGCGTGTCACTGGCTTGCAGTTGTGTGAGCAATGGTTGAAACAAGGCAATGAAAGCGTTTTGAAGCATATCCTCGAGCTCGCTGCCAAAGAGCAACACCCCCGTGTCCTCCTCCAACTCGCCCTCACTCTCGGTGAATCCAATGACCCGCGCGCCTTTACTGCCTTGGCTAATCTAGCGCGTACTCAGTTGAAATACCGCTGGATGGATAGCGCCATCGTCTCGTCACTCCATGGTCGCGGTGAAGCCATGCTGGCGGAACTCTTGCGCGAGCCGGGCGAATCAAAAGCTTTGTGGGAACCGCTGGCCAAGACCATTGCCGCCCGGCGTGATGAAGGGGAGTTGGCCCGCACGCTGAACTTGTTGTCAAAGACTTCTTCAGAGAACCAAACGCTCATCTTGGATGCTCTCGCGAAAGGCCGGAAGAACGCGCCGCGCAAGCCGCTGCAGGATAAATCCGCGCGGCAAACACTTGCCACTTTGGCCGCCAGCTCGTCGGCGGAGGTGAGGAAAGCGACGCGTGCACTGGAGGATACGTTTGTGCTCACCGCCGTGGAAGGTGAAGAACTGGCTCCATCTGGCGCGTTGCCCCCGTCCATGGAGGTCAGCGATGCCAGTTTCAAAAAGTTCATTGCAGCTCTCTCAGGCGAACGGGATTTGAAGCGCGGGCATGAATTGTTTCAACAAGCCTGCATGACGTGTCACAAGGTTGGGAAAGAAGGCTTCGAGGTCGGCCCGGATTTGATGGGTGAGCTGGCCGTGCCCGAAGAGACCTTGGTGCGGCACATCCTGCTGCCCAATGAACACATCCGACCCGGCTTCGAGACCATACGCGTGGACACGCAGGAAGGGACGCCGGTGTTGGGCCTGCTGAAGGATGATGGGGCTACGAGCCTCACGCTAGTTTCTCCCGGCGGGGTGGAGAACGTGTTGCTGCGCAAGGATGTCAAAGGGGTGCGTCGTCTGCCTGCTTCGTTGATGCCGTCTTTTGCCGAGACGCTTACACCGGCGGATATGGCCAGCCTCTTGGGGTGGTTGAAGACGAATTTGAAAGAGGCTCCCACAACTCCCAAGAAGTGACCGAGAGACAGACAGTTGGCTGGCAACTTGAACGCGACTCCTTTCTTCGGGTCAAACTTCCAGTATCAATGCTACTCCACAGTTTGCTCGACGCGAATCGTTCCTAAATTTACGTTTTACCTATGCCTTTCATCACCAGTGACCAAGTCCAACCGGAGTATGATGTCGCGATCGTCGGTTCCGGGGCCGGTGGCGGCCAGATGGCCTACACCCTGACCCAGGCCGGCTTGAAGTGTGTCATGCTCGAGTCCGGACGCAGCTATAATCCGGACACCGAGACGGCGATGTTCCAGCGGCCCGATCAATCGCCGCTCATGGGCATCTCCACGCCGGACAAGTTTTTCGGCTTCTCCGATGCCACGGTGAATGGCGGTTGGACGGTACCGGGCGAGCCTTACACGCAGGCGAGCGACAAGCCGGAGGAGCAATTCTGGTGGTGGCGGGCGCGCATGATGGGCGGGCGCACGAATCACTGGGGGCGCATCTCCTTGCGCAACGGGCAGTATGATTTCAAGCCTTACAGCCGCGATGGTCTCGGATTCGACTGGCCGCTGAATTACAAGGATGTGGAGCCGTATTACACGAAGGTGGAGATGCTCATCGGCGTTTACGGCACGAATGAAGGGTTGGAAAACACGCCGAATTCGCCGAAGGGAGTTTTGCTGCCCGCTCCGAAAGGACGGGCCTCGGAACTTTACACGCAGAAGCACGGGAAGAAGCTCGGCATCCCGGTCATCCCCATCCATCGCGCGGTGCTGACGAAGGCGCTGGATGCGGACAAGATCCCGGCGAAACTGCATCCCAAGAATCCACGCGCGCAGAAGATTCTCGCCGATGCCATGCGTGGTCGCGCAGCTTGCTTCTGGGCTACGCCGTGTGTGCGTGGTTGCAACATCCGCGCGAATTACCAGAGCACCACGGTGCACCTGCCGCCAGCCTTGGCCACGGGCAATCTCGATATTCTTTCCGATGCGCATGCGCGGGAAATCCTGATCGGCAAGGATGGCAAGGCGAATGGGGTGCTCTACATCAACAAGAAGACGCGCAAGGAAGAGCGCGTGAAAGCGAAGGCGGTCGTCATCGCGGCGAGCAGCGGTGAGACGGTGCGCATTCTCCTGAACACGAAGAACGCGCAGCATCCGAACGGCTTGGCGAACAGCACCGGTCTGGTGGGCAAATACATCATGGATACGGTGGGTGCTTCGGTGAGCGGGCATGTGCCGGCACTGGAGAATCTGCCGCCGCATAATGAAGATGGTGCGGGTGGTTCGCACTTCTACGCGCCTTGGTGGCTCTACAAAGAACAGCTTGCGGGCAAATTGAATTTCGCCCGCGGTTATCACATCGAGATGGGTGGTTCCCGCGGTATGCCGGGCGGGCGTAATCCGGCGCCGTCTGATTTCATCAAGGGTGCCTATGGCACGAAGTTCAAGGAAGAGGCGCGACGTTATTACGGATCTTTCGTGGGTTACGCGTGCCGGGGTGAGATGATTCCAAATGAAGGCTCATTTGCGGAACTGGACCCGAAGGTGAAGGATGATTACGGCATCCCGGTGCTGAAGTGGCATTGGAAATGGAGCGACCATGAGCTCAACATGGCCTTGCACGCGGCGAAGACGTTCGGCGCGCTCATCGAAGCGATGGGTGGCACGGTGCGCAGCAAGCAGGTGAAGACGGGGCATGATATCATCGAGCCCGGCGGCAAGATAATCCATGAGGTCGGTGGTGCGCTCATGGGCGCGAACCCGAAGAAGTCGGTGTGCAATAGCTGGAACCAGACGTGGGATGTGAAGAATCTCTTCCTGTGCGACGGCACGCCCTTCCCCTCGAACGCGGACAAGAACCCCACGCTCACCATCATGGCGCTGGCCTGGCGCACGGGTGATTACATCGTCGAACAGGCGCGCAAAGGAAACCTCTAAACGATCTGCCTTATGGAAAATTCTGAGCAACAAAATCCGCGCCTCTCCCGCCGCACGGTCTTGAAATGGTTCGCCTCGGCGGCAGCCGTGATGCAGGTCGGCGCGTTGGAGTCATTGAACTACGTGGCCAATGCAGCCGAACCGGCAAAGCCTGCGGCCAAAGGTTACGGGCAAGATCCGGATGTCTCGCAGTATTATAATCCCGGTGATTTCTGGCCGCTGACATTCACGAAGGAAGAGAAGGAAACCACGGCAGCTTTGGCCGATGTCATTTTGCCAGCCGATCAATTCGGTCCCGCGGCCAGTGCGGTGCGCGTACCGGATTTCATGGATGAATGGATCAGTGCGCCATATCCGGTGCAGGTGGCAGATCGTGAGATTATCATCCCCGGTCTGAAGTGGCTCGCCGGTGAATCGCAGAAGCGGTTCAAGAAGCCGTTCGCCGCGCTGAATGAAACCCAGAAGCGTAACATCTGCGATGACATCTGCTGGCCGGCGGATGCGAAACTGGAGTTCAAGAAGGCGGCGGCGTTCTTCGTGAAGTTCCGGGATGTAGCAGCGGGCGCTTATTATGGAACGCCTGAAGGCTGGAAAGCGCTGGGCTATGTGGGTAATGAGGCGCTGACGAGTTTCGATGGTCCACCGAAGGAAGTGCTGGATCGCTTGGGTGTGAAGCAGACGGTGAAGTGACCGTTTCCTGCTTTGATGAACCGCATACTGGTCGTCAACAGTGTGCGGTTCATTTTTCTTCGTCGAACCAGCCCAGCTTGTCCCGGTTGCCGTAGTAGATCAGGCCCAGCACGCGGGCTTCGATGACATAGAGGTAGAGGGAGATGGGCACACTGATGGCCAGGATAAGCAGCCGCAGGGCGAGCATGCCGGAGGGTATCAGCGCGACGACCGCCTCCATCACCACGCTCATCAAAAAAGCCGCCCAGAAAATCAGGCTGGCCAAGTAATAATTCTTAAGCACGCGGGAGATGGAGACCAGGACGGTCAACGGATTGGCAGCGAGGAGGGAGCTGGCCATGGCCACGGACAGCCCGGCCATCGGGAAATAGACGAGCCCCAGCAAGAGCAACGGCACCCAGATTAAAGGAGAGGCGTCGGCTCCTTGACTGATCAGGTACAACAAGCACAGGCCAAAGCTGATGAGCACCACGCCCAAGAGGTTCAAGGCTGGCTGGCCGATGTCTTCCCACCACGAGGAGAGATCGGGCCAGTCAGGCATCTCACTGTCGCCATTGGCCGAGGACTGGATGATCTTGTGCAGGTAGGCGGCGAAATAGCCGAAGAAAAGCACCGGAAAGAGAATCATGGCCCCGATGCCGAAAGGACCGGCGTGCACGGCCAGGAACATCACGATCTTGAAGGCGTAAATCATCAGCGAACCTCCCACGAGCAAGATGATCCCGGAGGCGCGGAAGGGGTAGCGGAAAACTTCTCCGAGACAGAGGAAGAGATTGCGGCTGCGCTCGCGCACCACCACCTGCTCGGCAGCTTTTAATTCGAAAGCTCCGATGTCTTCACAATGGCCATTGCAATCGGGGCAATAGATCCTTACGCCCTGGCTGATCTTGCGGGTGCGTACACACTCCGTACAGAACTCGGAGCGGCAGTTCCGACAGATGTAGATGGCCGGTTTGCGGGCGTGCTTGCTGCATGGGCGCTGGACGGGTGGGGCGGCGGCCATAGCTGCTTCCGCCTGGGCCTTCGTTGCCCGGTCGATGCCGATGGAGATGGCCGACGGCACCGGCATATTTAACGTTTCCTCTTCCGGGACTGATGCAGCCTTTGGTCCGCCCACGTGCAAGCCGGTGCCTTCGAAGCGCCAGGACAGTTCGCCGAAGCGGATGATCTGGTCCGGCAGCAGTTCGGTTTCGGTCTTCACCGGTTCATCATTGATGAAGGTGCCGTTGGTGCTGCCCAGATCGCGCACGAAGACCCGGCCATGTTCGCGCCGCAATTCACAATGGAGGGTGGAGACAGAGGGGTGGATGAGCAGATAATCACACTCCGGGGCACGCCCAAGGGTAAACGCGCCCGGCTCGAGGATGATGACCTCGGGCTTTCCGCCGCGGATCAGGTTTTTTAACTGGCTCATGTCGGCATGACTCCTTGCCTATGGACCGGGCTACGGGCACTTGCTCACGGTGATAGTGATAGAAAGCGGGTTTTGCCGCTGGCGGTCAAATGGAAACGGGCCGCGTAAATTCATTTATTTGGTTTGCAGCCTGCGCTAACTTGGGCTTGTGACAGTAACCAGCGGAGAGCAACCCATCGACATGCATGTGCACCTCGTCGGCAATGGCCGGCAGGGGAGCGGGTGCTGGCTGCGCGTGCGGGGCTGGTGGCACAAGCCGTTGGCAAATTTCATGCTCGGCCACATCGGGCTGGGGCACACGGAATTGCAGGCGGAGGATTTTGACCGCATCTACGTGGAGCATCTGCTGAAGCAGGTGCGCGAGTCATCCCTGAGCAAGCTGGTGTTGCTGGCGCAGGATTGGGTGTATGACGAGAACGGCAAGAAGATGGAGGGGGCGGGTTCTTTCTACGTGCCGAACGAGTATGTGCTGAAGCTGGCCCGGGAGCATGAGGAATTTCTGCCGGCCGTGTCCATCCATCCGGGGCGACCGGATGCGCTGGATGAACTGGAGCGTTGTCTGGAAGGTGGCGCAGTGATGCTGAAGCTGTTGCCGAATTGTCATAACGTGAATGGCAACGACAAGCGCTACACGAAGTTCTGGGAACGCATGGCACAGGCGGGTTTGCCTTTCCTCGCGCACACAGGTGGCGAGCATACGGTGCCGGTGGTGAATGAGGCGTATTCCGATCCGCGCACATTGCAACTGCCGCTGGAATGCGGGGTAAAAGTCATCGCGGCGCATTGCGCTACGAAGAGCGGCATTGGTGATCCAGAATACTTTCACATCTTCTGCGAGATGCTGGAGAAACATCCTAATCTGTATGGAGACAGCAGCGCGCTGGTGACGTTGAATCGTTGTGCGCATCTGACGAAGTGTCTGCGACCGGGTTTGGCTGAGCGGGTTTTGCATGGCAGTGATTTCCCGGTGCCTATCTTTGGGCATCGGCTATGGCTACGCGGGGAATTGAAGCGCGAGGATTTTAGCCGCTGCCAGGCGATCCGGAATGTCATCGAGCGGGATTATCAGAAGAAGCGGGCGCTGGGTTTTCCGGATTACCACTTCACCCAGGCTTGGAAGGTGTTGAGGCCAGTCGGGAAAAACCAGTGATACCAGTTGCCCGGACAGGTTTGATCCGCAAGCCAGTCATGGCGGAGGAATAGAGCTCACCACAGGATGACCGTCAGCTTCTTAGGGCCGTGCGCACCAAGGACAAGGATGCGCTCGATGTCGCCTGTGCGGCTGGGGCCGGTGACGAGGGAAATCATGCTGGGATAGTTGTCCGCATACTTCTGCTGGATGCGCGCGAAGGCGGCGGTGAGATCGCGCACAAGCTGTTCGCGGCGGGCGATGACCACGTGATGTGGCGGCAGGACGCTAAGCGCACGACCACCCGAGCTGCGGCTGGTGACAATGAGGCTGCCGGTCTGGGCGACGAGCACATCGCACTCCGTGAGGCCGACATCGCAGGCTTCCATCTCGTTCTTGTCGTAACCGCCCTCGACGCGGAGGACAGGCAGGCCCAAGGCGGCGAGGGCTTTGTCCGTCAATTCACTGCGATACGTGGCCACTTTCTTCCAACCTTCGGCGCTGGCGAGCTCTTTCAAGATGGCCATGGCGGCAGCTTCATCCGGGGCTTCGCGGAAATCGGTCTTGAGATCGAGCGAGGCCGCGCGGAAGTGGGCGATCTGTGATTCCGGCGTCTCGCCGCCATCGGGCAGCCACGGTTGGGCGGATTGCACGGGGCGGCCGGGGAAGGTCTGGGCGGGTTCATGGCCGCCATGCGTGCCGGGATGCGGGGCCGTGAGCGTCAACGCTTCACGGATACGGCCTAGGATTTTTTCGCGCTCGGTCATGCTACAGAATTCATTTTAACCACAGCCCCGACTAAAGCCGGGGTAAAATAAACACAGATGCGGGATCACTTCCCCAATTTATTTTTGCGCCACCATTCTTTGAAACTCTCCGGAGCCACGGGCTGGACGTCGCGGGTGGCGGTCCAAGGGCGGGCGGGGTCGAGTTTGGTGCCGAGCACGAACTTGTGCAGCGGCTGGAACAGGCGGGCGAGTTCTTTGCCGACCTGCCAGAAGGCGGGCCGGTTCGCGACAAAACCAAAGATCTTGTAAGCCGTCTGCTCCAAAGCCGAGGGCTCTTGCTGGCTGGCGTTGCGGCGGTTCTGCAACAAGTGATGGTGCAGATCGATCTTCACCGGACACGTCTCCGTGCAGGCGCCGCAAAGGGAGGAAGAACCGCTGAGATGCTTCCAGCTTTGCAAGCCGCGCAGATGCGGCGTGATGACGCTGCCGATGGGGCCGCTGTAGGTGGTGCCGTAGGTGTGGCCGCCGACGTTGCGGAAGATGGGGCAGACGTTCAGGCACGCGCCGCACCGGATGCAGTGCAGGGAATCGCGTTGCTCAGGGTCGGCGAGCAGGAGGCTGCGCTTGTTATCGAGCAGGACGACGTGCCATTCCTCCGGACCATCGACCTCACCGGGCTGCTTGGGGCCGCCGTAGAGGGTGTTGTAGCCAGTGACCATCTGGCCGGCACCAGCGGTGGCAAGCATGGGCAGGAAGAGCGCGAGGTCTTCCATCTTCGGTAAAATCTTTTCGATGCCCAGCAGCGTGATCATCGTCTTGGGCAGAGCGGCGGTGAGGCGGGCGTTGCCTTCGTTTTCTGTGAGCGAGATCATGCCGGTCTCGGCCACGGCGAAATTCGCGCCCGTGATGCCGATGTCCGCCTGGATGTATTTCTTTCGCAGCGCACGGCGGGCGATCATCGTGAGTTCTTCGGGTTCACGCGTGGGGGCACTGCCCAACTCCTTCTGGAAGAGATCACTGATGTCATCGCGCGTGAGATGCATCGCCGGGAAGACGATGTGATACGGCGGTTCTTTACGGAGCTGCACGATGTATTCGCCCAGATCGCTCTCCACGACTTCAAAGCCCGCCTTTTCCATCGCATCGTTCAGATGGATCTCCTCGGCGGTCATGGCCTTGGACTTGATGACGCAGCGCGCTTTTTTGTCCGCGATGATCTTCACGATGGTTTCGCGGGCCTGATCCGGCGTGGAGCACCAATGCACCTTCGTACCGCGCGCTTCGAGCTTGTCGGCGAACTCGGTGAGATACTTGTCGAGATGGTTGATGGCTTCCCACTTCGTCTCGGCAGCGGCCTGACGGGCGGATTGCCAGTCGCCAAAGGCGGATTTCCGCTTGTCACGCGCGACCTCGTACTTGCGGAGCGCGGTCTGGATGAGGCCGCGATGGCGGAGGTCTTTCGTGATGACGCTCGCCTGTTCGAGAAATTCCTGGGATTGCGTGCTCATGGTTTAGTTAGGCTGCGCAAGCGAGCCCGAGCCGTAGATGAAATAGTTCGGGGTCTGGCGGAGGTCCACATACCAGCCCATTTGCTGCAAGCGCGCGGTGAGCGCGTCCAGTTCGTAAAACACCTTGTAGATCTGGAAGGTGCGACCATCATTCAGACGGCGGAGGTGCGTGGTGGAGTCCTTGTCCGGCAACTTGTGATCCGCCGCCATGGAAGAACTCGCGAGCCGCGAATCGATGAAAAAGAAGCGACCGCCGGGTTTCAGGCTTTTGCGCAGGAGTTCCCAGAAGGCATCGAACTTCTCCGGCGGGACGTGTGACAGCCAGAAGCCGAAGAAAATCGCATCGAACCGATCCGTGGGGTGCCATTCGAAGATGTTCGCGGGGACATAGGTCACGGCGGGCGCATTCAGCCGGGCGGCGTTCAGTGCGAGCATTTCCGAGGAGCCATCCACCACCGTCAGATGCGTGGTGTGGGGGAGCAATTGCTCGCTCCAGATGCCGGTGCCGCCAGCGAGTTCGAGAACTTTTCCTGTTGGCTGAAAAGCCTCCAAGGCAGCGGATACCATGGCACCTTCCTGGAACCATTCGGCGTTTTTCGCTTCGCCCTTGTCGTAACGGCCAAGGCGGAACCACCACTCATCATACTCATGCGCGCGCGCGCAGTAATACGCGAGCTGCTCGCCCACGGGATCTAAGTTGGTGTCAAGGGTCGCAGCCATAAGACTAGTGGTTGCCGAGGATCTCCGCGAGATGGATAGTCTTGAGTTTATGGCCTTCGCGGCTCAAAAGCCCTTGCACGTGCATGAGGCAACTGGAGTCATTGGAGACGATGTAATCCGCGCCGGTATCCTTGGCACTGGTGCATTTCACCTCGCCCATCGCAGTGGAGATCATGGGGAACTTGGCGGAGAACGTGCCGCCGAAGCCACAGCAAGTTTCGGCGTCTTGCATCTCGACGAGTTCGAGGCCCTGAACCTTTTCCAGGAGCTTGCGCGGGGAGGATTTGATGCCCAGTTCGCGCAGGCCGTGGCAGCCGTCATGGAAGGTGACTTTCGCGGGGAACTTGGCGCCGAGATCAGTCACGCCGAGCTTTTTCACGAGGAAATCGGAGAATTCCCACACTTTCGGGGCCAGAGCATTCGCGGCGGCGGCTTCCGGCTTGTTCTCGAAAAGCTGGGGGTAGAAGACCTTCAACATCGCGCCGCAGGAACCGGAGGCGATGACGACGGCTTCGGAGTCTTTCAGGCGTTTGAGGACGGGTTCGGCGACGCAGCGGGCCTCGTCCCAGTAGCCGGAGTTGAAGGCGGGCTGGCCGCAGCAGGCGATCTCCTCCGGGCATTCGACACGGTGCCCGAGCTTCTCCAGGATACGGACCATGTTGATCCCGACCTGCGGGAACAACGCATCGACGAAGCAAGGCACAAACAAAGTCACAGTCATAGAAACGGGCTAAGAATGGGCCGGGAACGAGGGCGGGTCAACTGTTGGAATGGCTGGCTCCGCTTATGACGGTCATAAAGAAAACCGAAGCATTAACCGGAACTCACCGCCGGTCAGCGATTCGGCCGCACGGCGCGATCAAGTTCCTTCACCTTGTTGGCGATCTGCTCCTCCAGCCCGCTGGCCCAAGGTCCGGGATGGACGCTACTGAAACGCATCGCCCCGCCGCCCTCGTAACCGCCCTCTTTCAAGATACGTTCGCTGGGGATGTAGGCCATGACATCGTTCGAATAGCCCGCGACCCAGACGGAACCGGAGCCGCCGAACTCGCGCTTGAAGCGCAGGGAATAATCCACCACCACCTCGCCGCCGAGGGCGATGAGTTTCAGTTCGTGACCGAGCTGCACCACGTGCACGGGGTAGGAGTACGTCTTGGGCAGCACCTCGCCCTTGTCCAGTTTCTCCAGCATGCGCTGGGCGTGGGTGGATTCAAACTTGTCCTTGGACTTCAGGCGGGCGGCGAATTCCTCGCGGGAAGGCGGCGGGGCGTAATTCAGCGTGATCTCACTGTAGGCCGCGCGCAACGAACCGGTGAGCGGTCTGGCGGTGACGAAGAGTGCGGCTTCCACCGAGGTGGCCAGTGAGCGGCCATGCTTCTGGGCGAGATCAAGGGTGCCGCGCGGGTAGGGATTCTGATCCCCGCCGCAGCCCGTCATGAACAGCGCGGTCACGCCCGGATTATCCGCCTGCAGATACTCCTGGGCGAAGCCCGCGTAATCGCCGCAGAACTGGTAGAAGCTCAGGGTAGTATTATGGCACGCATAGCCGAAGAGCACGGCGCGCAGCTTGCCATCCGCACCGTCCACGCGCAGCACGGGCACATCATGGTCCACCGGGCCATCGGGATACGGGGCATTGCGATAATCCCCGTTCGGCAAGGGGAGACGGCGGTTCATGGCGAAGCCGCATCGGGCGCGCGTGTAGGCCAGCTTGGCGGGGGCGAGCTGTTTCAAGGCGTCACCGATGAGCGCGAACACCTTGTCCTCCAATTCTTTGCCATACCGCTCACCCTGTTTGGTGGGATTAAACTCGCCTTCATCTGCTGGTGCCCGGCCTACGCGGAATTCCGGTCCACAGTGCGTGTGTGACGCGTTCAGCAGCAATTGCTCCGGCTTGAGCTGGTACGCGGAGGCCACGCGTGTCTCCAGGCTCTTGCGCATCGTGCGCGGGATGCCGATGAGGTCTATCGTCACGAACACCAGCCGGTAACCGCCTGCATCCTCGATGGCCAGGGCTTTGGCGAACAGGTCTTGCGCCTTGCCCTCGGACGGTTTGTTCCGCGAGGCGTAGCCGGCCATGTACATGTTCGTGCCAGGCGTGATGACCGCAGTGGCGACCCCAGCTCTCCAAGTCAATGGTGCAGCGGGCTTTGCCGGAGACTGGCTCAAACCCGTGAAAGACAAGCTAAGCAGAGCGAGCAGGAACAAGAGCGGGGCATGCATACAGATTGGTTTACTCCTTTCGACATCACTTGTCATCTGTCCCTTCAGGCGATCACTATAAATGTCGGGACATATTCTACTCGCCTCCCTTGCCGCCGCATGGTGAGCTTTCCCTGTCAAAAGCAGGTAACATGGAAATACTTTTCGTCGTTCTCATCATCGGCTTTGTCATCGGTGCCGCCATCCTGGGCGGCATCGCCGCAAAGAAACGGCGTGAGGCCTTTGAACAGTTGGCCGCGCAACTGGGCTTGCGCTTTTCGGCGGAGCGTAATCATGGCCTCGCGGACCAGTTCTCCTTTCTCAACAAGCTGGCGCAGGGTTCCAACCGGTATGCTTACAATATCCTCTACGGGGATTATCAAGGGCATACCGTGAAGGTCTTTGATTACCATTACGAAACCTATTCCCGCGACAGCAAAGGCAACCGCCAGACGCATCACCACTATTTCTCCTTTTTCATGCTGATGCTTGATCGCTCATTCCCCGAGTTGACCATCGGTCCCGAGGGCTTTCTGTCCAAGATCGCCCAGACGTTCGGCTACGATGACATCGATTTCGAATCGCATGAGTTTTCGCGGCAGTTCTGTGTACGGTCGGCGGACAAGAAATTCGCGTATGATGTCTGCCATGCGCGGACGATGGAATACCTGCTCGCCAATCCCGACCTGGTCGTGGAGATCGAAGGCCCGGTGCTGGCGCTGGCGTTCTCCCGGTGCCTGGAACCCGAACAGGTGCCCGGCAATCTGCAGCGTCTTATGATGTTGCGTTCTTTGCTGCCCGAATACCTCTTTGCCAGCCGATAACTACTATGCCCGCCCTCATCATCATCATCGCTGCCATCGTTCTGTTGCCGCTGCTGTATGTGGTCGTGCAATACAATGGTCTCGTCGCCTTGCGCAACCACATCCGGGATGCGTGGGCGAACATCGATACAGAACTGAACCGGCGTTATGAACTGATACCGAACCTGGTCGCGACGGTGAAAGGCTATGCGGCGCATGAGAAGGAAGTGCTGGAGAAGGTGATCGAGTTGCGCAATCGCTGTGCTTCCGGTGGGCAAGGACACCGGCAGGAGGATGAAAAGGAACTCGTGGCGGGCTTGCAGCGCCTGCTGGTCGTGGTGGAGCAATACCCGCAGCTCAAGGCCGACCAGAATTTCCTGAAACTACAGCAGGAACTGATCAATACCGAGGACCGCATCCAGGCGGCCCGGCGGTTCTACAATGGGAATGTGCGGGACTACCGGAACAAGTGCGAGATGTTCCCCAGCAGCCTCATCGCCAACGCCTTCAACTTCACGCCTGTGGACTATTTCAATGTGGATTCAGCGTTGCGAGACCAGGTGCCTTCGGCGCAGTTCTGATGTGTCCGCGCCAGGGACTATTTCAACACCTCTTTCAGCACGCGGCCATCCACGTTAGGCAGCTTGATGCCCAGTATCTCTGCCACCGTGGGGGCCACGTCCAAGTTCGCGATCTTCTCCAGCTTCGCACCACGTTTGACGGCCGCACCGGAGATGATGAAGACGCCATCCAGTTGGGGATCGGTATTGAGATAGCCGTGATGACCGGGATAGGCGTCCGAGGTCACCTCGGTGATAGGCGTATCCAAAACATGCGAGCCATTAAAGGCGTAGCCCGGCTTCGCGAAGAGCAGCAAGTGCGGGCACTGGTTGTTCGTTTCGGGAGTGGCGATGCCGTATTTGGCGTAATCTTTCGGTTCCACCAGTTCCGCAACACCTTCCAAGCCTGCGAGCAAAGGTTTAGCCTTGGCGATGGTCTCGGTCTTGTTCGCGGAATTCACAGCGTAAAAAAGAGCGATTCCCCCTGAAGCCATCACGTAGCCATCGCAGCTCTTGATGCTGGGACCGGCGGCCTGGATGAGGCCGTTCAGGCGCAGCACCACGTTCGGGCGAATGAGCTTCTGCGCCGTCTTAAAGCCGTGGTCGGTGACGATGAGGATGGTGGTCTTATCGCGCAGTTTGGCGCGGTCCAGCGCGTCGAGCAGTTGCTGGATGCAACTGTCTGCATAAGCGTAGGCCGTATGGCTGGCCCAGGAGCCGGGACCGAATTTGTGATTGTTTGCATCGGTGTTGAGCAGATGGAAGTAGAGGAGGTTCGGTTTGTGCTTTTCCAGGATGTGCACGGCAGCCCGCGTCCACATGAGGTCGCGCCAAGTGGGGTTGGACTTGTTGAAAACTTTCAGTTCCTCCTCGGTTATAAGCCCGGCCTTCACCATCTCCTGTTCCACTTTGCCCTGCGGGTTGGGCACCTCGGGGAACTCCCAGCTGAACGTGCCGGAATTGGTCGTGGGAATCCAATCCACATGCGCGGTGGTGAGCCCGGCCTTGAAGGCGAAATCGTAGACGGTGGGCACGCGGACGAGTTCGCTCTTGTCGCGCCATGGCTCAATCCTGGGCGGTTGGGCGTTACCGGGAAAGATCAGCAACCCGTTATACATGACACCGTGTTTGGCTGGCTCCACACCGGTGACGAGGGTGGTGTGGTTGATCCACGTGACGGAGGGGTTGGAAACTTTCATCGGCCCGCTGACACCTTCGGCGGCTAGCTTGCGCAGAGCGGGCATGGCCAGCTTGGAATCCTGCCACATCCAATGGGGAAACCCGTCCACACTGATGACGATGACGTGCTGGTCCTTGGCCGGGGCGGCCTGGGTGGCCGAAGTGAAAACGAACGCGGCCAGCAGCAGGGCGGTCAGAAATCGTAAACGCATAGGATAGAGACTATCCAAGCGCAGATGTTTATTCATCGCAAGCGTGGTTCTGAAAAAGAGTCGGTTTCCGTTCGGCAAACCACCTCCATTGCGCTCGTCGCCGTCACCCATTACACTGCCGCCGTGGCTGAAGCGCCGATTCATATCCGGAGTTCGTGGGCTGCCGTGCAGGATCACTCGCGGCACTTCGCGGATTTCACCTTTGTCTATCCGGTCATCTCGCGCCGTTCCCGGGGCCTCTCCATCGGCATCAATCTGAACCCGGACAAGGTCTGCAATTTCGACTGCGTCTATTGCGAAGTGGACCGGCGCGTGCCGGGGCTCGTCTCCCGGGTGGACCTGGAGCAGATGAAGGACGAGCTGGTGGCGATGATCCGTTTCGCCAAAGACGGCGGACTGGCGAAGGAGCCGAAATTCGATGAAGTGCCGTGGCTCACGCGCGACATCAAGGACATCGCCTTCAGCGGGGATGGCGAGCCGACGATGATCGCGAATTTCTCCGAGTGCGTCGCCGCCGTGGCCGAGGTGAAAAAGGCGGAAGGATTGGAGCGAACCAAGATCGTGCTCATCACGGATGCGGCCGGACTGGACAAGGCCGATGTGAAAGCCGGGCTCGCCATCATGGACGAGCACAACGGGGAGGTATGGGCCAAGCTGGATGCCGGGACGGAAGCTTATTACCAGCAGATCAACCGCTCACACATCTTCTTCGAACGCATCCTCAAGAACGTCACGGCGACCGCGCAGGTGCGGCCAGTAGTGATCCAGAGCCTGTTCCTAAAATTGCACGGAGCCATCATGCCGGCGGCAGAAGTGGCGGCATATTGCGGACGCCTCAAAGACATCCTCGCCGCCGGAGGCAACATCCGCGAGGTGCATGCCTATACGCTGGCGAGGCCCACGACCGAAAGCTACGCCAGCCGTCTCACGTCCGAAGAGCTCGATCAGCTGGCGGCCAGCATCCGGGCGCAGACTGGGTTGAACGTGGCGGCCTTTGACTGATGCCGTGACTGCCCCTGCTTCTGAAACTGCCCGTGGGCGCCTGATGCTGCAGGCCATCCAGAAATGGTGGCGGCAGCGCGAGGAATGGCAACGCTGGGCCTTAGTGATCGCCGCCGTCATCCTGATCTTCCTGGGCTGGGAACGCTGGCGGCGCTGGGACCTGACCAGCAAGCAGGCGCGCCAGAAGACGTGGGAACGCGATGGGGTGATCCGGCTGGACGAGAATGGCGACGGCTACATCGATCAGGAACAACGGCCCGGTCAGTTACCGGGTGAATTCATCATCCTCAAAGACGCGAACTTTGATGGCACCTTCGACGTGCGTTACCGGCAATTGACCAACGGTCTGGCGACCGGCCTGGAGAACATCAAGGAAACTGTCCCGCGGCATTGAACCCGGTTGGCAATCCGGCTCGGAGCGGCTCAGTGTTGAAAACCGGCTTCATTTTCTGGCGGAAGGCAGGGCCAGGCAGCGTGCGGAGCCGGGTCGCCGATATGAACGAAAAAGTCAGCCCCATGGGCACTGGCCACGGTTTGCAGCCGGTCAAAAGGCAGTCCGGGACGGCGGGCTTCAGGGGAGGCCCCTTCCAGAAAGGCGAGCAGGGCGCGGCTGCTGCTTTTCGTCAGTTCCAGCCAGAGCCGGATCTCGATCTCCACCAGCTCCGGCAAAGGCCGGGCGGCACTGGCCGCCACCACGATCATCTCGGCATTCCTCATGGCCTTCCGCAGGCGGCTGACCGGGGCTTCTTCCTGCAAGCTGTCAAATTGCCAAGCTTCCAGTTGAAGGGGCCGGTTGGCTTCCAGGGTGCGGGAAAGCCCGGCGAGCAGTTGCCGCGCGCGCTCAAAAACCACCGGCCGGTCATACAGGACAATCATGCCCAGAGGGGAAGGGGTGATGATGATCTTGCTCGTCTGATCTCCGACCGGTCGATTACGGCTGCCGATTTGCATGGGAGCAGGATGACAAATCGGAGGGTCAATTAACCATCCAGCGGGCTACGCGAGCGGGCTAAGGGATACATTTAGCAAACTTAGGCGGGACATTTGGGTTGCGCTGGGGCCATCCGCCACTACCCGCCGGTGGCCGCCACCCCTTGAGCGAAAGCGTGACAGGCCATCCGCCCCTTTGGCAGTATCCGCGCCGTGGGCATCTCCCCGAAACAATTCGCTGACCTGGAAGCCCGGGTCACCACCGGCAAGCGCAAGCCCGCGCCGGTGGAGGTGGGTGGCGGGGTGAATGCCGCGCCCTTGTCCGCGCACAAACGGCTGCTGGGCATCGACCCTTCGTTGCGGGGAACGGGCTTCGCCGTGATCGAACTGGGCAAACCATACCCACGCACGTTGGTGCATGGCACGCTGAAATGCCCGGCGGGTTGGGAGCAATCACGTTGTCTGGCGAAGATCGCGCAGGGCATCCGTGAGGTGATCCGTGAGCACAAGCCCGAGGTGTGCGCGGTGGAGGGCTTGTTCTTCGCACAGAATCTGCAGACGGCACTCATTATGGGGCAGGCCCGTGGAGCTGCCCTCTGCGTGGTGGGCGAGGCGGGTCTGGACATCTATGAGATCTCGCCGCGCAAGGTGAAGCAGGCCATCGTGGGTTACGGTGCGGCGCAGAAACTGGCCGTGGCGAAGATGGTGCAGCGGATGTTGCACCTGGAAGACGTTCCCGATGCCGATGCCGCCGATGCGCTGGCCATCGCGCTGGCTTATGCGCAGACTCAGACCGGATTTTCACTGACCCCGCCGAAGCGGGTGTGATGATTTTTTAACATGATCGCTTTTCTCAAAGGCAAACTGGTTGAAGCCCAACCCACCTATGCGGTGGTGGACGTGCAGGGTGTGGGTTATGAAGTGCTGATTCCGGTATCCTCCTTCGACAAGCTGCCGCAACCCGGTCACGAAGTCACCATCCTCACGCACCTCGCAATCCGTGAGGATGCGCATGTGCTCTACGGCTTCATGAGCCTCGCGGAGCGGGACATGTTCCGGCTGCTCATCAACACGGTGAGCGGCATCGGACCGAAGATCGCGCTGAACATTTTGAGCGGCATCAACATCGTGGCCTTTCGCGGCGCGGTGGCGAATGGCGATGTGAAGGCGCTCTCGCAGATCTCCGGCGTGGGCAAGAAGACGGCAGAACGCATCGTGGTGGAATTGAAAGACAAGGTGGGCGCAGCGGCGGCATTTGAAGCCAGCAGCGCGAACCGCGCCGTCTCGGCGGAAGACCTGAAACTGCACGATGCCATCCAGGCACTCATGGCGCTGGGCATGAAACTGAACGAGGCCCAAGACGCTGTGCGCGCCGCCGCCGCCATGCTGGGTGAGTCGGCCACGACTGAGAAGCTCGTGCGCGCCGCGCTGAAAAAAGGTGGTGGATGAGCCAGCCGAAACCCATCCCGCCACGCACGTCCGGCGTTATCGTGCCGCAAAAGCCCAAGTGGCACGGCCGACTGGCCGCGCGGCTCATCTATGGGCTGACGCAGATCGTCGCCGCGACCACCCGCTTCCGCTGGGAGGATAATTCCGGCCTGATGAAATCCGGCAGTAACAACCAGGCCATCTACAGCATCTGGCATAATCGGCTGGCGTACTCCCTGGTGATCTATCAGCGCTATGTGAGACCGAACACGGGCCGGGAACTGGCCTCCCTCGTCAGCGCGAGCAAGGATGGTGGTTTGCTTGCTCGCGTGCTGGAGCTCTTCGGCACGCGTCCAGTTCGTGGCTCTTCGAGTCGGCGCGGTCCCCAAGCTTTGCGAGAGATGGTTTCCTCGGCAGAGGATGGTTGCATCTTGGCCATCACGCCAGATGGACCGCGCGGGCCTTGCTATCAGGTGCAGGAGGGCATCATCGGGCTGGCGCAGGTGACGGAGCTGCCGATCATCCCGGTGTCGTATCACTTGACGTTCAAGCTCCGGATGAAGAGCTGGGACCGCTTCCAAGTGCCGCTGCCGTTCGGGCAATGCACGGTGCGGTTCGGCGAACCGATTAAGATCCCGCGCGAAGCCAGCGAAGCGGAGCGCGAACAGCTCCGGCAGGAATTGCAACGGCGGATGCTGGTGCTGAATGGGGATGATGAATGAGGGTAGGGTGACGTTCACCGGCCGTTTGTGTTCGGGAGGCGTGTGTGGTAGGCTGCATCATCATCAAACGTAATCTCCGTAGAGGATGTACATGAAGCGTTCGCCCAGATTGCGACAACGGAGACAACAGCAAGCTGGGATGACTTTAGGGCAACTGCTTGTCGTCATCGTGTTCCTAGGATTTCTAGCTGGATTGCTTATTCCAGTGACAGGCAGAGGCCCAAGGCCAAATCCAATCCGCGTCCAAATGGAGATGGCTGACATCGAGAAAGCGATCGTCGCTTACAAAGCCAATTACAGCGTCCTGCCCATGCCTGTGGAAGCCATGCGTGATGCCGGTTTGGATTTTACCTATGGCACGACCGGCCTTAAGCAGCAGCTATCCGTCTCCATAACCAATGCAGGCGATGGCTATCAGGCCAACAATGCTGCGGTCATGGCCATACTGATGGCGAGGGACAAAACCCCTTACAATCCCCAATACATCCACAATCCGCAGAAGAAAGAATTTCTTAATCCCAGAATTGCAGTGGCGGATGGCAAGCGTGGCCTTGGCCCGCAGGATGGGGTTTATCGCGATCCTTGGGGCAATCCTTACATCATCAGCATAGATCTCAATGGTGATGGCTGGACGCGCGATGCCTTCTACTCGCGGAGCAAGGTTTCTCAAGTGGAGCCGGGGAAGACGAACAGCTTACATCGCTTGATGAGTCTGTCGGGAACGGGGGCCAATGATTACAGCTTTAACGGGCCGGTGATGATCTGGAGTTTCGGACCGGATGGACAGGCGAACCCGGAACAACGGGCTGATGAGGGGGTCAATGAGGACAACATCCTCAGCTGGAGATAAGCAAGTTTTACCCAGAAGAAAACGGCCGGACCTTTAATTGGTCCGGCCGTTTTGTATCGGTTAAAATCGTCCGTTTAGAATTTCACTGTCTCGAGATACTTCAAGCTCGGCACGATCTGGTCGTTCACGACCGGGGATTCGTCCTCGATGAAGTAATATTTCACACCCGCCTTCTGCGCGGCCTTCAGGATGGCTGGCCAGTTCATCTGGCCGGTGCCCACCGTCACGTCGTTCTTCACGTCGGACTTGCCGTCCATCGTGCCGGTCGCGCCCTTGCGCTTGTCTTTGATGTGCATGAGCTGCCAGCGCTTGCCATACTTCTCCAGCAGTTTGACCGGGTCCTGGCCGGGATGCACCACCCAATAGACATCCATCTCGAACGCGACGAATTCCGGCTTCGTCTCCTTCATGAGCAGGTCCATCAACGTGCCCTCACCATGTTTGTGAAACTCATAGCCGTGGATGTGGTAGAAGAATTTGATGCCATGCTTCTTCAAGGCTTCGCCCGCCTTGTTGAACACCTCGATGGCCGCACGAGCTTCCGCTTCATCGAAAGAATCCTTGTGCGGGATCCACGCGCAACCGGCGTATTCCAGCCCGAGCGCCTTCGCATCCTTCGCGACTCCTTCCACGTCATCCCGGTATTTCTCGAAGGGGAAATGGCCCGCCACCGGCTTCAGCCCGGCTTCATCCAGCATCCCCTTGAACTTCTCGGCGGGGAGATTATACGTGCCGGCGGTTTCCACGATCTGGAAGCCGTAGCCCTTGACCTGTTTCAGCGTGGGTGGCACGCCCTTGGCGGTGAACTCCGCGCGCAGACTGTAAAGCTGCAGACCGACGGGGCCCTTGAAATCCGCGCTGGTGCCGACGGGTTTGTCCGCGGCGATAAGATTGGCGGCCGCCGTCAAAGACAGCATGGCCATGAGGGAACGGGCGATAAGCTTCATGCGCGTGATTGAAGCGAAACCCCAGCCGCTGGCAAGCGCGAAGGCGGAAATTTCATGGCCGCAAAAAGGCATAGCATGCACAAAATAAATACTCGTCGCTAATCCCTGACCGCCCCCACCGCCGCCTCCTGAAACACCTTCCGCATGTCCGAGGCATCCCCGTTCGGCAAACCGGCGCGCTGGAGCATCAGGATGACGATGAGATTCTTCTCCGGGTCCGCCCAGCTTTGTGTGGCATACGCGCCGCCATGGCCGTATGTCCCTTGGGACAGCATGCCCGTGACGCCTTGCGGTTCCTTCACGACGGCGAAACCAAAGCCAAAACTCATGCCGTCCACGAAACCCGTCTTGATATCGCCCGTCTGTGTGCTGGTCGCCTGTTTCAAGGCGGCCGCGGTGAGCAGGCGTTTGCCGTTCCATTCGCCGCCATTCAGCAGCATTTGGTAAAACTTCAGCACATCTTCCGCCGTGGAGAACAAGCCGCCCGCCGGGAAAGCCGTACGCGTCTTGTCCGAGATGTTGCCCTGGATGAAATACACCGTCGTCTCCTCCAGGCCCTTGCCGCCCGCGCCCGGCTTGTACGCCTTGGCGATGCGTTTCACCTGCGCCACCGTAGGATGAAACGTGGTGTCCTTCATCCCCAGCGGAGTAAAGATTCGTTCCTGCATGAACTCGCCATACGTCTTGCCGGACACCACTTCCACGATGCGGCCCAACGTGTTGATGCCCGGATTGCTGTACTGCCATTTGCTGCCCGGCGGGAAGCGCAAGGGCTGCTGTGAGTAAGCCATCGCCAGCTCGGCAAGTGTGCAATTAAAACGCGGGGCCGGGACGTCACCGATGCCCGAGGTGTGCGTGAGCAGATCGCGCAAGGTGATGGGGCGTGCGGGGCGCTTGAGCGTGAGCGCATCCTTGCTCTGCGTATCGATGAGCCACTGGTTCTTGAATTCGGGCAGGTATTTCTCCACCGGATCTTCCACCGAGAGCTTGCCTTCGTCCTGCAACATCATGATGGCCGTGGCGGTCATCGGCTTGGTCATCGAGGCGATCCAGAAAAGGTCATCCGTGCGCAGCGGCTTCTTCGCGGCCAGATCGCTGTAGCCCACGACATCGAGCGCCGCCACCTGCCCCTTCCGCGCCACCAGCGTGACTGCCCCGGAGATGATGTTGCTGTCCACGAAGCCCTGCATGCGCCGGGGAATCTCCACCAGCTTGAGCGCGTCCATACCGGCTTTCGAAGGATTCGGGCTGGCGGCATTCAATGCCGGTACTACGAGGCACCAGGCCAGGAGGGCGATGAGATGACGTTTCATAATCAAGCTGGGTGTGTAATGCGGCAGAAAATTTTTCGCCAGTGTGAACATGCTCACTTCTCCTTCACAACATCCGGTTGTTGCACCATTCCCTTGATCGCCTTTACCAGCACATCCTCCACCTGGGGCGCGAAACGATACGGGATGCCGTAATAGATCAGATTGAAATCCGCCTCATAACCGCCCTCCGTGAGGATGCGCATGGAGGGCACGTAGGCGAACACATCGTTGCAATAAGCCGATACCCAGAGCTTCTCCTGCGGCAGCTCGCGCCGCAACCGGTGCGCGTAATCCACTACCACCTCGCCACCGAGGGAGATCATGGTGAGATCCTGCCCGAAACGGAAAACCTGCACGGGACATGGATACGATTTCATGAACGGCTCGCCCCGCTCGATCATGCCGATGTGCCGTTGCGCATAGCGCTGCACGGCGGGTGCCTTGTTCGTGAGCATCCCTTCGTAGTAAGCCTTGCCCGGCGGCGTGCCGATGGGCAGATCCACATTCGCCAGCTTGGCGGTGATAGGGCCTTTTACCTCGCGCATCGGTTCGTTCAAGACGCGGGCCACGGAGCCGGCCAGCGCCAAGCCATGCTGCCGCGCGTAGAGGAACGAACCGCGCGGATTCGGATTCGCATCCGCGCCGCAACCGGTGATGAAGAGCGCGCTCGTACCCGGATACGTCAGCTCCAGATACTCCTGCGCGTAACCCGCCCAATCACCGGATACCTTGTATTCCGTCCCCGGGGTCGTGCAGTGACACGCATAGCCAAGCAAAATAGATTTCAACGTCCCGTCCTCACGCTCGATGCGCAGCACCGGCACCGCATGGTCCACCACCCCGGTCGGATTGATGCCGAACTTCACACCCGCCGGACCGAACTCGCGGCGGTTCCCGGCAAAGCCTGCGTTGCCCTCGCCGAACTTCAAGCGCACCGGTTCCAGCGAACTTAACGCCTGCTCCGCCGCGACCACGACCTGGTCCTCGAAGAACTGGCGGTAACGCTTCACCACGGCGAGATGCTCCGGCGCTAGGCCATACATGTCCGTCAGATTGCCATAGACTACTGGCGTATTGTGGCTGTGCGAGGCGGCGAAGAGAAAGCGTTCGCGCGGCAACTGGTACTTCCCGGCGATCCGTGCCGCCACTGCATCCGTGAACTGACGGGAGGCGCCGATGGTATCGGCCGTGACGATCAGCGTCGTCGCTCCGGAAGCGTCCTTGAGCGCGAGGGCTTTGACGTTCAGTTTCTGGTCCACGCCTTCGGAGGGCTTATTGCGCCCGGCATAGCCCGCCAGCCAGATGGGTTCCTGGGGCGTGATATCCGCCCGGCCCAAGCCCGCGTGGAACTCGGCAGCGATGGCCGTCACGCTGGTGACATATAAAAGTCCGGTGGCTGCCAGGAAGCGAATGATGTCAGGCAAAAACGGTTTCATAGCCGTGGTGTAGCGGTGCTGCGTGATTTGACATGCCGAGGATTCCTTAAACATCCTGGTCCGTCAAAGCATTGAATGCCTCCGCCCCGACAGCAGGCTCTGGCTTTGAGCTTTGATTTTTGAGCGTTAAGAACTTGCCCGCTTCCAACGCGTTCCCCATCCTTCGCGACATGGCCGAGCGGATGATTTCGGATGTGTTGACCAAGCCGGACGCAGCGTTGGAGATGACGTTGCGGCCCTCGCTCTTTTCCGATTTCACCGGCCAGGCAAAGGTGAAGGAGCGCCTGGAGATCGGGGTCACCGCCGCCAAGCAGCGCGGCGAGGCCATCGACCACATCCTCCTCAGCGGCCCGCCCGGACTCGGCAAGACCACGCTGGCGAACATCATCGCCAAGGCGATGGGCACCAGCCTGAAATCCACCAGCGGCCCCACCATCGAAAAAGCCGCCGACCTCGCCGGTCTGCTCACGAATCTGGAGGAAGGCGACGTCCTTTTCATTGACGAGATCCATCGCCTGCAAAAGACCATCGAGGAATATCTCTATCCGGCGATGGAAGATTTCAAACTCGACATCATCATCGACCAGGGCCCGAACGCCCGCAGTGTGCGCCTGAACCTGCCGCGCTTCACCTTGATCGGTGCGACGACCCGCAGCGGTCTGCTCACGTCGCCCTTGCTCACGCGGTTTGGCATCAAAGAGCGGCTGGATTATTATAACGCCGACCAGTTGCAGAAGATCGTCGTGCGCGCGGCGAATCTCCTGAACATCGCGATCGAGGAGGAAGGTGCCTCGGAGATCGCCCGGCGCAGTCGCGGCACCCCGCGTATCGCGGGCAACTTGCTCCGGCGCGTCCGTGATTACGCGCAGGTGAAGGGCGATGGCCGCATCACCATGGACACTGCCAAGCTCGCGCTCGCCATGCTGGAGATCGATGAACACGGTCTCGATGAGATGGACAAGCGCATCCTCGAGACCATCGTGGTGAAGTTCAGCGGCGGCCCCGTGGGTGTGAACTCGCTCGCAGTCGCCGTGGGTGAAGAGGCGGACACGCTCGAGGAAGTCTATGAGCCCTACCTCATCATGGAGGGCTACCTGAACCGCACACCGCAAGGACGCATCGTCACCGAGCTGGGCTACCGGCGCTTGGGCCTGAAGGCCATCAACAGCGGCCAGTCGCGGTTGCTGTGATTGAATTTCTCGCCGTGGTCGGCCTGACCTGACCGCGCCGCTCCCTGTATGGTCTTCGCGAACCTTGACAATGGTTGCTGGCTGGATCCGGATTGGGTCGGGTGTCAGGCGAAGTGACCGCGGCTTCATGGCATTTTGCTCCTCGGCTTGAACTTCTCGAGCTGCACGGCAGCCACCCGGGCGGCATTGCGCACTTCGGGCTTCGCGTCCGTGCTAGCGGCCAGCAGCGCAGGGATCGTGGTGGCATCCCGGAACAGCGGCAGCATGCGCGCCGCATAATGGCGGAAATCATCCGCGCCACCCTGCAACAGCTCGGCCAGTCCGGCCGGAGCGCCCCGGCTCAGCCCGGTGTTGATGAACGTGCGCACGGAAGCATCCGCATCCTCGCTCCGGGTTTTCAATTGCGCCAGCGCTTCCGGCGTGCCCAGGCGGAACAGCCCCACCGCCGCCGCGAAACGCTGCCAGTTCTCCCGTGATTTCAGGTTCCGGCACAGCGTCTCATAGCCCTCGGCCGAACCGTGAAAGGCCAGGCTGCACGCCGCCGCGAGTTGCGCGCGCTCCTCCTTGTCCGCCAGCACCTCTTTCAAGGCCGGGATGGACGCCGGTGATTGGATGCCCGCGAGCGCGAAGGCCGCCGAGAAGCGCACCCCGAACTCCCGGTGCTTCAAGCTGCCCACCAACGGCGCGGCGCCTTGCACATCACCGATGTGGCTCAAGGCCCACGCCGCCTCCTGCACGATCTCCGCTTCGCTCGCCCCCAGGGCCTGGACCAGCTCCGGCACCGCCTGCGCATCACCGATCAGGCCGAGTGCTTCGGCCGCATGCTTCCGGATCTCCTCATCGCTCGATTTCGCCAGCGCTTCCTTTAATACCGGCAGCACCGCGCGATGCCCGGTTTTCCCAAGCGCCTGGGCAGCGTGAAACCGCCGGTCCCCGGTCGGTTCGCTCACGAAAGCCAGCAGCGCCTTGAAAACTTCCGGCCCGCCGATCTCCCCCAGGGCCGTGGCCGCGTGCGGGGCCAGCTTGCCGCCGCCCGTCAGCTTCGCCAGGAGGGCCGGCACGGCCTGCGGGTCGCGCAAAGTGCCCAGGGCGCCGGTGACCGTTTCCAGGATCCATTCATCGGAATTGGTATTGAGCGCAGCGAGCAACACCGGCACTCCGCGCGGGTCGCCCAGTTCGCCCAGCGCCTGGACCAGTTCCGTATCGATCTCGTGACTGCTGTAGATCCTTCCCGTCGCCTGGTTCGTGGCGGCCTGCTTCACCTTGGTCACCTGTTTTTCCAAGGTGCGGATCAAGTGCGGCACCACTTCCTTGTCCTTCAAGTCCGCCAGGGCCACCAGGACGTCCTTGTGCAGTTCGTCGTTCTGGACGGGCAGCACGGTTCGCAAGATAGGCACTGCCTGCGCATCACCGAGCCGGCCCAAGGTCCTCGCCGCCGCGCCACGCACCCCGTTGTCCGCGTCCGTTTCCAAGGTCTTCAGCAAGGGCGGCAAAGCGACGGACACTCCGAGACTGTCCAGGGCACCGGCGACCTCCCGGCGTACTTCCGGGTCCGTGTCATTCCGCAGGGCCGCCAGCAGCGCCGCCGTGGAACGCACCGGATCAAGCCCGTTGATGGCCCGCACGGCCGCCGCCCGTACATCTCCGGCCGCATCCTGCGCCAGGGCTTTCTCCATGATCGGTGTCGGATCCGGCTCCTTGAAATACACCAACGCCTCCAGGATCACCGCCCGCACCTCGGGCATCGGCTCGGTGCCCAGTTTCTTGACGAGCAAGTGCGACGCCGCCGGGTCCAGCTTGCCGAGCTTCTCCACCACTTCATACGACCCGACGTAACCGTGCTGGCTGCTGTTCTGTGAACTGAACCGTTCGAAGAACGAAGTCACAATCTCCTTCATCCGCTCCAACGCCCCGGGATTGCCATGATAGTTGAACCGCGTCTGGTCGCGCCGGATGTGCTCCAATTGCGCCTCGATCTCCCGGTCCAGCCGGTGCGTCGGGGAAAGCTGGTCGAAGAGCAGATAACCGGCGGTGCTCGCGGTCATCAGCAGGAGGATCAGCAAGGCGATTGGCCAACGGCGTTTTCGTACCGGCGATGCGGCTGCCGGAACCTGCGGTTCACTGGGCGGTATGTTCTCCATGGCGGCGGTGAAGGTTCTTCTGCCTTCACTCTTACAAGCTAGCAGAGCCGCCCCCAAAGCACAACTGCAAGCTGTCACAAATCTGTCTGCCCGCAGCGCGTTCCGGGTTGTCACCGCGCCGGTTCCCGTCAGAATCTTGCCCGGTGATTGATGAACCAGCCTGAACATAACTCCCCATCTCCGGCACGGGATGCCGCTCCCGCCAGCGAGCAGCCCTTGCGGCATCCGACCTTCGCCGAGGCCTTCCGCTTTTGGCTCAAGCTCGGCTTCATCAGCTTCGGCGGACCCACCGGCCAGATCGCCATCATGCACACCGAGCTGGTGGAGAAACGCCGCTGGATCAGTGACCGCCGGTTCCTTCACGCGTTGAATTACTGCATGCTGCTGCCCGGCCCGGAGGCGCAACAGCTCGCCACCTACATCGGCTGGCTCCTGCACCGCACCTGGGGCGGCATCGTGGCCGGGGCGTTCTTCGTGCTGCCCTCCATGTTCATCTTGTGGGCATTGAGCTTCGTGTATGTGCAATACGGGAATGTCCCCTGGATCGCCGCCGTCTTTTACGGACTGAAACCCGCCGTGCTCGCCATCGTGCTCGGCGCGGTCATCCGTATCGGCCAAAAGGTCTTGAAGAATAACGTCATGTGGATGATTGCCGCGCTCGCCTTCATCGCCCTCTTCTTCCTGCACGTGCCCTTTCCGCTCATCATCCTCACGGCGGCCGTGACGGGCTATCTCGGCGGCAAATATTGGCGGGATAAATTCCTCATCCTCAGCGAACACAAAGGCAAGGACGGGAAGTCCGCGCAATCCATCCTCAGCGACGATTCCGTGACCCCCGATCATGCGAAACCCTCGCTCGCCCGCGCCGTGAAAGTCTGCGCCGTGTGCCTCACCCTGTGGTGGACGCCCGTGCTGCTCGCCGGTCTTACGCTCGGCTGGGATCACACACTGGTGAGACAAGGCCTCTTCTTCAGCAAAGCCGCGCTGGTCACCTTCGGCGGTGCCTATGCCGTGCTGCCCTACGTCTCGCAACAGGCCGTGGAAAATTACCAATGGCTCACCGCCGGCCAGATGCTCGATGGCTTGGGCTTGGCCGAGACCACGCCCGGCCCGCTCATCATGGTGCTGCAATTCGTCGGCTTCCTCGGCGGCTGGGGCCAGCCCGGCACCTTGTCTCCCTTGCTGGGCGCTACGCTCGGTGCCTTCATCACCACCTGGGTCACGTTCATCCCGTGCTTCCTCTGGATCTTTCTCGGTGCACCGCACATCGAGCAATTGCGCGGCCAAGACAGCCTCACCACGTCCCTCTCCGCCGTCACCGCCGCCGTGGTCGGTGTGATCCTGAACCTCGCCGTCTGGCTCGGCCTCCATGTGCTTTTCCCCGCACCCCAGACCGTGGACTGGTTCGCCGTGATTCTCAGCACCGTGACCTTCATCGGCCTGGTGAAATGGAAATGGGACATCATCCCCGTCGTCCTCGGCGCCGGTGCCATCGGCGTGCTCTACAAGCTCGTGCTCGGCGGTTGAAGGAGCGCGCCCGTCTCGGGCGCAGCAACATCCCTGAGCAAAGTCGGCGTTCATTTCCTTCAATGGCCTCCATCCCATAGCTTCCGCCGAAGCCCAACAGCGGTAAATGTTACCTCCCTCTCCCCAAGGGAGAGGGCCGGGGTGAGGGGGAAGAGCACATCCCTGAGCAAAGCTGCCCTTGAATCTGCTTCTTGCTCTCAAGTCTCTTTCCCTTTCCTTCATACCACACCTGCCTTTCAACCCTCCTCACACCCGATCGCCTCCACCGGACACCCATTCATCCCCTCGACCGCCTGTTCCCGCTCCTCGGCGGTCACCGGTTGATGATGCACAATCGAATACCCGATCTCATCATGCCGCCGAAAGATGCCCGGTGCCGTCTCCCGACAAATGTCGCAATCAATACACTCGCTTGTGACATAAAATGCCCCCGGCGCGTTCTCCTGAAACCTCAACTCTGGCGTAGCCATATCATCCTCTGCTTTCTTTTTCTGTGACCGGTCTCGGTTCTCCCGGTCTTCACGAAATACTCTGCCACGAACTGCCAGTTGCGTATAATTCATTAAAGTGATTAGATTGATGCAGAAACGGAATGAATGACTACCTGAACAAACACCCCTTCGACCTCTACGACCTGAACCTCTTTCAGCTTGTGGCCGACTCCGGCAGCTTCACCCAAGCCGCGCAAACCGCCGGGCTCTCGCAAAGCGCCGTCACCCGCCAGATCAAAGACTTGGAAGACCAGCTCGGCGTGCCTCTCTTCGAGCGCACGACCCGCCGCGTGCATCTCACCGCCGCCGGGAAATTGCTCCTCACCCGCTCACGCGACATCCTGCGCAGCACCGAGAACGTGCTGCACGAATTGCAGCAGACCTTCCAGCTCGCGCCGCCCCGCCTCCACATCGGTGTCGCCCGGAGCATCGGCTTCTCCTACTATCCCGGCTACTTCATGCTCTTTCAGCATGAGTTCCCGAATGTGCAGTTGCACGTTTACCAGAAGACCAGTGCCGAGATCATCGCCGCGCTGGAAGATCGCACCCTCGATGCCGGCCTCCTCTGCCCTCCCCGGCGGCTGCCCCGCGATCTGGAGATCACCCACAGCTTCAAGGACGAGTTCACCCTCATCGCCTCCGACCTCGTCCCCGTGAAAGCCAAGCATGACCGCCTCACCGTGGCCGAGGCGCGGAAGCAGATCGAAGGCAAGCGCTGGCTCACCATCACCTCCACCGGCAATACCGGCCAGCAGCTCGCCGCCTGGTTCGCGCAGCACCGCTGGAACGTCCAGCCCGCCATGGAACTCGACAGCTTCGACACCATCGTGAACCTCGTGAACTCCGGCATGGGCATCAGCTACGTCCCTCACCGCAGCCTGCCGCTCTACCGCCGCTCCCGCTCCCTGCAATGCGTCTTCATCGACCCGCCCTTCAAGCGCGACCTCGTCGTCGTCACCCGCAAGGCCAGACCTCGCCCCGAACCCCTCAACGCCTTCATCAACCACGTCCTCTTCGGCCGCTACAAACCCGCATGGAAAAAGTCCGTGCCTTGAACTGAATTCCGCCGGTGTTACACCCGGACGCATTCGGCGGAGCGCGCCCGTCTCGGGCGCAGCAACACCCCTAAGCACAAACAGATCCCCTTCGCCAATCACCACTACCCCTCGCGTCAGCGAGGCCAGATTCATAGCGCCGGCTTTCAACCCGGTCTCCCCTCCCCGCGTCGCATTGTCGCACGGACACGCATTCTGATTGCGGGATGGCGAACACCGGAGCAAAATCCAAGGCGTGAGGATAAACCGTATGCGGAATAGATTTAAGTCGCCCTTGCTAATTCTAGCCATCTCCGCAGCTTCCTTCTTGTGGGTCGGCAGTGCATCCGAGACGGTCACTCTGCAAAAAAATCCTGCCCCGGTGACCCTGCCGGTCAGTGAAGCTAGAGCTATTCTCAACGGCATCAAACCAGGCGATGACCTCACGAAAGCCATAAGCCTGCTGGGCTTCCCTGACGAAGTTAGGATACCTCAGCGCACGAAGGCGGATGGTGAATGGCGGCGCTGGTGCTATGGGGTTGAAGTTCCCGGACAGTTGCCTTTGGTCGGAACACTTTTGATCGGAACCAACCTGAGCGTCGTAGCGGTGATTCCGCCAACCTTTGCGCCCCAAGCAGCCAAGGAAAGTCCCCTGAGTTTCACCAATGAGCACAAACTGGGATGCTCCGTTCTCGAGGTCTGGAAGAACACCAACTCCTTGGCACCAGAACTCATGTACTGGGTCAAAGTTAGCGTGGAGAATACGGGCGAAAAAACCGCCGTTGTTCCTTCGGAATGGACGACGCTAGGGCTGTTGATTTCCTATGAAGTGGTATCCTCATCCGGGACGGTTGTTTTTGACCGGCGTCCCCCTTTCCGTGGCTCCATTGAAAAAGAGGGAAAATACTTCTCGGTGGAACCAGGTGGAAAAAAGGAGGATCAACTCGCGATCTTTTTGTCCGGTTTGGACTTGGGAATTCCCCGGCCCGGAAAATACAAATTTAGGTTTTCCCTGTACTATAACGAATCCAAATTTGCCGTTTCCGACTTCTACGAGTTTGAAATTGGAGACGCCCACTCCGTGCCCACAGCCAGTCCGCCTGCCCAAATTGTACGTTAGCCCTTCGACCTCCGATAGGTAAGGGCCCGAGTTGAGAGGTGAGCGAACCGAACAAGCAGCTTACGCCACCGCTCAACTACTTCTTCGGATGATGATGCTCATGCCCCTCATGCTCCGCTGAGGCGCTCAGCTTCACCTGCGGATTCGCCTGCAAGTAACCGTCTACATCCTTCGTCACCACGAGCTGGCCCCACATGATCATCCAGTGGCCGGGATACGTGCAGACGTATTCATACACGCCCTCCTGCGTCGGCGCGGTCAGCTTCAAGGTCGCGCGCGTGCCGGGCTCCAGCAGCTTCGTCGCGGCCAGCACATCGCCGCTCTTCGGCACGAACGCCCGCCCCTGGCTGTCGAGCTGGTCCGGCATCATCGTGGCCGTGACGTTGCCGATCTTCTCACGCGTGCCCGGCTTGACCACCACCAGGTTGTGCGGCATGAAGTCCGGGTTCTCGATGATGATCTCGAACGGCTTGCCCGCCTCCACCACGAGCCGCGGTGTGTCATAACGCATCTGCTCCACCACCGTGCGGATGACGAAGACGGACACGCTCAGCGCGCGCAGTTCCTTGCGCAACGCCGTGGCCTCGGCGGCGGGCAGCTGCCCCGCCAGATCGTTCGCCACCTGCAACGTCTCGATGAATTCCTGCGCCGTGCGGTCCCCAGCCGGCACGCCCTTCGCCCACGCGGCGAGCGCCTTGGCCGTGTTGCCAGAGGCCTGCTTCGGCCACTCGGCACGTGGCAATACGACGATGCCCCGGGCAGCCGCCGTCACGTCCTTGTTCTCCGTGATGAGCTTCGCCAGTGCGTTGAAGATGCTCTGCTGCTCAGTACCCATGCTCACCAGCGCCTGGATCGCCGCACGCCGGATGGTACTCGTCGGATCGGGCGCGCTGACCGTCAGTTTCGCGCTCGGCTTCGGGGCCGCATTGCCCGCCTGCTTGAAGATCTCCTGCCGTTTCCCGTCCAGCACCACCAGCGTGAAGTTGTTCAGGCGCTCGCCCAGATTGTTTTCCATGCGGTTCCAGACCGTGACGCTCTCAATCATTTTCTCGCTCCCCAGGTCCAGTTCCCACCACGGATTGTCCTCGTTCTCCCGTGAATGCGTCAGCGTGCCGCTGCCGTATTCCGGACTCGTTTTGCCATCGATCGCCCGGGCGGCATCGCCGCCATGCGAGGTGCTGGACTGCTTGGCCTTGCCCCGCAAGGCGATGTTCTCACCGCCGCTGAAAACCTGTACTTCAGCCAGTGTGAGCGTGCCCTTGCCGCTCAGTTCGATGCGCACATAACGGCCCTGCGCGGATTTCTTGCCATCCACCTTCCAGGCGGCAGGCAATTCGTTCAGCAGCGGCAGGACTTTTGGGTAAGCCTTCGCGCGGAATTCGGAATCCGTCAGGCGCGGGATGCCTGCGAGCAGATCGCCGAGGGTCTTCGGCTCCTTGACGGCCTGCATCCAGACCGTGTCAAAATTCCCATCCGCCAGCGCCAGCGCCGCCCAGGCCGCCGAGCGCACATCCGGCACACTGGAATTCACCAGTGCTGCCAGCCGCGAGCGTTGCGCCTTCAGTTCCGTCGGCAACTGCCACGCGAGCAAGCGGGCGAGATTGGCCGAGGCCGTGCGATCCTTTTGATTGCTGTCGAGCAGGTTGAGCAGGAGCGTGGCCTTGTCCGTCTTGCGTTGCATGGCCAGTTCATCCAGCGCCAAGGCGCGGTCAGCATCGCTGAGGCCGGGCCGCGTGAGGATGGCTTCCAGCACGCCCGTCGTGCGTGGCAGTTTCTGGATTTCTGCCGAGTTCAGGAACTTCAACAGGTAATTGATGCCCTGCGCGTTGTCCGCCGCGATGGGTTTGCCCTCCGCGATGGTCTTGCGCCAGTGCTTCTCCAGTTGCTTCATCGTCTCGCCCAGCGTGTAGTCCAGATAGTAATCCGTAGGCTGCTGCTTGAGCGAAGCCAGCGCCACTTCCGCCGCCTGGGCGTTCTCGAAATAGCTCGCTGCGCGCACCGCTTCAAGGCGCACCCGCGGGCTCTCATCCACCGCTTGCACCGCGAGGAGCGGCAGCACATCCGAGACGCGATCGCGCCAGTAGCATAGCACGCGCGTGGCCGCCGCGCGGGCATTCGGCTCCGGTGAACGCAGCATGCGCTTGAGCAGATCCGTGTTCACCACGTTATGCCACTGATGCACCCAGAGCGCTTCCGTCATGTGATGCTCATAAGCCGGATCTTTCTTGTCCAGACCGGCGGCCCATTTCATCACCGCAGCGACCACTTTCGCGCTGTCATGTTTGCCCAGTTCCACCTTGGCGAGTTCACGCGTGCCGTTCTCCGGTTCCTTCAAAAGGTCCAGCAGCTTCTCGATGGATTGCCCATGGATCTTCGGCGCCTTCAACAACGGCCGGCCCTCATAGGTGATGCGGTAGATGCGGCCGCGCGTGCTGTCGCGATTCGGATCGCGCAGGTGATGCTGCATGTGACCGATGAGCGGCACGTGCCAGTCCAGGAAGTAGAGCGCGCCATCCGGTCCCACTCTCACATCGGACGGACGGAAGTTCGGGTCTTCCGAAAAGACCAGATGCTCCATAGTCGTGCCTTTCAGGCCGGAACCCTCATGGTCCACCTTCACGCGATAGATACCTTGGAAGCCGATGACGTTCAGGTTCAGAAAATTCCCCTGGAACTCCTCCGGGAAATGGCGGCTGGACAGGATGCCCGTGCCCGGACAAGGCCGCGAAGGCCGGTCCCAGAACTGTTTCATGTTCGGATGCTTCGCCGGATAATCGATGCGCCCGCTGAACGCCGGACCGAAGTAGTTCGCATTCCCCGTGGCATCCGTGATGATGTCATTGCCCCAGTAATCGAATACCCGCCCGTGCGGATTCGCAAAACCATACGACACATACGTCTCGAACTTGCCCGTGCGCGGCTCGAAACGGTAGATCGCGCCGTCATTGTTGCGCACCGGCCCCGTGGCCGTCTCCAGTTGGGAACGATGGAACACACCATCGCTCAAGTAGATCGCCCCGCCGGGTTCATAGCAGATGGCGTTGGCCGTATGATGCGAGTCCGCCGAATCCAGCCCCATCAACACGCGTTCAATGGAATCCGCCTTCCCGTCATTGTTCGTATCCCGCACGAACCACAGGTCCGGCGCCTGCATCACCAGGACACCATCCTTGTAAAATTGAAAACCCGTCGGGCAGTTCAACCCTTCGAGAAAGGTCGTGCACTTGTCCGCTTTGCCGTCGCCATTCGTGTCTTCAAACACCAGCAGGCTGTCGCCCTTCGGTGAAGTCGGCTTGCGCTCGGGATAGTTCAGCCACGCGGCCACCCACAGGCGACCCTTGGTGTCCCAATTCATCTGCACGGGATAGACCAGCTCGGGGAACATCTCCTCACTCGCGAAGAGATTCACCTTCATGCCCGAGTGAACCTTCATGGAGCCGATCGCCTCTTCCGCGCCGAGGAACTTGTGCGACCCATCCGGATTCGCGCCCGGCTTGTTCGATTTCACTTCCGTGACCTTCGGCAGATTGGAGTCATCCACCTTCAAGTCGCCGCCCTTCGCCACGGCCCACACCCGTTTGTCGCGGTTCTCCGTCAACACATCACGCTGCGCCATCTCCTGCTGCATCACATCGTAGTTGGAGATTTTCGCTGAGCCTTTCGGCGATTCATAGCTCAACTTGGAGCGGCCGCCATAGACGTTGTAACCATCCACCGTGCGATACCGCGCATGCCACTGCGCGTTCTTCTCATTGATCGCCGCGCGCAGTTTCTCGAAGTTCCCTTCCGGCGCCTTCTGGCCGAACACGCCTTGGAACATCACAGGTGCGAGCGCCTTGTCACCATCTTCCGTGAGATGCAGGCCATTCACCGTGAGCGATTGCCCCTTCTGCGCGGCTGCCGTGTAAAGCTGCTGCGACGGATGGAACAGGTCCACGAAGATCACGTCATTCGCCTTCGCCACCTCGGCCATGGCGGCGGTGTAATTCTCCAAGTTCGTATTGTTCGCCGCCGGGTCAGGGAAGTTCGGATCGCGATGCTTCTCCGTGGCGACGGGCGAGAAGAGCACGAGGCGCGGTGCGCCCTTGCCGGAATAATTCTTCGCCTTCGTCTCCTTCAGGAACAACCCCAACTCCGCCTTGAACTGCTCGATGCCCGCATAGCCCTTGAAGGATTCGTTGAACCCGAAGTAGGCAAAAATCACGTCCGCCTTGACCTTCGTCAGCCAGTCATCGGGCGAGCCGAAGTTCTCCGAGCGGCTGCGCTTCATCACCTCATCCCCGGCGGCAGCGAGATTCCGCACCACCAGATCGTGCTTGGGGAACTGCGCATGGAGGAGCGTCTCGAAGTGGCCGCTGTGCTGCATGCGGTCCGGCAAGGCGTTGCCGATCAGGGCGATATGTTCACCCGGTTTGAGTTCGAGTTTCGCCGGTTGCTGCGCGTGGAGGAACACCACGCTGAAGAGGGCGATGACCGCCGTGAGGATGCGTTGCTGCATAAAAAAATTCTCGGGCTGTTTGGGTAAACCTAGCAAAGCCATAAACGGTTCCGGATTCAATGAGGAAAAGAAAGACGACGGCGGTTTCAGCCGTATTCAGCATAACTTATTTGAGCAGTTTTGGGGTGATACACGTCTATACGCATGTCAGCGGCGGCGCAAACCTTAGCAACCTTTTGCAGGCGAACCGGGTTCCTCTGCATTGTGCTGCCCGTGGAACACCGCTAAACTGATACCGACATGTTTTTGACATCTGCCCAGCACCGCTTTGGTGCGGCGGCCTTACTGGCCATCACGCTGCTATCGACCGGTTGTGATCCCGCGCCCAAGCCGGCGGCCACCACCAAGGCCCCGGCTGCCGCGCCGGTGGCCCCCACCAATGCCGTGGCTTCCAAAGACCCGTCCCCCGGCACGACCAATATCTACGAGGTGAAAGGCGTCGTGACCCAGCTCCGCCCCAACGGCACCACCGCCGTGATCCGCCATGAGGAGATCCCCGGCTACATGCAGGCCATGACCATGCCTCTGAGCGTGAAGAGCACGAACGACCTCGCCGGGGTGAAGGTCGGGGATACCATCACCTTCCGCATGCTGGTGACGCATGACGACGGCTGGATCGACCAGATCCATGTTTTGGAAAATGCCGGGATGCCGCCCGCTCCGCCGCCCACCACCCGGCTTGTGCGCAATGTGGATGTCCTGAAGATCGGCGACACCTTGCCGAACTATCCCTTCGTCAATGAGTTCGGCAAGGACATCAAGACCGATGACTTTCGCGGCAAGGCCGTGGCGCTCACCTTCATCTTCACACGCTGCCCGTTCCCGAACTTCTGCCCGCGCCTGACCTCCAATTTCAAGCGCACCTACGAGGCGCTGGCGGCGGACCCGCAAGCGCCGAAGAACTGGCATCTGCTCAGCCTTTCCTTCGACGTGCAGATGGACACGCCGCCCGTCTTGCGCGCCTATGCCCAGCGCGCCCATTACCAGCCGGAGAAATGGAGTTTCCTCACCGGTGCGCTCATCGAGGTGGATGACATCTGCGAACGCTTCGGCCTGGTTTTCAGCCGCACGGAGAACAGCTTCAACTTCGACCACAACGGCCGCACGGTGGTCATCGACACACGCGGGCGCATCTATGACGTCTTCATCGGCAACGAATGGAAGGTGGATGATCTCGTCGCGAAGCTGAAGGAAGCGGCCCTGGTGCCCACGACCGGCGAAGCCCCGCCGATCCCCAAGTCGGCTAACGGTTACGAGTAAACAGATTCCCCGGCAGGCGCTTCACGATCTTCTTCATCTCCAGGCCGAAGAGCGTCGCGCCCACGGCGGAGGCGGGCAGGCCGCTGTTGCGGATGACTTCGTCCATGCTCGTCTCGGTGCCTTTGTTGAAGGTATCCAGCACCTTGGCTTCATTGGCCGAGAGTTCCAGCGCGGGCAGTTCGCCGCCTTCGGAGAGGGAGGGCGGCTTGTTCGTGGTGGGGAAAAGATATTCGAACTCGCTCAGAACATCCTCGGCGCTCTCGCACAGCTTCGCGCCTTTCTTGATGAGATCGTGACAGCCCTTGCTGCGTGGGGAATCGATACGCCCCGGCACGGCGAAGACCTGCCGCCCGGCATCCACGGCCATGCGCGCGGTGATGAGTGCGCCGCTGGCGAGATTCGCCTCCACCACGATGGTGCCGAGTGTCATGCCCGCCACGATGCGGTTGCGGATGGGGAAGGTCTGCTTGTCGGCGGGCCGGTTGAAGGGGAACTGCGTGATGACCGCGCCGCTCTCCGCGATGCGCTCGAACAACTGCGCGTTCTCTGTCGGAAAAACAATGTTTATCCCCGTGCCCAAGACCGCAATCGTCCGGCCCTTGGCGTTCAAGGCACCCTGATGCGCGCTGGTATCGATGCCGCGCGCGCCCCCGCTCACCACCGTCACACCCACATAAGCGAGCTGGTAACCGAACTTGCGCGCGGTCTCCGTTCCGTAATTCGTAGTCATGCGCGAGCCGACGATGGCCACGGAATGGCGGTCCTTTTCCAGCAAGGCCCCTTTCACATACAGAACGATCGGCGGATCATAGATCTCGCGCAGGTGGGCGGGATAGACGGCGTCTTCCTTCGTCACCACGTGGCAGCCGTATTCGGTGATGCGCCGCAGTTCGCCGCTGAGGTCCACGGTGCTTTCCCAGGAAGAAATGCTCTCGGCGATCTCCGGCCCGATGCCGTTCACGCGCATGAGCTGGTCCTTGTTCGCGCCGAGGATGGCGGGGGCATCGCCGAAATGATCCAGCAACTGCCGCACCCGCACCGGGCCGACACCTTCAATCATGTTGAGCGCGATAAACGCCTCCGTGGCATTCATGATGCGCAAAAGCTAAAGGAGAAGACGCGAAGGGGGCAAGCGGGAGTTTTCCGATGGGCGACCAAGGATAGGCACAAATGCAAGTTGAACCGGCTAAGGAGAGCTTGTCACTATCGAGTAAGACATCAAATCACTGGAGCGACTTTATGCGTTTGGCATGTTTGATTATCGGTTTGGCTATCATCTGCCCGCACGATTCCTTGACGGGTGAACCGTCCACCAGCGGCATAGCACCGGCTGCCTTATATTTTCGTGAAGCGGAGCTGCTGTCGCGGACTTGGAAGGATGCCGCTGGCAGCGAAATCAAGTATCTGGAACGTCAGGATGTACCTCATGACAAACTGACCACGTTAACCATCATCAAATACGGGAGCATCAAAGACAACAGCGTGTATTGCGTGGATTTTTATCGCAAGGGGAAGATGGTCAGTGGCCAGGAGCAACTATATGTTCTGTTGTACCACGACTACGATGAACGACGAGTGAGCAAGGTAACTGTATCCGAGAAAGAGGGTAGAATTGGAATTGATATTTACCGGAAAGGTAACTCTGCCGAATCAGGCTCATCCTACCATTTCGTGTACAGCACAAACGGGTTCCATAAGGGGATCAGTGAGTTCATCCACGTGCCGAAATAACTGTATCTGGAGCTAAACCGTGCGCTCGCCCCGGATTGCGACAAAATGAACAAGCGGGCAAATTTCGACCTTTGAGATTTGGCGCTTCCTTTGAGCTTTGAGCTTGGGATTTTGAACTTCCCGCCCTTTCCCCGTAACACATTGCCTTTGCCCTCCGTCTTCTTGGACACTATGCTGTCAGCCATTCCTATGAAACGCACGTTTGTCTTTGCTTTGTTGCTCGGCGGTTTGCTGGCCGGGAGCGGTGCCGCTGAAGCGGCCACCAAAAAACCGAATGTGGTCTTCATCGCCATCGATGACCAGAACGACTGGATCGGCACGCTGGGCGGGCATCCGCTGGCGAAGACGCCGAACATCGACCGGCTCGCCAAGCAGGGCACGGTGTTCCTGAACGCGCATTGCCAGGCCCCGTTGTGCAATCCCTCCCGCACCAGCCTGATGCTCAGTCTGCGGCCCACGACGACAGGTGTTTACGGCCTGGCCCCGTGGTTCCGCAATCTGCCCGAGCTGAAGGATCGCGTGGCCTTGCCGCAGCATTTCAAGGCGAACGGCTACAAGACTTACACCGTCGGGAAGATCTATCACGGCGGCGCGGGCGGACCGCAGTTGAAGGCGAAGGAATTCGATGTCTGGGGCGCGGCGGGTGGCGTAGGCGCGAAACCGGAGAAGAAGCTCATCCCGCCGACGCCGATGGGGAATCATCCGCTGATGGATTGGGGCGTGTTCCCGCACAAGGACGAGGATAAAGGTGATTATCAGGTGGCGAGCTGGGCCATCGACCAGATCCAGCAGATGCCGAAAGATCAACCCTTTTTTCTCGCGGCCGGGTTTTTCCTCCCGCATGTGCCGTGCTTCGTGACGGAGAAATGGTACAACATGTATCCGGACGATGATTCGCTCCTGCCCCCGTACAAGGCGAATGACCGCGAGGACGTGCCGCGCTTCTCCTGGTACTTGCATTGGGAACTGCCGGAGCCGCGTCTGAAATGGGTGCAGGAGAATAACCAGTGGCGCAATCTGTCCCGCTCTTACCTCGCGTCCGTCAGTTTCACGGATGCGCAAGTCGGCCGTATCCTTGATGCAATCGAAGCGAGCGGCCAGGCGGATAATACCATCGTGGTGCTTTGGGGGGATCACGGCTGGCACCTGGGCGAGAAAGGCATCACGGGCAAGAACACGCTCTGGGAACGGTCCGCGCGCGTGCCACTCATCTTCGCCGGACCGGGCGTGACGAAGAATGGCCGCTGCACTCAACCGGCTGAGTTGCTGGACATGTATCCCACCCTTGTAGAACTCTGTGGCTTGCCTGCACGCACGGACTTGGAAGGCATCAGCCTGGTGCCGCAATTGAAGAATCCGGCGACGAAGCGGGAACGTCCGGCCATCACCTCACACAACCAGGGCAATCACGGCATCCGCTCCGAGCAATATCGCTACATCCATTACGCGGATGGTTCGGAGGAGCTTTACGACATGAAAGCCGACCCGAATGAGTGGACGAATCTGGCGAGTGACAAGAAGTACGCAAAGGTCATCGCGGAGCATAAGAAATGGCTCCCGAAGATCGATTTGCCGCCCGCGAAAGGCAGCGCCAGCCGCGTGCTGACCTATGACAAGGCGACCGGGGATTTCGTGTGGGAGGGGAAGCCGTTCACGAAGAACTCGCCGATACCAGAGTAGCCTGTGAAGCGCGGACTGTTTGAGGCGTTTTTGCGGTGACAACTGGCATCGGACGGCAACATGCCGTCCCTCCCAGCAAGGATTCAGAGGCCGCCGTGTGGAGTGATCTGCGCGGCGGTTTTTAATTTTCGGCAAGCCCCTCGACGAGGTTGACATGCCCGCGCCAAAACTTAGATTGCTAATATCAAATCCAAAGAGGGGTGGACTTAAGCGGCTATGCCCTTGTTTAATCTCTATAAAAGCACCTCAACCAGCTTGGCACATGTTGTGTTGCCGGTGCTGGCTGGCGTCTTACTGATGGCTACACCGATGCGGGCAGAGCAGTTGGTGGAGGTGACGATCGAGGGTGAGGTGGCCGATCATACGACCACCGATGGTGAGGGTAAACGAGTCGTTACGGTCCGGAAGTTTCCGATCAAGTGTACCATTGGTCCCGGCACTTGGAGCATCGAGTCGGGTTTCATCCAGAACGCGCTCGAACTGCATGTCTTTGACGGCACCAATGTATATTGCCGGCGCACCATCACCGGTGAGCATCCGGACCGGGACAGTATCAAGACCAAGCTCAAAGAACTGTCTTTTGAAGAAACGAAGGATATCGCGTTCTTATACATCAAGCCCGGCGGGTATCCGGCGGGCACGATGGGTGTGAACGTGGCCTGGCTGGCCTATTGCTCCAGCCGCTACCTGAAGGACGCGAGCGCCACGATACCGGTACCCGGTTATGATGTCACAGTCCATCTAGGCGCCTTCGGATGTACGAACAGGCTGGCGAAGTTTGACGACCCGCTAGGCCTGCCGAAGACCCTCGATTTTTACGCTTCCCGGGCCCGCTACCTCGATTCATTGCAGGATGAACGGCAGTTGTACAGTGACCGGTTACTGCGTGAACGCCAAAATCCGAGGTGGCCGTTTGCCGACGGTGCATTAGTCGCCCGCTATCAGGCCAAGGAGCACACCAACTACATGGGGTGGAGCATCCCGACCGTGTTCAGTTATGAGCATTATGGGCCGGTGAAGACCAATCGGGACCAGTTGGAATTGCAAGCCACGCTTTCCGGCCGGGTGACGGGAATCCAGCGCGGGCAAAACATGGCCAATGCCTTCACCCAGGGGAAAAGGCAGTCCGTTTCCGATTATCGTTTTCGCAACCCGGAAAACAGGTTGAATTTCATCCATTATGAATGGACCAATAGCTCGATCCCGGCCATGGCCGCACCACTGGTCCGGTCCACCCTCACATCCCAGACCGAACGTGCGTTGCGTGGCAAGGCTGCGCCGTCAGTTCCGGTGGTCTGGCTGCGGTGGGGCTTCGTCACGGCCACGATCATCATTTCCGGCAGCTTCATTTTTCTCGCCATCCGCAATCACCAAAAACAAGCGAACCACTAGCATGAAGAATCAAAGAACCTGGCGGTATTTCACCCTGCCGATGATCGTTTCCAGTCTGGCCGCCCTGCTTTGTCTGGGCCAGACGACAGTCACGGATTTCAGATGTGACCATTTTGGGACCGGCACAGATCTGGACACGTGCTTTGGCAGTAGCAATGCGGATTGTCCCGGCCAAGTCTGCGGGCTGGCTGGAGGGTTTCCGGCCAACCCGGACGTGTGCGTTTACAGTCCGGGTGGAAGCTGCACGTACACCAGCACGCTCAGCACCGACCTTTATCCGGGTGCCTGCGTCCTGGACGAAAGCGACAAGGAGCGGCCAGTTTGCTGGTGTGATGTGCCTGTCGGGACAAATCCGATCCCCCGTACCTACGGCATCTGTTCGACTTAAGCAAACTGCCCTAGTGCGGGCAGGGAGCGGAAGGGTTGGCCACGGACCGGCCAGGCCAGGTCATTACGGTGGAGCGCGGACTGCGTTTTTTTGCGAAAATCTTCACTTGGAATTTCCTGTATTGGAAGGGTTTGGGAGAAATGTCGCTGTGGTATAAGTGATTTCGGTTGTTTAGTTTGGTGGATATGGAAAATTGCGAGTGCTGGCGGCTCGCTGCTGGTAAAGGACGGGTGGACGGTGGTTGGGCTCGATCAGAGCGATAGGCAGCCAACGGAGAATCCCAAGTCATCAATCATTTCGATGTGATTTATTGCATGGTCATGTCCTGCGTTGGCGGGGAGGTGACGAGTCCTTATGGAACCCCGACTGTTA
>CAZPUL010000023.1:0-72286 GCA_964589735.1 uncultured Verrucomicrobiota bacterium | reverse complement strand
CCGCCTCACCGAAACCATCCTCGGCCATCACCTCCTCCACCTCCCCGATAGCCCGGATGCACACACCAGCCCCGTGCCCAATCCCCAACCACCCCCGCACCTCCACCGCCCCGAAGCGAAAGAGCTGCCCAGGGACAGTTAGACTCCCATTTGGACGTTGGACCTTCCCTCACCGATACACCCTCCGATACCCCTGCTTCCACACCAGCTTCGAGAGCTTGCGCGACACCGCCGCCACCTTCCGCTCCGTCAGCTTCGGGAACACGATGTGCAATCCCTCATGCAAGACCGTGTCGAGATACTCCTTCGACGGCTGTCGCGGATCGATCTCGATCAACTTGTCTTCCTTGAAGGCCTGTCCCAAGGCCCTTTCCCTTCCCAATTTGCGTTCCACGATTTTCATACGCTACTCCACCCGTCACATCATTACTGCCCGGCCAACCTTGCCACCCGGCAAGCTGGCCTTCCCTTACATAGACGCAAACGCCCCTTAAGTCTAACCGTAGTCCTAAACCCTTCCCCCGCAGCAGTATAGCGGAAATCTCTCCCACCATAAATTCCTCTGATGATACCGCAACCCGCTCTGGCAAAACATCTTACAGATCATAAAACCAACCGGCCCCGCCTTCAAACAAACCCGTTTTTTCTCCCTTTGAATGTTAAAATACCGTGACAAAGGGAGCTTGGCATCCTCAGCCCGCCTCTGCCTTGAAAAGCAGCTTCCCTCTTGAACGATAACGCGCTCCCGTCCGGCAATCCGGCTGTTTCTTGCTGTGCGATTTTTTGACACTCCCCACCGCTTCCGTCTCGCCTTCCAGCCTGGCCCCCATTAGCCTTCCGCCATGCCCTTGGTGCCAAGGCACATCCTCATCGTCGGCGGCGGCGAATTCGGCCTGACCACGGCCCTTGTGCTGCGCCAACGCGGCTGGCGGGTGACCGTGCTGGAAGCAGGCAAGGTCCCCTGTCCCACCGCCGCCTCCACGGACATCAGCAAAGTCGTGCGCATGGACTACGGCGTCGATGAACTCCCCACCCGCCTGGGCGAACTCGCCCTCGATGGCTGGCGGCGCTGGAATCATGACTGGCAGCGGACCCTCTATCACGAAGCCGGCTTCCTCGTCCTCACCCGCCACCCCCTCGCTCCCGGCTCCTTCGAGGGCGACAGCTACACTTACCTCACCGCCCGCGGTCACCAGCTCGAACTCCTGGATGCCCAAGCCATCATCCGCCGATACCCCACGTGGCAATCCGCCGGCTTTCAGGCCGGCTACCTGAACCCCACCGGCGGCTGGGCCGCGAGCGGCCAGACCATGGGCCTCCTCGCAGACCGGGCCATGGCAGCCGGGGTCGTCATCCGCGAGCAGACTCGCTTCACCAGCCTTCTGGAAAATGATTCCCGCATCACCGGTGTGCTGGATGGCGGTGGCGAAAAACATCGCGCCGATCTGGTCCTCTTCACGGCCGGCGCCTGGACGCCCTCCCTGCTGCCGCACCTCAGCGACGTCATGCGCGCGACCGCCCAGCCGGTCTTCCAATTTCGAGTGCCCTCCCCGGAAGCTTTTCAGGCTCCCCGCTTTCCCGTCTGGGCGGCGGACATCGCGCGCACCGGCTGGTATGGCTTTCCCGCCTTGGATGACGGCACCTTGAAGATCGCCAATCACGGCCCTGGTCGTCGTATCCATCCCGAAGCCCCGCGCAACGTCACGCCCGAGGAGATCGCGAGTGCCCGCACCTTTCTCCGTGAATCCCTGCCGCAACTGGCCGATGCCACGCTCCTCAACACCCGCCTCTGCCTCTACTGCGATACCTTTGACGGCCGCTTCTGGATCGACCACGATGCCGCCCGTCCTGGCCTCGTGATCGCCGCCGGAGACAGCGGCCACGCCTTCAAGTTCGCCCCCGTGCTGGGCGGCCTCATCGCCGACGTGGTGGAAGAAAAAGAAAACCCCTTGGCCCAACCTTTCCGCACCCGTGAGCCCGTCGCCCAAGCCGTCGAAGGCGCACGCTGGTCCGGTAAAACGTAGTAAGCCATTTCGGCGGACGTGCTGTTTGCCCCTCACAGCTCCCGCACCATCACCAGATCACACCGCTTCGCACAATGCCCCTCCGGCTCTGTCTTGCGAAAGCCATATCGCTCATACATCTGCACCGCTTCCTTCAACACCGTGGCCGTCTCCAAGATCACCCGTTGATAACCCAGGCGTTTCGCCTCCGCCAAAGCCCGCTCCAGCATCGCCCGTCCTTGCCCCTGCCCGCGCTTGCTGGGATGCAGATACATCTTCCGCAACTCACACGTCCGTTCATCCACGCGCCCCAGACCCGCCGAGCCGCAGACCGTTCCCGCCTCATCCACCCACACGCCGAACCACCCGCCGCGCGCCAAGTAAAAACCCTCCAGATCGCGCAAATCCCGGTCCACCCCCTCCGGCTCCGGAGCCAGGCCATACTCGCCGAGCACGCTAAAAACAAGCCGCTCCACATGCGGTCCATCCGCATTGGTCGCCATCCGGCAGGAAAGAGGAGAAACAGGTTGCGTCACATGAAGTTGATATTTCAGCATCACTACGAAGGTCAAGCCAAGCCCCCTCACTATACCTCCCGTTGTATTCCCGCCCTTCTCAAGCTCTCGGAGCTTTGGTTTGGCCTCTTTTCCCTGCTTGCCTCTGTTTTGTCGGGTTGCTATCCATCCTAGCTTGTTAAGGGCGGTTCGCAACCCCGTCCACGGACACACGTAAATGAACGACATCGGCTCCTTGATCGACCAGGCCTGCGCCAAGCAGGACCTCGCCAAACTCCGCCAGGCTTATCTGGCTCAGGACGAATTTGTGGTGGTGGAAAACTTCCTCCCACCCGAGGCCATCAAACTTTGGGACCAGCAGTTGGAACCGCTCAAACCGCTCATCCACCGCAACTACATCCCGAAGCACAAGAAAGGTGGCAGCGTCTCCTACGGTCAGGTGGCCGAAAAGGCCCCGGCGATGACCGCCATCTATCATCAGCCGAAGTTCATCGAGTTCCTCCAGAAGCTCGTGGATGCCAAGCTCAAGGAATGTCCGGACTCCGATCCGCATCGTTGCGCGCTCTATTCCTACACCGAGGAAGGTGACCACATCGGCTGGCACTACGACACCTCCTATTACAAGGACCGCCGCTGGACCATTCTCGTAGGCTTTCAGGACACTTCCAGTTCCCGTCTGCTCTGCCATCTGCACACCCGGAACAAGGGTCATGAGGTGGAGAAGCTCGAACTGCAAGTGAAACCCGGCACGCTCGTCATCTTCAACGGTGACAAGGTCTGGCACTCTGTCACGCCCATCAAGGCGAACGAGCATCGCTTCATCATCTCGATGCAATACGTCACCAATGGTGACATGAATCCCTTCATGCGTTTCGTCTCGAACATGAAGGACGCCATCGCCTACTTCGGCTTCAAAGGCGTCTTCTCCGGGAAGTCTGGCGCAGCGGGGAGCGCGGCGCGGAATTGAACCCTCCTTCTCCCATCCAGTTTCCAGCCCTGCTGCTCTGCGAACCGCAGACCGCAGGGCTTACGGTTGCTGCCCTCACGTTGCTGGACCGCCTTGTCGTGGCTGCTCACCGCGCCGGGGCTGCGCCCATCACTATCGTCTGCGCCGGAGAATTACCTACCCTGAAGCGGACCAAGGCCTTGGCCATTCCTTTCACCGTGGTGGCCGAGATGCCCGCGTTGAAGACGACTTCGCTCGTCGCCACCACCTCGCTTCACGTGCAAACCGCAGATGTGAAGCGCCTCATCCAGGAAGGCGGACGGCTGCAGGCCAAGGATGGCACTGTCTTGCCCATCGGCCTGTTGCCCTCGCTGAATGGTCCCTTGCCGGAAGCGTTGAGCAAGCTTACGGGCATCACCGCTCATGGCGTCGCTTTGCCCGTCACTGATGCCGCTTCCGCCCAAATCGCCGAACGTGCGCTCTGGGCTTCGCTCACCAGTTCCTCAGATGGCTTGGTGGATAAGTTCTTCAATCGTCCCTGCGGTCGCCCGCTCTCGAAGCTGCTCATCCACACCCCTGTCACGCCGAATGCCGTCTCCGTGACCTCCATCCTCACCGGGGTGATCGCCGCGCTGTTCTTCGCGCAAGGCGACAGCCGCTCCATCATCATCGGCGCGATTCTGTTCCAGATCTCCGCCATCATCGATTGCGTGGATGGCGATATCGCCCGCTCCGTCTTCAAGGAATCGCCGCTCGGCAAGTGGCTCGATCTCGCGGGCGATCAGGTCGTGCACGTCTCCGTCTTCGCTTGCATCGCCATCGGCCTCATCCGCACCGAGCAGACCGCTTACGGCACTTGGCTCGGCCTGAGCGCGGTCCTGGGAGCCATCCTTTCCTTCATCGTCATCGTGCGCGGCATGCGTTATCCCGCTGAGGATCGCAATCAGCTTCTGCAAAAGCTCATCGACTCCGCCACAAACCGCGACTTCTCCGTGCTCGTCTTCATCCTCGCCTGCTTTCAGGCGCTCGAATGGTTCCTGTGGATGACCGCCATCGGCAGCCATGTGTTCTGGCTGGTAGCCCTCGCGCTGCAACCTTCCTCGAAAAAGCTCCAGCCGTCCGCCTGATGAAAGCGCTCTGGAAAACACTGGCCCTGCTCCTCGGCCTCGCTCTTCTGGGCTGGTATCTGTCCCAGGCTGACCTGAAAGCGGTCTGGGCCTCCATCAGCAAACTCGGCTGGTTGGCTCCCCTGGTGCTCGTCCCTTATTTCATCGTCTACCTTTTCGATTGCCTCGGCTGGCGCTACACTTTTCCCAAAGATCTGACCACCTCCTTCTGGACGCTCTTCCGCGTGCGTTGGACCGGTGAAGCCATGAACAACATCGTCCCCTCCGCTTACATCGGCGGCGAGGCTCTCAAGATCTACCTGCTCGGCAAACACGGTGTGACTGGCAACGCCGCCACCACTAGTGCCGTCGTCTCCAAGACCGCGCAAACCGTGGCGCAGGTGCTCTACATCGTCGTCGCTTCCGTCGCCTTCATGTATGTCGGCGGGGACAATCCCGGCCTGCGCGCAGGCATGATGGTGGTGCTGATCTGCGGCGTGCTCGTTGTCGCCGGACTGATCTGGATTCAGCGCCGCGGCATCTTCACCACCATCCTGACCATCACGAACGCCTTGAAGCTGAAGCTCGCCGTCATCGAGCGGCACCGCGTGAAGATCCAGGAAGTGGACCAGACCATCACCGGTTTCTATCGCGACCATCGTCCACGCTTTTACAACTCCACGGCCTTTTATTTCATCGGCTGGTTGGTGGATACGTTGGAGATTTACCTCGTCGCCCACCTCCTCGGCATGCCCATCACTTTGCCGCAAGCCATCGCTGTGGAAGCCTTTACCAGTGTGGCAAAAATGCTCGGCATGTGGGTGCCCGGCTCCATCGGCGTGCAGGAATCTGGCATCATCATGCTCGGCAAGCTGGCTGGCTTGCCGGAAACTCTCTGCGTCGCCTACGCCCTGCTCCGCCGCGCCCGTGAAGTCATCTTCGTCCTCCTCGGCTGGCTGCTCTTCTACACGGAAGAGGCAAGCTTGAAGGCGCTGAAAGCGCGCACGGAAGCCAATCCATCACCTGATCGTTGATTTGCTTCGTATGAAGTCCTCTTTCGCAAATCAAATAGTCGGTCGCTCCACCACCGCCCAGTGTGGTAGGGCCCGCAGTCCTCTGCGGGCCGCCGTCGAAGCAACTGCCCATCCAAGCAACCAGCAGCCTGTCCTCACGCAAATAATTCCATGAACGCAATCCTCTACGTCGCCGGTCGTGCTGCCCGCCTCGGAGCCGCCACCGGTGGCCGCCACAAGGTCCTCCTCGAGTTCGGCGGTAAGAGCCTGTTGGAACGCCACATCATGCACCTCGCGCAACTCGGTGTGCCCCGTCTCGATGTCGTCACTGGCTACAACCGCGAGCAACTCCAGGCCGCCTTCCCCGCCCTGCAAAAGAAATACGGTGTGGAGATCATCGAGTATTACAACGCCGCCTTCCTGGAAGGCAGCGCCCTCAGTATGCACACCTCCCTGCCCGCGCTCGAAGCCGTGAAAGACCGCGTGCTCATCATGGATGGCGATGTGCTCTACGACATCCGCATGTTGCAAGCCCTCGTGAACTCACCTGAACGCACCGCCCTGCTCGTGGACCGTAATTACTCCACTGCGGATGATGATCCGGTGCTGGTGCCCATGCGCAAAGGCCGCCCGTTTGATTTCGTGAAGAAGTGGACCGGCGAAGCGGATACCATCGGCGAATCCATCGGTTTCTTTAAGATCGACGCCGCGGATCTCCCCACGCTCATCCGCGAGACCAAAGGCCGCGAAACCGGCCCCGGCCGCGCTGATTCCTATGATGATGTGCTGCGCATCCTCGTGAAAGCAGGTCAGTTCGGTGCCGTCGATGTCACCGGCATCCCGTGGACCGAAGTCGATTTCCCCCAAGACCTGGAATACGCACGGGACACGATCTTGCCCAAGCTGGTGGCGTGATCGGCGAATCGTTAAACAGGTTAAATCGTTACACCGTTAAAAGCGTAAAACGCTCAACCGATTCACGTTTCAACGATTCAACCTTTTAACCATTTAACGGCACCTCATAATACTCCAACGCCCACTCCAGCATATACCGCACCTGCTTCGGCGTGATGCGATAAACGATCAGCGCCGGATTGTCGATGGACCCGAGATACTTCCGCATGAGCGGATTGCTGTCCCAAATCTCCTGCATCAATTCCCGGTCCGTGAGCACCTCAGCCACGCCGGTCAGGCGCACCTGATTGTGCCCCTCGTCCAGATAGCACAGCTCAACTTTGGGATTCGCCGCGATCTCCCCCGTCTTGTGATACATCCGCAGATTGGCCACATACACGGTGAATCCATCTGTGCGCACGGGTGACACTGGCCGCAGTCGTGGCTGATCCCCGTCAATCGTCGCGAGATAAGGAAAGCGGTCTTCCTGCACCACCTTGGTGGCGCGTTCCAACACTTCGGCCTGCGTCAGCTTGGGAATGTTCGGAGGTGCCATGTCGTGCTCACTTGGTCATGGGTTTGGACGGATCAACCCGGTTGGCCTCGATCAGCCAGGGGCGCACCGTAAATGGCTCCGCCGCCTGCGGGTCCACGCTCACACGGATGAGGTGCAGGTTGCGCCCGCCAAAAGTCTCCACGCGCGTGAAATTCTCGATCAAGCGGCCGGTCGGCGACAGCAACGGCTTGTCGATGCGGAAGTAGTGCGAATCCGAGTGGAACAGATACACCGGCTTACCATAGGCCATCATCTCTTTGTTCAACGCAGGCACAAGTTTCTCGAAACCGGTGCCCCGCGGCTTGTGCTTCATCAATTCATCCAGCGGATTCGCCTGCATGAACAGCACCAGCGCGCGGTGGTTTTCCTTCTTCGCCGTGGCAAACGCCTCGCGTAGCCAAGCGATGCTCGCCTTGTCCCGCGCCTCAAACTCTTTCACCGCTGCCGGATTATTCGTGAAGTTATTGTTGTTGCTCCCCACCACATGCAACGTGGTGAACAGAATGCCGCCCATCTCCCAGCGATTATGCTCAGGGTAGCCTTGATACTCCGGTTGCCGCCGCTGGCTCACGAGGGAGATTGGCTTCTTGCCCAAGCTCTTTTCTTCTTTGAAGAACATCTCGCGGATCTTCTTCAAGCTCGTCGCCGGATCATGGCTTCCCGCCGCTTTGACGACGCAATCCGTCCACTCATTGTCCCCCGGCACATAGACGAGGGGACCGTTAAAACTGTTGAAGTAACCCAGCACGCGATCATACACCGGATCATCGCACGGGTCCTTGCCGCCCTTCGTATCGCCGCAATGGACGGAGAAGGCCGGGTTTAACTTGTTCACCTCCTGGATGACATGCTGGAAGCGCAGGTCATCCTCCGGCAGGTAATAAGGCATACAGCCCATCACGATGAATTCGAATGATTTGGGCGCTTCCGCCCCTTCCACCCGCCCGAGCAGGCACGCCAAGAGACAGACCCAGAGGAAATGCTTCATAGTGCTTATGACCCCGACGATAATCTGCCGCTGTCTGCGGGTCGAAAGGTTTTTACCGACTTGTCCGCCACCCCATGGTAACTTTCTGCCACACCCGGCGTCTTAAGAGATAACTGCCTATGAAACCGTTCCTGCACACGGTCTTGCTCCTCGCCTTGGCTACGCAACTGGTCGCCCAGACCAATACACCACCGCCAATCGACTGGCAGCGCGCCCAATCCCTCTTTCAACGGGACCAACGGGGCGAAAAGCTGAACGCCGAGGAAGCCGCCTATCTGGATCGTGCCAAGAAACTGCGCCAGCAGAACCAAGGCAAACAGCAGCCTGCCGCCAGTGCACCTCGTGGCGAACCTTTCAAGCAAGCCGCCCTGACGGATGTGAAAGGCACCTACAAAGGCCAGACCGGCGGCCTCTACGGCGAGGGCAAAAACGAACCACCCGCCAAACACCTGACCGCCGCGCAAGCTGCCGCCAAACAGATCCAACCCCTCAATGCCGAGGGCAAGCCGGACGCCAAAGGCAAAGTCGGACTCATCTCCATCGGCATGTCAAACACCACGCAGGAGTTCAGCAATTTTGTCCGACTGGCCAATGCCGATCCCGCCAAGAGCGATTCACTGGTGCTCGTGGATGGCGCTCAAGGCGCGCGCGATTCCAAGATGTGGCTCTTCACGGGTGAGAAGGACGATCGCGGCCAGCCCAGCCCTTGGGTGGTCCTCAGCGAACGTTTGCGCAACGCGGGTGTCTCCCCAGCCCAGGTGCAGGTGCTCTGGCTCAAGCAAGCTTGCGCTGGCCCCGCCTCACTCGGTGAATTTCCCACTCACGCGAAGAAACTGGAAGAGCATCTGCAATTCATCGTGCTACACGCGAAGAAAACATTCCCAAATCTTCGCATCGCCTATCTCTCCAGCCGCATTTACGCCGGTTATGCTTCCACCCCCTTGAATCCGGAGCCATTCGCGTTTGAAGGCGCTTTCTCCGTCCGCTGGCTCATCGAGAAGCAGATCAAAGGTGATGCCGCCCTGAACTTCGACGCCACCAAGGGTGATGTGAAAGCCCCCGTTCTACTCTGGGGCCCTTATCTCTGGACCAACGGCACCGAGGGCCGCTCTATAGATGACCTTAAGTGGACGCGTGAAGACGTCGCCAATGACGGCACCCACCCCTCCCCCGCCGGTCAGCGCAAGATCGGAGAATTGTTGCTGAAGTTCTTCAAGGCAGAACCCACCGCCCAAAGCTGGTTTCTAAAACCAACCGCTGCGAAGTAGTTCATTTGTGCGAAGGAACCATCGCGGCTATTCACCGCAAACGCGGCAAATGTTCTCCCTCTCCTCTAACGAGGAGAGGGTTGGGGTGAGGAGTGAGAAAGCCAGACGTATAACTTCAGTCAAAATCCCCCACTCAGAAACATTTCACGTTCCTGCGGGTTGAGGACAACCCGTGCCCCAAGCGACAATCCATTTGCTGCCCGGCCTTCCCGGCGCAATACTTCCCGCCATTCGCTTCCGCAATCCGGAGCGATGGAGCATCGGGATACTGTGCAACTGGCTCATTTGAGACTGCGCGATTTTCGCAACTACGCCCGGCTGGATGTCGATTTCAGCCCGGGCTTCCACCTGCTTTTAGGCGGCAACGCGCAGGGGAAGACTAGCATCCTCGAGGCCATCTACCTGCTCTCCACCCTGCGTTCCTTCCGTGGTGTGGGTGGGGCGCAGATGGTGCGGCATGGGCAGACCGGCTGGTTCGTGGGCGGCAAGGTCGTCAGCCAGGCCGAGCACGAGTTGAAGATGTATTGGTCGCTGAAGGAGAAGAAGCTCAGCCTCGACGGTCAGGCCGTGAAGAAGCTGGCCGACTATTACGGCACGGTCAGCACCGTGGTCTTTTGCACCGAGGACCTGCAACTGGTGAAAGGCACCGCCCGCATCCGCCGCCGCTTCCTCGATCTTCTGCTCGCGCAGACGCAAAACGGCTACCTCACCATGCTCCAGCGCTACACCAAGGCCCTGCGTTCGCGCAATGCCCTGCTGAAAGCGCACAAGGTGGACGAAGCCGCGCTGGAAAGTTTCTCCACGGAACTCATCGCCCTCGGCAACTGGCTCATCGGCCAGCGCAAAGAACTGGCCCCGCGCCTCTCCGCCCTGGCCAGGCTCGCCTACCGCCGTATCTCAAATGATGCCGAGGAACTGAAGCTCGAATATCAATCGAGCGTGAAAAAAGATTTCGCCATCGAGCTCGCGCAATCCCGTGGTCGTGAAAAGACCTATCGCACCACCATGGTCGGCCCGCATCGTGATGAACTGAACCTCACGCTGAACGACAAGTCCGCCGCGCAATTCGGCAGCGAAGGCCAGAAACGCTCCCTCTCCATCGCGCTAAAGATGGCGCAAGCCGAATACCTCACCGGCATCCACGGCACGCCGCCTATCTTGCTTATCGATGACGTGATGGGCGAACTAGACGTCACCCGCCGCAGCGGCTTTCTCCCCTTGCTGGAGCGAACCAACCACGCACGCGGCCAAGTCTTCATGACGTGCACAGAAGAGAACTGGCCGCAGGAGCTGGGCCGCGATATCCAACGGTGGCTGGTGAAGGCCGGGACATTGAAGAAGATAAGTTGACCGCTGCGACTCTTGGCACAAGCATCCGTCAGCATCCATGAAACCGATCTCGAATATCATGCGACTTTTCTCTCTGACCATTGTGGTGCTTGGAATCAGCAGCCCCACGGGCATAACAGCGGAACCACGTGTCTTGCGCGATATCGAATACGCCCGTGCGCCTGAGCAGGTATTGTTGCTCGACCTTTATTTGCCGGAGAAAACCGCCACGCCGCCACCGCTGTTGATCTATGTGCACGGTGGTGCCTGGCGTTCTGGCACCAAGACGGATGTACCGATCGATCCATTGCTCAAGCAAGGATTCGCCATCGCCAGTGTGGAGTATCGCCTCACGCCTGTGGCCCCTTTCCCGGCGAACATCCATGACCTGAAAGCCTCCATCCGCTTCCTGCGCGCGAAGGCCGAGGAATACAGTTACGACCCCAAGCGCTTCGTCATCGTCGGCTCATCCGCAGGCGGACATCTCGCCGCCTTGGTCGGCGTGAGCAATGGGCAGAAGGAATTGGAAGGCAAGCTCGGCCAGTTCACGAATCAATCCTCCGATGTACAAGCGGTCGTCAGTCTCTACGGAGCATCAAATCTTCAAACGATTCTCAAGCAATCTACCCAACGTGGCCTGGATGTGCGCGTGCCTGCGCTTCAGCTTCTGCTAGGTGGCCAACCGGATGACAAACCAGACCTTGCCAAACTCGCCAGCCCCGTGGCTCATGTGGATAAGAACGATCCGCCGCTATTGCTCATCCACGGTGATCAAGACCCGCAAATGCCCATCCAGCAATCGTACGAACTGCAAGAAGCTTATGAGAAACTAAAGCTACCCGTGCAGTTTGAAGTGATTCATGGTGGAGTCCACGGGGGCGTAGAATTTTATGATGAGAAGAGGATGAGCTTCGTGGAGAAGTTTTTGCGAAAGCATCTCCGCTGATTGTCTTCAAAAGACAAAGAACTCCAAGATAAAGGGGGTATACAGCACGCTGATGCATGAAATCGCATGAAACCTGTATATGCTTTTGTACATAGCAACCACAGGAGCTGATTTTCTCAGCAAGAGTATCACCACAATCGAAATTAGAATTGATGGCCAAACAAACAATGGTGCTGCCATAAGCACCATATTGGCTCCTTGTTCCGGACGTAAAGCTAGCACCACAAGCGCCCCAAACAACAGATCACATACCAACACTAAAGCCGTTAGTATGTATATGATTTTTCTCATATCGGCACGTGAAAATCATAGACACAAATTGTTTACGAACAATCCGTAATCTCAGCAAGCTCCGCCTCCTCACGTCGGCGGCTACGGATGGCTAAAAGGTCGCCGCAGGCGCAGGCAAATCCCGCACAATCTCATCCAACCGATACCCAAACCCGCTCCCCTTGATGGAGGACAAATCCAATCCGCCATTACGTCGTTGATAAATCCCCGGATGCACCTTCGCTTCAATGGAAGAAGCTTCGGGATAGAACTGCATCGCGTTCGTTTCCACGCCCATGATGGTGCCCACGTAGGCCGCCAGTTGCACATGGGGAATCTGCGCGAGCATGGGATTCGTCAGGTCCTGCACCATGAGCGTCATGCCGTGCGCCTTGGCCCAGCATGCACTGAGGATGGCTCCGCTCTGCGTCTTGCACGTCTTGAGCGCCACGCCCGTCCAGCCAAGTTCACGACCGAGCTTCACATGCTTCCAATCATGCGCGCTCTCATCGAGGAAGAGCGGTTTGCGGGCGGAGAGGCTGTGTGTGTCGATGCGGTCCTTCTCCAGCTCATAAGGGAACGGTTGCTCCACGTAGAGAATCATGCCGTAGTAGCGCGGATGCTCATCGCGCAGGCGGTCGAGGATGTCGTTCACGTACTTGGGATCAAGGACGGTGCAGTTGAAATCCGCCGTCAACCAGTCCACGCCCTGCTCCACGGCGATCTTGCCGATGGCCACGGTGCGCGCGTAATCCCACGCGGCATCATTGCCCTTGAGCTTGATCTTCAGGCATTTCAAACCATCGCGCTTGATCCACTCCGTCAAAACAACCGGATAACCATCGTTCGGCTCCGTGCCTTTGCGATCCGAATCGGTGAGCAGATCCAATCCCCCGACCAGATGCCACGCCGGCAATTTATCCGGACGCGTCTTCGCGAAGAAATCCTGTGGGTACAAGCCCTTGAACGAGACGCTCGTATCCGCCGCTGGCGTGAGCAACTGCTCCAGCGTGCGGTTCATGTGCGTCGGCCCGTAAGTCTCATACACCGGCAGGCCCAGCAGATTGCCGTAAGCATCGTGCAGCGCGATGTCGTAGAGCGAGAAACACACGAGCGCAGCGAGCCAAGGCATCGGTTCTTCACTGGCACGTGTCGCATTGAACTCCTTCAACAAACCCGGCAGGACGTGTTCTTGAAAATCATTGCTCAGCTCGATCGGATGGCCCGGCTCTGCATGCTTCACCAATTCTTTGCCCAGCAATTCCGTGAACTTCTTCAACGCCACATGCCGTGCCTCATACGGCAGCGTGCTCGGCCATACCCACGTCACACTCAGCGGCGTCTCGCCCCAGCCTTCCGCCGTCTTGCCCGCGCGGTCCTGCACCGTCGCCTTCACCCGGGCACACGTCACGTACGTGACGGTCTCGGTGCCGAACTTCAGCGGCACCCGGGTGTAAACGGGCAGATAATACAGCGTGGCACCAATACAACGGATATCAGAGGTCTTCATGCGACACAGGAACGGTAAGAGCAAAATGGAACACCAAGAAGCGAAAAATTGATGACTAATAATCTGTTGGCCTGCGAGGGCAACCGGCTTCGTTATTTCTTCTGCGCGTCCTGCTTCTTAAACACCGCCGCATGCACCCGGGCCACATCCCCCATGTAGCCCTCCACGGCATACTCTCCGGCGGCCTTGAAGATATGTTCACGGGCGACTTGGGCATTGCCTTCCGCCTCGTACCACAAACCGATGTACAGATTCGCGTAGAAAAGCCGGTTTTTCAGTTCCTCAGGTCCGGGATTGCCCACGCGGGCCGCACTGAGCACCTCACCCACAGTCGCCTTGCCAGCATACAGGGCGTGGATCTGCATCATCGGCACCCGGCTGTCCCCTGCCGTGGGAATGAACTCTTTCAAGGCTGTCGCCTTGTCTTTCGCCTTCGCCAGACAGATGTAATGAAAAACGGAATTCTCCACATCATTCGCATTCACCGTGCGATGATCCTCGAACTGCTTCGCGCCCTCAGCATACATGCCTGCATAATAGTACGAGATGCCGCGCTGCCAGTGATGCGGCGCCTGCGCAGGCACTCGTTTGAGAAACTCGTCGAAGTCAGCCACGGATTCCTTGAAATTGCCCAACCGGAAATTCACCTCGCCCCGGCGCTGATAGAGCGGCGTGGCCCGGGTGTCATTCTTCAGCACCTCAGTATAGTCCGGCAGGGCCTTGTCATACTGCTTGTCGAGTTCATAGAGGCGGCCGCGGAAATAAAAGGAGCGCAAGTCCTTGGCGTTCGTCTTCACCGCCTCATCCGCCAGTTCAAGGGCCTGCTTCACGTTGCCCGCCTTCAGCTTTTCATCTGCGCGCTGGAGCAACTCCGACACTTTCGGATCCTCGGCAGCATGGCTGAGGAAAGTGATGCCCGTAAGCAAGGACAACAAAATAAGAAAGGAACTGGTTTTCATGCGACGATGAAACGCTAGCCCATCCTCCGGTGAAGTGCAACGCCGACGGCAGAGTCGTTCAGCGCCGATGGGCGTCCTGCTGGCGGAAAAGCTCCGCATGGACCCGCGCGGCATCGCCCATGTAACCCTCCACGGCAAACTCACCGGCCGCCTTGAAGATATGTTCCCGCGCCTCCTTCGGCTTGCCCTCCGATTCATACCACAAGCCCAGATACAGGTGCGCGTAGAAAAGCCGGCCTTTCAACTGGACCGGATCGGGATCGCCCGCCTGCACAGCGCGAAACACCTCTGCTTCGTTCCCCTTGCCCGCGAACAAGGCATGGAGCTGCATCATGGGCACCCGTGTATCTGCCCGGCAGGGGATGAATTGCTGGCGCGCCGTCGCCTTGTCCTTGGCTTTGCTCAGGCAGAGATAATGCCAGATGGAGTTCTCCACATCGTCCGGATTCACTTCGCGGTGGATCTCGAACTGCCTCGCTCCGGCGGCATACATGCCCGCGTAATAATGCGAGATGCCGCGCTGCCAGTGCTGGGGCTCCTGCTGCGGCAGCTTGGTGAGATAACGATCGAAATCCGCCACGGATTCTTTGAACTTCCCCAGCCGGAAAAAGATCTCACCCCGGCGCTGGTAGACCGGCACGATGGCCGGGTCGAGCTTGATGACCTCGGAATAGTTGGTCAGTGCCGCTGCATACTGCTTCGCCTGCTCGTGAACCCGCCCAAGAAAATACCAGCCCCGGGTGTCTTTGGGATCAAGCACAACGGCCTCGCCAGCCAGCTTGAGCGCGTCGGAAGAATTGCCCGCTTTCCAGAAATCTTCCGCCTTCAACAACAGTTCCGTCACCTGGAGATTCTTGGGCGGTGTGGCCGCCGTCAGACTTCCGGTCACAGTCAGGAAAAGTATGCACAGGCAGACACAGAAATTCATGGACTGGCTGCAACATAACTGCCAGCCTGTGAAAACTCAACGGATATGCAGCGCCCGCATCCGGCCTGAATTGCCCAACTCGCTCAAAGATCCTTGCTCTGATCGGAAGCTTGCAGCCGGTTGAGCTTCTTCTTGATGGTTTCTACGTTCTTGGTCAGCTCGTAGATCGTCTCGTAGATGACTTTCTGGGTCTCCTCATCCTTCAGCGCGGGCACCGCGGGATGGATCTTCATCAGTTCGCGGGCAATGTTATTGCACACCGAACGGATCTGTTCGGTGGCGGCGGGACGGTCCAATGGAGCACTCATGAGACTGGTTGCGTTACGGGGCCTTGTATTGCGCCTTCGCCTCCGGCATCCATTCCTGGAGCTGCTTCACGCGCGTCTCATCGGTGGGATGGGTCCGCAAGAACTTGGGCGTGGTCGAACCTGACTTGGCGTTAAACCCACCAAACCGCTGCCAGAAACCCACGGCGGCCTCAGGATCATAGCCCGCCCGCGCCATGTAGATCAGCCCGATGCGGTCCGCCTCGGATTCCTGCGCCCGGCTATGGGGCAGTTCCACACCCACCTGCGAACCCAAGCCGTAGGCCACCTGAAAGGCGGCCGCATATTTGCTGTCAGCCGTCGCTGCACCTAGAGCTTGGCCACCCAACTGTGCGACCACTGCCCGGCTGATGCGTTCCCCGCCATGTCGCGCCACGGCATGCGCCACTTCATGACCGATCACCGTGGCCAGCCCCGCCTCATCCTTGGTGATGGGCAGGATGCCCGTGTAGATGCCCACTTTGCCACCTGGCAGACAGAAGGCATTCGCCTCCTTGCTGTCAAACACCACAAATTCCCACTGCGCATCCGGCAAGTTTGCCACGGCGGCAATCCGCTGGCCCACCCGCGTCACCATGGCGTTGATTTTCGCATCCTTGCTGATGGGTGTCTCCTTCTTCATCTTCTCAAACTCCGTGAAGCCCAACTGCATCTCTGCCTGCGGGTTCATGAAATTGAGCTGTTTTCGGCCCGTCTCCGGCACCGTCGTGCAACTGGTGAGCAGGACAGCCGTGGCAACTGCAATTGAAGGCAAAAGTGAAAAACGAAACCAACGATTTCTCATGCGGAACAGCAAAACACACAATCTTGTCGAGGGCAAGTTAGGTGAAAACCTCCCTCCATTTGCGCCGACCGCATGGCGCTGGCAGTCTGCGGGCCAGCACTGCCATGTGAGCCCTTGAAGAGGCGTTCTACGGCCGCTCTGCCGCCTCCTTCAACCGCAGCCCATTCATTCCCCAGCCGTGGACAAATCACGCCCGCTGGGCTTGTGCCGTTCCGTTTAAAATTCGGTCCAAGAAGCGATTTTCCATTCGGTCAGCCCGCCATTGTCACCCAGCTTTTCGTCGTAGTGGAAATTGAAGTGGCCGTTGTAGCTGACGCTGCCCACGATGGCCGCACCCTGGAAGTCATCCACATCATTGCCGCCGCCCTTTCCTTGCAACTGTGCACTAGGGGCGTAAACCGTGCCCACGTAAGCACCATTGCCAGCCATCTTGACCACCGTGCAGTCATTGAGGCCGAAAATGCTCATCTTTTCAGTGTCACCCGCCATGTTCAGAACGCCATTGCCGGAAATCTTGATTTCCGAGCCGGAGCCAGAACCATCGCCCACATAAAGCTTGAGACTGGCCCCCGTCAGGATGGTGATGCGCGCGTTGCCCGAACTGGTAAAACTGTCCGTCACCCAGAGCACCGCATCTCCCTTTACCAGCATCTCGGACTGGCCGCTCATGCTGATGGAGGTTGTCTTGTAGTTCCCCGTATCCAGCACATAGTCATACGATGCGGTGGTCGTGCTGATGGCGTTGGTGGCCGAGGTGGAATAGGTATAGGTCTGCGTGGTATAAACGTACCGGGTGACAGAATAGCTGTAACTGTCAATGCGGTTGTAATGATAACGCGTAGGTGTGGTCGTCATTGTCACCGTACCCATATACGTACCTGCCGCGGGCATGTCCTTGGCGCCGGTGATGGCCGTGCAATTGGTCGTGATGGTGCCCACCGAGGCGCCCGGCCATGAGGTCGTATTCGTGGACGAAGTTTGCGTGGTGTAAGCGCCCGAGGCCGGCGGTGACGTATTCGTATAGGAACCGTTATTGGTGATGACACCGCTGGCCGGAAACGGACTGGGAACGACATTCGTGGTGATGGTCGCACTGTTGACGCTAAAATTCGTCACCGTAACCGTGCCGGGACCGGGTGTGAAACCGCTCGCGAATGGTGCACTCACCGGCGGAAAGGACATGCTGAGATCACTCGCCGAACTGCCCGTATGCGGCGAAGTGATGGTGTAACCCGGCCCGGTGGCTGTATCTCCCTTGATGATGCTGCCGCCGCTGATGTTGCCACCGACAGCGCCGACGAACGCATTGGAATTCGCCGATCCGGCCACATAAGTCGGAGTCACACGTGAATCATAACTGTCCACCACACTGCCTGGCCCAAGCGAGATCGAACCCTTGGCCACCAGCCCTTTCATGCCACTCGTTTCCCGGGTGGTGTTGACTCGCACGGCACGCGACACCTCCCCCTTGCCCAAGGGAGCCGGCACATAACCATAGCTCGTGACCACGGGTGGGTTGGCGGAAGAAATGCTCACTTCATACCAGGCATCACCGACCGTGTTGGTCTTGTTATAGGTGCCCGTGGAGAGCACCCAGCCATTGGTAGCCCGATCCGCATCACCGATGCTGTTCAAGTGTGCCAGCGCTTCTTCGATGCCGGACTCGCAGGCCGGGATGGCCGCATTCCAGGTCTGGGAGCGCATCACGTTCAGATGCTGCGCCTGCACCATGGACAGATAGCTGGCGAGCGTCAGGCCGATGATGCCGGAGATCACCACGGTGATGATGAGCATACTGCCCTGCTCGCGGGAGGAACGCCTGATAATCATAATGTCTAAGGATTGTTGCGGATCACGATGCGGGCGGATTGCACGCTCTCCGAGTTGATCAAGTTGCCCAAAAGCGATCGCGAACAAGTCCAGGTCACAATGATGGACTTGGCATCATTCGTCGTCGTGGTCGTGTACTGGTTGAAAGAATTGCTGACGACATTCCGTTGAAAAATGCTGAACTGAAGCTGATTGCAATCCTCCAGAAGCACACTGGCCCGGGTTCCCAAAGTCTCCGTCAGGCGCTTGGTGGCTGCGGAATAATTGTAGGTCAGCGTCTGCCCGTTATACAGGAAGGTGACATTGGTCGTGTTGAAGGAAGTCAGCCGGCTCGCGGAACGGACCTTCAGCGTCATCTGATCAAGGGCATTGCGGCTCTGCCGGTCCAGGTCCGCATAATTGGACATCGCTGCCATGCTGCGGGCGGTATAAAAGGACAAAGAAGCCAATGCCGCCATAACCACGCCCCCAATCGCCACGGCGATCATCATCTCCACCAGCGTCATGGCCAAGGACCGGCGGCGTTTGAGCTCAATAAACATAGTCGTGGATGCCACGTTGGGCGACGAGGGTTTGCATACTGCGGCTGCGGCTGATGTTGCCGTTCGTCCACGTGACCGTGAGGGTGGCCTGCCGCATGGCGTTGGTGTAGCCGCTGTCCACCGGGGCTGCCCCAAGCTGGATGGTCCCCACAAAAATTGTCCCGGCTCCGCTCGGCGTGGCCAGGGCCGCAACGGTGGCCGCAGTAGTGGAAGAATTGGTGGTGGTGCTCGGCATCAGGCGTTCCGCGAATGCCACCGGGATAAAACCGGGCGTGTTCATCTGGTCCCAAGAATAGAGCCGTAAGAGCTCGATTTTCTCGATCATGATCTGGGTGGCTCGCATGTTCTCACGCGCCGTGGAGATTACCGCCAAACCCTGCGTGATTCCGGCGTAAAGCGAGACAAACATCATGGCCACCACCGCCATCGAAATCATCACCTCGATAAGGGTAAAGGCTTCCTTCGGCCCTGTCTTCTCCCTGCTTTTTATCAATAATCTCATGACCACGGATGTTTGAGATGGAATCTGTCTCTATCCATTGAGCATTCGCACAACAGATATGGAAGCAGCGGCAATGCCACTCTACTGCCTTGATAATATGGGAAATGGCACCATTAATAATAGTGCCGTATAGACCAATAATAAGGACCTATTTTAGTAGGTCCTTACAGCACTATCTTGAAGTGTGCTGCACGTAGAAGGCGGCAGCTTGGGAGCGGCGGGAGAGGTTCAATTTGTCGAGCAGGTTGCTCAGGTAATTCTTTACGGTCTTATCACTCAAACCCATGACCATCGCGATTTCCTTGTTGGTCTTGCCTTCGGCCACCAACGCCAGCACGCGACGCTCTTGGGCGGACAGGATTTCCAGCCCCGCAGGTGCTGGGGTTTCGTTGCCCGCCTTGACCCGGCCCAACACGCGGCGGGTCACTGAAGGGTCCAGGATGGAGCGCCCTTCCGCGACCTGCGTGATGGCATTCACCAACTCCTGCTCGGCGACATCTTTCAACAGATAACCGTCTGCACCGGCTGAAATCGCATCGAAAACCGTATTGTCATCAGCAAAGGAAGTGAGGAAAATGACATGCACTGCCTCCACCGTCGCCAGTATTTTCCGGCAGGCATCGAAAGAGGAGCCATCGGTCATGCGCACATCCAGCAAAACTACATTCGGTTTCAGGCGCTGGGCCTCGGCCACCGCCTGTTCACAATTCTCCGCGACACCGACCAGCTCGATCGCCGGATAGCGGCTGAACATGGCACGCAGCCCGACCCGCACCACATGGTGATCGTCTGCAATCAGAACACGTATCGTTGTCTTGCCGGTTTGCATGGTGTATTAGAGGAGTTATCGGCGGCAGAAAATAGCATACCGCCATAAAATGCAACAGCCTTCCGCGCTAAAAAATAAAACGCCGCCGAAAATGGCAAAATAGAGCCGGAGAAGAATGCGCGAAAAAACTAAGGGGCCATGCGCGCCCGGTAAAACTCGCGATCCGTCGCATTGGTGTCGGTGGATTGCTTGATTAGCAAAGTGCCGGACCGGTCCACGATCTCGAAAGTCACTCCTTCCACCCAGTCAACCAGGTTGGTGCTCGTATCAATGGTAAATCTCTGGTCCGTGTTCCCGGAGAGCAGGACCAGGCTTTGGTTGAGCGCCTTGCCGTAATCAACAAACTTGACCGGGGTCATGTCCGGCATCAGTTGCAACCGCAGCAGCGCCCCTTCGACCCCGGCGGTCACGAGCTGTCCTCCAGCCGAAGCCAGCCCGAAAAGAGATTTCCTGGTAGGCAGAATGCTCGGCGTCCAAGTCACCAGATCGGTGCTGCGCAGCACTGTCCCCTGATTGCCCGCCACGAAATACTCACCGTTCACTTTCTCCACATCGTTCAACCAGTTCGTCACGCCGCTGCTGCGCGGGGTCCACAACAATCCATTGCCACTGGTGAGGATGGTGCCGTTCTCGCCAACCGCCACAAAGGTGCCGTCAAACTGTTTCACCCGGAAAAGCCAGCTCGTCGTGAGCGAGACCGCCGGCGTCCATAGCGTACCATCCGTACTGGTCAGGATGGTGCCATTATCGCCCACAACAACAAATAGGGATGCATTGGTGGCCACACTGGAAAGGAACGCGGTGGTCAAAGTTGTCCGGGAAGTCCAGTTGGTTCCATCCGCACTGGTCAGGATGGTTCCCGTGCCGCCGCACACGACATAAGTGCCGTTCTTGTAGGCCACGCCTTGCAGATCCACACTGGTCGGAGCCGGCGTCACAGCATGCCAGAACGTGCCCAAGGTGGAAAGATAGTTGCTGGTCACTGTGCTGTCCAAGTTCGTGTAGAGCACGGAAACGAAATTCGTGGGACTGAACAGGATGGTTCCCTTGTTCCCCACCACCACCGCGCCGTTCGTCGTGCCACCGGCGCCCAGAAAGATGGAGTTGGTGGCGGCCTCGGGCGTGAGCTCCAGCTCCCAATTCACCCCGCGCGAACTGGTCAGCAAAGTGCCCCGGTCCCCCACGGCCAGATAAAAATCCGGGAACCGGTGTACGGACCAAAGCCATTGCCGGTGGGAATCATTCCGCTCCACCCAGACTTGCGCCGTCGCATTGGTTTTGAACCCTTCCAAGGTCATGCCACTGCGCCCGGCGAGCAAAAAGATGCCCTCCGTTTGCAGCGCAGAATAATATGTCCACTTCGGAGCCGGCTGGGCCGCATCCGGTGTGGCCGTCTGTGTCTTCCAGGTGATCCCGCCGTCTTCGCTGAGCAGCGCGATCTGGTCGCCCGCCACGAGGATTGTGGAATTGGTTCCGGCCAGGGCATAAAGATTGTTGGTGATGCTCACACTGGCGACTTTCGTCCAAGGTGCCGCACCGTTGAGACTGGAGAGGATGTGCCCGTTGTTGCCCACCGCCCAGAACTTGCTGTTGATATAGGCCACCCGGTTCAGATGCACGCTGACCGAGCTGTTCTCATTTTTCCAACTGGTCGCTGCATTGTTGCCGGTGGCGACATAACCATTCTCGCCCACCACCACAAAGGTGCTGGCACCATAGGCTACCCCGCGCAACCAGGTCCGGTTGTTCCCGGGCAAACTCTTGACGGTCCAAGAGACACCATCGGTGCTGGTATAGACCGCGCCGTTGTCCCCCACCGCCACCGCTCTTTGATCGGAAGCAGTAACCGCCTCCAACCAGTCGGTGGTGCCCAGGTTCACCGGAAAAAATTCCTTCAACGAGTCCGCATATAAAACCAGCCCCCGTTCCGCCGTGACGATGAGGCGTTCCCCCAGAAAAGTCACCGCGCGCAGCGAGTTCGTGACACCCGTGGGTTTGGCCTGCCACAGCACCATGTCCTCCGAGGCGAAGAGTTGGCCGGCCTCGCCCACCTGAATCTTCACACCCAGCTTCTCCGTCATGTCCACGACGTTGGCCCCGTGTGGCTGGGGATTGCTCCAGCGCCAGGCTGTTTGGGCTAGCAAGGCAGGCGCGCCGCACCAGCACAGGGACAGGCAAAGACACACCCACAAAGTCACGACACTGGAGTGCGCGTGACCCCTTTGCTTCCGATGGAAATTCGCATCAACGGTCACAAAATAATCCCAGATGATACTAAACCGGGCTGCTTCGCGGAGGCAACAACTCCGGCGGCAAGGTCAGACCGAACACACAACCATTCTTGGAATTTCGCCGCAGATCCAAGTCTGCGCCGATATGCCGGGCCAGCTGCTTGCAGATGGCGAGGCCCAGACCGCTGCCCCCGTCTTTCGTGGACTCGCACGGTTGAAAAAGCTGCCGCTCCAGCTCCGGACGCAGCCCGCCGCCCTCATCCGTCACCTCAAACTCAATCTCCTGTTCGGCTTGCTTCACACTGAGCCTCACCTGTTTGCCAGCAGGCGTTGCTTCGATCGCATTCTGGATCAGATTCACCAGGATCAGGGTCAGGAGATTGCTCACCCGCGCATTCACCACTGCGTCCACCTCACCCTCGCACTGGAACTGCACCTTGCTCTGGGCCGCCAGCGGGGTCACCTTATCCCCGATCGCGTGCAGCAGTTCTTCCATGGAGACCTCGTGATTGCTCAGCCCTTCCTGGTCCCGCACAAAATCCATCACCCCGTTCACCATCGCCTGCATGCGCCGGGCGGTGTCCACCGCCGTGTTCCACTCCACTTTCTCACCCACGTTATCCGCCGCGCGCCAGGCGGCAAAAAGATTGATCAAACCGAACAGCGGGCTTTTCAGCCCGTGCATCAGGTTGGCGGCCACGGCCCCCACGGCGGAAGTGCGCGCCATCATCGCCAGCTCTTGATTGGCTTTGAGCAGGCTTTCCGAGCGCTGCTCCAGCTCCGCATTCGTGCGTGCCAGCCGGGCAAAGGCCCAGACCAGACCGCCGCTCATCAAAGTGCCGCAGACCAGGAACACCAATCCCGCCTGGGTGGCCAGCGTCCGGTCCAGCTTGGCAAACTCCGCCGCCTTGGCCCGCCCATCGATGATTATCTGGGCGACCCCCAGCAACTGCGACTCATCCTTTTGATGAAAGGGAATGGTCACTTCCAGAATCGGGGCCGACTTGATCTTCTGCCGGGGGTCGGAAAAGAAATCCAGATCCAGATTCCGCTCAGGATGGAACACAGACTGGGCGACCAGGCCGCCCACATCCGCATCGATCGTCCGCATTTGCCGCCACTCGGCCTCCCCCAGTTTTCGCTCAGTCACGTTCTCCGGAAACGCGGTGACAAAATTTCCCTTGGCATCATACAGGCGTGTGCCCATGACGCCTTGCAAGAAAGATGCCTTGAGCGAGACCATGAACTGGGCATCCGGTTCCGCCAGCGAGAACTGGGGATCGATATCCAGTTCAGCCTGATATTGCATCATCGTCACGGCCTTCATCACTTCACCCTCTTTTTTCACCGCCTGAGTCCTCAAGCGGTCGCGCAGATGCCAGGTGCCGGCCGCGATGGCCGCCGCCAGTAAGATCAATGCCAAAAAGATGGACGCCACCGGCAACCAGTTCAGTTGCCGCCGCTCCATCTTTCGCTTGTTGCTGTTTATACGCGACACAGAAGGCATACCGTGCCGTTCATCTCTATCGGTTCACTGTCCCAAAAAATCAATTTTCCCAACCCAGCCCGATGCTTAACAGATTGGCCACATAGCGGTCGGTCGTCAGATTGGCGACCGATTGCTCATGTTCTGCCCGCAAAACCACATAAAAACCGCGTTTCAATTCACGCCGCGTTTGTAACCCGGCACTGAGCAAAGTTTTTTCCCGCAGCTCACTGCCCGCACCTGCGACTGACTGGATACTATAATCATAATATGAAGCACGGCTAGAAAGCTTTATTTCCCAAGGTTTTTTGCGCCACCTTACTTCTAGGGCCATTCGGCCCCTGTCATAGTCGTAATAGCCCTGCCCGTTATCTTCATTGCGCAACCAAGTGGCACGCAAGGTTAACCGCCAATGTCTGGCTGCCTCCAATTCTCGGCGATAACTGGCCTCGACTTGGTGCTGGCGAAAACGCAGCGCAGCGCCGGGCAAGGGCGCTCCCAAGACATCCGTTATCGTCAGGTCATCAAACACGCGTTCGTGAAATCCGTAGCTGAGCGAATATGCCGTACGCTGGCGATAATCCTGCCCCAGTGAAAAGACCAAGCCCGGTTCCACCGAACCGTCCAGCGGTATCTCCAACGTCTGCCATTCCAGCTCTGGCTTCACCGCCAGCCACCAACCCGAAGTCCACTGCTGTTTCCACCGGCCATAGCCTTGCAAGGTGTGGCCGTGGATAGTCACCGAACCCTGATTCAACACCGTGGTCGAAGCATCAATGCTTTGATCCTGATACACGTGCTGAAAACCCGCCTCCCAATTACACCCCGGCAAGGTCTCTTTTTGGATCTGAAACAAGCTGAAGCCATAGACTTCGTGATCGGTCAGGGAACGCTCAAAAAAACGGGTCGCTTCCCAAGTGCTCAGGATCATGACCTGCCACTCATCCACAGGCAGCCGCGCCAGTGTGTATTCCAGCTTGAAGGTGCCGAACATGCTGCCCTCGGGATGGGAAGACGCATAAGTGGGATTGTCGCGATAGCCCGCCTCCATGCGCAAATCCACAAAATGACTCCAGATGGATGGTTCTTCGAGTTCTGGCTCTGCCTCCGCCAGCCCGCGGAATAGCGGGACCAGCAACCCCGCCGCCAGCAAGAACGGCAGGCTGGAGAATCCAAAATTCCCGGGCCTATGGCCTTGTGTGTCTCCCATCATTGCGCTCACCGATGACTCAGCGGTCCCGGCCGTTGCCTCCCCCACCACCCGCGCCATCAATCACCTTGCCCAGGTCGGGCTGCAACTCGAGCTTCATTTCCTTGCTCCGCTCTTTCTGCTCTTCCGCGAAATGCTTGTGCTCCTCTTTCCACTTCTCCAGCGCTTCCTTGACCTTTTCCCGCAGGACGGCCCGCTGCTCCTCGGTGGCGTCTTTTTTCTTAAGGTTCAATTCCTTTTGCGCCGCCAAAAACTCCGCCCTTGCCGATTGAAATCTCGTGATCTGGCTCGTGACTTCCAACGGATCGGAGGCGTTGGGATTTCCCGGCCGGTCAGGCTTGCCCTTTTCATTGGAGCCGGAACTGCCTTGGGAACCGATGACCTGCGGCCGCTCCGCTACTGTGGGTTTGGATTTCCCCTTGGCCTTCCCGTTGTTATTCCCCTGCCCGTTGCCGTTCCCATTATCATTGGCTTGCAACTGCACCGGCTTGGCCGGCACGGCATTCGTGCTCGTTTCCTGAGCTTGGCCGCAAAACGCCGACATGCCGAGAACCAAGGACATCACCAGCCAGCCAGCCGGAGCAGGCCTGGCCTTGAGCCGAGATTCTTGTCGTTGCGACATGCACGCCATCATAACAATCAGTTGCCTGATAATCAGCAGATTGCAGACCATCGTTAAAACTGGCAATTAGATAAACGAGAATACCATAAGCCCCTTATTATGGCCTTTTCTTGCCATCCGCAGTCGGATGTATGGCCAGGCCTGATTTACTGCAGTGGCAGCAACCGCACACGGAACGTACGATACCCCAACTTCTCATTGCCGATCCACACCTCCGTAACGCTCATGCGCCAAGGCTCAAATGCCGCCCCGCTCACGTCCGTGAACTCTAACAGCGTGATGTCTTTGCCAGCACCCGGCGGCAGATTACCCAGCTTGCGCTTATAGCCGCCCGGCGGCTGCCCGTTCAAATAGACCGTCACGTCCTGCCATTCGAAGTCGCTCTCGTTAAACACCCCCAGATCTGCCGGTTTGACCGTCACCACTCCCCGCATGATCTGCAACTGCTTTTCTGGATCGCCTCGCCAAGGACCAACCAGCCAGATAAACACGATGAGACATGCCCCCATCAAACCCCAGCGCAGGATGCCCTTGAATGGCGCCAGCGGATGTTCCTCCACCTCCACCACAGAAACCTCCGCGACGGGCTGCGCCGCATTATAATTGATCACCATCCCCAAGATCAAATTGATGGGCTGGCATTTGCGCATGCCCGGCCGGACAAACAGCGTGTCCAGCTTGATCTTGTCCTCCATCCACATCTGGTGCAGATCGGCCAGCGTATAGGGACCGGCCGTGTCGCCGTTCACCAAAAGATAATACTCTTCACGCTGCGGTTGCATCAGTACGGCCAGAATCTAGGAATCTCGTCCCGTCTGAAAAGTGTAATCCGCTTAAATTTATAAAATGCACCGAATTGAGGCATGACCATAAATTTTGCAGACAGACAGCCTATGGTGGCCTCACACCACCTCCTCGCAAAATATAAGTATTTCCCGTAATAATAACGACACTCCAATCAATCCATTTGGCGGGGCCCCCTTCAAAAAAGACCCTTCAGCACCATGACAGCCACAAAGAATACCCCCATTTGGCATTATCAGATAAAGTATTATTTCCTAGTGGATTCAATTCCGCGGAACCGTCTGTGAACTGGCAAGCCCTCTGCTAAAAAGAGTGATGCGTGTGCGTGCGCCGCGCCAGATTGCACATGAAATTGATATCCAATCCAGCCCGCTCCACCAACCGGGCCATGACGCTGATTGAAACCATGATCGGCATGGCCATCTTCGGCATCCTGTTCATCTCCTTATATGCTGGCATCAGCTCCGGTCTCGCCATCATCCGCACGGCCCGGGAAAACCTGCGCGCCACCCAGGTCATGCTGGAAAAGATGGAGACCATCCGGCTGTATAGCTGGGACCAGGTCACTCAGAGCGGCTTTGTGCCCACCAGTTTCACGGCTCCTTTTTGGCCGGCCGACGGTGGCAGCGGTCTCCAATACCAAGGCACCCTGACCATCACCAACGTCTCCTTCACCGAAAGCTACAGCACAAATATGCGCCAGGTGGTGGTCAGCGTCCGTTGGAATTCCGGCAACATCGTCCATCGCCGGGAGATGCGGACCATGGTCTCGCGTCATGGCTTGCAGAACTACATTTACTGAGTCGTCCGCACTTAATCGCTATGATCATCACTCTGCGCCGCCACGACCAAGGTTCGGTCATCTTGGCCGTCCTGCTGGCCAGCTTCGTGCTCGGTTTCATGCTGACCGCCTACTTGGACCTTGTCAGCGCGCAGAACCAATCCATTGCCCGCTCGCAGACTTGGAACACCTGCATCCCGGTGGTGGAGGGCGGCATTGAGGAGGCGCTCGCCCATCTGTATCAGACCAAAGGCACCAACCTAGTCTCCAACGGCTGGTTCTACTCGGCCACCGGATGTTTCAAATGGCGGACCATGGGTGATGGCTCCGCTCTGGTCGTCATCTCCAACAGCATCACCCCGATCATCTACTCCACCGCCTTCTTGCGGGCTCCCCTGAATGGCAATGTCATCCGCCGCACTGTGAAAGTGGAGACCCGGCGCGATGGCATGTTCTCCAAAGGCATGGTCGCCAAAGGTCAGATCACTCTGAATGGTCAAAATATCGTTGTGGACAGCTTCGACTCGGCTGATCCCAATTACAGCACCAACGGCCTATACCTCATCAGCCGGCGCAAAGCGAACGGCGATGTGGCGACCAACTCCGGCATCATCAACGCCCTCTCCACCGGCAATGCCAACATCTACGGCCGTGTCTCCACCGGCCCTGGCGGTTCCGTGGGCATCAACAACGGCGCCGTGGGCGATCTCGCCTGGCAGGCTTCCGGCACCAGCGGCATCCAGCCCGGCTACTTCAGTGATGACATGAACGTCGCTTTTCCCGATGTCACCCTGCCCTTTGGTGGCGGGTTCACCCCGGGGAACGCCGCTGGCTACCAGTACGTCATCAGTTCCAGTGGTGACTACCGCATCGCCAGCCTCACAGGCAACTTGCTGGTGAAAAGCAATGTGCAGGCCCGGCTGATCGTGGAAACCGAGATCAACATGACCGGCCAAGACACCATCACCATCCAGACAGGGGCCACCCTCAATCTTTACATGGCTGGTGCCAGCGCAAAAATCACCGGCAACGGCGTCTTGAACCAGGCGGGCAACGCCACCAATTTCTTCTACTGGGGAACTCCCGCCAACACGACGTTGACCATCAATGGCAACGGTGCCTTCACCGGCGTCATCTACGCGCCGAACGCCAACTTCACCATGAACGGCGGCGGCAGCAGCAGCCTAGAGGACATGACCGGTTCCAGTGTCACCAAGACCGCCCAGATGAACGGCAACTTCAACTTCCACTACGATGAAAACTTGGGCCGCATCAATCTGAACCGCGGCTTCATCGTCACCTCGTGGACCGAGCTTTGATCCTGCAAAAAGGCGGCAAATAAACGGAGCTGACCGACGCATCAACAGCACCTCCGCTGCCTCGATCCACAGCGGATACAACGACGTAACTGAACTTCCCCAACCACCACTCCTCCGTCCTTCGCCTGCCAGTTTGGCAAGAACCGGATCAGGGCATTGACCCGCACGTTTGCAAGCATCTCAAGCCCCGTTCGAGGGCTTCACTAAGCATTTTCCCTACCCCCTCCCACGCGAGCTCCTAGCGAGGTTCAGACCGTATCCCCACTTATGGTTTTCCCGCCGTTAACCGAAACTTGGTCCAGTTGAACACAAGCCACGGTTGGCTAAAATTGAGAAAGATTGACCAATGAACGAGCACGGACAATTGCTGGAGACCCTGAACCGGTCGGAGATGTTCCAAGACTACCAACGCGCCTACACCGAGATGACCGGACTGCCGGTTGCCTTGCGGACCGTAGAGACCTGGCAGTTGCCGCTGCGAGGCAAACGTCAGGAAAACCCGTTCTGCGCCATGATGGCCGAGAAGAGCCGCACCTGCGCCGCCTGCCTGCTCATGCAGGAGGAACTGGCCCAGGCCGCCGCCGATGGTCCGGCAACCGTCGCTTGCGCCTTCGGCCTCTGCGAAACTGCCGTCCCGGTTAAGCTGGGCACGCAGACTATCGGCCTGCTGCAAACCGGCCAGGTGATGCGCCAGAAGCCGACCGTCGCCCTGTTCCAAAAAGCTGTCAGCAAGGCCAAGGAACTCGGAGTGGACATCGAGACTGATCGGGCCCAGGAAGCTTTCCTGGCCACCCCGGTCATTACGCAGAAGAAACTGGATTCGGCCGCTACGCTGCTCGGCATCTTCGCCGACCACATGTCAATGAAGAGCAACCAGATCGTGGTGCAACAGGCCACGGCCGAGCCGCCGCTCATCTCGAAGGCCAAGCAGTTCATCCTCGACCACATCACCGAAGACCTCTCACTCTCGCAGGTCGCGGCAGCCGTACACACCAGCGTCTTCTATTTCTGCAAGCAGTTCAGCAAGCTGACCGGCACCACCTTCACCGAGTACGTCTCCCGGATGCGCGTGGAAAAAGCCAAGAACCTGCTGCTCAACCCGAATCTCCGCATCAGCGAGATCGCCTATGAGGTGGGCTTCCAGTCCCTCACCCATTTCAACCGCGTGTTCAAGAACATCGTGGGGCAGTCGCCGACGGAATATCGGAGCCACCTGCCGAAGGCGGCCGCGAGCGCGGGTCCGCAGCCGCGTACCAGCCGGACACCAGTGATGGCCTGAACTAACCTGTAATTTGAACGTGTCATGGAGCATGGGCATCGCCTAAATTCAGCCCTGATGAATGACACCCCTTCCACGACCAAGGAGGAACAGCTCCTGGTCGCGTTGAAAGAGCTTAAGGACGTCAAGGCCGCGCTGGACGAGCATTCCATCGTGGCCATCACGGATGCATCCGGCGTCATCACCCACGTAAACGACAAGTTTTGCAGCATCTCGAAGTACCCACGAGAGGAATTGCTCGGCAAAGATCATCGTATCATCAACTCCGGCCATCACTCGAAGGAGTTTATCCGGGAACTATGGACAACGATCACGCACGGCCGCATCTGGCGGGGCGAAATCAAGAACCGCGCCAAGGACGGCTCGTTCTACTGGGTAGAGACCACCATTTTCCCATTTCTCAATGCGGCGGGCAAACCGGTGCAATATGTCGCCATCAGAACGGACATCACCCAACGTAAGGCGGATGAGGAAGAGTTGAAGAGCATGGCCCAAGCCCTGGCTGAAAAGAACAAGGAACTGGAAGCCATCGTATATGCGGCCTCGCATGACCTGCGCTCGCCACTCGTGAACATCCAAGGCTTCAGCCGACAGCTCGGCAAAGTCTGCGAGCAGATGCAGAGCACGCTGGGAACATCTACCGATGGAAGGATAGCGGCAGATGATGTCCGGCAGGCGTTTGCTGTTGCCATCCCCCAGGCATTGCGATTCATCCAGGCCGGGGTGGTAAAGATGGATTCGCTCTTGTCCGGCTTGCTGCGTTACTCGCGTCTGGGAAGGCTGACCTTCAATCTTCAGCCGGTGGATATGAACAAATTGCTGGCGGAAGTGGTGCAGGCCCAGCGTTTTCAGACCGAGCAGGCCGGTGCCCAAGTGAAACTGGATCCATTGCCAGAGTGCATCGGGGATCCTACCCAGATCGGGCAGGTATTTTCCAACCTGCTCGATAACGCCATCAAATACCGTTCCCTGGAGCGGCCCCTGCGCATCACTATCACCGGCCAGATAACGGGAGGCCGTGCCATCTATCAGGTGGCAGATAACGGTATTGGCATCGACCCGGAGCATCAGGCGGCTGTTTTCGAGATCTTTCATCGGCTTGACCCAGACGCCACGACCGGTGAAGGGCTGGGCCTGACCATCGCACAACGCAGCCTCGACCGGCAGAATGGAAAAATCTGGGTGGAAAGCTCCCATGGGACAGGTTCCATTTTCTTTGTATCCTTGCCAGCATGTCAAAAATAGGGCTAAATGGAACGGTGCAAAACGCGCCGACTGTGCTCATCGCCGAGGATGATGAAGGCCACGCCATACTCGTTCAGCAGACACTGAAAGAGGCGGGTTTGGGCAATTCCATCCACCATTTCAAGGACGGCCAAGCCATTCTGGATTATCTCTTCCGCCGCGGACCCGGGCCACACCGGGAAACCGACCGTCCTTACGTGTTGCTGCTCGATATCCGCATGCCCAAGGTCAACGGCGTGGAAGTGCTGAAACAGTTAAAAGCCAACGAGGACCTCCGTAAGCTGCCGATCATCATGCTCACGACCACCGATGATCCACGGGAAGTGCTCCGGTGCCATGAAATGGGCTGCAACGTTTACATCCAGAAACCAGTGGATTACGACAAATTCTCCGAGGCCATCCGGCGCCTGGGCCTGTTCATCATGCTGCTGCTGGTGCCGCCGGTGAACGGACGCTCCTGATCCATTAAAAGCATGTCCAAAAGTGATGTGACGCCCACCATCTTGGTCGTCGATGACGATGTAGGACTGCTCATCCTCATCGAAAGCGCGTTGCTGGCAGAAAAATGGCGGGTAGTAACCGCTGCCTCAGGCGCTGAGGCATTGGCCTGGTTGCAGCAGCATACCGCTGACCTGTTGTTGCTGGACCTCAAGCTGAGCGACATCGAAGGCCGGGAACTCATCGCCAGACTGAACGAGGTGGGGCATAAGATCCCGTTCATCATCGTCACGGGCCAAGGCGACGAGCGGGTGGCGGTGGAGATGATGAAGCGAGGAGCGCTCGATTATCTCGTAAAGGACATCAATTTCCTCGAGTTCGTGCCAACCGTAGTGCGCCGTGTACTGGCGCGGCTGGCGGATGAGAAACGGCTGGCCCAAGCTGAAACAGAAGCCGCTGAAAGCCGCGCCCTCACCCAGACGATCCTAAATTCGTTGAGCGCCAACATCGCGGTGTTGGACCGGGAGGGAAACATCATCGCGGTGAACGAGCCTTGGCGGAATTTCTCCATGGAAAACGGTGGTTCAACCCTCTTAAACGCTGGTGTAGGGGCCAACTATCTCGAAGTCTGCCGCCGGGCGGCTGCCCAAAATGAACCCGGCACGGCAGAGATGCTGGCGGGCATCCAAATGGTGATGAACCGCGCCAAATCGGATTATTCAGCCGAGTATCCCTGCCATTCACCGGGTAAGGAGCGCTGGTTTGTGATGACCGTGACGCCACTGAGCAACGAAGGCGGCGGTGTGGTCATCGCCCATACGGACATCAGCCGGAGCAAGCAGGCGGAAGAATTGTTGCGGGAAGAGCGGGACTTCTCCTCTGCTGTGCTCGATACCGCCGGAGCACTGGTCATTGTGCTGGATGAGCACGGAAATGTGGTCCGCTTCAACCGGGAATGTGAGCGAGTCACCGGGTATGCCGCAGCTGAGATCGTCGGTCAGCCCCTCTGGAATTTGCTCCTGCCACCGGAAGAGGCCCCCGCAGTCCGGTCAGTGTTCATGCAGCTACGTGGTGGTCAGGCGGCCAACCGCTTTGAGAACTGCTGGCTGACGAAATCCAAGGACCGGCGCCTGATCGCCTGGTCCAACACCATCCTGACGAACCCGAACGGTACGGTAAAATACATCATCGGCACCGGACTCGACATCACCGAGCGCAAGCGCGATGAGCAGCGCCGACAATTGCAGTACGAGACTTCCCGCCTGCTAGCTGCCTCGGAGCCTATCTCCGAGACCATCCCCAAGCTGCTCCAAACCGTGGCCAAATCATTGCAGTGGGAGGTGGCTGAATTCTGGGAAGTTTCGGGCGAGCCGGAAGAATTACGGATCGTGCATGTCTGGCATGCACCGGGAAAACAGCTGGCTGCTTTTGTGAAGAGCAGCCTGAAACTTTCGCTGTCCATGTTCGATGGGTTGCCTGGGCTCGTACTGGCCACCCGCAAGCCCCAATGGATCCCCAGCATCGCAGAGTGTTCGCACATGGTCCGCAAACTGGAGGCCAGCCATGCTGGTCTGCACTCCGCGCTGGCCTTTCCCATTCAGCTCGATCATGAGATACAGGGGGTGATGGCCTTCCTGACCCACCGACCGACCGAACCGGATGAAGATCTCCTCCAGATGTTCGCCAGCTTGGGCAGCCAGATCGGTCAGTTCATGGAGCGCAAAAGCACCGAGGAGGCCTTGCGCGAGGCCAACGAGTTCGGCGACCAGGTCATCAGCGGTGCGCAGGCCGGCATCATCGTTTGCGACCGGAATGGCAAACTGGTCGTCTGGAATCCCTTCATGGAACAGATCAGCGGCTGCCGCGCCGAGGAGACCGTAGGCTTGCGGGCGGTGGAAGCCCTGCCAGCGTTGCGGGAGCAGCATTTTGAAAAATTGATCCAACAGGCCTTGGACGGCGAAGTGTTTGAAGCCGCTGACCTACCATTCGACCACCCAAAAACCGGCAAACGCTGCTGGACCACGGCCCGGTTTGCTCCCTGGCGGGATGCCCGCCGGAAGATTGTGGGTGTGATCATCGCGGTCCGGGACATCACGGAGCGGCGGCGGCTGGAAGCGGAATTGCTGGAGATCAGCGACCGGGAGCAACAACGCATCGGCCATGATCTGCATGACGGACTCGGCCAGCAACTGACCGGGCTGGAGATGAAAAACTTCCTGCTGCTGGAGGACCTGTCCGAACCCGATCTGAACGCCCACCGGGAGCAGTTGCAGAACCAGGCGCGCCAGATCAGTGTGGCCCTGCGCAACTGCGTCACCCTGACCCGCTCCTTGGCCCGGGGGCTGGCCCCGGTCAATGTGAAAGCCGGTGGCCTGATCGGTGCACTCAAGGAGCTGGCCCATAACACCACCTTGCCCGGCAAGATCGAATGCCGATTGGTCTGCCGGGCGTCACTTGAGCTCGACAATTCCCAAATCGAAGGACACCTCTATCGTATCGCCCAAGAGGCCGTGAACAACGCCCTGAAGCACGCGCAGCCGAAGCAAATCCGGATCAGCCTCACGCATGAACGTGGCTGGTTGCGCTTGCAAATCGAGGATGATGGTCGCGGCCTGCCCTCGCGTAGAAAATCGAAACCGGGAATGGGGCTGGAGGTCATGCGCCACCGCGCTCATGTGATCGGCGGCACACTGGAGATCGAATCAAAGCCCGACCAGGGCGTCCAAGTTACTTGTATTCTGCCCCTCAAAGAAGCATGAGCACAAAGCAACGCATCAAGAACCGGTCCAAGACGGCAGCGGCAACACCAAAGCCAAGCCGGGAAGTGGCAGAGCTAGTCACCAAGCGCCGGATCATGCTGGTGGACGACCATCCGATGACGCGGGAAGGCCTGGCCGCCATCATCAACCGGCAGGCTGATCTGATGGTATGCTGCGAAGCCAATAATCCGGCGGAAGCGATGAGTCATCTGGCCAACCATCAACCGGACCTGATGGTGACAGACATGACCATGCCCGGGCGCAGTGGCGTCGAGTTTGTCAAAGACGTTCACGCATTGCGCCCCGAACTGCCAATTCTGGTACTGTCGATGCACGACGAGATGCTTTATGCCGAGCGGACCTTGCGAGCGGGTGCTCGTGGATACCTGATGAAGGATGCCGGCTCGGCCAAGGTGCTGGAGGTCATCCGCCTGGTACTCACCGGTCAGGCGTATGTCAGCCCGCAGATGTCGGCTCGGCTGCTGGAAGCCGTGACCGGACAACGTCCGCGTGGGTCCACCTCTCCGATCGAGAAACTTTCGGACCGAGAGTTCGAGGTTTTCCGCCTGCTGGGTTGCGGCAAGAGTACCAAGGAAGTGGCCAGTGAGTTGAACCTCAGCTCCAAGACGGTGGATGTCCACCGCGGCCGTATCAAAGAGAAATTGCAGATCAAAGATGCGGCGAGCCTGATCCACTACGCTGTACGCTGGGTGGAGACACAAGGCAGTTGAACTTCAGCAAGCTTCTTAGCACCCCGGGCCCCCGCCTGGGAGATGGCCATATGTTCCCTACCAGCATAGGGAATATCTTTAGCCAAGCGTGATAGCTGCTCCCAATTATCCGGCCCTGATTTTCGGTTATCTTCGCCATCATGCACACCGGACGTTCGGGCACAAAATCGGTCCCTGAGCAGGCAGGCTATCTCGAGCTGGACAACTTGCGAGTCGTCATCGCTTACGATGATGTCACGGCTGGAAAACATGCGATGCAATTGCTCCAAAGCATCACCCGCAACATGCAAGGTGACGGCGATCTGCGAGTGCTCCCCTGGTCTTTTCATCTCCTCGCCGACGAGGAGTGGCAATCGCTCGCCAATGATGACACAGAAAAAGCCGATCTGTTGATCATCGCCACGAGCGAACTGCATACGCCCACGCCGACAGTCTCGCGCTGGTTTGAAACGGCTATCGGGCGAATGCGCGGGACTGATGCAGCCATCATCTCGCTGCGAAGTCCGGATGAGAACCCGCGGGGCGGCGGACCGGCTTTCCATGAAGCCATCAGGTCTGTGGCGTTACAGGCGGGCTTGACCTACTTCAGCACGGTCATGCAGTTCAGCCATACGGAGATCTGCCAGCGCATGCAGCAACGTGCCGATTTCGTCACACCTGTGCTCGACAAGATTCTACACCAGCCCACTTCCCTGCATGTCTCAGAAGAAAACAACTGACCACCATGAATGCCCTGATCAATGAAGCGGGAAACACCATCAGCTCAACGATGCGCAAAACCCCCAGATATGCGCCGCTGAACCATCTGGCGATCGCGGGCAATCGCGCTCGCATCCTCTATGTGGATGATGATGACGGTTTAAGGGGACTCGGGCAGCAAGTCCTAAGCAGGCAAGGGTACGAAGTGGACACGGCGGCCGATGGCTGGGAGGCGCTGGCGGCACTCGACAAAAGACATTATCACCTCCTCATCACGGACCACAGCATGCCCGGGCTGACCGGGTTCGAATTGACGACAAAACTGCGGGAAGCCGGACTGTCCTTGCCCGTTGTGCTGACATCAGGCGTCTGCACAACTGCTCAAGTTCCGGCTAATGTGCGGCCGGCCATCACCGCCCTGCTGCCCAAGCCGTTTGTCGTGACCGAGCTCCTGGATACGGTGTCGCAGATTTTGAAGAGGAAACACAATCTTGGACCGGCGGAGATGGCGCTCAATTCAATCGTAAGAAGCTTCTCCACCGCCTCGAGCTATCGCAACTGGGGTATCAATGAATAAACCGCCCGGAAAGGATAAGGTTATGAATCTGTTAACACGTTGGGATCCATTCAAAGAGATGGAAGATTTGCAGACACGTCTTACCAAGGTCTTCGGCCTGCCAGTGACACGCACCGGTAACGGCGAAAAAGAGGCGATGACGGTCGCCGCCTGGGCGCCATCCGTGGACATCTCGGAGGACGAAAAGGAATGGCTGGTGAAGGCCGACCTGCCCGAGGTGAAGAAAGAGGACGTCAAAGTCACAGTGCAGGACGGAGTCCTGGTCATCACGGGCGAACGCAAATTCGAGAAGGAAGAGAAAGACAAAAAGTATCACCGCATCGAACGTTCCTATGGGAATTTCCTGCGGAGTTTTACCCTCCCCGACGGGGCTGACGGCACAAAGGTGGCGGCCGAATTCAAGGACGGGGTGCTGAAAGTGCATCTGCCCAAGAACGAGAAGGCCAAGCCAAAAGCCGTCGAAGTGAAGACCGGCTGAACCAGTTCTTTGGCTGAAGCGTCCGGCAAAAACCGGCTGAGGGGAAGGCAACCAGCAGCCAATGCACTTTGCTGGCGCTTCAGCTGATAAGTCTCAATAGAAAGTCAAAAACCTATGCCAGCAACCCCTAAAAAGGTCTCCCACAAGCTCGGCGCGAACCGCAAGGAAACCGCCCGCAAGACACGCAAACTCGATGCGAACTTCAAGCAATCGCGTGACATCCGCGAAGACCGGGGCGAACGTCAGATCAAAATGACGACGTTGAGCCGCTCAGTCCGCTAAGTGTGATCAAGGCGCAGGACTATTCGGCGGACTTTTCCAGCTGTGCTGCCATTTTGCGGACGGAATCCTTCCAACCCGCGGCATCCGTCTCCACGCCCTTGATGACAATGGTAGCGGAGACCTTGGTGCCAGCGACGATTGTCGTGTTCGCGTAGATCTGGTGGTAGAGCTTGTGATAGACGGTCTTGTCCCAATAGGCTGTCTTGAGGCCCTGCCCCCGGAACGGCTGTGGATGCCAGGCCAGCATGGCACGGCGGTTCTTGGGATTGTAGCTCGCGGTCCATTTCACATCCTGCTGGAGTTCGAAATCGCTGTCGCTGGCAAACGCTCCGGCCACCTCTTGGCCATCAGGCTTAACGGCCAGCCACTCCGTGCTGTCGGGCAACCACGTGTGCATGAACGCGTAGAGGGTGGCGATCCTGGCTTCTTCCACCGCTTCATAACGGTGCTCCTCACGGAGGGCGTCATCCGTGACGGTATAGATGGCTTCCAGCTTGAGCGGGCCCATGCGGGAGTGCTTGTGGAGGACGGCCTTTTGTCCGCGATAAACCGCCTGATGGGCGAGCTCCCGCTTCTGACCGTCCACCGTGAGCGTCACGCTTTCGATCTGTTCGATGCCGCCTTCATTGTGCCCGGTGCCGATCCACTTGCCAGATTGAGCGGCGAAGACGGTGCCGCAAAAGCCGGCCGGACCGGCGACCACCTGGCCTTGGTGTAAGATACGCAGAAAAGTCCAGGCACGTTCCCCGGCGAACTCCACCCGGAAGTCCCGGGTCTCCACCGCGACAATCACGGCCGGGCCGGGCTTAGGTGCGGCGGCACGGGCGCAGACGGCGACCAGCCAGACGGCGAGCATGAGCGAAAGTTTGGGCATGATAACTCAGATGGAATTGGTGGTGTAAGTATTCAGGAGGCATTCAAGCACAGGTCGCTTCAGCTTGACAAAGAATCCTTAGTGGACTAGCCACTAGTCCACAATGTCGAACGCTTCCGCAACAGAACTGATCCGCGACCCGGTCTATCATCAGTTGCACGACCGTTTACGTGCGCTGTTGAACCGGGGCGATTACGCGCCAGGGGCTCAGTTCCTGACCGAACGGGAGATATCGACGAAGTATCGGGTGAGCCGGGTGACGGCGAACAAGGCGCTATCACATCTGGTGGTGTCGGGGGCGCTGGAGTTTCGCAAGGGAGTGGGAACGTTTGTGCGGGCGGGCGGTTTGCAGAATGATCTGCGGCAGTTGGTGAGTTTTACGGAAAAGGCGGAGGCGTGTGGACTGAGGCCGACGACGAAGGTGTTGAACTATCAGACCATCACCGCAGTCAAAGTGCGCCCCGAAGTAAGCGAAGCCCTGAAGATCGAGCCTGCTGAATATCTCCACTACTGCGAACGCCTGCGCCTGGCCGATGAGGAACCCGTCATCCTGGAACGCCGCTTTATCGTAGCCCGCTTCTGCCCACGCCTGACCAAAACCGAGTTACGCGGTTCCCTCTACGCCTTGCTGGAAGATGAATTAGGCATCCAGCTCGGCGGAGCGGAACAGACCATCCGGGCCTTGAGCCTGCCCGCCGGAGATGCCAAACTCCTCGGCGTCCCCACTGGAACCGCCGCCCTCTGGGTGCGTGCCACCGGCTTCACTGCCGCAGGCGAACCATTATGGCTGGAAGACACGCTCTACCGGGCAGACCGGTATGAGTTCCAGAATGTGCTGGGCGCGCGTCAACAAAACGGCCCCGCCCGGCCCAAGCTGGGCACGCAGCCCGAATATGTCTCCTTTGGAAAATAATTTCAGATCATGAGCAAACCACTCCATCACCTTCGCGCGGGCGTCATCGGCACCGGCTTCATCGGCCCTGTCCATATCGAGGCCCTTAAACGCCTCGGCGTCCAAGTCACCGCCATCTGCGGCTCCACGAAGAACGCCCAAGCCACCGCTGACAGATGGGGTATCCCCGAGGTCTATGGCGACTACGACTACGAAGCGATGTATCGCTCCCCGAACGTCGACGTCATCCACATCACCTCACCGAATAAAGTTCACGTCGCCCAATCCCTCGCCGCCCTCAAGGCGGGCAAACACGTCGTGTGCGAAAAACCCTTGGGAATGACAGCGAAGGAGACGGTGAAGGTGGTGAAGGCGGTGCAGAAGGCGAACTCACCGGTGTTCGCGGTGAATTACATGTGCCGGTTCTTCCCCGCCGTCTTGCAGATGCGCGCCCTCGTGGCCCGTGGCGATCTCGGCCAGATCATCCACGTGCAGGGGCATTTCTTCCAGGACTGGTTGTTGCAAGCCACTGATTACAACTGGCGTTTATTGGCGAGTGAGGGCGGCAAGCTGAGGGCGGTGGGCGATATCGGCACGCATTGGATCGATGCGGTGTCCTTCGTGCTCGGCGCCAAAGCCGAAGCCGTCTTCGCGCACCTCGAAACCTTTCACAAAACCCGCTACCGGCCAAAGGGCGAGGTGCAAACGTTCGCGAAAGTGGACCCGAAGACGATGGTGCCATACGCGGTGGATACGGAAGATTTTGGCACGGTGCTGCTGAAGTTCGGCAAAGCCAAACACGGTTTCGTGAACGGCACCCACGCCAACGCCAGCATCTCCCAAGTCGCCGCTGGCTGGAAATGCAGCCTCGCCCTCGGCATCTACGGCACCAAAGGCAGCGTCCGTTGGGACCTCCAACAACCGAACGAGATCCTCGTCGGCCGCCGCGATGAACCCAACCAGATCCTGCAACGCGCCACCGCCGGTTTCAGCGAAGACGTCGCCGGTTTCACCGACTATCCCGGCGGCCATCCCGAAGGCTTCCCCGACAGCCACAAGATGCACTACCGCGCCGTTTACGAGCACATCGCCAGCGGCCAGAAAACCCCGGTCCTCTTCGCCACCGCCGAAGATGGCCACCACGAAGTACAACTCTGCGAAGCCATCTTGAAGAGCAGTGAGGGGAAGAAGTGGGTGAAGTTGAAATAGTTTTTATGAAGATCACTTGGATTAAATCAATCTTGCTGGGTTTGTGCCTCTGTACCTTGGCACTCACGGAAGCTGCTGGGGCAGAGAGTAAAGCGAAGCCTGCGCTAGGAATCAATCTTTCAGGCCCGGCGGATTGGAACACGGAGCTGCCGTTTGTGGATGTGTTCCGCCTGTCCCGCCAATGGATCAGCCAGAAGCAGGGCGAAGGTTGGGGCAAAGGTCCCAAGCTGGAATTGGATGGGCACGGATGGATCAAGCGCTTGGAATCAGGCTGCTTCGCCGAAACCCCGCTCTGCACGATTGAGGGCGGCCATTATCCCAGTGGAGATTGGACCGTGCTGTGGGAGGGGGAAGGCAAAATCGAGATGTCCAAGGGCAAGGTCGTGTCCACTATGCCGGGCAAGCTGGTGGTGAATATCGATGCGAAGGGTGGCGGGGTTTTCCTGCGAGTGAAGGAAACGAAGCCGGAGAATCCGATCCGCAATATCAAGGTGTTGATGCCGGGTTTTAGTGCCGAACAAGTGGCGAAGAACCCTTGGAACCCGGGTTTCCTGAAACGCTGGCAGGGCATGGCGAGTTTGCGGTTCATGGATTTTCAGGAAACGAATAATTCCAAGCAGAAGAAGTGGTCGAACCGGCCCAAGGTGGAGGATGCGACTTATACTCGCGAGGGCATTCCGGTGGAGTTGCTTTGCGATCTGGCGAACCGGTTGGAGTCGGACCCGTGGTTCTGCCTGCCACATGAAGCGGATGACGAGTATGTGCGTGAGTTCGCGAAGCTGGCCAAGGCGAAGCTTGATCCGCAACGCCGCATCTACCTCGAGTGTTCCAATGAAGTATGGAACGGGCAGTTCCAGCAGAGCAAGTATGCGGCCGAACAGGGGGTCAAACTGGGTTTTGCCACGAAGACGTGGGAAGGCGCGTGGCGTTACACGGCGCACCGTTCGCAGGAGATCTTCCGCATCTGGGAAGACGTGTTCGGCGGCAAGGAACGATTGGTGCGCGTGTTGCCGTCGCAAGCCGCGAACAGTCATGTGAGCAAGGAAGTTGCCGGCTGGAAAGATGCCGGACGCCATGCGGACGTGCTCGCCATCGCCCCCTACATCTCCATGAACATCCCGAAGGAGGGCAAACGCCTCACGGCAGCCGAGGTCACGATGTGGTCCGTGGACCGTTTTCTGGATCATGTGGAAACCAATGCCTTGCCGGAGAGCATCCGCTGGATGCAGGAGAACCAGAAAGTGGCAGCGCAATATGGTCTGAAACTCGTCTGTTATGAAGCAGGACAGCACTTCGTCGGCGTCCTGGGGGCCGAGAATGATGCGGTCCTGACCAAGCTGCTGCTGGTGCCAATGCCCATCCGCGCATGCAGGGTATCTATCAAAAATATTACGCGGCGTGGGAAGCGGCGGGCGGCGATCTGCTGTGCCACTTCTCCAGTGTCAGCCAGTGGGGCAAGTATGGCAGTTGGGGCCTGCTCCAATACGCGGATGAGGATGTGAAGCAATCGCCCAAATTCAAAGCCACTATGGAATGGGGAAAGAAACTGGGGCAAAACGTGATCACTCCCTGACACCAATTAGTAATTTATGAAACTAGGATTCGTCTCCGCCATCTTGCCCGAGCTGAACCTCGACCAAGTCCTCGCCTTCGCCGCTAGGGAAAAATTCTCCTGTGTGGAAGTTATGTGCTGGCCCCAAGGCAAAGCCGAGCGCAAATACGCCGGCATCACGCACATCGATGTCGATGCCTTCACGAAATCAAAAGCCGACGAAGTCCACGCGCTCACCGCCAAACACGGCGTCACCCTCACCGCCCTCGGCTACTATCCCAATCCGCTCGACCCCAATCCCGAAGTATCCAAGGTGGCCGTGAACCACCTCAAGAAAGTCATCAAAGCCGCCTCCATCCTCGGCCTGAAAAACGTGAACACCTTCGTCGGCCGCGACTGGACCAAGAGCGTAGATGATAACTGGCCCCGCTTCCTGAAGATCTGGCGCCCCCTCATCGCCTACGCAGAGGATTACGACATCAAGATCGGCATCGAGAACTGCCCCATGTTCTTCACGCAGGATGAATGGCCTGGCGGCAAGAATCTGCTGACCAGCCCCGTCATCTGGCGACGCGCCTTCAACGATATCGATTCCAAACACTTTGGCCTGAACTACGACCCCTCCCATTTCATCCTGCAACAGATGGACCCCGCCGTACCCTTGAAGGAGTTTCAGGACAAGCTGTTTCATCTGCACGCGAAGGACGTGAAGATGCGCCGTGACCGCCTGCAACAAGTCGGTATCTTCGCCCACCCGCTCGAATGGCATCAGCCACGCATCCCCGGCTACGGCGACATCGATTGGGCCAAGTTCATGAGCGCCCTCATGGAGACCACCTATCGCGGCCCCGTCTGCATCGAAGTGGAAGACGACACCTTCGGCAAAACCCTTGCCGGACGCCAAGACGCCCTCCGCATCTCCCGCAACGTCCTAGCCCCCTATTTCCCTATTTAATAAACTGAAGTCTTCACAACCCCTTTTTAAATCGACCTTATGAAATACACCTACGCAGAACTCGCCAAGATGATCGACCACTCCCTCCTGCATCCCACGATGACCGACCAGGAACTCGAGGATGGTTGCAAACTCGCCGCAAAATACAACGTCGCCTCCGTCTGCATCAAACCCTACGCCGTGAAGCAAGCCGTCACGTGGTTGCAAGGCTCAGACGTCATCGTCGGCGCCGTCATCGGCTTTCCCCACGGTAATTCCTGCACCGAATCCAAGCGCTACGAGACTGAGCTGGCCTGCAAAGACGGTGCGAAGGAGATCGACATGGTCATCAACCTCGGCAAAGCCCTCGGCGGCGATTGGGCCTACGTGGAGCAGGACATCAAGGCCGTTTGCGAAGAAGCCAAGAAGCACGGCGCCAAGGTGAAAGTGATCTTTGAAAACGATTACCTCACCAAAGGCGGCGCGGGCCTCAGCAGCGACGATTTCAAAAAGAAACTCTGCGAAATCAGCGAACGCGCCGGTGTCGCGTGGGTGAAGACTTCGAGCGGGTATGGTTTCGTGAAGCAGGCGGATGGCAGCTACAATTACAAGGGCGCGACGGAGCATGACCTGGCCCTCATGCGCGCGAATGTCTCCCCCTCCGTGCAAGTGAAAGCCGCCGGTGGCGTGCGCGATCTCGATGGCCTCATCAAAGTACGCGATCTCGGCGGTTCCCGCTGCGGCGCTACGGCAACGGCGGCGATGATGGAAGATTATCGCAAGCGCGAGGCGGCGGAGAAAGTCGGGCAGAAGGTGGAGGGTAATGGCTCGACCATTGGCTCAGGTGGCTATTGAGCTGAACCATTGCTCCTTGTGGAGCTTGGCTTCAGGCCGTTCCCCTGCCCGTCTCTAGCTCAGCTCAGTTTCCAACGCGCCTGTCGCAGCACGGCGCGGCTGGAGCCTTTCAAAAGCTCATACCAAACTGTAAGCAGTGTATTGTCTGCCAGTTGCACGGTGCTGGGATAACCCAAGTCACCCGAGTTGCCATCCCCTGAGAGGATCATAGGCTCGCTCCAAGTCGCGCCATGATCTGCGCTGATGCGAGCCTGATTGCCCAGTGGCGCACGGCGATGTCCATAGGTCATCAGCAGACGGCCATCCGTCAGGCGCAGGAGATGCGAGGGCAGACCCCACACGCCGATGCTATGCGGCTCCGTCCACGTGCGACCGCCATCAGTTGATTCCGTCTGCAGAGTTTCTCCTGCGTTCGGTTTGTTGTGATTCCGGATGTGGACGATGATTTTGCCGTTCTCCGCCTCCACGGCGTGCAGTTCGTGATACTCACTGGCTTTGTCTCCGGCACGCACGGGCAGTTCCGTCACCCAATCCCATGATTTACCGTCGTTCACGGATTCGCAGATACCGTTACGCTTGCCCCCGGTCCACAATTGCTTGCCTGCGTAAAGCTGGCGACCATCGCGTAACTGCACCGGACCATGCGGGCTGTTCACAATGGTGGGATAACGCTCCGACCACGTGATACCGCCATCCGTCGAACGGATCATCCACTGGCCAAGCTCTGCCTTGCGTTCCTCCTCGCTGAGGCGGTTATGGATGCCCTGCCAGCGGGCCAGTTTATCCGCCGCCCATTTACCGGATTTCACGCCCGCTTCCAGACTTGGTTCGTATGCCAACGAGGTGAAAGTGCTGACCAGCAAAGTGCCCTTGTCTGTTTCTAGCGCACCAGCGTCACGGTCATCAATCGCGCCGTCCAACAAGACGCGCGGCCAAGTCCAAGTCTCGCCGTTGTCTTTCGAAGTCATGGCCTGCACTTGGCCGAAAGGGCAGACATGACCCTCACGTCCACCGGAATAGGCGAGCCAGAGTTCTCCATTACGCCGCCGGGTAACGGTGGGCCAGCCGATATAATATTCCGGCTGGAGGGAAATCACTTTGGTATCCGTGACGGTAAAGGCTGGGACGGCGGCCTGGGCCGGGCGCAACCAATAAGGACTGGCACAACCGGCGGCAGCCGCTGCCAAAGCCGAGTTCCGCAGAAAAGAACGCCGGGTGATTGAGCGGCTTGGGGTGAGATTGGTTTTCATGCTGGATAATGGACGATAGCTAAGTCCGACAAATTCGGGCAACTGATGAAATCCTGAAGGCAGATGTTCTCTGTCTTGCTCCACAAGGACTGCATCGATTCATTTTGGTAACGATTAAATTCTGACTTTTCGCCCTCTGCATGTCCATCTCGCATATGTCGTTTCGCAGCTACAATCGCAGATGAATCTCCCGCGACTGACGGACGTCGAAGCAATCATGACAATCCACATCTGGAAACGCTTCCTCTGCCTATTCAGCGTAATTCTGGCCGCCCAAAGCATGACGGCGGCCCAAGCGGAACAGACACCCGAGTTTATCTGGGCGGTGCAAGCCGGTGGCAAGCTGCATGACAAGACGCGCGGAGTGGCAGTGGATACGGGCGGGAATGTCTTTCTAACGGGTGAGTTCGCAGGGACTTCGCAATTCGGCGAGCATACCATAACCAGCGCGGGCAACATGGATTTCTTCATCGCGAAGTGCGGTCCAGACGGCAAGTTTCTCTGGGCTCACAATGGCGGCGGCTCGGCCATCGACCGCGGATACGGAGTGGCGACAGATGCTCTGGGCAATTGCTACGTCACCGGCCATTACCAGAGCACCAACGCCACTTTCGGCGGTATTGCGGTGAGCCATGCGGGAGATTACGACATCTTCGTGGCCAAATATTCGCCGGAGGGCAAGCTGATGTGGGTTCGTAACGCTGGCGGTAAAGGATATGACTACGGTCACGGCATCGCTGCAGACGCGGAGGGAAATGTGGTAGTGACCGGAGCTCTGGTCGGGGATGGTTCTTTTGGTCAAGTCACCATCTCTTCCCCCGGTGGTGCGCATCTTTTTTGTGCGCGCTATGATGCGGAGGGGAAGTTGCTCTGGGCGGAAACCGCCAAGGGCAAGGCCAGCAACAGCGGCCATGGGGTGGCGATGGATGGTCAGGGAAATGCCTACGTGGGCGGTTATAGCGGTGGTATCGGCACCTTGGGCGGGCTCAATTTGACCAACGCCACAGGGCGTGATGTATTTGTTGCGAAAATCACCCCGGCAGGCAAAGTTGCCTGGGTTTCAGAGGGTCATGGCAGCACGAACGCCATGGCCCACGAGATCACGTGTGATCGCGCGGGTAATGTCTGGGCATCTGGCATGTTCAAAGGCTTGCTAAAACTAGCAGACAAGACCGTGGAGAGCCATGGCGACAACGACCTCTTGATCACCAGTTACAATACATCAGGACAACGGCTCTGGACACTTACCGGCGGTGGTGCGCGGGTGGATTACGGCTTGGGCGTGGCCTGCGATAAGGTGGGCAATTCGTATCTGACGGGTGAGTTCACCGATAAGGCGGAGATCGCCGGTTCTGAACTGACGAGTGCCGGCACCACCGACATATTCATCGCCAAGTTCGATCGCTCGGGTGCATTGCGCTGGTTGCAGCAGGCGGGTGGAGACAAGGGCGATAACGCCTACACCATGGTGGCGGATGCCCAAGGCAACCTTTACCTCTCCGGCTCCTTCGGCGGCACGGCCAAGTTCGGAACGCTTTCGATAACCAGTGCCGGTGGTAACGACGTATATCTCGCGAAACTAAAAGCCAAATGAATTCCGGTTCCTAGGCAAAGATGTCCGTGGCGACGTGACCGCTCACATCAGTGAGGCGGAAATCACGACCGGCATAGCGGTAGGTCAACTTCTCGTGATCGAGACCCAGCAGAGCGAGGATGGTGGCGTGCAGATCGTGGATGTGCAGCTTGTTCTCCGTAGCGAACCATCCGTAGTCATCTGTGGCCCCATAGGCCGTGCCCGCTTTCACGCCCGCACCCGCCAGCCACATGGTAAAGCCTTCGGGATTGTGATCCCGGCCATCGCGACCACCCTGCGCCGCCGGAGTGCGGCCGAATTCACCCCCCCAGACCACGAGCGTATCCTCGAGCAGGCCGCGTGACTTAAGATCTTTGAGCAGACCCGCGATTGGCCGATCCACCTCGGCCGCGTTCTTGGTGTGGCCTTTGCGCAGGTTGCCATGCTGGTCCCACTGCACATCGCCATCGCTGTGCGTCACCTGGATGAAACGCACGCCGCGTTCGGCGAAACGGCGAGCGAGGAGACATTGCCGGCCAAAATTTTCAGTCACCTTGTCGTCCAGGCCGTAGAGCTTGCGGGTGGCCTCAGTTTCACTGGAGATGTCTTGAGCTTCCGGCATGGCCATCTGCATGCGAAAGGCGAGTTCGAAGGAACTCAAGCGGCCTTCCAGCGCCAAGTTGGGACCAGTCTGTCGCAAGTGATCGCGATTCATCTGGCCCAACAAATCGATCTGCGCACGTTGCTGGGCGGGAGTGAGGTGTGAATTGCGGATATGACGGACAGCGGCCTCGCCGGCAGGTACGGTGGCGTTACCGAGCGGCGTGCCTTGGTAGGCGGCGGGCAGGAAAGCAGCTCCCCAGTTGTTCACGCCACCATGCGCAAAAGTCGGGCAAATGGTGATAAAGCCGGGCAGGTTCTGATTCTCCGAGCCTAGGCCATAAGTAACCCATGAGCCCATACTCGGGCGGATGAAGTTGTCACTGCCCGTGTGCAACTTGAGCAAAGCACCACCATGCGCCGCGTTCGTGCCGTGCAAGGAGCGGAGGATGCAGAGGTCGTCAATGCACTGGGCGACATGCGGAAACAGCTCACTGACCGGCAACCCGCTCTGGCCGTAGTTCTTGAAAGTCCACGGAGACTTGAGCAGTTCATTCGTGGGCGCAAATTGCACGCGGGGCTTCTGGCCGGGAAAGGGTTTGCCATCGTCACGATCCAAGAGCGGCTTGGGATCAAAGGTGTCGATGTGTGAAGGACCGCCCTTCATGAACAGGAAGATGACGCGCTTGGCCCGAGCCCGAAAATGTGGCTGCTTGGCAGCGAGCGGATTTTGCTCCGCCTTGGCTTCACCCTTCCCCGCCATCAGCGCTGAAGCGGCAAGCCAGCCGAAGCCGGCGGCGGAACGCTGCAGCATCCGCCGCCGTGACATCAAAGGGTTGCTTAAGAAATCTGGCGTGTTCATGACTTCAATTCAGATAAATGAACTCGTTGGCGGCCAGCAAGGTCTGGCAAAAAACCGTCCAGGCTTCCGTCCGGGCAGCCGCGGCGTCCTTGCTTTCGTCAGTTTGGAACTCGTTCAGAAACCGCTCCGCCCGTTTGCGCTCGGCGGAACTGGGGGGGCGACCGTAAGCCTTCACATAAGCCGCCTCGAGACGGCGGGCGTCCGAGGCATCCTTGTCCGCCAGCAATTGCTCGGCGAATTTGGCGGCTGACCTGTTCACCAGTTCGCTGTTCATCATCAATAACGCCTGCGGTGCGACCACTGTGGCGCTGCGATTCCCATTGGGCACCGCGGGGTCCGGGAAGTCAAACTGCTCAAAGAGATCGTAGAGATGATTACGGATGATGGGCATATAGACCGCGCGTCGCGGGCTGCCGTAAGTGGTCGTATCCTTCGAGGTGTGGTTGAAGACGAACTCGCGGTTCTTCAAAGGCAGGGTTTTTCCACCCATCGTGAGATCAAGCGTGCCGGCGACGGAATGCAAGGCATCGCGAATTTCTTCCGCCTCCAGGCGGCGCAGCGGGAAGTGCCAAAGCAAACGGTTCTCCGGATCCGCCAAATTGGTGCCTTGCTTGGCATTCGCATCCATCTGGTAAGTGCTGGAGAGCATGATGAGGCGGTGCATGGACTTCACGCTCCAGCCATCCGCCACAAAACGCCGGGCCAGCCAGTCGAGCAGTTCCGGATGCGTGGGGCGGTCACCCAAAAGCCCGAAATTATCCGTGCTGGCGACGAGGCCCTGACCGAAATGCCAGCGCCAGATGCGGTTCACCATCACGCGTGCGGTCAATGGGTGCTCCGGATCGGCGAGCCAACGGGCGAGCTCCAGGCGGCCGCTCTGCTGCTCACTGAACTGCGGACGGGTGGAGATGGTCATCACCTGAGGAACACCACGAGGAACCGGTTTCCCCAAAGCCAGATGGCTGCCGCGAATGTGCACCGGTAGCGTCTTGACGATGTTGGTGGCTTCCGTCACGCCCATCGTGCTGGGCAATTCGGGGGCATCTGCTTCCAGTTTTTTCAAGTCAGTGCGCAATTTCTCCAGTTGGGCGATCGTGTTGGTCGGATACTGTTTCTCCGCATTCTTCGGCAAAGCATTGGTGTTCAGCGTTATCAACAGCACACGGTTGGCCTCAGCGATGAGGTTGGTGATGGAGAGTTTATGGTCCGCCAGCTTTTTCTCGTAAGCCTCCTTCACCTTGTAGTCTTCCGGCAGCGCCACTACCGGCTCATGCCATTTGGCGATGGTCTTCAAGTCATCCATGGTCTGCGTGCTCTTGAAGATGGCCGCGAGCGCGTAGTAATCATCCGTCGGCACGGGGTCAAACTTGTGATCATGACACCGGGCGCAACCGAAAGTGGCTCCGAGAAAAGCGCGGCCAAAGGTCTCGATCTGCTCATCGATCATGTCCATCTCCAGCTTCACTTTGTCAGGTTCCGCCAAGAGCTTGGGACCGATGGTGAGGAAACCGAGGGCGGTCAGGCGTTCATGCCGCACCGCGATATCATCCGTCCTGGGCAGAAGGTCGCCCGCGAGTTGTTCGGTCAGGAATTGGTCATACGGCTTGTCGCGATTGAAGGCGTTGATGACATAATCGCGATAACGCCAGGCATTGCCGAAGGCGACATTCTCGTCCAATCCATTGGAATCCGCGTAACGGGCCACATCCAGCCAGTGACGCCCCCAGCGTTCACCGTATTGCGGGGACTCCAACAAGCGGTTCACGACTTTGGCAAATGCATCTGGCGAACGGTCCGCAAGAAAGTTTTCGGTCTCCGCAGGCGTCGGTGGAAGGCCGGTGAGATCAAAGGTGGCGCGGCGAAGCAAAGCGCGTTTATCTGCGGGAGCGGCAGGCTTCAGGCGCTTTTCTTCAAGCTTGGCGAGAATGAAGGCATCAATCGGCGATTGGATCCAGGCGGACTTTCGGACGGATGGCGGCGTGGGCTTGGCCATGGGCTGGAAAGCCCAGAACTTGCGCCCCTCGACAAGATCGATACCCTGTTTCACCGGCGCAGCTTTCGCGGTCTTGATGCGCGGATCAGGAGCGCCCATTTTTACCCATGCTTCCAAATCGCGGACTTGGTCGCGGCTCAAGGGGTTCTTCGGCGGCATCTGCAGGTGCTGGTTCTGATAGCGCACCGCTTCTATCAATCGGCTCTTGTCCGCATCACCTGGTTCGATGGCCGGACCAGTATCGCCGCCTTTGAGCAAGTCTTCGCGCGTCTCGACGAGCAGGCCGCCTTTGATCTTCCCGCCGGAACTGTGGCATTTGTAGCAATGCTCTACGAAGATAGGACGGATCTTCTTCTCAAAGAAACCCAACTGCGCGGATGTGAGTTCCGCAGCGTGCATCATGCCAGCAGACGTCAGCAAAAACGCTGCGGCAGCTAAGAACAACCGATACGAGACTGGCGCTTTCAAATTCATGCGGTTCATCACTTCGCAAGCTGCTGGATTTCCTTCTCTGTTAAGACGCGCGCGATGAGCGCAAATTCATCCATGCAGCCGGCAAAGTTGCGGATGGGCTGCTGGCTCTTCTCGGGCGTAGGGATCCAGTTGCCCAGTTCGACGAGGCCGGGCGTGAGGGAGATCGGATGGGACATGGGATGGCGGGAGAGCAGTTCACCATCGAGATAAAAGCGCACCTCGCTGTTCTCCATATCGTAAACCGCGGCGAGATGCACCCATTGTCCGAAGCGTTCCGGGGTGAAAACGACCGGGCTGATGTAATCCTGCCACATGACCGGCTCGGCATTAGTTCCCACGCGACGCGAGCCATCGCCCACGCCGAGGCACAGCGAGCCATCGTGCAAGATCTGCCAGTGCAGATAGCCCGCGCCGATGCCTTCGCTCATGCAGAGAGAGCTTTGGCGGACATTCAGACCTTGGAGCTGGATGCTGGCGGACAGGGTAAGCTGGCGATACGTGCCGGGCACATTGAAACGAACGCGATCGCTCAGACTGCGGAACTGCAGGGCCTGTTTGCCCGGCCAGCGGCCTTCCGTCCAAGTGCAGCCAACGATGCTACCAGCGGCGATATCTTTGCCATTGGCCGCGTTGTTACGCAAAGAACGGGAATTCTTGCCGTCTTGAAAATCCAGCCACAATCGCACATCGGTGTCCTTCGCCCAGTTGGCACTGGTGGATTGCCAACGTTCAAAAGCCTGACGCCGCGACTCACTGACGCGGGCATCCAGTTCACGGCTGAAGGTAAAGGCGCTCTCGTTGGCGGCAAGAGACTTGGGATTGGCCGATTGATTCAGGTCGGCGGCGACGCCGGTGGTGAGCTTCCGCATCTGGGTTTGCGGTTGATACAGCTCGACCTCGCCATTGAAGACATGCAATTCGGAAGCGGCGTTGCTAAGGTCGAGTCCGAAGTCAGTGCCCAGATCCACAATGTCACCCTTGGGCGTGCCCAACTTGAATCCGCGCGCATGCGGTGGCACATGGGCACTAAAACGACCGGACTGGCAGAAGGCTTCACCCGCAGAGATCAGACGTATCTCGGCCGGACCTTCGATGCAGAGGCGGGCACCTTGGAAGAACTCGATCTCGGCCAGGCCGCTTTGCAGTTTCAACACACCGGGAGCGAGCGGTGCGTTCATGGCGGGCATCATGCCGCTCTTGTCCCATACTATATTCGCACCGCGCATCAGGACGGCGATGCTTGCCGTGGTCGCCTCGGCGCGCGTCAAAGCTGACGGTGCTTGGGGATGAACGGCAGGCCGGGTGGTAACGTTTTCAATCTGTATGGTTGGCGGCCATATCAGCCAGGCCAAAGCGCCAATAGCGAGTCCCGCAGCTAATGATCCTATGGCCAGCCAGCGATTGCTGCTACTGGAGGGAAGGTTCGTCTTGGGCAGAGTTCCTGTAGCAGGGGGGTATTCACTCTTTTGGGATTCCTTCTGTGCCCACGCCAACAAGCCTGCTTCGGTGTCTTGGAACACGAACCAAAGTTTCCGGACCTCGGCAGATTCTTTGAGTAACGCGCACAACCGCGTATGGTCCTCCGGCGTGATGGTGCCGTCGGTCTTGGCGACAAAGAGCCGGTGCAGTTCCTGTTGATTGAATGGCTGACTCATGCCTTTGCCTCCTGTTCTATACGGCGACGCACGCATTCACCCAGCAAGCGTCGCAGGATCACCAGTTTATTGTAGAGCGTCTGCGGTGCGCGGCCCAAGCGCTGCGCCAAGGCCTCAACTTGCATGTCGTTCAGATAAAATTCACGCACCAGATCGCGAGAAGGCAGGTCCATTTCCTCGATGCATTTTTCCATCGCCTCAAAGCGGGCGTCGCGCTGCTCCAGATCCGCCACTCGCTCCTCAGCCAGCCGGGCCATGAGTTCGTCGTCGAAGTGGAGCTTGGAACGGGCTGCTGTCCGTTGAAAATTCTTGGCTTCGTAAAAGGCGAAACTGCTGGCCCAAGGGAAGAAATCCAGAGACTGGTCGAAGTCGGCGAACTTTCGCCACATTGTGAGACTGGCGCGCTGAAGGACATCCTCCGCATCCGCATTATTGCCCAGCATCACCCGCAGGAAACCGAGCAGCCGACCGTGATTCGCGTTGAGCAGCGTGATGAAGCGCTCGCTCGGCTCGACAGGTGGCACTGGTTCGTTCATGTCCGTCATTCAAGGAAGTATTGTATGGAGCCGGGGCTAACTTACCGAAGTTTTTTCATTTAGTCAGATAAATCATGCAAACGCGAAAAAGGGGTTGCTCCGGTCATTATCAGTCCCCTAGGTTGCGACCAGTCCCCAGTCAATGGCCGATGTTTTAATCTGAAAAACGCGTGCGCCGCTCTGCCAATATCACCATCCTCGTGCTGCTCGTCCTCGCGGTGGGCATCAACTACATCGACCGCGGCACGCTCTCCGTCTCCCAGACCAAAATCTCAGCAGAGTTCGATCTGAATCCCACGCAGATGGGCTTCCTCATCTCTGCCTTTTTCTGGAGTTACGCCCTGTTCCAACTTGTGGCCGGATGGCTTGTGGATCGCTATGATGTGAAGTGGGTCTATGCGATCGGTTTTCTTGTCTGGTCTTTGGCCACGGCGTCGATGGGTTTCTTCTCTGGATTTGCCGTGTTTTTCGCGTTGCGCCTCTTGCTGGGCATAGGAGAAAGCGTGGCGTACCCTGCTACATCGCGGATTTTGGCGGCAAACTATCCGGAGGAGCAACGCGGCTTCGCCAACGCCCTGATCGATGCCGGTTCCAAGATCGGACCCGCGTTGAGCATGTTGTTCGGCGGCCTAGTCGTTGCCAATTTCGGCTGGCGCGCCCTGTTCCTGGTTGTCGGTTTGGGCAGCCTGCTCTGGCTGATACCATGGCTGTGGCTGGTTCCCTCCGAGCAGAAAGCGCCCGCGACTGACGGAACTGCTGCACCTACGCAACTTGGTGTAACATGGCTGCAACTTCTTGGCCGCAAGGAGGTATGGGGAACCTCGACCGGCATGTTTTGTCTGGGTTACTCGTGGTATTTTTTGGTGTCATGGCTGCCCACCTACTTGGAAAAAGAACGTGGATTTTCCCTAGGGGAGACCGCCGGATTGGGTTCGCTTCCGTTCTGGGCCATGGCGGTGACCTCGCTGATGGGTGGCTGGTTTTCCGACCGCTGGATTCAGGCTGGAGCGACCCCCACCAAGGTCCGTATGACGTTCATTATAGGAGGCTTTCTGCTGTGTGCCGCGTGCATGGTGCCTGCGGTGTTGGTGCGGGATCCCAAGCTATGCGTCACCTTCCTCATCGCCGCTTGTGCTGCGCTTGGATTCTACACATCAAACGTCTGGGCGGTGACTCAAACTTTGGCAGGTGCGGCCGCGGCTGGGAAATGGACGGGCATCCAGAATTGTATCGGCAATCTTGGTGGCGCTGCCTCTTCTGCACTGACCGGCTGGCTAGTCACCCAGACTGGTTCTTTCACCGTGGCTTTCGCGCTTTCTTCGGGAATGCTGGTGCTGGGCGTAGGCGCATATATATTCTTGGTTGGACGGGTTGCGCCGCTTGAATGGCCCACTACATCTGCTATTGAGCCTGTGAAATCTTGATAACATGAGCACTTCACCCGTCATCGCTACGCTGGCCGACATGGTGCGCATCAAGAGCATCAATCCTGCATACGAGGGTGGTGTTTCGGAAGCGGTGATGGCAGCGTACGTGGGTGATTTCTTCCAGCAACGCGGCATGGAGACTTGGGAGCAGGAAGTGTTTCCCGGTCGTCCTAACTGCATCGCCAAGCTGCCCGGCAAAGACCCTTCCCGTCGCATCGTGCTGGAGGCGCATACCGATACCGTATCCGTGGTGGGCATGACCATTCCGCCCTTCGAGCCCACCATCTCGGAAGGCAAGATGTATGGACGCGGCGCGTGTGATACCAAGGCCGGTCTCGCCGGGATGATGCATGCCATGGCATCGTTGAAGGCCGAAGGTTTTGTGCCACCTTGCGAAGTCTGGCTCGCGGCGGCGGTGGATGAGGAATACTCGTATCGCGGCGTGGTGAAGCTCTGTGAAGGGTTGACCGGGCATGCGGCCATCGTGGCGGAGCCGACGGAAATGCGGCTGGTGGTCGCCAGCAAGGGCGTGTTGCGCTGGCGCATCAAGGTGCAAGGACGGGCCGCACATAGTTCCAAGCCGCATTTGGGCGTGAATGCCATCACGCACATGGCACGGCTGGTCCTGGCGCTTGAGGAAGATCATCAACGGTTGGCCGAGCAGAAACATCCGCTGCTGGGACCGGCGACCTGCAATGTCGGGGTGATCCATGGCGGAGTGCAGGTGAATTTTGTGCCGGACTCCTGTGCCATTGAGATTGATCGGAGATTGCTACCCGGCCAGAAGGTGGAAGCTGTCTTGGCGCACTATCAACGGTTACTCGACGAACTGGCCGTGAAACATCCCGGCTTCGTGGCGAGCATGGAAGCACCGATGTTGACGGATGAAGCGCTGGATACGCCATTAAATGCGCCACCCGCCCTGCTCGGCAGCGAGATTTTAAAGGAACTGGGCCTGAATGGAGAGCCTTGCGGAGTGCCCTTCGGCAGTGATGCCAGCAAGCTGTCGCGCCAGGGATTGCCCAGCCTGGTCTTTGGCCCGGGCAGCATTGATCGCGCCCATGCGGCTGTCGAATACGTGGAGATCGACCAAGTGCTTCAGGCGTTTGAATTTTACCGTGCGTTCCTGCGTCGTTTCGAGTGAGAGCCCCAACCAGTTCCAGCCATGAATACGAACAACTCCCCCACCCCAGCCGAGGCCAAGACCATTTCACGTCGTGACTTCCTGCTCACGACGGCCATAGCCGCAGCAGGCACGGCCGTCGGTTGCAGCACCACGTCCAGAGGTTCCAAGGGCAGCGATATCGACGCCCATGTGCATGTGTGGACGCCGGATGTGAACCGCTATCCGATCCACAGCAGCTACAAGGTGGCGGATATGCAGCCGGCCAGCTTCACGCCGGAGCAATTATTCACGCACACCAAGCCCAATGGGGTAGGCCGTGTCGTGCTGATCCAGATGAGCTTCTACCGGTTCGACAACCGTTACATGCTGGACACGATGAAGCGGTTTCCTGGCGTGTTCTCCGGTGTGGGCATCGTGGATGAGAATGCACCCCGGCCGCAGGACAAGATGCGGGAACTGGCGGCGCAAGGGGTGCGGGGTTTCCGTATCCATCCGGGCAAACAGGCGGTGGATGCGTGGATCGGCTCAGCAGGCATGGCGGCGATGTGGCAAGCGGGGACCGACCAAGGGCTCGCCATCTGCCCGCTCATTAATCCCGAGGCACTGCCGGCCATCGGCAAGATGTGCGAGCGATATCCGAAAACCCGGGTGGTAATCGACCACTTCGCCCGCATCGGAGTGGACGGGCAGATCCGCGATGAACAAGTGGATGCGCTCTGCCGCCTGGCCAAGCATCCTAACACTTACGTGAAAACCTCAGCGTTTTACGCATTGGGGAAGAAGCAATCTCCCTACACCGACTTGGGGCCGATGATCCGCAAGGTACGGGATGCGTATGGGGCGAAGCGGCTGATGTGGGCCAGTGATTGCCCGTATCAGGTCGACCCGGGCCATAACTATGCGGATTCCATCGCGCTTATCCGCAACGGCCTCGACTTCCTCTCCAAGGAAGACCGGGCATGGATGCTGCGCAAGACGGCGGAGAAGGTTTTCTTTAGTTGATCAGAGGTGTTTCAAAGCCTCGCCCAAAACTGAGAGGAGCTTGTTCACGTCGTCCGCCGTGTTGTAACCATGCAAGGCGATGCGGATGCGGCCGGCGTGGTGCATGGCGTGGATGTTCTCTTTTTCCAACGCGGCATTGAGCGCGGCGGTTTGCGGATGGCGGAAGGCCAATATACCCGTGGGCAAATCAGGTTGATGCGGGGCCATCGGCTTCAAGCCCAGTTCAAGCAAGCCACGATGAGCTTGCGCCACCAGCGGATCAGCGTGGCGGGAGATGGCTTCGATACCGATACCTTTCAAATAACGGAGCGAGGCATTCAGGGCGTAAAGTGAAACGAAATTCGGCATCCCGACGGAGAAGCTGGCGGCGCCTTCTTTGGTGACAGCCCGTTGGAACCGGTCTGATTCAAACGCGTTGGTGAGATGGAACCAGCCGCCCGCATGAGTGGTCAACCGGGCCGCACGATGCTGGGGGATGCCGATGACGCAACCGCCGTGGATGCCAAGCGTCCATTTGTGCGTGCTGGAGATGACGATGTCGGCATCCGCGCAGTCCAATTGCACACGCCCCAGCGCCTGGGTGATATCCACGGAGATAAGGGCATTGGGGGCATGCTTGCGCACAGCATCACGCAGAGGCGCCCACGCGACGCGAAAGCCGTTGTAGAAGCTGACGAGTGAGATTTGAACGAGACGAGTATTTTCGTTCAGCAAGGGCAACAGATCTTCGATGCGCAATGCGCCTTCCACCGATTGCCAGAGGCGCACGGCGGGCGGTTGCACGGCCCGCAGCCAAGGGGTTGTGCCTGCAGGAAAATCGAGATCGGTCACGATCACTTCATCACCGGATCGGAGATTCAGGGCGGTGGCGAGGAGGTTGTAGGCCTCGGAACTGCAGGAGCAGAAGGAAACTTCAGAAGTCTTCAGGCCGGTCATGCGGGCACTGATCTCGCGACAGGCTTCCACTTGCGCGAAATGGGGTTCGCGCCCCTTCATGCCGCGCAGTTTATCCTGCCAATATTGCTGGATGGCTTCGCCGACGCAGAGCGGCGGAATGCTCTCGGCGGCGGTGTTCAGGTAGGTAAGCGAATTCAGAGCGGGAAAATCCCGGCGGCGGCTTTCAGTGGTCAACATAGCGATGCAAGTGTTGGAATGCTGAAGGCGACAAGATATTCATGCCGATCGCCGATTCAAAGGCTTAAAGCATGCAGAATCAGCATATCCTTCATCCAACGCATCTGCCAGGCAGCAGACCAATCAAGGCTTGGATAATTGCTCGATCTTGGCTTTGAGCTGGGCCACGGGGTAACGATCCGAGTTGCTCTTGCCAATGTGGCGGAAGATCTCCTGCCCGGCTGGATCGATAAGGATCAGTGCGGGATAATGCACCACCTGGCCATGAAACTTGTAGCCGTCTGGAATCTTCAATGCCTTGGCGAGTGCAGCTTCCGGGTCACGATAGATCGGATGGCCGGCCAGGGATTCTTTGGATATTTTACCGGCCCATTGTTTGATCTCGGCTTCGGTATCGGGTTTGATGAAGACTTGGACGGTATTGGGCAGGTCTTTGGACTGACTGATGTATTCCCGGGTATGACGCAGGCAGATGGGGCATTCCGTCTTCAGCAAAAAGTGCAGGACAACATACTTACCTTTCTGCGCCGACAGTTCAAAGGTGGCATCGCTGGTGGCGGCTTTCAGGGTGAAATCCTTCACGGGCTCAGCGGCATTCAATGAAACCGCTGCGACGAAGAAACCGAGGAAAAGCGCCAGCCGACCGGTTGCAGGAGCGATAGAATTGCGTTGTTTAAGATTCATCACGGGATATGAGGGTCCAAAGGAATGAATATTCCCGGGCAACTGCATAAAATCCCGGGAGCGTCTTAAATCTTGTTCCAGGTCTGGTTCGGCTTCGCCCATTGGATGCGCGCGGCGTAGACGCGGTTGTCGGCGCCGTATTTCATCGGGATGGTGTAATCATGCGGGTTCGGCGGATTTGTCTGCATCCATTCCGCGACCGTTACCCAGGTTTCCTTTTCGTTCACCTCCACCACGCCGAAGTTCCCCAAGCGGGCACCTTTCTCCGGCACGATGACCTGCTCGGTGGCCCGGATGATGTGCAACTTCTCCACATCTACCTGCGCCATGAAGAGCGGTGCGCGATGCCGGAACACATGATCATTGTTCGCCCCTCGCCGCGTGTAGACGAGATACAACGCGTCGCTGTGCGTCACCCAATGCTGTTGGGTGTTGTAATTGCCCAGGTCCGAGCCGTCATCGAAGGTCCACTTCTTCGGCTCGCTGAACTTCAAACCATCTTTGCTCACGGCCACGTAACCCGCCTTGTCATTCCGCATCGTCAGAAAGTAGCGGCCCTGAAAAGCAGTGAGGGAAGGCTCATACAATCCGCGATCCACCGGCACGACCAGTTCGCTGCCATGCTCCGCATAGCTCAACACCTTGCCATCGAAACGACAGCGCAACACGGTGGTGGAATACTGCTTGGCCTCTTGTGATTTGAAATAGATGGGCAGCAGGATGTCACCATTCGCGAGGTCCACCCGCTGCACACAGCCCGCGCCCGAGTTGTAGAACTTGCCGCCCTCCGGCATAGCCATCGTCACCCAAGGCGTCCACGTGCGGGTCTTTTCATCGTAGATGGAATAAGGGGTCTCCCGCTTGCGATTGCTCATCACCTTGTTGTTCTGGTAACGCACCGTGTGGCCGATGCCCAAAAGCTTCTGCGTCTTCGCATGCCACTTGGGAGTGAAGTCGCAGATGCCGACAATCGTTCCCTCCGGTTCATTGCGCCGTCCCAAAGTGTCCGTGTGTTCCACCGGCTGAGACCAGGTCTTGCCGAAATCATCCGTACGGATGTCGTTCAGCGGATGGAACACATCACTGCCCGTCAATTCCAGCTTCTGCATGGTGAGCACTACCTTGGGCACCTTGCCGGGAATCGCCCCGGCCCGCGGATGCACCCAACAGGTCTGCTTGTCGAAGCCGGAGCTGAGCACATCGAGCTGTTGTCGGTAATTTCTTTCCGCAGCAGCTGCATGTGCCAGCGGATTGCACAAAGCTCCATAAGAAATCCCGCCAATAAGAGATGCCAGAAATTTGCGGCGGCTGGGTGATTGCATAAAAGAAATCGTATTCCTTACATCGACCAAGGACAACCCTGCAATGACTTGTCTATGGCCAGCTTACGCATCGGCAAAACCCCGGCTTATAACCCCATGAAAACATCGAATTTGCTATATTTTGCGAAGCATCAGACAGTTTAGGCGTTATGGAGACTCGACGTCCGCATATCGTGGTATTGGGCGCCGGTTTCGGTGGGCTGACCTTCTGCCAGAAGTTCGCCCGGCCAGACGCGCGCATCACCCTTGTTGACCGTACGAATCATCACCTGTTCCAGCCGTTGCTGTATCAAGTGGCGACGGCAGGACTCTCTGCCCCCGAGATTGCCCAGCCCATCCGCTCCATCTTGTCGGAGAAAGAAAATGTCACGGTGCTGATGGACTCGGTGAAGGACATCAAGCTCAATGAGCGTCAGGTGGTGTTGGAGAAGAAGACGCTGGACTACGATTACCTCGTGATCGGCCTAGGCGGAGTGACGAGCTACTTTGGGCATCCGGAGTGGGAGGAGCATGCACCCGGGCTGAAGTCGCTGGATGATGCCTTGCGTATCCGGAGGGAAGTGCTGCTGGCGTTTGAGCGGGCGGAGAATGAGCCGGACAAGGCCGAGCATGACCGGTTACTCACGGTGGTGGTGGTGGGCGGTGGCCCTACGGGGGTGGAACTGGCCGGGGCGTTTGCCGAACTTGCAAACCATGTGTTACGCGATGACTTCCGGCATATCGACCCGACGGAGGCACGCGTGGTGCTTATCGAGGCCGCGCCACGTCTGTTGCTGCAGTTCCCGGAAGAACTGGGTGAGAACGCCCGGCAGAAACTGAAAGACATGGGCGTCGAAGTGCGCTTGAACACGAAAGTGAAGAACATCACGCAGGGTGTGGTGGAACTGGAGGATGGACGGATCGAGGCGGAGAACATCATCTGGGCGGCGGGTGTGGGCGGCAGCCCGATCACCAAGAAACTGGGCGTGGAACTAGATCGCGGCGGGCGCATCAAGGTGCAGCCGGACTGCAGTCTGCCAGGCCACCCCGAGGTGTTCGCCATCGGCGATATCGTGTCCTTGGTGGATGGGAACGGCAAGGTGGTGCCGGGGGTTTGTCCGGCGGCCATCCAGATGGGTGACTTCGTGGCGGGAGTCATCGAGGAAGATTTGCGCGATGGGGTGCGTCCACCGGAGAAGCGGGCGGTGTTCAAGTATTGGGACAAGGGTTCGATGGCGACCATAGGACGCTCGGCGGCCGTGGCGAAGGCGGGGAATCTGGAAGTGACCGGGTTCATGGCGTGGCTCATGTGGCTGTTCATCCACCTGATCTTTCTGGTGGGGTTCCGGAACAAGGTCGCGGTGTTGTTCCAGTGGGCGTATTCGTATTTCACGTATAAGCGCGGGTCGCGGATCGTGACGGGGGTGGTGCGATGAAGCTTTTTGGCACGAATGACTGTTGAATGATCCCTTCCCCCTTGGGTAGAAGGAGAATACGGCTTGCGTCATGATGAATTAGCAAGCCGTCGTGATGCGGCAGCCCATGGCAGTGGGAGAGCAGTATTTGCATCGCAGCATAAAATCCGTGCGAAATTGTAAGTGCTGATGGCGGAGGTGCTGGTAAGCTGCTTGCAGCCTGAAACAGGCTTGCCGCCATGCATACCCAGATCAACGCCAGCCAGTTTGCGACCGTGCGCGCCACCATGCGCGCCGGGAACAAGATCGAAGCAGTCAAACTCTACCGTGAATTCACCGGCGCCGGACTGGCCGATGCGAAAGAGGCGGTGGAGAAGATCGACGAGGGGATTTCGCTGGAGGCCTTGCAGAGCCGGTTTTCACCCGCATCAAACATCCCGATACCGGCCACGATTCAACCGGAGCGCGTGAACTGGATTCAAGAGGCGTTGTTCAAGGGAAACAAGGTCGAGGCGATCAAACTGTATCGTGATGGCACGAATCTGGGGTTGAAAGAATCCAAAGAGGCGGTGGAGAGGCTGGAGGCGGAACTGCGGTTGCAGTCGCCGGAGAAGTTCACGGCGAAGGCGAGCAAGGGGTGTCTAGTGGTGATGGTGGTGGTCTTGCTCGGGCTGTTGATGGTGATAATCTGAAAAATTGCCGGACGCTCTTGTGCCCTTTCAGGGCACAGCCATTTACGCGGTGAACCCAGGGCAATGGCCGCTTTGGTGCGGCCATTGCCCTGGGCTAGACTCTCCTGGCCCGTTGGGCCAAAGACCAAGCCAGGCTCCGGGAAGCAATTAGATCACGATTGGGATTTGCTGGTCACCGTCCTGCGGGACACAGTCCCGCGCTCCAAAAGAAGCCCAGCCCGCTCAGTCTTTGAGATACATCTCGAGCTTCTTGCGCTGGGCTTCGGTGAGCGGTTCCCAATCGACTTTTACGCCGGTAAAATCCTGGCGGACTTTGGCCACGTCGGCTTCGGAGATGTCGGTCTCGTAGATGACGAGTTGTTTGAGGTTCGGCAGGGATTTAAGCGTCTTGAGTGCCTGAGGCGTGAAGCGGGCTTCGCCGATGCGCAGGGTTTCGAGCGAGGTCATCTTGGCGAGGGTGGGCAATGAGGCGTCGCTCAGGCTGGGGGCTTTGGCACCGGCGCGCGGCAGGCGCTGGCCGAGTTTGAGGGATTTGAGATTGGGGAGTTTGGCGATGTGGGTATTGCCCGCCTCGGTCTGATAGGTGTGCCAGGTGGAGAAGTCTTTGAGTTGCGTGATGGTGGCGATGGCGGCGAAGCCTTCATCGCCCATGGAGATGCCCGCGACGGTCATGCGCTCGAGTTTGGGGCAATCCTTCAAATGGCCGAAGCCGACGCCGGTGAAGCCTGGCTTGCCAAAGGAGGTGTGAAAGAAGGAGGCGGTGCGGAGGTTTTTCAACTGGGCGAGCGGTTTCAAACCTTCATCGGTGACGTTGATGCGGTCGGTGCCGAGGGATTCCAGTTCGGCGAGGCCGGCGATGTGGAGGAGCGAAGCGTCATCCAGACCACGGCAATTGTTGTAGAGCGTGAGGCTCTTGAGCCGCTTCAATTGCCCGATGGCTTTGAACTCGGGTTCGCCGAGCTTGGAGCATTCGTTGAAGGTGACCTGGGTGGCGACGCCGTCCTTGAGGGTGACCTTGCCGCCGAGGGCCTGAAGCTGCTGGGCGATGGCGGCGTCATCGGCCTGGGCGGTGAAAGCAAGGAGACCAGTGAAGAGAGCGAGGGCGAAGCGTTTCATATCGGGTTAAGTGGGTAGAATGGTTCGGGGATGGACGGGTGATTGTCAAGGGAGGGGACGGTGTAAACTACGGGCTTGCGGGGCGGCAGCGGCGAAAATAGCATTGAATTAACAATCAAATCGCCGAGGTGTAGTTTAGCCCAAGGAAAAGGAAAACGATATGGCTGCAAAGACCGATTCTTCGAAGGCCGGGTTTCTCAAAAGCTATCTGCTCCCGGCGCTGATCGCCTTCCTCCTTCCCGGGTTTGGGCTGTGGTTCTTCAGCCATGTGGAAGCCGATTATGATGCCCAGTTCCGGAAGGGCATGCTGGCGCAAATCGAGGCGGACAAAACGCTGACGCCGCAGGAAAGGGAGAAAGGCATCAAGTTCGCTGAAAAGATGACGGTCTCAGACATCCTGGCCGCGAACGACCCGGAGGCCAAGGAACTGCAAAATGCCTTTTCCTCGGCCAGCACCCATTACGCTGTCTTCCGCTGGATGAAACGGATCGCCTGGGCCTGCCTGTTGACGGCGCTAGGGGCCATGGTGGTGATCGGGGCCGGACTGAAGTTCGCAGCGAAATCACAGAATGCCCTATATTGGAACCTGCGGGTGGGATGGAACGTGCTGCGCTGGTTCGCGGTGTTGCAAGTGGTGGGCCAAGGCACCTTGGCGGTCGCGCTGTCTTTCTGGGTGACCGCTTTCTGGATGGAGGTCTATGTCCTGAAACTGATTGTCATCATCGGAGTTTTGGCCATCGGCGCAGTAGGGCTGCTGATCGCGGCCATCTTCCGCAAACTGCCGGAGTTCTGGGAGTTCGAGGGAACGTTGCTGAAGAAGGAGGCAGCCCCCGCGCTCTGGCAACGGGTCGCGGATATGGCCGCCCGGCTGAACATCGCGCCGCCGGACCAGATCTTCGTGGGGATCGATGACAACTTCTTCGTGACTGAGCATCAGGTGAAGGTGGGCGGCCAGCTCTATAACGGAAGGACGCTGTTCGCCAGCCTGTCCCTGCTCAAGACCTTGTCACGCAGCGAAGCCGATGCGGTGCTGGCGCATGAGCTGGGTCACTTCAGCGGCGAGGACACCGTGTACTCGAAACGCATCTCCCCGTTGCTGGGCAAGTATGGGCATTATCTGGAAGCGCTCTATCAGGGCGGACTCTCGAAGCCGGTGTTCCATTTCATGTTCTTCTTCTGGAACCTCTACCAGATGGCGTTGAGCAAGATCAGCCGGGAGCGGGAGTTCCGCGCAGACCGCATCGGCGCCGACCTGACCTCGCCCGCAGACATCGCGCGGTCCCTGGTGAAGATCGCGGCCTATTGCCAGTATCGCTACAAGGTGCAAAGCACGTTGTTCGAGACGGATGCGAGCATGGAGAGCATGGATGTGTTCCAGCGGATCGAGCACGGCTTCCCGAAGTTCATGAGCGAAAGCGTGCAGGGCACGGAACTGGGTGAAGCGGGCACGCCGCATCCCTTTGACACGCATCCCCCGCTCCAGAGCCGGTTGCAGAGCATGGGCTTTGAAGTGAAGACCACGCTGAAGACAGATGAGCCCCTGCCCGCTCCGAGTGACACGTGGTTCTCAGCCATCGACGGCGCGGCGGAGATGGAGGCGGCGCAGTGGAAGGCGTTTGAGGATGAGTTCCAAAAGGTGCACCAGACGACACTGGCGTGGCGCTTCAAGCCTGAGGGCGAGGCGGAGATCGCGCATGTGCTGAAGTTCTTCCCGGAAGTGCAGTTCACCAACAAAAAAGGGATCACGGCCACGCTGGATTATGAAAAACTGAACTTCTCGGACTGGGAAGTGCCTTTGTATCTGGCAACCATCAAGGCGTGCCGGCTGGAGGATGCACTCGGCGGGCAGCAGTTGATGATCGATTACAAGCACGAGGGCGAAAGCAAGACACACAGCATGAAGATCAAGCACCGGGAGTTCCCGGGGGATGGCGTGGAGTTCCTGCAGACGTTTGAGAAGTATTACAGCCGGAGCATGACGGCGAAGGAGTATCACGAGGAAAAGGCGAAAGCGAGGGAGGCGGAGAAGGCTGACGGGGACAAGCAGATGCCGACGGCTTAAACGCTCCCCACAAGATGGCACTTTGCTTTTCATTCGATGTCGAATGTGGCGCGACCAAGGAAGCCGCGCTGACGATCGGGAGGCATTTCGAGGGCTGGCGGGCTGTGGTGCCAGAAGCGGACATCATTTCGACCGCAAGAACGGCAGTCTGGCAGGACAAGGAGGCGAACTGGTGGTGCAGTGTCATGGCATCGGGAGTAGGCATAGGAAGCCCTACCAACGATGACATCGAGTCAGATATACACATTCTAGCAGTCGTTCTGCAGTTATATGAGCGATTGAAATTCTCGCCAGAATTCCGTTACGCCATCAGCGGCTTTGAGGTCACACCATTTGATACGTACAACGAAATGTTAAGCATGAAAGGTTCGAGCCATAAACCGTTTGAAGGTTTGGTCCTCGCAACGCAACTGTGGAAGGAACTGGAGCAGCCTAATGGTTACGTGCCATTTTCTGAGGGATTTGTCTGGTTCCCGATGAAAAAGAGCCCAAGTGAAATGAGTACACTACCGATGATTTAACCAGATTCCACTTAATGTTCTACTTTGTACATTTGCCGGTTTTTGGACAAATGGGGCCCAAGACGGAATTCCATCCGGACGCCGCGTCGCGAGTGGTGGTGAAATTCCATTGTCTGCTGGACAGTATCCCAAGGAGTGACTTCTGGAAGATCAGCCCATGCTTCATTGCCAGTGAGGAGCTGGCAAAGAAACTCGAGCAAAACGGCTACTCGGGTTTTGAAATCAGGACAGCGTTGTTCAAGCCGAGTGACGCCTTCCATCATTTTCATGGCAAAACCGCGCAACTGCCAAAGCTGAAATGGTGCCATATCACCGGGCAAGCCTATCAGGATGATCTGGGACTGGCGGAGGGAAGAAAATTGATCGTATCCGAAAGGGTGAAGCAATTGCTCGAAAGCGGGCAGCATGAAGGGGTTTCCTTTGTGGCCGGGGACAAACCGCCCAGCGATGAAGAAATCACGGAATGGGTCTGGGCGGAAGCGGCCAAAGCCGCGGCGGAACTCAGAGCGAAAAGGAAATCCCGAACGGGGTGATTGGTGCCGACGACGGTTGATTAAGACAAGGCATAGTCTGAATTGTTAGCAAAGCATGAACACATCATCCACATAATAAGCATGGCCAAAGAATAGCCGTGCTATGCGCATGACAGAACATTCATATCTTCCATGAGGCTCATCGGATACAGCCGCCAAAAGCTGAACACCGCTCCGGCTGTAGCGGAGTTGTTTGCCGCAGTTGAATCCACCTTGGGGACCAAGGGATACATCTTTGCCAAGAACGCCGAACAAAGCAGTGGAAATCCCCGGGCCTTCGACAAGGAGACGGCAGTCAGAATGCTTCAGGAATCGAACATCATGGGTTTTTACAGTAAGGATGCGGTGGGAGTTACGATAGACAACCAGGAATTCAGCAATCCAAGTTTCTCGTTACTGCACGCCATCGTGAAAATAGAAACCATGGAGCAGAACGGCACGACAGCTTTGGGCACAGATGACTGGCTCAGTCTGGCCGAAAGGCTGACAGAGTCACTGCAACTGGAACTGACCATCGTGACGGGCAAAGGTGAGAATGTAGCGGACTACAAACGGACTCCGCTGGGCGCGAGCATCGGTTTGATCAAGGTTTACTGGATCATGTGCTTCGGAGAAGGGTATTCACGGTTGACAGGACCGAATGAACAACCGACGGCTTTTACCATACGAAGAGAATCTGGCAAAGCAGGCTGCAAGTCCTTTGTCAGTGCCCCAACTTACGAAGGCCACCGTTCCGCTTCCGCCGAGCTGGTGGCCCGGCAAAGAAAGGAGATCGGCGAGGATCTGTTTCATCGGCTGCCAGTGGAAGAAAAGCAAGCGGGAGCCGAAGCCCAATGGTTGCTGAATCCAAAGGTAATTTTTCAGTTGGTGGCGTTTTTGCTGAAAGGGCGGGCAACGGATTGGCACAAGCGGCAAGCGCGAACAGTCCCAGAAGTTTACAAAAACGGGTCGGGGGTCAAGGTAGGAAAGGCGGACGGTGTAAGCAGGCAATGACTGCCGCAGCATGAGGGAGAACAATGAAGCGGCCAACAGGTGAGAGGGGCAGGAGCCGTGAGCGCAGGCGGGCGGGTTGCTTTTGGCCGGGGAGAACACAAGGTGTGGGGTGACAACTTTATGAACAGAAAAAATTTATATCTGTTGATTCTGTTAGCGACTCTTGTGGGGGGATGTGCTGTTGGGGATGTAACTATTGTCGTTGTAGATCAGTCATCTGGAAAATCTTTAACAAACGCGCATGTAACCATGCGTCATAGTGAATACTCCTTGCTGAATTCTAAAGGTATTATCGAGGACGAACCAGTTGCCGTAGGCTCTAATGGTTTGCTGGTCATAAAGAAACTTGAAAAGCGAGATACTGCTATTGTAGGGGCACCGGGCTATCATAACGCGTATGTTGGATTTAGTGACCCAAAGGTCTTGAAAGTATATTCACCAATGCCCAAAGGGGATAAGGCTTTTCCGGTTGGAATTCAGCAAGACAGAAAAGACACGGTGGCGATTCCTTTGTATCCGAAGTAGTGTTAGGACGCAACCGTCGCCCATAGCCATTCAATCACCGACATCTCCTTTGGCGAGCAGGCAGCCGAGGTGGATGTCGTGAAGGCGGGTGAGGCCGCGCCAGCAGATTTGGTTGCCGGGTGGGTGGGGCCTTGGTGGAGCCGCCAGAGGATGGGTGACGGGGTGGCTGGCGAATCGAGGAGGCCCCGATCTAGGCGATGCGGGGTTCAGGACTACGACGATTGGAGGACTGAGGGGGGCAATCCCTTTGGGATAGGGGGAATGGTTGAGAGTGCAGCGTGGCGGGCGAGTGTGGACGGTTCAGGGGGAATTGGTAGAATTCCTCGGCACTTGTGTACATGTGCCGAGGGGGAGAAAGGGGGCTCAGAAGCTCAAAGTTCAAAGCCGGTGGCACCCCGACCTCAGAGGCGCGGGGTAAACCGGCGGGCCAATATGACCAACGGCGAACAGCTAATGGGGGGAGTTTGAGCGGCGTGTATCGGCTGAGTATCGGGGTAGGCTGCGATTTCCACCTTTTTGCATGGAGCCTTCAGCAGGAAGAATAGACATATTCAGCATTCGCAAGATACTGAAAAGCATCCTGCTGCGTGCGTTTCAAGCCAATCCAGCTTTTGCATGTTGCTCATGTGCAGGATTATACATTAATCACGCAATTTATTGAAAATTTTTGTTGCTGATTTACAAGGATGAGGTATTCTCTTCCGTGATGAGTAAGGAGGCGGTTGTGACAGCAAGCAGCAGAGGGGTGATAACGCACCAGCGGAGGAGTGTTTGCAAATTTTTCCAGATGAGCGGGCAGCAGAATTATGGGGCGTCTCGTGAGCAGGTCATCCGACATGGCTCACCCGAAAGTGGTAGTGAAGGCTCCCACCAATGCGTGCGTGACGGAGGTCGGTTCCCGACTACACTGCGTGAGTCACCGAAATACATGGAACGTCTGAAGAATCATTTTAGCCGGGTGGAAGAGATGAAATGCCCTGAGGCATTCGCCGAGAACAGCCAACAGGGCAGCGAACTGACGCAGTCATCGGACAAAGTGTGGCTGCGATTGCTTAAGATGATCCCCTTCCCCCTCATCCCAGCCTTCTCGCCGAAGCTCGGCCTGCCCATCAGGGAGAAGGAGCCAGTTTTGGCCACCGGTGCAGCCGTTAAAAACGATCGAGGCCAATACCTCTCTGCCAACAAGGGAAACGGCAGACTGACGCGCCGCAACCTTTTGACCGCTTTGATGCTGTTACTGACTGGTTTGACAGCAGCAGCCAAGTCAGAGGCAGAGCCGGTGCGGGTGGAGGTGTTCTCGGCGGAGGTGCCGGAGAACCGGGCTTGGCCAACGAATGAGATCACGCAGGTGGCGGACAGCTACACGGAGCCGGCGTTCGCGTTCTTTCATGTGCCGTGGCAATACACGTCCACAGGGGTGCGGGTGGAGCGGAGCGGGCCGATGCTGGTGCGGGCGAGTGCGACCTTCAAGCTGCCGGCGGGCAAGTATGACTTGTTACTGCGGGCGCGGAGCGGGGCGCGGTTGAGCGTGGACGGACAAGAAGTGGCCGCCCTGCCCTTTCCCAAACCAATCGCGGACGGGCATGATGCGGTGCGGACGAATTTCTTGAGCCTGGGTGCTTTCACACGGCAACGCGCACCGGGTGATTATGAGATGCTGGCGGAGTTCACAGCGACAGGGAAGGCGCAGACGTTCACGTTCGAGACGTTGCTGGGCGGCAAGCGGGGGAAAGATTTTATCCGGGTAGAGCCGGGCGAGACGGTGATCGCGGTATCGCGCGCGGGGAAGAATGAATTCCATCTGCTGGCACCGAAGCTGGAGGTGTCGCTGACGGATGCCGGGTGGGCAAAATACCGGACAACACGTGAAGCAGCTTATGACGAACTGGAATCGGCGCGGCGGGCGAAGACGCGCGCACTGCATGCGGGCTATTGGAACATGCGGCATGAGGTGGCAAGGGAATTCGTGAGGCAGAATCCGGTGGCGCAACCGGCTCCGACAGGGTTGGCCGCGAATAATGCGCTGGATGAATTCATCAACGCACGTATCGAGCGGGCGCAAGCGGGGGCTAAGGAACAAAAAGGCACGGTGCAGTTCCATCGCGATGTGTTGCCGATATTGGAGAAGAACTGTCTCTCGTGCCACAGCGCGAAGCCGAAGGGCGGTTTGCGGCTGGACAGCTTGAGCGCGTTGCTCAAAGGCGGTGATTCGGAGGAGCCGGGAATCGTCGTGGGGCAACCGGAGAAGAGTCCTTTCATCCAACGGCTGAACCCTAAGGATGCGGATGACATCATGCCGCCGAAGGGTGAACGGCTGACGACGGCACAGATTGACACGCTGGCACGTTGGGTCAAAGAAGGTGCGGTGTGGCCGGAGGAAGCGCCGGTGGAAAATCTCTCGGTGACGCCGCTGACGACGGACGAGGAATTCATCCGGCGGGTGACGCTGGATACGATCGGGCTCTTCCCCACGGCGGATGAGGTGCGGGCGTTCACGACGGACAAGCGCATGGATAAAAGGGAGCGGTTGATTGAGCGGTTGCTGGCAGACCAGCGCTGGGCGGATCATTGGGTGGGTTTCTGGCAGGACTTGCTGGCGGAGAATCCGAACCTGGTGAACGCGACGCTGAACAACACGGGCCCGTTCCGCTGGTGGATCTATGAATCTTTCCGCGACAACAAGCCGATGGATATGTTCATCACGGAACTCATCCGCATGGAAGGCGGCGCATACGATGGTGGTCCGGCGGGCTTCTCGCTGGCGGCATTGAACGATGCGCCGATGGTGGCGAAGGCGGGCATCATCAGTACTGCCTTGTTGGCGACGGAGATGAAATGTGCCCGTTGTCACGATGCACCGTATCACCGCAGCACGCAGGCGGACTTGTTCCATCTCGGCGCGATGCTGGCGAAACAACCGGTGGAGGTGCCGAAGACGAGCACGGTGGCGCTGGACAAGCTGCCCACGGGACGCAAGCCGCTCATCCAAGTAACGTTAAAGCCGGGTGAGAAGCTGGCCCCGGAGTGGACGTTGAAGAATCTGATGGGAGAAGCGTTGCCGCCGGGATTTGTAGAGGCGAACGCGGATTCGCGCACGCAACTCGCAGCGCTGATCACGGCTCCGCAGAACGAGCGGTTCGCGGAAGTGATGATGAACCGGGTGTGGCATCGCTATTTCGGACGCGGGATAGTCGAGCCGCTGCATGATTGGGAGAACGCGAAGGCGTCGCATCCGGAGTTGCTGAAGTGGCTGGCGCGGGAGTTTGTAAGCCATGACTACGATCTGATGCACGTGGTGCGGCTCATCCTGAATTCGCAGGCGTATCAGCGGCAGGCGCGCACGGAGGCGGATGCCAATCGTCTGTTCGCGGCACCGATCAAGCGGCGGTTGAGCGCGGAACAACTGGTGGATTCGCTCTTCACGGCGTATGGAAAAGACTTTGATACGGGGCTGGTGTGCATCGATGTGGACAGCGGACGCACGCCGAAGCTGGCGCTGAACTTTGGTGAGCCACGGCGGGCGTGGCAATTTGTGTATACGGCGAATGATCGCGACCGGCCGAGCTTGAATCTGCCACGCGCGCAGGTCATCACGGAGCTGATGGCGGCGTTTGGCTGGGAGGGCAACCGGCAGGAGCCGATCTCCGTGCGCAAGAATGAGCCGAACCCACTGCAGCCGGCCCTGCTCGCGAATGGCACGGCGAGCCTGTGGATCACGCGGCTCTCGGAAGATTCCGGCATGACGGAACTGGCGCTAAAAGAGCAACCGGTGGAGAAGCTGGTGGAGGAAGTTTTCCTGCGCGTGCTAGGACGGCAGCCAAAGGACGCGGAGCGTGCGAAGTTTGTGGCATTGCTGAAGCCGGGCTATGAGAAGCGCGTGCTGTCCCAAACAGCACCGCTCATCGCCAGCGTCCCCCGACCGTATGTGAGCTGGGCCAATCACGTGGTCTCCGAGGCGAATGTGCTGCGCCAGATGGAAGAGGTGGAAGCGCGCCAGGGCCCGGCCCCCACCGTAAGATTGCAGGCCGATTGGCGCATGCGCATGGAGGATTTTCTGTGGGCCTTGCTGAATGCGCCGGAAACGATCTATATTCCTTAACGAGCCATGATGTCCGGACTGAACAACAACTTGTCACGACGCGAGTTCCTCAAGAGCGGCGGTCGCTCAGCGGCGGCGCTGGCGGCAATGAACTTGCTGCCGAGCGTGATGGCGTCCGCGGCGGCGAATTTCCCGAAGGGCAAAGCGGAGCATTGCATCTTCATGTGGCTCGGCGGCGGGATGTCGCAGATCGACACGTTTGACCCGAAGAAGCGCGGCAACCCGAAGACGAAGCAAGCGGGCACGGATTACGATGTGATTCCCACTGCGGTGCCGGGCGTGAAGGTGACGGAGCATCTGCCGAATTCGGCGAAGGTGATGGACCGGTTGACGCTCTTGCGCACTTGTACGCATTCGACGGTGGATGAACACGCGACGGCGACGCACTTCGTGCACACGGCGCGGCCCTTCAGCGAGACGATCCGGTATCCGAGCATCGGCAGCATCGTGGCGCATGAACTGGGGCAGACCTCGCCCACGGCTCCAGCGTATGTGGTGATCGGATATCCGAGTGCATCGCGCGATCCGGGTTTCCTGGGGCCGAAGCATGGTTACCTGTATCTGACGGATACGGAGGCAGGACCAAATGGGTTCGTAAGGCACTCCGGCGTGGACGCAGTGAGACAGGCACGACGCGAGCAATTGCTGGCGGAGGTGCGGCAGTCCGCGACGGATGATGCGGCGATGCGCCAATACAACGAGGTCATCGAACTGAGCCTGAAACTGGCGGGACCGGATTTCATGCGGGTGTTCCAATTGAAGGAAGAGCGGGCGGAATTGCGGAATAAGTACGGCGGCGAGTTTGGGCAACGGTGCTTGCTGGCGCGGCGGTTGGTGGAGCATGGCGTGCGGTTCGTGGAAGTATCGCACAACCTGAATTTCATCAATGGCACCGGCTGGGACACTCATAATGAAGGCCAGCTCAAGCAACACATATTGATCCAGGAACTGGACCGTGCTTTGGCGACGCTGGTAATGGATCTGGACCAGCGCAAACTGCTGGAGAAGACGCTTGTGGTGGTGGGGACTGAGTTCGGGCGTCCACCGGAATTTGATGCGGGTGGTGGACGCGGACATCAATCGAAGTGCTTCACGCTGGTGATGGCGGGAGGGGGCTTGAAACACGGACGGGCTTATGGGGAATCGGATGAATTGTCCAAAAAAGTGCTGACGGATCCGGTGACGATGCCCGACTTCCACGCGACGATTTGCGCGGCGCTGGGAATCAATCCGGGCAAGGAGCTTTACGATGGCAGCCGTCCGGTGCCCATCACAGACGGAGGAAAGCCGGTGATAGCGTTATTCGGCTGAGGGATTGAGCGCCAGTTTCTTCGCCGCGCCGTCGATGCAATAGAGTTTCGTGTTGGTGCGGATGAAGAGCTGGCCTTGGGAGACGGCGATCACCGAACGCG